>NZ_FOQF01000043.1 GCF_900113655.1 Pseudobutyrivibrio sp. OR37 | reverse complement strand
CTGTGTGACTTGCTGTCCCTCAGTGCTCGATTATAATATCACCTAAATCCCCTGTTGTAAACCCCTTTTTGAGGATTTTCTCAAAGTAAATCTATTCATCTAAAACGCTCTTTTTGTTTGAATTGTGCTAATTATATAAACAAATAGATCTTGCGAGTTTTCGCTGTATATAATAGGAAGAAACTCTTTCGCATTGTATTAGCGTTATTATTTGCCTTGTTATATCAGTAAATTACCACTATATAATTTTGTGTCATCAAATGATGCGATACCTTCATTTTCGATTCTCCTTGCAAGTGCTCACGTCATAAATTTTTCACAACTCTTTAATTTTCTTAAGGTCACCCGATGACCTCCAGATTAAAATGTGGTATAGTATGAAAGTACGAACAAAAGGGGAAGAATATTATGAGTGATTCTAAAATTATAAATATACCAGTTAAATACATAACTAAAAATCCAGACAATGAAACTATCTTTAATATGGATGGTATTGAAGCTCTAGCTAATAATATTAAGGAAGTTGGCTTTATTGGCTCTATCGATGTTATAGAAAACCATGAAAACAATACATACGAGATAATTTCTGGTCACAGGCGCTTTGCTGCTGCTATTATGGCTGGCCTTGAAGAGATACCAGTACATATTGAAGATATTACAGATGAGATTGATAAAGCAAAGAAATTAATCAGACTAAATATTAACAATAGAGAGCTCAATCCTTTAGATAAAGCTAGAGCTATCAACTATTATATTGAACACGTCCTTAAGCCTGAGCAGTTTAAAGGAAACACACAAGATAAGATTGCAGAAGTTTTTGGTATAAGTGTTACACAGGTCAAATATTTAAGACGTATTCTTAAATATCCTGAAAAAGTTCAAGCTTGGATTGGTGAAGGAAAACTTTCATATGTAGGTATTTCTGAATTATCAAGCCTTGATGAAGATTTACAGCTAGAAGCAGTTAGATTAATAGAAGAAACACTGCAAAAAAAGGGGGATGAGCCTCTTTCAAAAGCTGAAACTCAGGCGTGTATTAAGAATCTTAAAGAACAATCATCCTTAACCAAAGAGATTGAAACTGAGATAGAAAAACACACTGATGAATCAGGTACTATTAACCAGGACGATGAAGTAAAAAGCAGCTCAAATATCCAGAACGTATGTTCTTCTGCCTCGGAAAATATTCCTATCGCATTTGAGCATAATGACTTAGAACGCTTTAGAGATAATACAGCTCATGGATTTGAATTGCTTAATATAGCATTTGATAATATTCCTGAAGATGTATCTTTTCATGAAAGGTCTCAGATTTTAGAGCAACTTGGAACTCTTTTGAACAAATTAAAATAAAATAAAAAAGACTCCTTTCGGAGTCTTTTTTATTTTATCAATTATTCACATGCTTCGATTATCTTTTCCAAATACTCTTTTAACTCTATAGCCTGTGCTCTAACTTCCTCTTTATCTTTCTTTCTGATTTTGATTTCATCATTATATGTGATTGATACGAGCTTTTTAAATTTCTTTGAAAGCTTTTCGGGCTTCTGTATTTCTTCGTCAGTTTTTTCAGCTTTATCGACAGTCTTATGTGTATAACTTCCTATTAAATCATCAATCTGTTTATTACTAACATGACCTTCATCTTCTAGGATAGTTAAAACACTCTTGCAAAATTCGTCCATTTTATCTTCTGGAACATCTGCATAGTTATCAACAAGTGAATACCATGCCACTTCATCATATGCACAAAGCTCCTGCATTTGTTTTGGAATAGAAAGAATCTTCTTATATCTATATAACATAGTCTTTTTATACCCAAACTGTTTTGCAAGCTCCTGGTCCATACTTCCTTTGAAGCCTTCTCTTCTTAAGATGCTTTCATATTCGCTAATGTTTCTTGCAATATATAATGGAGCTTCTCTTCTTTGTGTATTTAAATAGATTAAGTTCTTTTTAATCTGATCTTCGCTATTAGGTAATGCCATTATTTGACATGTTACCTTTTTCTTGCCTAAATCCTTTAAAGCCTTAACACGAGTATGACCAGATGCGATTAAGTATCTTCCATCTTCCTTTTTATATACAATTGGAGGAGCTGTTAGCTTTGATTCATCAATTGTATTCTTAATTCTCTCTAAATCTCTATATCCAAATAAGAATTCGTTGTTTTCATCAAAATCTAATAAATCTAGTGCTAGATCAGCTACAATTTCCGATGTGTTCGGAGCATCTTTTTCTCTAGTTGTTAAATCTCTTAAAGAAACAGCCTCTTGCTTTTTGGCAAATCTGTTAACTCTTTCTGCCATTTTCCCCTCCTTATTTAACCTATTGTTTCATTAATAATAATATCAGCTATTTTTGAATATTCTAATGATGAAATGTGACCAGGCTTTCTCTTTGATACTGGTACTCCGTCAATTTCTCCCTTTGAAACTTCAACAGAAAGTGGAATTTCACCTAAAACATCATATTCATCCTTTAATACCTCTGTTATATCTTTGCAATCGTTATTTCTAGCAATTTTTGAAATAATAATACCCATAAACTTTGTTGGATACATATATTTGTTTCTATAGCGGTTTATTACCTTTGCGTAATACTCTATTCCTCTCATTGCCTGATAGCCAGGTTCTACACAACCGATAATGAAGTCTGATGCAGCAATATCATTTACAGAAATAATACCAAGTGATGGTAAACAGTCGATACATACGAAATCGTACTCGTCATCTACCTTATTTATCTCATTTTTGATAAGTTTATCGTTTCCTGGTCTTGAAACAAAGTCCAAATCTCCATTTGCCATTGAAATATCTGTTGGAATGATTGCCAAACTACCATCTTCGTTTAATGGAATGATACAATCGTGAATATCCAGCTCGCCATCCTTATCATAAAGGAGAGCAGAGAGGTTTTTATCTTCATAATCTTCTGGTACTAGACCAGTGATTATAGTAAGTGATGCCTGAGGATCTGAGTCAATCATCAAAACTCTGTATCCTTTCATCGATAACTGAGTAGCAACATTGTATGTGCTTGTAGTTTTTGCTACTCCACCTTTTTGGTTTCCAAAAATAATTGTTTTTGCCATGATTCCTCCTAGTTTTTGTCAGTTCACTATGTGAAATGTTTGTTAAATATTTAACATGCGGTTCACAATGTGAAAATTATTTCATATGCTTTCTAAGATAGTCTGTTTCGGAAAGAAAAGAGCTATTATCTATAGAATGCGTTTGTTCGAAATCTTTTATTGAAAAAGTCTCTAGGCTTATATTATCTAACAAATCGTCAATATCATCAAGAGGAAGTTTTGAATAATCCTGCTCTTTTTCAACATTTTTTTGTATTTCTTCAATCTTTATATTTTTGTTACGTTTTTTTGTGGATACTGTCTTATTGTCTTTTGAGAAAAGACTTTCAGTATAAACATTTTCTGGCAAATATGAAATGTTATAGCATTCCAAAATCATCAATAAAATATATGGTGCACATTTACCAGTACCATTACACCAATTTTCAATAGTTCGAATTGGGATACAAAATCGATGGGATAGAGTTGCCTTTTTTAAATTATATTCTTTCAGCAAATCAGAAATCGACATATTAGATATATGATATATTTTTTGCAATGTATCATATATAAGTTCTAACTGAAAACCATATTTATAAAAGTCTATATAATAGGAAGAGTTACTGTCAGTAAGAGAATTATATAGTTCAGAAAAGTTTTCAGCTTCAAGAGATAGATTCCATATTTTATGAAATATTCTATCTGGAATAATGATGTTTTTTCCTTTCATAATATCCTTCCGTGAAACATTAAATAATTGTTTGTAGAAATAAAAACACCACCATAGTGGTGGTGTAATATACTTATATAATACATGTTAAACGTGATAAAATCAAGGTTTACGGACGTAAAAAAGATTTTCAATTAAGAGACGATGTTAATAGAAATGTTTCACGGAATTTATCTACCTAAAAGCTTTTTTTCGATAAGATCCATATCATCATCTCGTTGCTCAAAATTATTAAATGAATTGTTTTTCTTCATATTATTAGAGTCATTATCAAATGAAGTTCCTTGCGCAATCATTTTACAAATGTAGCCAACTCTGTCATTGATAGATTCTAAAGAATTCATCTCGCAGCGCTTTTTGAATGCAGTAATAATTTCCATCATATAAGAGCTATCTTTTTTACAACGTCTAGCTGCATCAGCAATACGTTTAATTTCATCATCAGTGAAGCTGATTTTTGATAATGTGATAATTGTTTTGATTTCATCAAATAAACCATCATCATCTAAAACATCTTCTACTTTATAAGAAGTAGCTTCAATATATCTCTTAGAAGAAACTATAAATGAATAACCCTGAGTAACTCCATGAGCTAGAATTGGTTTGTACTCGAAAGTGAAATCACATTCTGGAACAGCATTAATGCTGTCATAAGCAGGCTTCAAAACACGACGTTCAATATCAGCTTTTTTATATGACTGTGGAATAGAGAACTGATGCTTTAATTCATCAAGCGAAATGTTGAAAACACCAGGAGTAGCAGTAGGATACTCTTTATAATTCTTTTTGTTCTCCAAATACCAATATAAAGCAATAGTGTATTTACCCTGGAGCTGAGTTGTAACTTCTAATGCACCATAAGCTCCATGAACCAACTGAGAACATAAAGCTAAATCTTTAAAGAAATCGGATGGTGCAAATTCAATATATGCAGTTTCGCCTTTTTTGCCTTTATGATATCTCAAAATATTGAACCATGGTACGATAATTTCATCTTCTCCATCTGGTCCTAAATCTTCAAATAAAAGATGACGATTCTTTAACTTCTCTGTGCCTGATCTGAAAATAGCATATAAATATTTCTCATCAGAATACTTCGAAAATTTGAAGAAATCAGAAGGTTCAATACGATATGTCCTATCATCAGGAAATGAAGACATTGTTCCAAGAATTGCATCGAAGACAATATTCTCGTCTGTTGAAAACTCCATCTTACAATTCATGATAAGTGCATCTGTACGATAGGCGATACCAACACCACCTTTTTTTAATGGATGCTTGTTATCCTGAAGAGCTAAAAGTTTTAATAATGTAAGATGGGAATTATCATTAAATGTCTCAACTAAATTATCAATTGAAATTGCTTCCTTAATATAACGTCTGATTTGTTCATCATCATCAGATAATGCTGGAGTTCCATCAGTCTCAACAATATCAGTAGTATATTCATCCTGGTCGATGATTTTACCATGCATAGTATATGAAGTCTGATGAGGAATCTGTCCGACATTATGTGTAAGTGGTTCATCAATGAATTCTCCCGTGACTGGGTCAACCACTCGATAATTACCATTTTTATCTTGCCTTTTAATAGCCATTATTTATTCCCCTATGTGACATAATCTTTGTTTGTCATGCCTTATATTATAATGATTTAATGCTGTAAATTCAAATAAATATGACAAAATTATTCAAAGACATAAGAGGTAAAATGTCTTTTAGTGTGTTTTTTGTCATACCCAAGAGTATATTTATATATGAAAAACCCAGTATTTACAAGGTGTTTGGGACTTCATAAGTTATGGTGTGTTTTTTGTCATATGTTAGCTGCAGGATATCAGTATATAATATGGTGTGTTTTCTGTCATATCTATAGCATCCAAATATCATTTTTAGTGTGTTTTTTGTCATATATATTGGCAATAGTAATACTTCACAAAGCCCGTAAAATCGCCGTTTCTAGCTGATTATTTATTAAGTGTGAAATTTGTCATACATAGGGCTATATGACATGATGCGTGTTTTGTCATATGTGGTGTGTTTTCTGTCATAAATACGACGAAAACCGCATAAATAGAGGATTTATGTCAAAATAATATCTCAAATCCAGGTGTAAAATTTGTCACATCTGGAATATACAGTATAAAAGCTGTCACATATTATGGTGTGTTTTTTGTCATAAGTATATGTCATATGTCAGGTGTGTATTTTGTCATATGTGGTGTGTTTTCTGTCATATAGCTCTAAAAATGCCTTGATTTATGCCACTTATCCACATTATTATAATAAAAAAGCATATATTCCTTATGTCATTGTGGATAACTTGTCATATTTGGTGTGGAATCTGTCACCTATCTGCTATAAATACCGTATTTACAGGCTTTTTTTTAATGGAAATGACAGATTTTCTCCTAATATATGACTTGGTGTAATATTTGTCACATTAGGTGTAGATTCTGTCACCTATTGAAGACAAGATGTCACCTATAAGACTAGGAAATGTCTTAAATAGAGGGGAATGTGTCATAAATAGGACCAGAAACTGTCATACAAAAAGCCTTAAAAACCCCAGAAATAAAGGATTTTTAAGGCTCTGCTATACATTCTATACAATACTATACTTTATATACATATCTATCTAAAAGATAGACACAAAAACAAGGTCACCCGTTGACCTTAAAAAAGCTTAAGAATAAATATCTAGAAATTAATTACATATTTATAAAGAAATAACAACTTGATTCTTACCATTGTTCTTTCCATAATATAGTTTTTGATCAGCATCTTCCATCATATCTTTTATTGTATGATTTTCATTAAAGGAGGATAGTCCAATTGTTACTGAAACAAATACCTTTTCTTTATTATTATATAAGATAGCATCCTTTACAATATCGTTTCGTATACGTTCTGCAGCTGCATAAGCCTTTTCACTATCTGTTTTTAACAAAACAAGAATTTCTTCACCTCCCCAACGAAATACATGATCATTCTTTTTAACACCAGTAGAAATAGTATTAGCTACATATTTTAAGACCTCGTCGCCGAACTCATGACCATAGGTATCATTGACATGTTTAAAATCATCGATATCAATCATCATTAAACAGAAGGTAGATTTTTTAGAATGAGCTTCATGGATAGCTTCATTAAGATATGTATCCATGGTGCGTCTATTTAAAAGATGAGTTAGCGTGTCATAATTAGCATGTCGGTCCAATTCTTCAACAAGATATTTCCCTCCAAAATAAGTAATGAATAGAAGAGTAGAGGTTGAAAGACCAATACAAAAAAGTCTAAGGATAAGTGAAGGCAAAAATAAAGTATCAGCAGGATCCAAGAAATGATATTGACCATTAATTATCCAGGAGATAAAAGTTGAAATAATTAATGAAGCGCTAATCAAAGCGGTAAAACGATAATCGAAAAAAACTATAGTAAGTCCAATAAAGAAAAACAAATAAGCCCACCATTCGTGATAAGGAATCAGATAGGTTATATAATTCCACTGGGCAAATACTAAAATGCCAATATATAGTTTAGCTACAAGAATCTTTTTGGGTTTGATTGTTCCATTTTCATCGAAACCGGTTTTTAAAAGATAAATGGCAAATATAAGATAAAAAAGATTAATAAGGTCATATAAGACTAGCGGAAGGATAGGAACCATTGGCCAAAGGTTGGTTAGTTTGAATATAGTGAAAACAAAAGCCGAAGTGGTAGCTCCAGTGAGAGGTAAAACAATAATTATTTTATAGGCTCTATTAATGTAAGCATCAATAGCTGATAAGTCATACTTTTCCATTTGAATCTCCTTAAAATATAGAAGCGGAAAACATTCATATTAATGAAATTATATAATTCAAAAAAGTTTAAATCCTAAACAAAGTGTGAAGTAATGGGAATATTTAAAGAAAAGCATGAAGAGTATGTGAATTAGGAAACATATTTGAAATTTTATGCAGGAAAAATTTCAGGATAAGTGGTTTCTGCAGGATAAAAATCAAAAGCCCTTCCATAAAGGAAGAGCTTTAAAGTATATATATTTTAGCTTAAATAAGAGTAGCAATATCAATATTTTCACCTGTGATACCAACCCAAGCACCATTTTGTGCTTCTGCTGCTTCAGCATGAGCAAGTAACCACTTATTTGTTGCGGTTAACATTTTATCTTCTTGATTACCAGCAGTGAATTGAGGCATTCCTACGTTAGTACCCTGAGGTAAACCAACAAGTACCTGGAAACCAGAATCCTTATGAGCCTGGCAAGGCGCATAGTGAAGACTAGTTGCATATACTTCAACCATAACACCCTTTGGAACTAAAAATGCTTTGACTTTGCTTGAGTCAAGTTTATAGTCTACGATTTCTTCTCTCTTAGCTAAAAGAAGAATGAAATCTGTTGCGCCAAGGTTAATTTCACTTGAGCGATGATATTCAAGACAATTTAGTTTTGTGTTGTGACCATTGCACCATCCAAACTGCATTGGCGAACCACCAAAAAGAGAATTAGTGATTACTGATGCTGCATGTAAATTTTGAAGTGCTTTTTCTTCTGCAACATAATCTGTTCCTTCAGGGATTGGTGTATTTGCAGCAAGTGCATCAGCAATTTCTTTTTTCTCGGCTTCATATCCTTCGATAATGCGACCGTAATTTGTAAATTCTGAATCTGTTACATTTAAGATTTTCATAAATATCCTCCTGATACAATATATTTATCCTAAAAAGATAATATCGTGAAGCCAAAATATTGTCGTACCAATTATTAATCTAATAGTAGTAAATAATTGTCACATTAAGAGATTGACATGAGTAGGAAACCGTGATAGACTTAATGAATTTCTGTAAACAATAGTTTATATATAACGTTTTAAAGGAGGGATAATATGAGAATAAGAGATTTTATTGAAACTCTAAATCAGTTTGATCCAGATATAGAGCTTGTTATAGATGTTGATGGAAAGTATACAACACCAGCAATTAAGAATGAAGTGGTACATTTTAAACATGACTATACTGGAACAGCATATAGAGATGATGCAATCGTTTTATCAGAAAAAGTCAGAATGTAATTGTGGCATATACCATAATGTCTGAAATCTGCTAACGACACTAAAAGCAGGAGTAGGTTCATGAAGGCAAAGTTGCAAAAAAATACAATTAAATACATAGTTCACGAAAATGCTGATACAATGGGCTGAGGAGATTTTTACTCCTCAATGATTCAACCTTTCACATTTTTTTCAAACTCTTTTAATTGATTTAGAATGTGTATAAACATATAATTAGATTTACACCAAGGGAGATACATGGCAGTTGGTTACTGCTTGTATCTCCCTGTTTGTATTTTAGCTAACAAGGAGGGATTATTATGAATAATGCAGTTAAAAGAATTGGTTCTATGGTTGTTTGCATCATTATGGGATTAATATTATTAACACCTTATAATAATATTAGAACGGTAATGGCTGCTGAAGCGAAATCCTTTACTTTACCTGTTAGCTATATGAATAAGTATGCTGATGCTCCTTCCGAGAATAATGAATTAGGAATGAATACGGTAAATGTAATTGCAACATTATCTACATCAACTATTCAGAAGGGAACAGTGATTACTTTATCAGGCTTGCCAGAAGATTGTATAAACTTCCAGGTTAATGATGATTACACAGTGGTTATCAAAGAAGGTGATAAGGTAACAAAAACCTTTGGGGGCTGGTACGGTGGTGAAGCCTATGAGGATGGACAGATTAGCTACGTTGTGCAGACTGATGAAACCGCTATTACTATTTCCTTTGGAGAGTGGAAAACTAAAAATTTGAGTGGGCAGGATGCGGAGTATACAGTAAGTGCTGATGGAATCATAGAAGAGTAAAAAATTTATATATAAATCTATACCGTCTTAAAGATTAGTCTTTAAGGCGGTTTTTTATTGTAGATAAATTATAAGGATTTATAAAATTCACAGATAAACCATAGAAAATTAATGATATTTAAATGAAGGAATTAGGCTTCGGTAGGTATAATAAAATATAAAGGTAATTAGAAATGTCATAAAAAGGTGGGGTGCTTAAATGGAAAATAACCAAATTCCAAAAGAAAGACTTGCAAAGCTTGATAAACTATTTGAATGTATGTCAATTATAGCTGAGGATTCCCATGTGTATCTTTGTGACATGAAATATGATTATTCAAAATGGTCAAAAACTCTAGTTAGTTTATTTGGATTGCCAGATGAATATATGGTAGGAGCAGGTGATCTTTGGGAGCAGCATATTCATCCTGATGATAGAAAAGTTTATCATGAGGGTATTGAAACAATTTTTGCGGGAAAATCTGATGAGCATGATATGCAGTATCGTGCAGTTAAGCCAAATGGAGAGTATGAAGTATGTAGCTGCCGTGGCATTGTTCTAAAAGATGAAGATGGAAATATGGAATATTTTTGTGGTGCGATAAAAAATCATTCAGAACAGCATCATATTGATAGTCTTACTGGATTAAGGGACCAGTTCGGATTTTTCAAAGATTTATCTAATTATATTGATAACCACATGAAAGTGAACGTTGGTCTAATTGGTGTTGATAGATTTGCTCAAATCAACGAGTTATATGGATATAAGGGTGGCAATAAGATTCTGCAGGAATGCGGAAGAATGTTGCAGGAAGTTGTTGGAAACCAAGGCAAGGCCTATCGAATGGATGGAACTAAGTTTGGTATCATTTCAACTTTAGAGGATATAAAAATTATAGAAGATAGTTATAACAAATTATGTGATAGGTTGATTAAGGGCGTTTCTGTGGATGGCAGAAGTATTGTATTAGAATTATATGCTGGTATGGTAGGCGTAAAGGATTTTAATACTGATGCACAAACAGTATATGCTTGTTTAAATTTTGCTTTTGATGAGTCACGTGATTTAAAGCAGGGAGACATTGTAGAATTTAAAGGTTCATCAAATAGAGATGAAAAGAAATCTATTGAACAGCTATATACAATAAGAAATTCCATATCACATAATTTTGAAGGCTTCTATTTATTGTATCAACCTATAATAGATGCTGAGACGGAGAAGATTATAGGGGCAGAAGCACTGTTGCGCTGGAAAAATGAGGAATTTGGAATTGTACCTCCAGATGAATTTATTCCTGTATTGGAGAAGGATTCAATGTTTCCAGCATTAGGCGAATGGATTTTGAAGACGGCTGTAAAAGCATCGTTAAAATTTATTAGACTATTACCATCATTTATTATTAATGTAAATCTTTCTTATTCACAGATTGAGAAAAATAATTTCGTTGAAATAGTTAAAAATGTGATAGAAGATTCAGATTATCCACCAAAGCAACTATGCTTGGAGATAACAGAGCGATGCAGACTACTGGACATGGGATTACTAAAAAATACCATGTATAAATTAAAATCTGATGGTATCAGAATAGCTTTAGATGATTTTGGAACAGGATTTTCATCCATGGGATTAGTAAAAGCATTACCATTTGATACCATCAAGATCGATAGAAGCTTTGTACAAAAAATAGAAGATGATGAGCGTGAAAAAACTCTTGTAAGTAAATTTACAGAGGTAGCGAATCTGTACGATGCAAAGGTTTGTGTTGAGGGAATAGAAACACCTGGCATGGCAGAAATATTAAGGCGTTATAGTGTGCACAGTTTTCAAGGATATTATTATTCGAAGCCTGTTGAGGAAACGGAAATCATTAATATGATAAAGAAGGATTATGTAAGCTAATCAATAGGAGATTGTTGATTAGCTTACATGTAATAAATCCTCTAATTTCATATTTCTATCATCTATATAAATATCGCAGGATATCTTTCTGCTATTATTACCATATAGTGCAACAACTTCTGGCAAATTATCATTAACAGCATCGAATTCAAGGCCCTGCTGTTGGCACCATTCAAGTGCTTCGGCGAGAGCTTTGCCAGCGCGGCAAGTCCACAATATGATTTTATTTCCCATTGATTTTTGTTGATGTAGATAATTGATAAGTGGAAGATTGGGTGAACCTAAATTGGGCCATTCGCAAAAACATAGTGTTCCATCAAAATCTACAGCAATTATTTTATTTGTAAGTTCCATAGAGTTACCTCCAATCAATTCAGTGTAGTAGTTTAGGCAGCCATGTAGTCAAGGTAATCATCTTCAGTAGCAAATAATTCATAAACACCATCTACATATCCCATATATCCTTCATCAATAACATATCCTTTCATAGTGGGCACCTCCTTGCCAAAGCTGTTTAATTAACTATAGATATATTAAGATATAGAGGTGTCCATATTTATTCCCTTGAATAATAATTTATTAATTTTAGTTAGAGCTTAGGATGAAAACATAAATATAACAGAGATGGGAAAGGTGCCAAAGGTTGACTATATAATGAGTAAATATCCTCCAATAAAAGAATGGAAGGCGCCACATGATATTATCAAAATAAATATAGAGATTCCCTAAAAAAATACGAATTGAAAATCTAGATAATAGCCTGTAGCTGAAATTTCTAAACTGATTTATAATAGAGAAATTGAAAGGATGGATATGTAAATGACTAGACGAGAAGCTGCAATGGAAAACTTTAAAAAAGGCTATAACTGTTCTCAATCGATAGTATTAGCGTTTGAGGATTTACTTCCTATAGATAGTAAACAGTTGTCAAAAATGGCATCATCATTTGGTGGTGGAATGGGAAGACTTCGTGAGGTATGTGGATCTGTAAGTGGAATGTTTATGGTGGCAGGTCTTCTATATGGATATGATGGGCCAGAGACCGGTGAGGTTAAGGCAGAGCATTACGCGAGAATACAAGAATTGGCTCATCGATTCGAGGAAAAGCATGGAACAATTATTTGTCGTGAAATGCTTGGATTGAATGTTAAGCACGACAATCCAACTCCTGAAGCAAGAACACAAGAGTATTATAAAAAGCGTCCTTGCGGGGAGATAATTGGCGATGCGGCCGAAATATTGGAAGAATATATACAGGAAAATCCCCTGCCTTAGCGTGAAAAACAGCATTCACTATAATATTTAAAAAAATTGAAAAAATTACTTATTGTAAACTTATTGTTAATCAATTAACAATCTTTTAACTATAAAAACCTCCCTTTCGGGAGGCTATTTTTATAGTATTTAGGCGATTTTTTCGGCTAAAATATCTTCATCAACTAATAAATCTACATCAAGAATTGAAATAAGATTTTCATCTTGTTTACCAACACCTGAGATAAATGAGTCCTCTTTTTTAACAAATGGTGAAGGCAATTCGATGTTTTCATCAGCAATAACAGTAACTTCATTAACTGAATCTACAATAATTCCGATTTGATCGTCCTCAGTATGATTAAATACAATAATACGAGAATTATTTGTGATGTTATCATCGCCATAATTAAATCTCTTATGAAGATTGATGATTGGAATAACATTACCACGTAAGCTAATCATACCCTCAACGTAATCAGGTGAGAGTGGTACATCTGTTATCTCAGGCATCATAATAATTGTATTAATTTTCATGATATCAATACCATATAATTCTTCATTTAACTTGAATATAATATACTGCTTTTCATTACCAGCATTAGAATTTGAAACAACTAAATTTGACATTGCTATCCTCCATATCTAATCGATTACGTTACACGTAAAATACAGTTCACGATTCTAACACATTTTTATAACGTTGTATAGCCCTATGTCAAATCAACGTAATAAAAAAAAGATGTAGCCTGTTAAGACTACATCTTTTAGTAAATAGCTTATAATTTCATAGCAACTTCGTAAGCTCGCCAAATTACGGTTCTAAGATTTCCGATACCATTACAATCACCTACAAGTTCAACGTTAGAAGGCTTTTTATCCTTTGAAACTAGAGGAGTAGGAACATATCCTGCGGAGCTAATAACCGAATCGCAGGCAATTTCAATTTCCTTTCCATCCTTTGTAACGCATAGGATTCCGTTATCCCTCACTTCCTTAAGGCTTGTCTCAAGGTAGACTGGAATGTTTTTCCAAGCGAACCATTCTCTTAGATAAGAGCTATTGGCCAGGCAAACGCCCTTTTGTGAAACCAAATCATCCTTCATTTCTACGATGATAGGTTTCTTACCTTTGAGGGCAAGCTCGTAAGCGATTTCGCTTCCAGTGAGACCGCCGCCGATAACAGCAACAGTTTCACCAACCTCTGTGCCAGTAAGGAATTGGCAAGCTTCTATCATCTTTTCGTGGCCAGGGACATTTCTTAAAACTCTGGCAGTAGAGCCAGTAGCTACAATTATAGGAGCTGCGCCAAATTGGCTTAAGTCTGTGATTTCAGTATTAAGATGGATTTCGATTTTCATCTGCTCCATTTTTCTGATGTACCATGATAACAAATCACGAAGCTTTCCTTTGTAGCTTTCAGCACTAGCAGCTATAAAAGTTCCACCTAAACGGTCTGATTTCTCATAGATTATAGGCTCATGTCCACGAAGCTTTAGAACGCGAGCAGCTTCCATGCCGCCAATTCCACCACCAATGATGATGATTTTTTTAGGAGATGTGGTTGGCTTAATGAAATGCTTGTCCTTTTGCATAGTTTCAGCATTGACGGCACATCTAGCCAGGTGAAGGCTATCAGATAAATCCTGGTCGTTAGGTACACCCTTATAGTGACACATATTGAAGCAACCGCTGTGGCAAAGAATGCATGGACGAATATCATCTTCATTGTCATTCATAAGCTTTGTTACCCATTCAGTATCAGCAAGGAATTGTCTTGCGAAGCCTGCGCCATCGATATCGCCATTTGAAATAGCATTGGCAGCCACCTCAGGATTCATGCGGCCTGCGCAGACAACTGGGATATCTACGTATTTACGAATATTTTTTACATCCTCCAGGTTGCAGTTTTCTGGCATGTAGATAGGAGGATGTGCCCAATACCAGGCATCATAGGTTCCATTATCGCAGTTAAGCATGTCGTAGCCTGCATCCTGTAAATATTTTGCAGCCTTTTTTGATTCCTCAAAATCACGACCTGCTTCGGTATATTCTTCTCCAGGAAGAGCCCCTTCACGGAAGCCTTTAGTTTTTGAAACAACACTGTATCTTAAGGATACTGGAAAATCTTCTCCGCACTGTTTTTTGATTTCCTGAACGATTTCAACAGCAAAACGATATTTATTTTCGAATGAGCCACCGTATTCGTCAGTTCTTTTATTTACGTAATCGAGAGTAAACTGATCCAGAAGATATCCCTCATGTACAGCATGAATTTCTACTCCATCAACGCCAGCTTCTTTTAAAAGCTTTGCGGTTTTACCGAAAGCTGTGACAAATTCATGAATCTCTTCAACTGTTAAAGCTCTTGATGGGAGTTTGTCTGACCATCTGTTAGGAGATGGGCTGGCGCTGGCAGTAATTTTATCTAAATCCATAACAGGTTTTGAAAGAACACGAAGAACAGGATTGTTGTAAAGGGTCTCCATCATGGTGCTAACTGTGAAGGAGCGGCCAAAGCCAGCAGTAAGCTGAACGAAAAGCTTGGCGCCAGTTTTATGAAACTCTGGCATCCATGCAGCAAGCTCTTTGTACATTTTTTTGTTTTTATAAAGCCATTGTCCAAACATAGGGTTATAAACAGGCTGGCAACCAGGTAAAACAAGACCGGCGTTGTTTTTTGCTACACTGAGTATGAAATCAGCACCAGCCTTATCAAAGTGATTTTTTTCCATCCAACCAAAAAGGTCTGTCCCACCCATAGATGTTAAGACAATTCTATTTTTAATTTCACAATTTCCAATCTTCCATGGTGTAAAAAGTGAATCGTATTTCTTATTCATTATTTATGCTCCTAATATATTATTTTTCAGATTTGAAGGATGTGTTCCCATCTGTAAAATGCATGTTGGACACGCGGTAATAATTATTTTCCAAGCCGATATTTGTGGCAGGAGAAGGGAAATAAACATCACCAACTGCAGTGTTTTTTACTAGGGTGAAGGCATTGTTAAAGGTATCAATATTTTTGTTGTAAACGATATTGTCTGCAGACTTAGCTGTCTGATTTTCCCACATATCAGTACATTCGTGAAGCCAATAGCCACCACGAGTTAATGAACCTGTAATAGTGTAGCTTCCGCCAATAGTCAGTTGCTTTTTTAAGGCGTCTAGAACTCCTGCACATAAAATCATTCCAGGAATATAATCAAGTGGGACTCCATTAAGGTTTACCGGATTTTCCAGAGAACCGTTTCTCACACTAAGGCCAGTGATATCTTCAGCGCAAGGGGCCCAGCCAGGACGATTAGCCCAAACTGTATCTGAAAAGCACATTAAAGATGCATAGATGATGTTAGGGTTAAGAGCGTGGATGTCGGCTTCGGAAAGTCCGAATTTATCTAATGCCCCACGCTGATATGAGCATACAACAACATCAGCCTCCTTAACTAATTCCTTGGCTTTAGCAAGCTGTTCTTTAACATTGAAATCTAACTGGATGCTGTTTTTACCTGCCCAGCCATCAAGCTCAAGCATGGCCTGCTCTTGATGAATGAAATCGCCTCTGCGAATCATCAGTACATCAGCCCCTGCTTCAGCTAAAAGACGAGTACATGCAGGACCTGCGATAATATGAGTTAAATCCAAAACCTTAATTCCTGATAAAGGTCCTTTTGACATATCAGAGTAATTCAGTTTTTTTACAGGAGAATCTGAAACTTTAGTAGACCTGAACAATGGCATATTGCAAACAGCCTTACCAACCTCTGTAGCTTCCCATTCATCACGAGTTCGAAGCATGCATCCGCAGGCTCCATTTTCAAAGGTTGCTTCCTCCAAATCTAAAGCATTCCATTTTTTGACAGCCTTGCGAGTGGTGAGTTTGTCAAATGGCATAGAACCAAAGGTGAATTTATCTGGATTTTTGGTGATGCCAAGGGTTTTCAGCATAATACGTTTTTGGGATTCATAGTAAACGTGTGCTGAGAAGCTACGATTATCCGCAGTTTTATATTTATAAAATGAACCATTAAGGGCATTATCAACCCTAATAGCGGAATTGTAGCGAGATTTTATAAATTCTTTATTTCCTTCATAGTCACTCATATAAAGACGTATAACTTGCAAACCTGCAAGATCAACGTCGCAGTAAATATCCTTGTACTGATTATTACCAGTGCGAAGACAGCCAATTTCTTGAGTGAGAGCAGCGTCTAAAGCGAGAATAGCAGCCGCTGGCCCTGTTTGTAAAATCCTTTCCTCTTCGTAAAGCTTTTTAACAGCCTTTTTCCTAAGTGATAAAAGCACTGGCTTTAGCACACCTGGAAATGGGTTATGAGTATAGCATGACTTTTCAATCATCTTTTGTCTGTCGTTGGACAAATTAAAAAAGACCTTAGCATTAGGATGAATATCTAACCTATCTGTAAGATCTTTATAGCACAAAGACGCCTGAAGGGCCTTTGTTTCCATTGTTTCATTCATACAAAATCCTCCCATTATTACTTATACTCTACGTATAATTCTATAGGATTTTGGTTTTGTTTCAAGCTAAATGTAGTATAGGATAGAGTAAATTCAGTGTCAGTTGGAAGTAGTGAGAGATTCCCTCTTGAAAAATAGGTTCTAGAATTGATGGCTAAAGTTTACCTCTTTTCTGTTAAAAAAGGAAGCCTTGCTTACGCAAGCCATTGATTATTTGAATACCTCATACTTTTATGTATGACAACTAATCCTTCGTTTGCTTGTTGATATTTTATCTGCCTTGAAATGGGTGTCAAGGACTCAGCCATCGGTGCGAAGCATCCTTGACTCCCATTTCTGGGCAGATATCCTGTAATCAAGCAAATGAAAGATTAAGTTTGTGCAAAGCACTTATATTCAAGGCAACACCGGCAGG
>NZ_FOQF01000018.1 GCF_900113655.1 Pseudobutyrivibrio sp. OR37 | reverse complement strand
CTTCCCATACCAATAATTCCTGTAATGACTTTTTCCATAGACAATTTTCTTTTCCGTGAGAAATTTCTTTCAGAATCAATACAGAAAGATTTTGCATTATCTGCAATTGTTTTAATTTGTGACATCAAAAGTTTCTTTACCATTTGTGGTTTCATGTGCGCCTCCCTGAAATTTGTAAATATACTTACAATTTCAAGGGCCGCTTTCGCTACCTCTGAAAATAATCAGTAGCGAAAGCGGCCGCACTTTTCTGCATTAATGTCAACCCTTTATAGAAAAAAGACCCCTGCATCATTCCTGATGCAGAGATCTTTATACATCCCTCTTAACTTAATGACATTGGCCATTTGCATTCTCCTCGTTTACCGTTATATAGAGCCAAAAGCGGTACCGTTACCCAGCATGCCAAATGTAATATTCCATATATGTGGCTGTGAACTATAAAAAAAGCAACTGCGTACATACTAACGGAAAACATAAGATACAGCATTTGTCTATGAAACTTTCCGTGGTTTCGACCAATTAACAAAATTGCTATTGGTGCTGCACAGCTCCAGTCAGCTGTACAGGTTAAAATACACCCTATAATAGTAATCAATACCTTAATCCACGTTTTAAATTTTGTTGAATCCCATACTTTAAGAAAAATAAGCCCCCACATAAGTGGCCATGCTATGCTCGTTGAATTAAAAATCAGATTCTTAAAAGGATTAAAGCTAGACATATTAAAATAACAAAAGGCAAAATGACTTATAAGAGCTAAGATAGCCATCCTTTTTAGATATCTATAATAATCATGAGTATGATGATATCCTTCAGCTACAAAAAATATCATTATAGGAGCTGTAAGCCTTCCAACCATATGCAATAATATCTGACTAACGGTTTCTGCTTGAGTATAAGTCTCTATACCCATCCAAGCCAAATGATCAATAGTCATTGCAATAATGGCTATTACTTTAAGCATATTTCCAGTCAAACTAAGCTGTTTATTAATTTTTTCCTGCATTTTAATTCCCTCGAATTACCTATTAAAGATACCTGCAATTATATCTATTTCACTATCAGACAGACTATTTTTTCCTACCTTTGAAATAATAAACTATTACCTGACTATGAATTATTCTTGTCCATCCCTTATAAATGGTGCTGAAATTGTAGCATCTAATAATCCCTTATATGCTCCTACTTTTCTGAATGTATTGCCCATCATTTCTGTGCTTCTGTATTCTCGTATTGCATCCATATCAAAATCAGCATAATACAATCCTTCTGTCATATCATCAGCGAGCACAATTGTATTATCAGTGCAGATACCATTTTTATCCCAGCATATAGGACTATATGCACACGAACAGCCTGCATTGTGTCCATTTGCATTTGCCATTGCTATTCCAACCATGTTTTCATATGCCCTGGTTGACAATGCTTGAATACGAGGTTTCATCGAGCCACAGTCATTAGGCACAAGAATTATCTCTGCACCTTTTAACATAAGCATTCTCGCACTCTCAGGGTATTCCCTATCATAGCAAATCATTATGCCAATTTTTATTCCATCAAAATCACAGACCTTAAACTCGGTTCCTGCCTCAACATCTTTTTCATCTGCAAAATCACAAGTATGAACTTTTGAATAATTCATTATTATTTTTCCAGACTTATTAATTACAAATGCTGTATTTTGAGGTTTTTCTTTGCCTTTTGTAAATGATGTCAGTACGACACCTATGCTAAGCATTTTGGCTGTGTTGCATACTTTAGCTATAACATCATCTTCGCATGATATGCTTTTTTCAAATGTTATTGGAAGATCATAACCTGTTATAAAACATTCCGGAAGAAGCAAAATATCTGCTCCATTTTTTGATGCTTCATGCATATAATAGATTATAGTATCAATATTTTTCTTTATATTCGTATTCTCTGCACGAAACTGTAAAATCGCTACTTTAAAAATCATTTTCCCTTTAACTTTCGATCTGCTTAAAATATTTATTATTAAATATAATCCCTCTAAAAACCTCTACAAATTGGAATTGTGCGATTATGACTCAACAAAAGAATTGATTTCCTTCTCCAAAAGACGAAATACATTAGCAACCAAATATCCATCTGCAATTGCGTGATTAAGTCGAACAGTTACAGGCATAACAAGTCTACCGTTTTCCTCTCTGTATTTCCCCCAATTGATAATAGGAGCTAAGAATAAATGTCCATCAGTCAATTCAATATTAAGCGAGTCATATGAAAGCCATGATATATAAGATGCATCAAACCAGTTTGGATGATTTGCCATGTCTAAACCATATTCACGAGTCTTCTTCGCTTCCTCAACATCATTTAAAGCACCAGTGTAAAACTTTTTATATTCCTCAAAATATTCTGTATATACCGGCGTACAGGTTTCCGTATCTTCATGAAAAACATACTGCGTAGGATTTATTACGTCATAGCAAATCAGCTCATCTGTCTGCCAAAGGTACCCCATTCTGTAATCTTCACGTGAGTTCAAAACTTTTGATAGAATATAAAGGAAATTTATATAAAACTTTGTCCCATTTCTTTTGGAATACTCAACCAGATACGTAACGTCAATTCTTGCAGTCATTGAAGTCGAACATTTACAGTCTTCCGAGAAGTGGTGAAACACTCCTTTTCTATAGTATTTTTCTTTATCAATTATCTTATAGTTCATTTTTATTACCCCTACAAACTGGAATTCTTAATATATACTTTTTCAGAAGCTGTTGGAGCAACCTGATCAGCAATTTCAAAATTCCAATCACCTACCGAGAATCCTGTTCCCGGTCCATCATCATGCTGAACATAGATGATTTCAACATTATTATCCCTTGCAGCATCAATAATCTTTTTTGTGTCTTGAATAAAACTATCAAAATTAAATAATCTGTTATCTGCGATTCCTTTTTGTATATCGATCACTAATAAAATCATGTCTCTATCCTTATTTAACCTTTCTGATTCTATAAACTGAAATATACTTTGGCTCTACATTTACTCTCCCGAATAGGCTTTGTGGCTTTGAGATTTATGATACTACGACAATTTGCTATGAATAGTTGCTTTTTACCGTAGTATTTTGCTAAAAATGAACTGATTATTCTTTTATTTTTCTAGTTTACTTTAGTTATTTGAAGTGTATTACACTATATTTCAAATATGGTGCCAAGTTACGCCACACGGTCTGAAATCATTACATCACAAATTCATATTCTCACTATTTTCACGTAATAAGCCACTTGGTTACTTCTTCTGAAATATTTTCTGATGTTGATTCAGTCTCTGTTACAACAGCTGTTTCATTTGAAGGCTGTTCAATATTAGACACTCCCCTTCTTAGAAAAATTATCAAGCCTTATATTTCTAATAATTGTTCTAATTGTATTTTCTCACTTCTATAATCAGCATAATAAGAAAACATAATTCACAGATGCACATTATTGAAGCAACTACTGTGGCATTAAACAATACACCTGATATTAATGATATAATTGGAATTATTATCGAAAAAATTTTATATGCATTGGAAATATATAGCCATGAATATGGCAGCAAATGCGCTCCAAAAACCATTGCAAATACCATAACCATTTTTTCAGGTACGGCATTAAATACCCACATAACAATCAAAATATATAGCATCTGATTCATCGTGAATAAAAGACCTGCCTTACTTAATGGATTGTTTTTGGAAAACAAATCTACTTTGACTATTTTTCCTATTATCATTGCAAGTGGCATCAATGGACAAGAACAGCAGAAAACTAGGATGTTTTGCTGTTTAACTGGAATATTTAGTAATGTTACTATTGTAATCATTCCCCACAAAACTATAGATGCAGCTATAAAAGGAATTCCACTCTTCTGCTCTTTTGCTATATCAAATCTTAATTCATCAAGTGTCATAACATTTTCTCCTTCGATCTACTTTCTAGTTGATTTGACTGACTAATTCTCTTACTCTCACATGACTCAGTGCTTTTTGCTTGCAATTTCTTGAAGCTCAAATCTATACTTTTGTGTTATCTCAGGATACTTTTCATGATCCACTTCAGATAAAAACATTTTCTTAGGTCTAACCCAAAGTGATCCGTCCTCGTATAATTTGCGATATACAACCATTTCCTCTTGAGTTTCTGAATCTCTCGCAATATCTTCCACTAAATAATAATCACCTTTAAAATGCTTATAAACTCGATGTAATTGTAATTCTTGCATATTTTCCTCCGTAAATCTCGATTCGTTAATTATTCTGTATTATCATCTATGATTGGCATAGGCATTTATAATGTTAAGTAATATTTCAACATTTTTTACCATAGATTGAATTGGAACATATTCAAATCTTCCATGGGCATTTTCATATCCTGCTGATAAATTAGGGCATGGCAATCCTCTGAAAGAAAGCGCAGCTCCATCTGTACCGCCTCTAAAAGGTTCACACACTGGTGTGATTCCTGCTTTTTTAATGGCATCTTCCAGTATTGCTGTCATATATGGTACATCTTTAAGAATTTCTTTCATATTACTGTATTGATGGCTGATTGTTAGTTTAACTCTATCATTTCCATAGGTGTTTCCTATTTTTTCAGCACACTCTTTTAAAAACGCCTCTCGTTTTTTGAAGGTGTCAAAATCGAAATCACGTATAATAAGTCTAACTTTAGAATATTCGCAATCACCATTACATGAGATTACATGATAGAAGCCTTCTCTTCCATCAGTATTTTGTGGCCTTTCTTTTTTAGGTAGCATTCCGATAAATTCAGCTGCAATATCTACAGCATTAATCATTATGTCTTTCGCAGTTCCTGTATGAACACTTCTGCCTGTGAATTCAAAAACTGCTTCTGAAGCATAGAATGTTTCATTTTCGTACCATCCTAAATGGTCGCCATCTAATGTGTAAGCACATTTTGCTCCAAATCGGTTTAAATCTAAATCCTTTGCCAATCCTCCTACCTCTTCATCAGGAGTGAATGCTAAGGCTATTTCACCATGTCTAATATCACTATTATCGCAAAGATATTCCGCCATTGTCATGATAGCTGCGATGGATGCTTTATCATCTCCACCTAATAAAGTTGTTCCATCGGTAAGGATCAAATCCTGGCCAATGTAATTTTCAAGATTTGTATAATCCGCTGCTTTCATTACAATATGCTCTTTTTCATTAAGAACTATGTCTTTGCCATCATAATTCTCTAATACCCATGGTTTTACATCGGTTCCACTTGCATCTGGTGCGGTATCCATGTGTGCCACAAACCCTACAGCTGTAGCATTTTCATCATTAATATTAGAAGGAATTCGGCCATATACTACATAGTTTGTTTCATCCAGGTACACATCTGAAACGCCTATTTCTATCAGTTCTTTTTTCAGAACGATGGCTAGATCCTTTTGTTTTTCAGTAGTTGGCCAATGACCGCTATAAGGCTGAGATTGAGTATCAATCTTTGCATATCTTATCAGTCGCTCTTTTACTTTTTCATGAACATTAATATTTCCCATTTAATACTCTCCGAATTTATACCATATCTTTTAAATCTTAATGTCACTATTCTAGTTGATTTTACTGACAAAATAAAGATTTAATTGGCATATAAAAGAATTATGTTTCTTAAATCTTGCTAATGCTGCTTTTTCTGTAAAGAAAAAGCACTCAGATACCTTAATGGAACTGAGTGCTCTTATTAAATTTTTTACAGTTAAAAATGCTTACTGAATTTTATTAAAATTTAGTATTTCAGCATCCTCAAGAACATCATATAATGACCAGAAGCTATCTTCATCTATTTCCGTTTTGGTTTTTGTAGAAGCATCATAGGTATAGAAAGCATCTTCGCCATTATCTTTAGAGCTATAATCAGCCCATGATTCTTTTACAAGTTGAATCTCTTCATTCGAAATGGTAACTTCTGAAATCCAACCATTGCTAGCACAGAAAAGATTGCCGTCTTTGATAGCAAGTGGATAAGATGTACCACCGCTGGTAACCTTACCTATTTCCTTAATTAGTCCATCTTTGTCGTATATAAAAATAGTTGAATCAATTGCTGCCATATTGCCATCCATGTTGTCATAGCAACCGCTACCAACAAGTAAAACATCTGCATCACCAATCGTTGCATTTGTATAGCACATTCCTGAACTAAGCTTTTTGTCAACGATTTGAGTAAATGTATCACAGCCACTAATATCTATTGATGGTGCAATTTCTGAACCATCATAGAAAATATCAGGTTCTGCGTTTTCTTCAGCAGCTAGATTTGCTTCAACTGTATCTTTAGCATTATTTAAAGCTTCTTCTTTTTCAGTAGCCGCTTCAACAGCTGATTCACTTTGCTCGCTTGTTTGCTGCGAACCACATGCTGTGATTCCTAACATACCGGCAATACATAAACCTAATATTAATTTTTTATTCATCGCTCTTCCCCTTTGTGAAAAAATTATATATTTATATCATACACAATCTTTCATATGTTGTCTATTATTACTTGCGGTCTATGCACCTTTTATTAAATCAACCATCTTGTCCCAACCTTCTTTAGCTTCTTTCACCACAGGGAAGGCTGGATAACAGTGAAACATTCCATCGCCTACAATTAATTCGTAGGCTACACCGTATTTTTGCATAACCTTTTCCAAAGATGGCGCACAGGCATAAAGTGTTTCATCAGAACCATAAATAAATGTTACCTTTGGGCAGTTAGTAAAATCTGCCTTCTGAAGCCATATCATATATTCTGGCACGGTCATATCTCCATGTCTAAGAACGTCTACTGCTGTTTTCATAAAGCTTGCAGGAATTTGATACTCATTTACATCACTCCCATCTTTTGATTTTTGTCGATTACATATTACTACTTTAGGTTAGATATGTCTAACAGTATTAAAAAAATAAAGCTCTGGTAATCCAGAGCTTATCTATTACAATATTCTAAATCAATGATGCTCACATCTGCGTGGGGATTAACCTTCGCTAATCCAATGCGAATAATTTTTGCGTCGATGCTTTTAAACTCCTGCATAGCCTTAACAGCTTCATTCATTTGCAGGCTATTCAATGTCTTTCCAAGTGTAATATGCGGAAGCCATGATAGTGGCCTATAATATTTGCTGATGGTAGTTTCTGTAACATCGGCATAGGCATCGCAGATGCATCTATTCAATTCAAACAGATATTGATTTATATACGGTGCCGCATAAATTACTTTTGGCATAAACTGGCCTACGGTAATTATTGAAATATCGCCTTGCTGTAATTTATCATGTAATGATTCAAATGCAGGGACAAGAACATCCACACTTCTAGCCTCAATTGCTGCCAGTGTAAGATGCGGCGGAACCTGATTATCGACCATGAAACTATTACCTGATACCACAGCAATTCTGTCTATATATTTCTGTAGCTGTTCAGTTGTATTTTTATCAAAATATGCTGAAATTAAATACATAAATTAATCGTTACTTTCCTTTACCGAATAAATAGTATTTTTCTCAAATAAACCGATGGCAAATCCCATTTCCATAAATAATGGCATATCTTCGTAGGCTTCAAAGCTGGTTCTAGCAAGTAGCTCTTCCACTGTTATTTCTTCATAATAGCCATAAGGATTGGCCACGGTGATTTTATCATTTGGAATATCAGCACCCACGATTAATGAATAATGTAAGGTCCACTGGTCGCCGTAAAGTGCTGCCCACTCAAAAGGCACTGGCATTCCAGCAGCCAAGGAGTCATACATGATATCGATAAATTCAGAGTTTTTCAAATATTTATGGATTTCAGTTTTGTACTCTGGAAATTGCTTGTTCATTTCCTGGCAAAACTTATTACCTGTTGATGTAACTACCTTACCATATTGATTATAAAGAGATTCTTCAGTAACATCTCCCCCATTCCACGCTGAAAACATTTCTATTACAGCATATCCGCAGGAAATGTCCTGAGTAATGACTTCAACATTTTCTATTATAATTGGTGTTTGGTATTTTTCATTATAATATATGCTTGAATAATCATTCTGCATGAGCCTTGTCCTAATCTCGCAAATCCCAAGTGCAACAATAGCAATACAGATGATTATGCTTAAAAATATACCCAACCATTTTAACAACTTTTTCATTTACATATCTCCTAATTTAATAACCTGTAACCCAAAACTTCATTTTTTTATAGGTCTACGTCTCAAATAAAGCAATTTATAAAATCAGACGTAGCAAGATAATAAAATCAATCAGATTGTGCATTATTTTGTTATTATTTTTCCTTTTTACATAAAATTAATACACTGAATTTTAAATGTGATTATTATCTCATCTCGGATTTCCTTCCTAACATCAATATTTAAGGATTACTACGTCTAAACAATAGAATCCTGCCAAATTAGACGTAGGGCCTCAAATTGAAATTAGGAGTTATGCCACACTAATATCATTTACATACAAATATTCACCTAAAAGCGGCCCACTAAAGACGCAGCCAAGAAACCAAGTACCGGTCCTAAGAATATGGCGATATAAACTAACGTAATCCAAGGCTGATATTCAACATAAAACTGCTTAAAGCTAAGCTGGAGCGGATGAGGAATCAAAACCCATCCTACTAAATCAATCACAATGCTTACGATTGCCCAGATTGCGCCGGTAATAAGAGCTGTCTGAAGTGTGGTTTCACTTAAGCCCGAAAGATATAAGTATCCAAATATAGGAAAAATGATGATGTTATATAGTGGGTGCCATGGCTTTGTTTTTTCATAGGCCTCCCCTAATCCATCACTTTCTTTCATGGATTTCATATGCAAAACCTTAATATTAAAAACAGTATGGCCAAATCCTACCCAAGTGACAATTATGTAGCCAATCAACAGCCATAGTATCAGCATTCCATAGTTCATATTCTTATCCTCCCACACATATAATTATTACAATGGTAACCAGTCCAAAACCTTCTTGATCTGGCTATCCCAGAAATCCCAGTCGTGACCGAAATTCTCTTCATCCCAGGTTACATCTAATCCCTTTGACTTTAGATAATCTCTAAATTTAATATTGGCTGGCATCAAATCATCCTGTGTACCACATGCCATGTAAAATTTTGGTAGCTTGCGACCACTAGAAAGCATTTCATCTACGGCAACCCATGGGTTCCTGTTAGATTCCGATGCTTCTTTAATATTGTCGAATAATCCTATGTTAGCTTCTTCAGATGTGTCCTCAAAAATATGTACAGCTGCAGAAAGTCCAGCTACATGACTAAAGGTATTAGAGAAAACTATTCCATTACGAAGTGCCCCAAAGCCTCCCATTGATAGGCCAGCGATGAAGGTGTCTTCTCTTTTATCAGATAGAGGAAACATTTTTCTTGTCACCTCCACCAGCTCTTCACCAATAAAGGTTTCATAATCGTTCCAAGGAGTTCTGGAATTAAGATAGAAGGCGTTATCGCCAGATGGCATAACCACTGCCAGATTATTTTCCTCTGCCCATCTTTGAATACGAGTCTGGCTCACCCAGTCAGTGTAATTTCCTAATAATCCATGAAGCAGATATAGTGTCTTATACTTTTTATCTTTTCCATTCATATATGAATCGTTATCTGCATCAAAGCGATCCACTGGTAAAATCACATTTACAGGAACCAGTCTAAACAACGCCCTAGACATATAGTTTACTTGAATTAGTGCCATAAAAATCCCCCTTAATTATCCGAATTGTTTAATGTTTTTATTGTAATGGTTTCACACCTATAAATAAAGGGAAAACTCCACATTTCCTATTATTTATTGAGTATTATGGAATAATCATACAATATTAGGTATAATATAGGAAAAATATTGTAAATGGAGGTATTTTATTATGGGAAGATTTACTTTGCCTCGCGACATTTATCATGGCAAAGGTGCTCTTGAGGCTTTAAAAACATTTGAGGGCAAACGCGCTATCATTTGTACTGGTGGCGGTTCCATGAAAAGAGGTGGATTTTTACAGAAGGTTGAGGATTATTTAAAAGAAGCCGGAATGGAGATAGAGCTTTTTGAAGGTATCGAGCCTGATCCATCTGTTGAGACAGTTATGAGGGGTGCTGAGGTAATGCAGAAATTCCAGCCTGACTGGATTGTTGCAATCGGCGGCGGTTCACCAATCGATGCTGCCAAGGCTATGTGGATTAAATACGAATATCCAGAGACAACATTTGAAGATATGTGCAAGGTATTCGGACTTCCAAAGCTTCGTACAAAGGCTAAATTCTGTGCTATCTCTTCTACTTCAGGAACAGCTACAGAAGTTACAGCTTTCTCAATCATCACTGATTATCAAAAGGGTATCAAATATCCAATCGCTGATTTTGAGATTACACCTGACGTAGCAATTGTTGACCCAGAGCTTGCACACACAATGCCTAAGAAATTAGTTGCTCATACAGGTATGGATGCTATGACACACGCTATCGAAGCTTATGTTTCTACAGCAAATTGTGCATACACAGACCCACTTGCAATCCACGCAATCGAAATGATTATGAATACTCTTGTAAAATCTTACAATGAGGACATGGATGCAAGAGACGCAATGCATGACGCTCAGTGTCTTGCCGGAATGGCATTCTCTAATGCTCTTCTTGGTATCGTACATTCTATGGCTCACAAGACTGGTGCTGCTTTTGCAGATTTGGGCGCTCACATCATTCACGGTGCTGCTAATGCTATGTATCTTCCAAAGGTTATCGCATTCAACGCTAAGGACCCAGTTGCTAAGAAGCGTTACGGCGTTATTGCTGATTACATGCACCTTGGCGGTTCAAATGATGACGAAAAGGTTAAGCTACTTATTGATTATCTTCGCAAGATGAACGATGACCTTAACATTCCACACAGCATCAACCACTATGGTCCAGATGGACTTCCTGCAGATCAGGGCTTTGTACCAGAGGATGTCTTCCTTGAGAGACTCCACGACATTGCCGCAAACGCTATCTTGGATGCCTGCACAGGTTCAAATCCTAGACAGCCTAGCCAGGAAGAAATGGAAAAACTTCTTAAGTGCTGCTATTACGACACTGAGGTAGATTTCTAATTATAGGCAAACTAAAAGGGAGGCTTTTGGAGCCTCCCTTAAAAATTATTATTTAACTTCTACAAGTTCGATTGTGAAATTCAATTCTTTTCCAGCCATCTCGTGGTTTGCATCAAAAGTGATATTTTTATCATCCTTTGCAACTACCTTAACTGGGAATGGTCTGCCGTAAGGGTCCTGTAAGTAAACCTGTTGATCTACAACAAGCTCTTCTGAACCTGGAAGCTCTGCAATTTCCATAGTTACAACTGCATCTTCATCACGCTGACCGTAAGCTTCCTCTGGCATAAGGTGAATGTCTACCTTCTGGCCAACTTCCATGTTTGCAACGGCTTTATCGAAGCCCTTAATCATCATGCCTGCACCACAAACGAATTCAAGTGGCTCCCCTCTGTCATAAGATGAATCAAACTGAGTTCCATCGTTAAATGTGCCTCTATAGTGTGTGCGGCAAGTCTTGCCAACGTTCTTGCCTTCGAATTCAGGCTTTGAATGGCATCCGCCGCAATCTGAATGTTCGCCACAGCTATGACCTTCGCTATGATCGCCGCAATTGTGACCTTCACCATGATGGTCGCAATTTACACCAGAGTTGATAAGTTCGCCCTTAAGATAAGCTTCTACTGCAGCATCAACATCTCCTGAAGCACCAGCGCAAAGCTCAATACCATTTTCAGTAAGAGCAGCCTGAGCACCACCACCGATACCACCGCAGATAAGTACATCGATTGACTTATTGCTAAGAAGACCTGCTAAAGCACCGTGTCCCTGACCATCAGAACCGATGATTTCAGAAGATACTACCTGGCCATCCTCTACTTCATAAACTTTAAATTGCTCTGTATGTCCAAAGTGCTGGAACACCTGGCCATCTTCATATGTAACAGCTATTCTCATTTCTATACTCCTTTAAAAACAAAATCTTTGCTATTATACCTTCTAAAGGGGAAATAGGCAAATATTTAACAATTTATCACTTTACACCGTTAAAGTCTTATGATATTCTTTCAAGTAAGAACTAAAAACTAGGCACTAAAGGAGAATTTATGGAGAACATTCTATCTAGCGTCGAAACAATTAACAATGCCATTAATGGATTTGTCTGGGGACTTCCAATGCTGATATTGTTAGTTGGTACAGGCATTTTAATGACATGCCTTACAAAGTTTTTTCAGATTACACATTTTAAGCATTGGGTATCAAATACTATCGGAGGCATTTTCAAGGATTCACATGTTACAGCACATACTCACAAAAATGACACCCAAATTTCCCAATTCCAGAGTCTTTGTACTGCTTTAGCAGCTACAATAGGAACTGGTAATATCGCAGGTGTTGCTGCTGCTATTGCTTCAGGTGGACCTGGTGCAATATTTTGGATGTGGATTGTTGCCTTTTTTGGAATGATGACTAATTTCTCTGAAAATGTACTTGGTATTTACTATCGTAGAAGAAATGAGAGAAATGAATGGTGCGGCGGTGCAATGTACTATCTTCATGATGGTCTAGGAGCAAAGCCAGGCTGCAAACAGATTGGCGCAGTACTTGCTGTAATGTTTAGTGTTTTTTGTATAGGCGCTTCATTTGGTATTGGCAACATGGGCCAGGTAAATTCCATTGCGGTAAATATCAAATCAGCCTTCGGTATTCCATCTATTGTTACTGGTATTGGTTTGATGATTCTTGGTGGATTGGTTATTGTTGGAGGATTAAAGAGAATTGCTGCAGTTACCGAAAAGCTTGTTCCATTTATGGCAGTTATCTATATGATTTGTGCAATTATTGTTTGCCTTGTACATATTGATCAATTTGGTGCTGTATTCATTTCTATCATAAAGGGTGCCTTTGGTATGCGAGCTGTAGGCGGTGGTATTGTTGGTAGCGGAGTTGCTATGGCTGTGCAATGGGGAATGAAGCGAGGCGTATTTTCTAATGAAGCCGGACTTGGTTCTTCTGTTATGGTTCATTCAAGCTCTAACGTTAGAGAGCCTGTTGTTCAGGGTATGTGGGGTATCTTTGAAGTATTCGCTGATACTATTATCGTTTGTACAATTACAGCCTTTGCAGTACTTTCCAGTGGTTTAGTAGATTTAGAGACAGGTGTTGTTATTTCTGACCAGGTTTCTACTGCATTAGTTGCAGAAGCTTTTTCAACTGTATTTGGTAAATTTGGTTCTGCTTTTATTGCAATTGCTATTTTACTCTTTGCCTTCTCTACCACTCTTGGTTGGAGTCAGTATGGTAGTAAGGGCTTCGAGTATTTATTTGGACGTAAAAATATAAAGTTCTATCAGATTGTTTTTGTTTTATTTATAGTTGTTGGAGCTACTATGGATTTATCTCTCGCTTGGGATATTTCAGACACCTTGAATGGTATGATGGCTATTCCAAACCTTATCGGTGTACTGGCTCTTAGTGGAACAGTTATGAAAATCACACATAACTATGTTCAAAGAAATCTTCTGAATCAGGATGTAAAGCCTATGCTTTCTGCTATTGATGATATTCAGGATTTACATGAACAGGAATTAAAGGCCTCTAAAGAAAAGGCTTTAGCTAAAAATGAAACTGCATAAAATTAAGGGTTACTGCATGCCGCAGTAACCCTTAATTTTTTAGGTTCTATATACTTTGATAAAAACATCTGTATCTTCAAGAGCAATTTCTAATTGCTGCTTCACATCTTCCCAATTCAAGCCCTCTAATCCGCAGCCAATTCTTTGCATGGAAACCACTCTGATATGTTTGCTGATAATGATTCTTCTCATTTCAAAAAATGCCATACTAACTGCTAAAAGTGTGGGTTCCTCCCTATAGTCTCTTTTGATAACAAGATTTAAAACCTTGTCCTCCAAAATGCAAAAGCCCTGAGAATTATCGTTTACAGCATCCCATTTTTCCAAGTAGTTGCCGTATTTTGCCACAAGACGCTCTCTGGTGTTGTAGGTCATATTAAATTTTACTGAGATTCCCTTTTTCATTATGAAATCTGCAGATATTCCCTGAGCGTAATAGGTATCTCTATCAGCTACGTGGAATAAATCACCATCATATTCTTTTAAAATCATAGAAGCCTCCTGCTCAAAAGACTCAATTGACTTTACGGGAAATATTATAAACTATAAATTTTAAAGAATTATGTTTTGCACTTTGGCTTCAGATAACAAAAAAGCGGCTCTACGGCCGCCTTTTAAAGGGAGAATGATATATGAAAAAGTTTTATCGCTCTTGCGATGATGTTATATTACTCCCTGTATTTGAAATTTAACTGCATCCTAAGTGATGGTTAAGTGAAGGTTAACTGATTTTACTAGTATGCTTTAAATTCCTCAAACACCTCATCAGTTTCATATTTTACCAAATAGTATCCAATAAGCTTTTCTTTTTCAGGGCCTAGAGACTTACCCTTAGCATCTAGTGGCTCAGCTTTAAGTATAAACTCTAAGCATTTACAACCATTAATATCATCTTTAAAACCATTTTCGTGTAAAACATAAGCGTAATTATCATCCTTTGAAACAGTTGCCATGGCAATATCATTTTCGTCGTGTTCTATCAAAACATGAAAATCACCAATAACTCCACGTTTTTGTAACCAATCGCAAAGAATTATCATTTTGAGCATAACTTCTGTATCATCTGGATGTTCACTCCATAATTCTTCTTCATCTTTAATTTCATATGAGGATGATATATTATCAGAAGTTGTATTAAGTTCATCAGGAGTGAGTACATAACTTACAGCAGGATTAACACTTATGTATAATAATAAAATAAGTAAGGCAACAAGTGTCATACTTTTTGAATACTCTTTAGAACCATCTATTAATAAGAACATCCTATTTCTATTGAAATAATAGATGATTAAAATGATGCAAATAAATGTTAGGTATAGCCAGGCAGCACATTGTAGTACGCCAAAGTACATAATACAGGTCTTATTAAAACCATAGCCAATAAGGATCGTATAGTCTATGCAAGACGCCAAAAGTCCTGCTGCTATAAGTAATGACATGATAGGAAAGACTATTGCTCTTAATATAGATCGTTTAGTACTGTGTAACAAAGGATTGTCAAAGCTTGTTTCTTCTGACTTAAGCCAATCCCTTAATTCACTTAGAATCCGTGGTTTATATTCCACAGGTAATAATGATAAAACCTTTTGACAGCCAAGTTTATCTCCCATTTCGGCTAATGCGCAAGCTATTGCTGTTATAGTATTATTTTGATTCTTTTTGCCTGATTTTTTATAAGTATAGAAATAATAATCAAAATTTACTTCTGGAGATGACTCTAAAAGCTTCTTTCTAAATGCTAGATTATCAATTATTACATATACTATTAGGCAGAAAAATAGCACTGAAAAGCCAACCAATAGATAGGCTTGAGGTTCTAAGTATTTCTGAAATATATTTTTCTTTAGTAACCAAAAATATGCTAAAAACTCAAATGATAATGCATAAATAATAAATATGAATCTAAACATAGCAAAAGCTTTATAAATTCGAACGCCTTTGCTTTCTGGTTTATAGGTATCTATATTAATATTTTTATCAAATAAATCGTCCATTTCAAATTCCTTTTTTCACGCAAAATAATATGAAGCAATTGCTAGCTACAAATGCTTCATATAGGAGTATAAATATAAAATATTATAATTTATGTTAATTATCAGTATCTAAAATATCAGGATTGTTCTCAGGATTGTTGACGTAAACACCAAATTCCTCCATTGTAGCGATAATAGTGGAACGAACAATATCTGCCACTTCATGTGTCTTCATATCCTTGTAGGTATCATAGGTGATAGGCTTGCCGAAAATTACTTTAGTTGTAACAGGACCAGGTTTAAGGCTGTTAAAGGCAAGATATGAATCAATAAGTGTAACTGGAATAATAGGCACTTTTGCACGCATGGCGCATTTAAAGCTACCTGGCTTAAAGCGCTGTACAATATTTCCATTAGTAGCGTAGCCACCCTCTGAAAATAGGATAAAACGCTTCCCTTGTTCTACTTCCTTTGTAATCTGATCCATAATGCGGATGTTCTGTCTTACATCGTCAAGTGCAAGGCGCTTAGCACCAAGCAAATCTACCATTTCACGAACTAGAAAGCCGTAAGACTTTGCCTTATCCATAACAAAGGTACAAGGCTCTCTATGAGCATACATGATGCCTAAAGCATCATATTTCCCCTGGTGATTAGGGTACATAACATACCCGCCTTCTTCGGGAAGATTTTCAGTTCCATATATTTCTGTAGTGATTCTGGCACTCTTTTTAAGATATCGAATTAAACGTAAAGCATAGGCATATCTGGTTTTTTCAGGGTATTTATCTTTATGTTTAATCATCTTACGCATAGTAGGGATAATCTTTGGCCCTCGCTTTGCATTAAAAAAGATTGCAATAAAAAAACGTAACATAAACTCTCCTAAACACAAAATATTGTGTAAATTCTAAATATAATTCGTATATATATTATCATATATGCAAGAGAGTTTGAATAGTAACATAACTATGACTTCTTGTGGGCTACTTAAGGAAAAAGCCCACAATAACCTATAGCTTATCGTAAGAAGAATATTCTATAACAAGGAAATTCCCTGCTGTGATATTATCATCTCCTAGGTGATTGATAGTCTTAATATTTTCAATAAAATCATCCTTATCAGTAAAATCTGGCCCCATAAACTGATCGGCGATGCTCCAAAGGGTATCCCCAGACTGGATTTCGTAGCTGGTATAATATGTATATACAGTTCTGTTTTCTTCTGCAGCTGCCCTATTAGTGAATAAAATGATACTTAATAATAAGGATAATACAACAACTGCTCCCACCATGATTTTTCTATTTCTTACTATTAATTCAGCTTTACTATACCTTCTCATATCAACGCCTCCAAAAAAGTGTTCGGAACCTTTGTTCTGGTTTCAATATAATACCGAACAATCGTTTTGTCAATAGTTTTCCGAACAAAATTTCGGAAAATTTGTTTGCAAAAATATGTTCCGTATGATATTGTAATATTAGACAAAATTGAAAGGAGAATTTCACTATGGCATATGGAAAAATTTCTGCAAAACAGCGTGAGATCCTTGAAGTTATAAAAGATGCTATTCTAAATAAGGGTTACCCTCCTACTGTTAGAGAACTATGTGATGCATGTAATCTTCGTTCTACATCATCTGTACACTCTCATCTTGAGACACTTGAAAAGAACGGTTATATAAAGCGTGATCCATCTAAACCTCGTGCTATTGAAATCATCGATGATAATTTCAATATGATTCGTCGTGAAGTTGTTAATGTTCCTGTAGTAGGCAATGTTGCTGCTGGTCAGCCACTTCTTGCAGTTCAGAACATTGATGAATACTTCCCTATTCCGGCAGAGCATGTTCCTAATCGTCAGGTATTTATGCTTCGTGTTAAAGGGGAATCTATGATTAATGCTGGTATTCTTGATGGTGATACTATCATTGTTCAACAGCAGGATACTGCTAATAATGGAGATATGGTTGTAGCTCTTGTAGATGATAGCGCTACAGTTAAGACATTCTATAAAGAAAACGGACATATTCGTCTCCAGCCAGAAAACGATAATATGGATCCAATTATTGTAGATAATTGCATAATCCTTGGTAAAGTATTCGGAGTTTTCCGCTTCTTTTAAAAAAACGACCCGTATGGGTCGTTTTTTCTTATAATTCATTTGCGTCGATAACGATTCCGTCCTTCCAAATTCTTTCAAGGTCATAGAATAATCTATCTTCCTCGGAGAATAAGTGAACGATAACATCTTCATAGTCCATAAGTACCCAAGTACTTGAACGGTTACCTTCGATTGATTTAGCATGAATGCCCTGCTCGTAAAGTACTCTATCTACTTCATCCTGCATAGCATTCATCTGGCTCTGGTTCGATGCTGATGCAACGATAAAGAAATCAGCCATAACGCTTACTTCTGAAATATCGATAGCCTTAACATCAATAGCCTTTTTATCATCAAGGGCTTTGCAAATAAGCTTTGCCATCTCTCTTGCTTCCATTTTTTACCTCTTTTCTATAAGTGATTTATAAAACTCAAAAGTATCTATCGTGGTTGGATCTACCATATCCGGATTAGTATTCAGATAATTAACTGTATCCTCAAGAATAAGGTATACGCATAAATCCAAATCCTTAAACGCACAAGCTCGGATAACATCAAGTCTTGGTTGTTTATCACGACCTGGTTCAATATAATCGGCAACAAATATAATCTTATCAAGAAGATTCATATTTGGACAGCCTGTAGTATGAACCTCTATAGCGTGTGCAATCTGCTCATCATAAACATCATATTTGCTTTTGCAATAATACGCTCCAACCTTACCATGTAAAAGATGTGGATACTGACGCTCAATATCTGTTACTGGAATATTATTTTTTTCACAGACACTAAGTCGTTTTTCATCTGAAATACATTTGGCACAATCGTGAAGCATGCCTGCCACTTGAGCTGTAACGGCTGGATAATTCCACTTGATAGCAAGTGAATAAGCCATATTGGCAACACCAAGGGTATGAATATATCTGCCTGGCTTAAGCTCCTTTTTCATCTCGGAGTCAATTCTTGTAATATCCTCCGGTGTATAAGTGTATAGGCTATAAAGATTATGCTCTACGATGTAATCTGCGACAATCTTTGGAACGTCTGATTTTATTTCAGTATCCTTATAAAAAGCACCTCTAATTTCAGAGGAAGCGATTGCATTCGCCTTATAATCTATAAGCATGAAATCACCATCAAACATATTTTTACATTCAAAAATTGACTGTTCGATGTCATTAATATCATCCCCTAAACGAGGAGCAACAAGAATTGTTGTGTATTCCGAAATAATATCTGGCTTAACCCAGTTCTTGAAATTGAGAAGACTGTCGCTTCCCATAATAAAGAATATTTCGTCATCAGGATATTCCTGATGATATTCAGTAAAGGTAAGATACGAATAGCTTTTGCCAGCTCTGTATATTTCTCTTTCATCAACATCAAGACCTGGGGTATCAGCTATTGCTATTTTTACCATTTCAAGCCTGCTTATATCAGATATGGTTTCAGCAGTATTTTTATGTGGAGGAGTTCCTGCCACAAGAAAATAAACCTTATCAAGTTTGTATTGCTCTAAAGCAGCCTTTGCAATCTCAATATGTGTGTTATGTATTGGATTGAAGGTGCCTCCGTACACGCCAATTCTAGCCATTTTAAGCTCCTGTGTTAGTTAGGTAATTTGATAACAGGCTTTTTAGCTGCCCTGTAAAGGATGATTTTCTTTCCAATAACTCTAACAACCTCTGAATGAGTACGCTCTGCAAGAATCTGAGCCATCTCACGTGGGTCATCAAAGCAATTCTTAAGTACATTAATTTTTATTAGCTCTCTAGCCTCTAAAGCTTCATCTACAGCCTGAGTGTGCTCAGGTGTAAGGCTGGCCTTACCAATCTGTAGAATTGGGCTGATATCGGCTGCTAGAGATGATAAATATGCTCTTTGTTTATTAGTCATTTTAATACCTCTTATTTGTAATAATCAAATACTAAACCATACATTCTAACAGTATCACCCTCTTGAATTCCCTTTTCTTCAAGCTCCTTAAGGATGCCCTGCTCTTTTAGGAAGTTCTGGAAGAACATAAAGCCCTTTTCAGATTCAAGATTTGTATATCCAAGCATCTTTTCGATACGTGGACCTTCAACAACATAATCGCCCTCGTCATTGATAGTTACTGTATATGGTTCGTCATTAAATGCGCGAATTGTAGGGTCAAATTCCTGCTCATAAACGATAGGTGCATCATCACAGGAATCTAATAGTCTAACTACTTCGTATAAAAGCTCCTTAAGGCCCTTACCACTAACTGCGGAAATGGCAAATACCTTAATGCCCTTTGGCTCAAATTCAGCCTTTAAAGCTTCAAGAACTTCATTTCCTTCTTCGCCAATAACATCCATTTTATTAGCTGCGATAACCTGAGGCTTCTTAAGAAGGGAAGAATCATAAGCCTCAAGCTCTGCAGATATAGTCTTAATATCTTCGATTGGATCACGACCTTCAACTGAAGCACCGTCAACCATATGAATAATAACCTTTGTACGCTCGATATGGCGAAGGAATTCATGGCCAAGACCGATTCCTTCTGATGCGCCTTCAATAAGACCTGGAATATCTGCAATAACAAATCCGTTTATATCATCAACATCTACAACACCAAGATTTGGACTGATTGTTGTAAAATGATAATTTCCAATTTTAGGATCAGCATTAGTTACACGTGAAAGGAATGTTGATTTTCCAACATTAGGATATCCTACAAGACCTACATCAGCGATAACCTTAAGCTCCAAAAGAACTTCAAGCTCGATGGCATCTACACCTGGCTTTGCATATTTTGGTGCCTGCATTGTAGATGTAGCAAAATGCTGATTACCAAGGCCACCCTTGCCACCTGGAAGAACTATCTGTCGTTTGTTATCACCTGACATATCAGCGATAACCTTTCCACTGGCAGCATCCTTAATAACTGTTCCCTCTGGAACCTTAAGAATTAAATCTGCACCGTTCTTTCCGTGACAATTGTCCTTGCCACCTTCCTGACCGTTTTCAGCTGCAAATTTACGTCTATGACGGTAATCAGTAAGAGTATTAAGGCCTGGATCAACCTCAAAAATTACATTACCACCATTACCACCATCGCCGCCGTTAGGGCCACCGTTTGGAACGTATTTTTCACGACGGAAACTAACGTGACCATCGCCACCTTTACCTGATTTAATAATAATTTTTGCTCTATCAGCAAATGACATAAAAACTCCTAATCCGCCGATTTATCCATGCCATTTTATTTCTATTAAGATATAAAACAGCTAAAAACGACTATATTGATTAACTACGTTGTTACCTAAAAAACGACCCGACTACGTAATACGCATAGTCGGGTCAATCAATTACTGTTCTACTGGATAGACAGAAGCCTGCTTCTTGTCTCTACCTTTTCTTTCGAAACGAAGTACTCCATCAACTAAAGCAAAAAGTGTATCGTCTCCACCGAGACCTACATTGTTGCCTGGAAGAATCTTTGTACCACGCTGTCTGTAAAGAATATTGCCAGCCTTAACGAACTGACCGTCTGCTCTCTTTGCGCCTAATCTCTTAGACTCTGAATCTCTACCGTTCTTTGTAGAGCCAACACCCTTTTTATGAGCGAAGAACTGAAGGTTCATCTGTAACATGTCTTACACCTCCTTGTATGTGAGTGAAATATATTCATCACCGTATTGTTTGTTAATTTCGTCTAAACCAAGAACCATAGAATCTAACAAAAGCTTAGATTTGTCGGAAAGCTGTTCTGGAAAAGTCATAACTAAATGACCACCATCTTCAGCAGCATCAACAGAAAAAGCATCATCTGTAAAACGTTCGATACTGTTAAAGGTGTTGATAGCTAGAACTGAAACTGCTGCGCAAACAATATTTTGTCCTGCCTCAGCATCGCCTGCATGACCATCTAAAGAAATTTGTTTATAATCTGGTCCTGATTTAGTAATAATAACGGAAACCATAATTAGCCGTTAATCTTCTCAATCTTAACCTGAGTGAAAGCCTGTCTGTGGCCATTCTTCTTGTGGTAACCTGTTTTTCTCTTGTACTTGTAAACGATTACCTTCTTACCTCTGCCTTCTTTAACAACAGAAGCCTCAACTGTAGCACCTTCTACTGTAGGTGCGCCAACCTTGAGTTCCTTGTCGCTAACAGCAAGAACCTGATCAAAAGTAACCTTCTCACCAGCTTCTACACCAAGCTTTTCAATGGTAATGATATCGCCTTCAGAAACTTTGTACTGCTTACCACCTGTTGCAATAATTGCGTACATGGTTGCTCCTCCTTTTTATCATTACTCGCCAGTTTCGGTGGTGTTTCGGAATGAAACACACTTAAATAACCACACTGAGCGGCATACTCAAGTATATTACCATAGGATTGATTCTTCGTCAATGATAAAGCAATAATATTTTCATTAAATTTAATCAATTGTATGTGCACTGCCTAAATGCTTTTTTAGATAGGCGTCAAGCGAGCTTAGATTGCCTGATGCTGACTCGCGGATTTTCTTAGCCTCGGAATCAAGACAGTGCTTACAAGCTTTTCGCAAATCCTCCTCTTCATTTGAAGCAAACCATTCATTAAACTGTTCGTCTAATTCGCTTCCATCCTTAAAATGGAATTTGCTTAACTGTAAGGTGAGTTGTGAAAGAGCTCTTTGTCTGGTTAAATCTCTGGCCTCCTCAGTAAGGTTAAGCTCAGGGAATGCTTTATTATACTTTACAATCTCTTCATCAGCAATTTGTTTTGCCTTGTCTTCTACTACAGAAATAATATCATTCAATTCCATAATCTTAAGCTATCCTATAAGGATTCTTCCTTTCCGATAATGAAACAATAGATACCAAAAGCTCGAAGATTATTATAACATCTGAATATGTACAATTTGTGCCACATCAGGAAATTTTATATTATATTTGAAAAGACGCAAAGCTTCTGCTTCTTGTAATTTCAAGAAGTCCTAAATTTGTAAAGCCATGAATTGTTACAATGGATATATCTTTTTGGGCATAATTATTAGAAATGACTAGAAGCTTTTGCTCTTCCTCCTTAGAGACCTTTAATAAATCGACAATTATAATGCCTGAAACAGAACGAAGGCGTAGCTGTCTTGCTATTTCTTCCAAAGCTTCTAGGTTTGTTTCCATTGGCGTTGATTTACCGTAGTTTTTGGAGGAATTGATGTCAATTATTGTCATGGCCTCTGTTGGCTCAATAACAAGATTTGCCCCTGATTTTAAATGAACTACCTTCGAAGAGACTTTATCTAAAATACCTGTAAGGCCATATAGATTCCAAAGAGATATTTGTGAATCCTCGTATCTACGAATATTTAAATTTGAATCCAAATATTCTTCCAAATCAGAGACGATTTCACAGCCCATATCAACATAATGTTCTACGTAATAGTCTACAAAACTATAATTTATATCACTATCTGAAAAATTTTCTAGAAAATTGCAGGAATAAGGCTTAACACCTTTTCTATCCTGAGAAATTTGCACATAAAACTGATCTGCCTGGCAAACTAGCTTTTTTTCAGAATGACGCTGTACAAAATGCTCTGGCTTAAGCTTTTTATTTTCGATAAATCCTTTATCTCCAGAATCCATTTTTATAATACAAGCATCAATATCCGTTAAAACCTTTTCTACGGTAGCCAGATGGATTTCACCAACTTTGGTTATATCAAGATTAATCAAGTCTGTAGGTTTATCATTTTCGTCAAAAGAAACAAGGAGCCTAAGCTCCCTGTCCTGATATATACCTGATGTAATTACAATTTTATTAATGCTCATCCCCTATGTCTCCTAAAGAAACAAAACTGTCAGATTCACCTGTAAACATATCAACACGGTGAATATCAAGTGAAAGCTCATTAAATTCTGGCAAGCCAAGATATTCGTGGAAGGCTTTAATAACAAGCTCTGGCTTAATATTATCAGTGCTTCCTGATGAAAGAAGTAAATCGTATACAGGCACGCCGTCTTTTACTTCAATGTTAAATCTGTAAATGAGTGGCTTTAAATCAATTTCGCGCTCACCCTTTTTAGTCTTTTTTACGATATTAATAGCTGCAGCCTCATCAAAGAATTTTTCTTTAAGGTCACAGATATTTTCGATATAACAGGCATCATCCTTGCTGTCCTTATAGGTAACGATGTAGCTTGCCCCTGTAACAGCGCTCATACATTTTTCAGCATTATCTGGAAGATATTTGAAGCTTGTGATAGCAAGACCTTCTACCATGTTCTCGTTAAGAGAAGCAATTCCCTTAGCAGAAGCAACCTCTTCCTTAATATCGATATCCATGTATTCGCCCTCAGATGTAAGTCCAACACCAAGAGGTGATGCAAAGGACATAATCTGATGTGGATTAAAGCCTTCTGAATATCTGATTGGAAGGCCTGATCTTTTAACAGCCTTTTGGAAAAAACGCATTAAATCCAAATGGCCTACATATCTCATTATTCCTGTTTTTTCAAATCTAATTCTAACGCGCATTGTGACATACCCCCGATCCGATTTTTGCTGAACCACAACCGCTGCAGCCCATCTTACAGTTAGGAGTAACATTGCCTGCCATGGCGTTATTCCATTCTTTCTTAAGGAAATTCTTAGACACATGACAATCAATGAAATCCCATGGAAGAATTTCATCTAAATCACGCTGTCTGTAAGCATAATAATCTATTGAAATATTGTTCTTTTCAAAAGCGGCAAGCCACTTATCTAAATCAAAATATTCGCCCCATGCATCAAAGAAGCAGCCACTATTATAGGCATCTAAAATTGCAGGGCAAAGTCTTCTATCGCCTCTTGCAAAAACGCCTTCAAGTACGGTTACATCTGAATGATGCCAGTTGTACTTAAGTGATTTTTGATTAAGCTGTGCCTTCATCTCGTCGTTAACTACCTTGGCACGACGCAAGTATTCTCCTGCCTCATACATAGGAGCCCACTGGAATGGTGTAAATGGCTTTGGTACAAAGAAAGATGTGGAAATAGTAATCTGGCATCTTCCCTGACGCTGATCCTTTGGAACAGTCTCATAGTAGGCAGCAGCAATATCGTTGGCAAGCTGTGGAATAGCCTTCATATCTTCGTCTGTCTCAGAAGGAAGACCAAGCATGAAATAAAGCTTAACCTTATTCCAACCGCCCTTAAAGGCAAGTGTAGCACCGCCTAAGATGTCTTCTACAGTAAGGCCCTTATTGATAACGTTACGCATTCTCTGACTACCAGCCTCTGGCGCAAATGTGATGCTAGATTTTCTAACATCCTGCACCTTTGACATAACATCAAGTGAAAATGCATCAATTCGAAGTGAAGGAAGTGATACGTTAACACCCTCTGATAGGCAATCATCAATAAGGAAATCCATAAGCTCTCCAAGAGCATGGTAATCACTTGAAGAAAGTGAACTAAGGGAAATCTCCTCATGACCAGTGGCTGCAAGTAATTCCTTTGCCTGAGCCTTAAGTACTTCAACTGATTTCTCACGGTTTGGTCTATAAATCATTCCAGCCTGGCAGAAGCGACAGCCTCTGATACAACCACGCTGAATTTCAAGAACAACTCTATCCTGGATTGCACGGACAAATGGAATAAGCATCTTTGTAGGATAGCTTGATGAATCCATGTCCTTAACAACCTGTCTTTCGATGGTAGCTGGAACATCATCATATATAGGTTTGAAGCTTTCGATGGTTCCATCGCTTTCCTTATATGTAACTCCGTATAAAGAAGGAACGTAGATGCCAGGAATCTTTGAAGCATCACGAAGAAATGCTGCTCTATCAAAGCCATCAGCCTTGTGCTTTTTGTAAAGCTCTAAAAGCGCTGGGTAGCTGGTCTCACCTTCGCCAACATATACTAAATCTACAAAATCTGCTATAGGCTCTGGATTTGTAGCGCAAGGACCACCAACTACTACGATAGGGTCATCGTTTTCTCTATCCTTAGTAAGAAGGGCAACTCCAGCCAAATCTAGAATCTGTAAGATATTTGTATAACACATTTCGTACTGAAGAGTCATTCCGATGAAATCAAAATCCTTAATTGGGTCCTGTGATTCCAACGCAAAAAGAGGTATATTCCTTTCCTTCATCAGATTATGTAAATCTGGCCAAGGCGAATATACCCTTTCGCAATATGTATCCTCACGCTTGTTTAGCATATCGTAAAGAATAGCTATTCCAAGGTGAGACATACCAACTTCGTAGACATCAGGGAAGCACATGGCAAATCTGATGTCTACGTCAGCTGGATTTTTGATTACACTATTAAATTCGTTGCCGATATAACGTGCAGGCTTATCAATCTGCATCAAAATATCGTCAGGTAAAGCTAGTTTTTTCATATAATCCTATCTTTGAGCAAGCTCCGATGTGATATCTTCCCAGGTTACACCCTTTTCAGCCATTAGCACCATAAGGTGATATAAGAAATCTGATATCTCGTATTTGGTTTCTTCAGAATCTGGATTTTTGGCTGCAATAACAATTTCTGTAGCCTCTTCACCAACCTTCTTAAGAATTTTGTCAAGGCCCTTATCAAATAGATAATTGGTGTAAGAACCTTCCTTTGGATGTGCTTTTCTATCCATGATAATTGCATACACATCCTCAAATACCTTTAACGGATTACGCTCAACATACTCCTTTTTTACAATCTCATTGAAGAAGCAGCTTGGTGCGCCAGTATGACATGCCACTCCAACTTGAGAAACTTTCGCCAAAATAGTATCAAAATCACAGTCAGCAGTCAATGACTTGACATACTGAATATGTCCACTAGTCTCCCCTTTTACCCAAAGCTGTTGACGTGAACGAGAGAAATAAGTCATTTTTCCTGTACGAATTGTGGCATTTAAGGATTCCTCATTCATATAAGCAACCATGAGAACCTCTCCTGTTTGAAAATCCTGAACAACAGTAGGCACAAGTCCATCTGAATTTGGATGTAAATCATTCCAGGTGAGCTTTGGCTCAAAGTTATCCATTTTGATGCCTGCATCAGATAATTCGCTTTTAATTTGCATAATATCTGAAGAAGTGCTATTAAGGAAAGCACCTGAAATGCCACGAATTTGATCTGATTTTAAAAGCTTTAGTACATAATCAAAATCGTATTCATCTACCTGAACGATATAAGGTGTGCTTGTAATATTCTCGAGTCCCTCTAAAAGGGTTGGGTTCATGATTAAAAGCTCATGTACATTATCCTGAAGAAAATCCTTTGTTTTGAAAAGGAAATCTACAGTTGAAAGACTTACAAGCATTTTATTAGGGCCAAATCTAGCAGCGGCTTCCTTTATAAGATCAATAGTTTCTGGCTTTGAACCGTTAAGAATAACCTCAACACATCCAGCATATAAGAGCTTTTTAACATCCTCTAAGCGCTTGATATTACCTCCGCCTGCAGTCTTAACCTGAACATTACGATTAATTTCACGTATAGCTAAAATATTCTTATCATGCTCTTCGTCTGTTGATGAAAGATCATAGCAAATGATTTTATCAATTCCGCTATCATCATAAACGGATGCAAGTTCGAGTACATCCTTCTTATCTTCTAATTCGGTAGGACTTTTTACAGCCATTCCATCTTTAATGTAGATGGTGGCAACAATATTTTTTTGTTCCATAATTGCGCTCCTTAATATCTAGATTGTACCCTTTGTTGTCATGGCATCTTTTATGCGTGGGTCAATCAATGTTGCCTCATCTAAGGCTTTTGCGAAAGCTTTAAAGATTGCCTCACACATATGATGCGAATTTCCAGGTGTAATTACCTTAATATGTAAATTCATAGCTGAGGAATAAGATATTGCATAAAAGAATTCCTTTACCATTTCGGTATCCATATAACCGATTTTTTCGGTAGGAAAATCTGCTTCAAAAGAAAGATATGGCCTGCCTGATAAATCAATGGCAACCATTACTAAAGTCTCATCCATAGGTAGAATGCAGCTCCCGTAGCGCTTCATGCCTTGCTTGCTTCCACAAGCCTTTTTTATGGCATTTCCAAGAACTATTCCGGTATCCTCGATTGTATGATGACAATCTACCTGCAAATCTCCTTTGATAGAAGCTGATAAATCAAATAAACCATGCCGTGTAAAGGCATCTATCATGTGGTCGAAAAAGCCAATACCAGAATTGACCTGGCAATTTCCTGTTCCATCCAATGAAAAGTCTATTGTGATATCAGTTTCTTTTGTTTTTCTAGAGACTTTAGCTTTTCTTTCTTCAAACATAAATTACCCCCTTTTTTATTTTACCTTTGTTGGCACAACATTAAAAGTGATAGTTTTTTTACCTGCGTAATCCCCTCTTCCATATATTGTTACAGTAGCAATATTTTTAGAAGAATTAATGTTATAAGAAAAATAGTAATCCTTATTATTTACAAGAGTGATGTTACCATACTTAAGTGAAAAATCAGTGCTCTTAACAGTAGTGCTTGTGCTTGACTGATAATATAGCTTTGCTCTTTTAGTTATCTTCGCTTGAGATAAACTTTTAGCTACTACGTAAGCCTGATGAGTTTCTTTGCCTATGTAACCACCACCAATGGCTTCAAGTTTTACCTCTATTAGTGAATTGGGATTAACTTTATCCTTTGCCCCAAGCTTTTTACCATTGTAATAATATTCTACTTTGTAATCCTTACCAGATATAAGATTTGAGCCACTACTGTCCTTTACTGTTACAGGTATTTTATAATTTCCTGGAACATTTCTCCAGGGAATAGAATAATCCGTTGATGCAAAGAGTGATTTATTAATATTTTCAGTGGAATTGAAAGATGCTTTTACAATATCGTATTCAATTATCTTTACTCCTGAATAGATTCCTTTTCCAGTAATTTCAACTCTAGCTTTACCAATCTTGTTAAAATCATAATATTTAACAACATAGTCAACATCCTTCTCTAGATAGAAAAAGCGTACATAATCATTTTGTCCTGAAACATTGGATTCCAAAAATTTAATTCTAATTTCAGGCTTAACACCATTTTTACAATAAGGGAATGTATATATATTGTTTTTTGGCTCTACATAGAAACTGCGATCATATAACTTAAATTCAAGATTATCAATCTTAGAAATATCTTGCGCTGGTAAATTTATGTATCTAACCGCTTTACTACCAATATATTTATCTAATCCTATAATCTCAAGCTTAACATTTTTAGGATTTTTAATACTACCCGAATTAGTAATTATGTAATCTTCATAGTTTTCAAGCTTTTTCGTCTTTGTTTTATCTGTATAAACATTGACGTGATTATTTATCAAATCATCATATCTATATCTTCCATCAAAAGATAGTTTGTCTAGATTCACCACTTCAACATAACATTGCGAAAGATTATTAGAACCTTTTACATTGAATGGAATATTTTTCTGTCCAATAAGAATTCTCTCTACGCCTTTATTATCAACAAACTTCTGAGTACTTTTTTTATTTGGTAAAATATGGACATACATCTTAGTTCTTGATGAATTTGCATACGTATAATATACACTTACAAGTTCATTTCCAGTGTAATTCCTTCTATCATAAAGAACCTTTTGACCATATTTAACAACAATATTCTGTTGAATTTTTTTATAGTTTACTGTTGACTGTACTCCAGTAACAGTTAGATTGTTGACAGAAAAATAATCATTGATTACTACAGTATAATTTCTTGTTCCAGTAAAATTACCTTTACCCTTTATGGTAACAGTATATGTTCCATTAGCCTTAAAAGCTTCAGAGTTATAATCCGCTTCCTTTGGATTTGTTCCAGGGAATATTAAGGTATAATCTTTGTTTTCAGTAAGTGTTTTACCGTTGAATATTAGCTTATTTTTAGCTTTTTGAACTTTATTGTTACGGGAAACTTCTATTCTATTGTTATTAAGACTTATATTTGTGTCACTAATGTCCTTTGGTACAATATTAAAGTAAAATACCTTAGTTCCACTGTAAGGAGCTTTGAAATTAACGATAATCTTAGCTTTACCAACATTTGTGTTATTTGCATAGCTCACTTTATAGTACTCTCTTGGAATCCTTTGACCATTATCACTTAAGGAAATATTATTGATAACAATAGGCTTTCCTGTATAAGTTTTATCTGGAATCCCGTTAGTTAATGTAATATCAGATTCATATATCTTTTCCCAAACTGCTTCAAGAATAAGTTCATTATATTTACGGTCAATATTAGTTGTGAAATCAAAAAGTGTAGTTGAGTCCTGTGCTTTCCAACCAATAAATCTATAACCTTCCCTTTTAGGAGCAGGTTCAGGCTTTAGCTTAGTACTAAAAGTTGCATCGATTGTCTTATCTTCATCTACATCATTGTTGTATTTATATGTGACCTTTAATTTATCATCTTTATAAATTGCTTTAAAAGTCGTATCTTCAAAAATAGGTGTATTTTCAAAATCAAAATCTTGATTACTTATATTACTATCTTTATCTAATAACCCCCATCGTGCAAAATAAACTTTTTGCTTTTTAGGTGCTGCAGGTTGTTTTGTACATGTGCCAGCTTTTACTGTTTGAATCACATCAGCCTTTCCGTTGTCGAGCTTATAAGTAATCGTTATATTCTTAGGTGCAGACCATTTTGCGTAAAAATCACATGAATCAGATAGTTTATCACCAGTTTTGACAGGTTTTGTTAAGGCTTCATCATAATACCAGCCTAAAAAATCATATCCTTTACGACACAAATTATAATTAATACCTGCGTATACAGTTATAAGTCCTGATGAACTACTTACATAGCCTTTTGAATATTGGGATGTATCATTTCCTATACCATAGCTTATCAACTCTGAAAAGTGATCTTCCTCATAACTTGATAAATTAGGATGGAATTTTACAGAATATCCATATGTATACTCAGCATAAAGTGTAATGTCAGATTTAACAGGTGTATTAAATAAATAATGATTTTTATTTTCATCAACCCAACCTACAAAAGACCAATTAGCTATTTTTAATTTACTTTTATCAGGTTCTTTTGCGCATTGGCCATCCTGAACATATTGAGAAGGGATATTTATACCCTTTGATTCATAGTTTGTAATAAACGTAACTTTATGACTATTAGCTGGTTTAGGGTTCGCTCCCGTAGGAATAAATTCTGCTTTAGTTTTTTCATCACCATGTGGTGTGCTATGACTTCTTTTTAAGAACTTGTCCCAATTATCATATTTAGCAGGATAATACACCTTTATAGGATTTATATTATAATAAATATCTTCTGCACCGTTTGGAAGGTCACCATTAAATTTAATAGACACAAGATTCTTTAAATAACCACTATTGTAAAAATCTATTTCCTTTATGTTTTCATGTAATACAACAGATGAAAGAGCCAAATTATATATGCTATCAAAGTTGAAAGATGTTATTGATTTTGGAACAACAAATTCACCTTCAACATTTTTAACATTAGAAAAAGCAAACTCGCCCAAAGATTTTACATTATCATTTAAAATGATTTTTTTATCTTTACGTATATTTTCTGCACCTGAAAAAGCACAACGACCTACTGTTTCTAAAGCCGGAAAATTAAAATCTAATTTATAATTTGATTTATATGCAACATTTTTACAAAGTGCATTTTCACCGATTTTTTTTAGTTTTGAAACATCTAAAATAGAACTAATATCGGTAGCATATAAAGAATAACTTCCTAATTCTTTTATGCCACTAGGTAATGTATTTGTTTCAGCCCCTGTTCTATTAAAGGCATATTCATCGATAATATCCATAGTTTTAGGGAATGTAACTTCTCCTAGACTGGATTGATCAAATGCATGTTTTCCAATTCGTTTTACAGATTCAGGAATTATCAATGATTCATATTTATTATTTTTATATATTCCGTGAATGCTATCAGCATAATAGAAGGCATAATCGCCAATGCTAGTAATTCCCTGACTAAATACTAAAGAAGCACCCCAATCTTGTTTTAAATAAGGATACCATTCTGGAAGATTAGTTGCAGAATAATTATACATAGCACCGCTTCCAGTAAATGTAAGCAGTCTTTTAGATGAATCATAGGTCCAATTGATATTTTCACCTGCTTTACCAGAAGTGATATCACCATTTTCTGGTATCCATTTAACTGCTTCAAAACATGATGAAACCTTATCCATCGCAGCTTTCGTATAAGTTTTATTATTGCCAGGATAGTAAACCACAGCAGCAACATACTTGAAAGCATCTTTTCGTACTTCTGGAATATCTCCAGTAAAATGAAATTCATCTACATTCTGAAAATCTAAAAAGGCTTCCTCATCAATTAACTTAAGTTTTGAAGGTAAAACTAACGAGCATTTGTTATTTGTGTTACCAACACTACCAGAATTAAACGCATTATTTCCGATACTCTCAAGGTTTTCTGGCAAAGAATAATTAGCAATAGTAGTATAAGAAAAAGCATTCGCTCCAATGTGAGTTATACGTTTATCAAAAATAATTTTATCAATATATTTATGTTCTTTCTCACAAATTTTTAACCAAGGAACACTTAAACGCTCACTATAATCATACATTGGTCCATAGCCACTTAATGTTAATACATAATCATATTCTGGATATTGATTAGGAACCTTTACTTTTGTATAAGTCCATGTAATATTATCACCAGCTTTACCACTTGTAGGAAGCTCATTTAATAAATCCTGCTCATCTTCTTCCTCTGTTATAAGATTTTCTTCATCATCAGTAAGAAGATCTTCCGATGGTTCTATTTCTTCTGAAGAATTATTTTCTTCTGAAATCAACTCGGTATTTTCCTCTTGTGATTTATTTTCTTCCTTATTATCTTCTTGTGGTTCTGTTGCATCCTTTTGGTAATCAACAGATGACTCTTCTGAAATAATATGTTCTTCAGAAGTCGTATTTTCTTGTGATAAAGCTTCAGCTGCATAAGCAATATCGCTAAATAGTATATTAAAAGCCAAGATGGCACATAAAAAAGAAAGTGCCACAGTCTTTATATACTTTTTCATAATATATCCTCCTCGAGTAAATAAATAATTGTGCAATAAAATCACTAGGATATATTATCATTATTACACGAGCAAAGCAATTGTGAGAAAATATGAGTTAAATTACACACGGTTCGAAGATATTGATGATTATACATCCTCAAATCTTACTTTGATAGAATTTGCATGAGCTGTAAGCTGCTCGTTATTTGCAAATTTAACAACATCAGGATAAACCTTTTCAAGTGCTTCCCTAGAATAAGAAATAATGCTGGATTTTTTAATAAAATCATCTACTGAAAGAGCAGAGAAAAATCTAGCGGTTCCATTTGTAGGAAGCACATGATTTGGACCTGCAAAATAATCACCTAAAGGTTCAGAGGAATACTGACCTAGGAATATTGCTCCAGCATTTTTTACATAAGTCATATCCTCAAAAGGATTAGCGGTTACGATTTCCAAATGCTCAGAGGCGATTGCATTAACACAAGCAATAGCATCCTTTTTGTTTTCTGCAATAAGTAGATATCCGAAATTATCCAATGATTTTTGAATAATATCTTTTCTAGATAAAATCTTTACAAAGCGCTCTATCTCACTTTCCACTTCATCTGCAAGCTTTTTAGAAGTAGTAACAAGTATTGCTGATGCCAACTCATCATGCTCAGCCTGGGATAATAAATCTGCCGCTACGTATGTAGGATTGGCAGTTTCATCAGCAAGAACTAAAATCTCTGAAGGGCCGGCTATGGAATCGATAGATACATATCCAAATACAGCCTTTTTAGCCAAGGCTACAAATATATTTCCAGGTCCTACTATCTTATCTACCTTTTCAATAGATTCTGTTCCGAAAGCAAGAGCTGCAATAGCCTGAGCGCCACCACATTTATAGATAACATCTACTCCAGCTTCATGTGCTGCCACAAGTGTGCTAGGATTTACCTTACCGTTTTTGTCGCATGGGGTGGTCATATAAATGTTAGGTACACCTGCAACCTTTGCGGGCATTACATTCATTAATACTGAGGATGGATATACAGCCTTGCCACCAGGTACATATACGCCTACCTTTGCAAGTGGTGTTACTTTTTGTCCAAGAATGATTCCTTCTTCAGATGTAAACCAGCTATTTTGCTTTTGTTTTGCATGAAAGCTTTCAATATTTACAAGAGCTTTTCTGATTACCTCTATTAGTTCATCTGGAACTTCATTGTAAGCTTCCTCAAGCTCTTCTTTTGTAACTACGATATTAGAAGCGTTAATATCGGCTCCGTCAAATTTCTTCGTATATGAAAAGACTGCCTCATCGCCTTTTTCTCTTACCGTATTTACGATTTCACTTACAGTATTTTCGTATTCAGTGTATTGACTAGGGCTTCTCTTAAGAAGTGATTCCAAAATATTATCAATAGTATCCTTTGTGAGGTTAAGCTTTCTCATTTTCTAATGCTCCCTTTAGCTTTTCGATTAAATCTGTAATTCTTTCGTTTTCCATTTTCATTGACACCTGGTTTACAACCATTCTGGCAGAAAGTGGACAAACCTCTTCTAAAACTACAAGTCCATTTTCTCTAAGCGTGGAACCAGTCTCAACAATATCTACAATGACTTCAGACAATCCAACGATTGGTGCCAGCTCTATTGAGCCGTTTAGCTTGATGATTTCTACAGTCTGATTTTTAGTGTTATAAAAATAATCCTTTGCAATGCGAGGATATTTGCTGGCAACTCTGATAAGCTCGTGATGCTTAAGTAAATCAGCAGCTTCAGCTGGGCCACAAACGCACATCCTGCATTTGCCAAAGCCTAAATCAAGTACCTCGTAAATGTTTCGATTTTCCTCTAATATGGTATCCTCACCAACAACACCTATATCTGCTGCTCCGTATTCAACATAAGTAGGAACATCGGGCCCTTTTGCCAAAAAGAACTTTAGCTTAAGCTCTTCGTTTGTAAAAATAAGCTTTCTTGTATCAGGATCCTTCATTTCCTCGCATGTGATTCCGATACTTTCAAAAAGCTCAAGGGTCTTTTTTGCTAATCGCCCTTTTCCAAGAGCAAAGGTCAAATATCTATTTTCCATAATCACACCTCTTCAGAAATCCTAGGAGATTTCTCTTTTCGTTTTAAAGCAAGCATTAATTGGTCTACTATAATGGCAAAGCCGATAGCTGGTGCTTCCTTACCAAAGTGACTTAAAAGAGTATCGTATCTGCCACCTTTAACAAGTGGTTCACCAACACCATAGGAATATCCAGTGAAAATGATGCCTGTGTAATATTTATATTCTGAAATCATGCCAAGCTCGAAGGAAATATAATCCATAACCTTATTCTTATTTAATAGCTCGTATAGCTTGGTCAGATATTCAAGTGCATCATATACTTTTTTATATTTCTTAGCCTTTTCCAAATAAGGAGCCCATTCCTTTGGAGAATTCATTATCTTTCCAGTAATATCAAATAAATCTACAAGGCCATGGCTGACTCCTGATTGCTCTAGAAGTTCCTTGGCGCCGTAAAAGTTCTTGTTAGATATAAGATTAATAAGCTTTTCCTCATCCTTATCTGAAAGATTTGCCGCCTCAATCAATCCTCTGACTACATCAATGTGTCCAACTCCTATTTCAAATTCCTTTAAGCCTATCTTTTTAAGAGCATTTACTACAATAGTAAGAATCTCTGCATCTGCATCCACAGAGCTATCCCCTATAAATTCGCATCCTGCCTGTGTACTTTCCTTAAGACGTCCCTGAAGACTGTGGTAGTTAATAAAAACATTGCCTTCGTAGGAAAGCTTTACTGCATCATCAGTATCTGAAAAATACATGGCAGCTGCTCTTGCAACAGATGGTGTAATATCAGGTCTAAGCACTAAAGTGTTACCATCTCGGTCAAAGAATTTAAACATTTCGTTAGATTTGCAGCTTCCCACCTCTTTTGAAAAAGTATCAAAATATTCAAAGGTAGGTGTAGATATAGGTGAATAGCCTGCATCCTTAAAGCATTTTCTAAGATTGTAAAGCACATCTAACCTGTTTTCGTGTTCACTGTTATAAATGTCCCTTACTCCTTCTGGAGTGTGTAATGTAAGATTTTTCATATTAGCCCCTCATATACAAAATATACTTTAGTGTGATAAAGAACTAAAGTCATTATACTAATAAATAGCCCTGAAGTCAACATATGCTTCAGGGCCTGTTAATTAAAAGATATTATGTGAATAGTAACAATCACCTAGTTTAAATCACTACAAATTTTGTTTTTACCATTATTCTTAGCATCATATAATAAACCGTCAACACGATCGATAGTGCGAAGAGCTGCTTCAAATTCATGATGATTTGTAACACCTATACTAACCGACAGCTTGCCAGATGGACTTGGAATATTATTTATGTCTTTTCTGATCTTTTCTGCAAGCTCAAGGACCTTATTGTCATCGTAGTCAGTAAGAATAATCATGAACTCCTCACCACCCCAGCGGCCAACCTCTACAGCAGGCTTTTTGCCAATTTCTGTTTTGAGATAATCCGCTAAAGCTTTAAGAGCATTATCACCTTCACTATGGCCGTATTGGTCGTTCAAGGCTTTAAAATCGTCAATATCAAGCATTATCAAATGCCAATGCTCATTATGAGCTGGAGAATTCACATCACAGGTATCATAGATTTCTCGCTCTATTGCTCCGCGATTTAAAAGGTCTGTCAAAGCATCATGGGAAGCCTTGTAAAGCATTTCGTTTAACTGCTTATTCTTCTCCATTAACTCATCTGTAATAGTATTAATAAAAATAGCAAGACGATGTGTTACAGGGATGTTTGATTCGTTGATTTTGATTTCCTTTTCAACGTCTATTTTCTTTTTGATTGGTCCCTCTCTCATTGCCACACAAACAATGGAAAGGTTGTTCAAAAGTGTGGTTCCGTTATATCGTAATAGCTCTCCTAATGCGCTAAAGCCTGTTGTTTCTAGCTTTCTAGAGATTTCTGATACTTCGGCATCATCATTATCATTCCAAAACAGCTTTCGTCCGAAGCAATTGATTACATATACCACCTGAGGTGAAAATTTAAGCAATTCTGAACCTGATTGCTTGGTATGGTTCATCATTCGTCTAGGATCACCAAATGTAATACGGATAGTTGAACCTTCTGGAATATTAGTAGACATCAAAATAGAGCCATCCGGATTAACTGATTTAGCATGGCGGATATATGTAGTATCATCGTCTACCTGAACCTCCCATGGGAACTGCAGAGCATCATAGAAGAAATTATTATCCTTATGAATATGTAGATAATGATTATATACATCATAGGCTGGCATGCCGTTAATTTCATATACTACTGCCCCTTCAGAACGAGTAACTGTAAGAGGATAACCGATAGATTTCCATCCTAGCATTCGGTCTGTCTGGATATGTAGCTCTGGACCAATATACATTACGCAGGCAGAACTATCCCTGCTATATTCACAGTCATTTGCAAAGATAAATGACTTTTGGAACTCGTCGCCTACTGCAACACCACCAAATATCTCTACATCCTCTGGAAGTCTATCCATTATTTCACCAGCTGCCTCCAATGGCTGATATGGTGCTGCTGTAAGAATTTCTATACCCTTTAAATCTGGAGTGCTTTCAGCAATAGCTAAAAGGTCCTCCATGTTTGTATAGTCTTTTTCTGCGTAGTAAGGAAAAACCTCAACTCTAGAGCGTGGATCCTCGAAAATCATTGCCGAAACCACGATTTCCCTATCGCACATTGTACCATCGTAAATTTCTCCTGTGGCGCTGCAACCGATTACAGGAATATCTGGATAAAAATAGCCTAATATTTCTCTAACCTTATCTGTTTCATCTATATTATTTTGCATATTAAACGGAACAAATACATGAAATAAAGCATTGTGTCCTTTGATATCCCAATGAGATACTGTCTGAATAAAGAGATTATTATAAGTTGTCTGTAGAAGTTTCATTTTAAATACTCCCGTGCTATTTACTGAATATTTCTATTAATTATTATAAATGTTTAGTTATAAAAATGTCTATAGAAATATTATTTCACCACATGACATATGTCATATCACTTTATGACACGATTCACTACATATGTGACTTTTATTTAGGTATTATAATCTCAGAACAACAAAAGAAGTTCAGAATAATAAAAGATGACTTTTTGCTGACCAAACAATGCTATTGTCAGCAAGAATCTATAAATTTTGAAAAGGAGAAAATACAATGAGTCAACAGGTAGTATCAATTGATAATTTAGTAAAACGTTATGGAGAAAATGTAGCGGTGGATCATTTTTCACTTTCCATTGAAGAAGGCGAAATACTTGGTTTACTTGGACCAAATGGTTCCGGAAAGACTACTACAATCAACTGCCTACTTTCTCTTCTAACATTTGATAAGGGGAATATCAAAATCTGGGGCAAGGAAATGAGTCCAAGTGCCTACGATATAAAATCCCAGATCGGCGTGGTTATGCAAAATGTAGCGGTCATTGAAACCTTAAATGTATATGAAAATGTAGATTTCTTCTGCGGACTATATATAAATGATAAAAAGCTTAGAAAACAATATGTAGAGGAAGCCTTGGAATTTACAGGTCTTACTGAATACAAAAAACAAAAGCCAAAAAAGCTTTCCGGTGGACTTCTTCGAAGACTTAACATCGCCTGCGGAATTGCTCACAAGCCAAAGCTAATCATTTTTGACGAACCTACAGTGGCTGTTGACCCTCAAAGTCGAAACTCAATCCTTGAGGGGATTAAAAAGATGAATAAGGCTGGAGCAACCATCATCTACACCTCACATTATATGGAAGAGGTTGAGGAGCTTTGCTCAAGAGTGGTGATTATGGACCATGGCAAAAACATTGCAAATGGTACTGCAAATGAACTTAAATCTTCACTTATTAGCCGAGAAAAGATTCGCATTGGACTTCCTAATAAATCACCTGAGATTCTCGCTGGACTAAAAGAAATCAATCATGTTTATAAGGTTAAGGAGGATGGCGAGGATGTGATTATTAAATGTGATGGCGGCGAGCATAATCTTGTGCATGTGCTTAGTTACCTTACAGATAACAACATTCCATTCGGCCATGTAACTACTGAACTTCCAACTCTTAATGATGTGTTCTTAGAGATTACGGGAAAGGAGCTTAGAGACTAATGTTTTTAAGAATTTTTGTATATAAACTAAAGGAATTATCTAGAAAATATTGGTTGGTAGGCTGGAACTTTGTATTTCCACTAGTACTTGCCACGGCCTTCTTCTTAGGCTTCGGAAATATGGTAAAGGAAGATCCTGACACCCTTCAGACCTTTGATGTTGGCTATATAAATGAATTAGATGAATCAGCAGGATTTGAGCAGGTGCTTGAAGAACTTTCTGAGGAAAATGATGAAGGCACTGTCCTATTAAATCTTCATACTTATTCTTCCAAGAAGAAAGCTATCGAAGATATGAATTCAGATGAAATCTATGGATTTTATGTGGAAAGTGAGGATGGTATTGAGACTGTCATCCGATTTAATGGATACGTTTCAACAATCATGAATGAAATCGTTCGTGAATACAATAATTATACTGATGTAATTTCAGACATTTCAAAAGATCATCCAGAAAAAGTGGCAGATGCCATCGATGCAATCAGTGCCAGGGACGGGTTCATCTCTGAACATAACTTTGGCAATAACACCAGTCAGTATTTACAGTATTTTTACGCACTGCTTGCCATGACTTCCCTTTTCAGTTCATGGATTAGCACAACAATGCTAGAGGGTATGTGCGCAAACATGTCAGAGCGAGGAAAACGAGTTGAGTGCTCTCCTGCTTCCAAATTCGTTAGCATAGCAGCTGGAATTTTGGCTGGAACTCTTTTACAGATAGTATCCAACATTATAGTTGTCATTTATATTCAATACATACTTAGAATAAATTTAGGAGTTCCAATGGGAACTATGATTGTCCTTTGCAGTATAGGTAGCGGACTTGGTATTTCCGCTGGAATCCTGATGGGTTCAATGATTAGAAATGAAAGACTACTTGTTACAGTTCCACTTTTTTTCACAATGACCTGCTCATTCTTCAGTGGACTTATGTGGGGACAGATTAAGCAACTGCTTCAATATAACTGCCCAATCATCAACAAAATAAACCCTGCAGCACTTCTTACTGATGCTATGTATATCCGATCAACCTACGGACCAACAGATGAATTTTACCAGGACACTTTTATCATGTGCTTAATGATTGTAGGTTGTCTCATAGTCAGTACATTATTCCTAAGGAGGAGAAAATATGTCAGTCTTTAATGCAATACTAAAATCCACAAAGGCCTGCATTGTAACAATAATAGTTTACTTTTCAGTTTTTGTACTATTTGGAAACATCTCAGCAAGGGCAACTGCATCCACAAAGGATACAATGTTTGAGGACTCCGTTGTTACAGTGGCAATAACCGATAACGATAATTCTGCTTTAAGCCGAGGGCTTGTAGATTATTTGAAGGAAACTGAAAATGTGGTAGACCCACAAACCACTTCCATAAAAGAAATGAATGATAATGTACGTTTTCTCATATATGATTACGCTTTAATAATTCCAGAGGATTTTTCTGAGCGTGCCAAGGCTGGTGAGACTGAAGATTTGCTTGAATATGTTGCACCTGGCGCCACAGCTCCACAGTTTTTATTAACCGAGAAAATACGTACCTATATGCAGGATGTTATGGTATATTTAAATAGTGGTTATTCAGATGAAGAGGCAATTGCCCTGACCAAAGAAAACATGATTAAGCTTTCTGAAACAAAAGCCAATGTCATCGACACCGCTGATGAAAACCATCGTTCATTCTACACTGGTATGTTTACCTTTAACGGATATACGTTACTTATGATTCTTTGTGTTTCCATCAGTTCAGTACTAGGCTTTACAAAGGATACTGATGTGAAGAATCGTATAAACGTTAGCGGCATGCATTTCAATACTAAAAATGCTGCTACTATAGCCGCTGTATTTTGCATTGGCATAGTTATCACAGCTGCAATTACCGTTGTAGTCGGCTTGATGGGATTATCTGATACTAATGGAAAATTCCTATTTTACTGCATTAATGTATTTGCACTGATGCTTATAGGTATTGGTATGGCATATATGATTAGTGCCATCACAAACAACGAAAACATTATCAACATGGTTACAAATATGTTTGTGCTTTCAATGAGCTTCTTCTGTGGAGTATTTATTGACCTTCAGTTCCTATCACCTGCTATCGTAAAGTTTGCACACTTCCTGCCACTTTACTGGTACACAGCTGTTATTAGACTGATAAATGACACCCCTGCAGATAAGATTTTAGGTACGACATTTTATGAATATTTGCTTATAGAGGTATTGTTCGCTGGCATATTCTTCGCAGCTGGACTAGTTATCTCTAAGAAAAAGGAGCAATATGCTGTATGATATAATCATTAGGCTTCTTTCAGCCGCTGGATTAACAATTATAATAAATGCAAATGGCATTACCACCTTATCGGTGGTAGTGTCTATTTGCGTTTTTTTATTTATGGAAATAAGTGTTATCGTAAATACGAAGTTATCCTGTGGGACTCTAACCTTAATTCCATTTTTTATCTCAATTGTCTATATATCACTTGAGGCCCCATCAAAGTATCCTATCTATATAGTTGCAACACTCATTTTGTCAGGCTTTACAGGTATTGCTATTCATCTGTACGAAAGGATGACGGATTATAAAAAGCAATTACATCGCACCAGAGATGACAGCATTGAATTAGAGGAAGCATTAAAAAATAAAAATCGTGCCCTTTTATTGGAACAGGACCAGCAGGTACATTTAGCTACTTTGGCAGAACGAAACCGCATAGCCAGAGATATTCATGACAACGTGGGTCATCTTCTATCCCGTGCCATTTTATTGCTTGGAGCCATATCAACGGTTAATACAGATGAAAAAATAGCCCCACAGTTAAAAATGCTTTCCGATACTTTAGATGAATCTATGGAAAAAATGCGAAGCTCGGTACATGATTTGCATGACGACTCCATTGATTTAGAGAAAAACATTACTGATATTCTTAATGAACTAAAGGGCTTTACTGTAAATGCAGAGTTAGATTTGGATGAGGTGTTACCAACAGAACTAAAGCTAACTATTATTGGAATTCTGAAAGAAGCTACTACAAATATTATCAAACACTCCAATGGAAACACTGTGGCTGTTATTCTTCATAAAAATAACAGCTTTTGCACCTTATCAATTACAGATAATGGCACCTTAACTGATAAACAAAAAAGTACAATTCTAAATGAAGGCTATGAGGGGATTGGTCTTACAAATATAAAAAATCGAGCAAGCTCACTTGGCGGAGATGCATATTTTTATATAAACGATGGATTTACTGTTTATACCAGATTACCCTTTAAAAATACAATGCGAGGATAAACATTATGGAAAAGAAACGAATATTACTTGTGGATGATGATGAATTAATAACAATGTCTTTGGAAATGATAATATCTGCAGAACCAGAATTTGAAATTATAGGCAAAGGTTGCAGTGGACGTGAAGCTGTTGCTTTGTTTGAAGAGCTTCATCCGGACCTGCTACTTATGGATATTCGTATGGAGGATATGAACGGACTTGAGGCGGCTGAAGAAATTTTATCTAAGCACAAGGAGGCTACTATTCTATTCTTAACAACCTTTTCTGATGATGAATATATCGTAAAGGCGTTAAAGCTTGGTGTTAAGGGCTATCTTCTAAAGCAGGATTATAAATCCCTGCCTGCAGCCCTTCACGCTGCAATTAATGGCCAAAGTGTATTTGGTGGTGCTGTTGTAGATAAGCTGCCTACACTTATGTCTTCTGTTAATAACGAGAATGGTTTTGATTATCGTAAATACGATATCTCTGAAAAAGAATATGAAGTAATTCAGCTTGTAGCTGAAGGTTTTTCAAATAAAGAAATCTCTCAGAAGCTTTTCCTTTCCGAAGGAACTGTTCGAAACTATCTATCTACCATCCTGGAAAAGCTAAATCTGAGAGATCGCACTCAACTTGCAATATTCTATTTAAAGCATTAACAATTAATGATTTATTTTGAATTCATAGGCAGTATTATAGGTCTATTTTTTAAAGATTTCTAGAACCTAAATCAACATTTATCATATCTAGATAAGGAACTAAAAGATTAGGTTTAGTAGTAAAAAAGTATTCTTCATCTAATTCTTCAATACGAAAGCTTTTTCTACCACCTTCCTGCATTCTATCCCAAAAGCCTTTAAGCTTTTCAAATGTAAGATAGTAATATACATCTCTTTCGCTAAAGAAAATTAAAATAAACGCCAGACCATCCTGAGCCTCCCATTTACCCATGAAATCAATCTGATGGGCATGAATATTTTGTAATGGGAAGGTGTCCTTATTACACTCTTTAGCATCGAAGCAAACAGGGATGCCCTGAATGGCACCAACGTAATCTACTGTTGATTTTTGATCAAAATAGGCAAGTGTAATATGCCCTTTTTTATCCATATCTATTGGTGTGATTGGTGTTGGAATTTTTTGAATGAGGGCTAAGCCGTTTTCGGCATAGACCTCATTAGTTTTATTTATGAATTCTTCGAATGTGGAACCACGAAGACCTCGAGATTTATAAGTAGCCATTAAATTCTACTGGTAAATCGCAGACAAATTTTCTACCATCAGCAAATTCTATTGAATATGCATGTAGAAGCTGTCCCCTTACCTTCTCCCTTTTATTAATTATCGTATTTCCGTATTTATTATCTCCTAAAATAGGATGACCAATAGAAGCTAGATGTGCTCTGATTTGATGGGTACGTCCTGTAATTAGGTGAATTTCTAATAATGTAAAATCATCCCCTATGTGAGATATAGGCTTGTAGGCTGTTTTAATAGGCTTAGAATCCTTTGTTTCATTTTTAGTAATAGAAACCTTGTTAGTAGCTTCATCCTTTGATAAAAAGCCATCTATCTGCTGTTCATCATCTATTCTGCCTAAAACTACAGCCCTATAAAGCTTTTTACAGCTTCGTTCCTTTAAAGCTTCTCCAAGGGTTTGGGCAGCCTTAAGAGTTTTAGCAAATAAAACAATGCCAGATGTGTTTCTATCAAGTCTATTACATACGCTAGGATGAAAATGCTTGAAGCTTTCTTCACTAAGTTCACCCTTAGCAATCATGTATGAAATGGCCATTTCATTGATAGAAATATCTGATGGTGAATCCTTTTGGGATTTGATACCAGCAGGCTTATTAATGATAATCATATCATCATCTTCAAAAACTACGTTGATATCATGGGAAACTTCCTTTAAAGAATAATAAAGCTCGTCTCGCTCACCTGCTCCTGTCATTTTGGCATAGGTTTCATCAGAAAACCAAATCTTAACAACATCGCCTGTATTAAGTTTTTCAGTACCATCAGCCTTTTTATCGTTAAGAGTGATATTTTTCTTACGAAGCATTTTGTAAATAAAGCTAGTGCTGGCTTCTGTCAGCACACGCTTTAAATATTTATCAAAACGCTGATTACTATCGTTTTCTTCTATTCTTAGTTCTTTCATTTGTTCTACTTTGCTTTCCAGAATTCTTATTTCTGGTATTTTTATTATTCTTTATAGAATCAGATTTTCTAGAGTCATTCTTTTTTGAATCGTTTTTCTTAAAATCCTTGCCCTTAAGCTTTCTAGGTGGAATTAGGCATTCTTCTCCAAATCCTATTAAATCCTCACGACCAGCTTTTATTAATGCTTCCTTAACCAAATCATAGTTTTCTGGTCTCTTGTATTGAATAAGTGCACGCTGCATTGCCTTTTCATGAGGATTTTTGCAGATATATACAGGCTTCATATCTCTAGGATCAATTTCTGTGTAGTACATAGTAGTAGAAATTGTGCTAGGTGTTGGATAGAAATCCTGTACCTGCTCTGGCGATAAATGATGATCACGTAAATATTCTGCCAAGGCTATAGCATCATCAAGAGTGCTACCTGGATGAGAGCTCATAAGATATGGTACTAAATATTGCTTTAGACCAAGCTCTTTGTTAATTTTGGCATATTTATCGCAGAAGCTATTGTAAACAGAGATATCTGGCTTTCCAAGGTAGCTTAATACATTATTTGAAATATGCTCTGGAGCAACCTTGAGCTGTCCGCTAACATGATATTTACATAGGTCACGAAGGAAAGTATCGTCCTTGTCATACATAACATAATCGAATCTTACTCCGGAACGAACAAATACCTTCTTTACCTTTGGAAGCTTTCTAAGCTTTGTTAGAAGAGCTACGTAATCCTTGTGATCAACCTCTAAGTTAGGACATTTTGTTGGGAATAGACACTGTCTATTTGTACAAACACCCTTTGTGAGCTGCTTCTTACAAGATGGATTTCTAAAATTGGCAGTAGGACCACCAACATCATGAATATAACCCTTAAATTCAGGGTCCTGAGTAATAAGCTTAGCCTCATTGATAATAGATTCATGGCTTCTGGATTGTATAATTCTTCCCTGATGGAAGGTCAGGGCACAGAAATTACAACCACCAAAGCAGCCTCTATTACTAATCAAGGAGAATTTAACTTCTTTGATAGCAGGAATACCACCGTCCTTTTCATACATAGGATGATAAGTGCGCATATATTCGATAGCATAAACATCATCCATTTCCTGTCTGGTTAATGGCTTCTGAGGTGGATTCTGCACAACGTACATAGCCCCATCGTATGTTTCAACAAGTTTTTTCGCAGTAAATGCATCCGTATTTACGTATTGAGTGTAAAAGCTCTTAGCATAGGTTGCTTTATCAGCTTTTATTTCCTCAAAGCTAGGAAGAATTAAGCCATCCTCGATAAAGGATTTATCTCTAGTCTTAAAGACGGTACCATCAATATAAGTAATATCCTTAACATCCATTCCTGATGCAAGGCAATCAGCGATTTCAATAACGGAACGCTCACCCATTCCGTAAGAAATTAAATCTGCACCGGAATCTAGAAGGATGGAGCGACGCACCTTATTAGACCAATAATCATAGTGGGCGAGACGTCTAAGAGATGCTTCGATTCCTCCTATAATGATTGGCTTTTTCTTATAAGTATGTCTGATAAGATTACAATAAACCACTGTGGCGTAATCCGGTCTAAGACCAATTTTTCCGCCTGGTGAATAATTATCGTAATCTCTTCTGTGCTTTGAAACACTATAATGGTTTACCATGGAATCCATATTGCCGGCACTGACAAAAAAGCCAAGTCGTGGCTCACCCAAAATATTTATGGAATTATCATCCTTCCAATCAGGCTGAGCTATAATTCCTACGGAATATCCATGTAATTCAAGAAGGCGGCAAATAATTGCCGCCCCAAACGAAGGATGATCTACGTAAGCATCACCACAAACATAGACAAAATCTAGTTGGCTAATGCCACGCTCATCCATATCTTTTTTACAAACTGGTAAAAATTTCTGCATACTAAAATCTACTCTTTATTAAAAAACTGCTCTGGTATATCAAGAGCTGGTACATCATCTTCATCTGTATTTGATGATGGTACCTCTGCTGTGTTAGCTACCTGCTCTGTAGCAACTGCTTCGCCTGTTGAATCAAGACTTGAAGCAGGGTCTGAATCACCATCATTAAGTGAATCAGGAACAAGAGCTGCTCTGTTTCCATTAACAGTATCAAGATAAACCTGCATTGTGCCAAGGAAAGCCTCGTCACGTGCTCTTGTTGTCTCTATAGAATTTGCAAGGATTGTCTGAATATTAGCAAGAAGCTCATCAGTATAAGCAATAGCACCCATTCGAATGTTATTAGCATCCTCTGTTGCTCTATCGATTTTTTCCTGTGCATTCTTCTGCGCAATTAATATAACTTCATTTGCCTGAGCGTATGCTTGCTGCATAATCTGATGTTCTGATACAAGCTCGTTAGTCTGAATCTGAGCCTGGCTGATAATTTCATCCGCCTTAGCTCTAGCATCTGCAAGAATCTGCTCACGATTAGCAATCATTCTTTGGTATTTTTTAATTTCATCTGGAGTCTTTGTTCTAAGCTCCTGAATCAATGACTCTAATTCATCCCTGTTAACAACAATTTTATTTGTTGAAAATGCAGATGGCTTACAATCATCAATATATGCTTCAATCTCATCAATGATATCTTCAATTTTACTTGTGCTTGCCATGTTACTACTTCTCCTTATTATTTATTTTGTCTTCTATGAGAGGTATAACCTGCGCTGGAACAAATAGGCTGATATCTCCTCCATATGATGCAAATTCCTTGGCAACAGTAGAACTTAAATAAGAATATTTTAAGGATGTTGTCATAAATAAAGTCTCAAGCTCAGGGTATTGAACTCGATTGGCATGTGCTAATTGAATTTCATTCTCGTAATCAGTAACAGCACGTAAACCTCTAATTATAACTTGTGCATCTTTTTCTTTTGCAAAATCAACTAATAAACCTTCGAAGCTCTCCACTCGAACGTTGTCTAAATTTTCAGTCAATTCACTTATCATACTAACACGTTCATCAATGGAAAACAACGGATTTTTTTGCTTGTTATTTAAAACACCGACTATCAACTCATCACAAAGCTTGCTCGCTCTAGTAATAATATCTAAGTGGCCAAAAGTAATTGGATCAAAGCTCCCGGGATAAATTGCTCGTTTCATTTCACGCCTTCTTTAAGAAAATATGTTTATTTGTTTTATATATCTTTTCTTTTGTAATTTTGTAGCCTAATTCTTCTACATAATCGAAGCTTGTTTCAAGGCTGGCTTCTACAATGATAATTGTATCATCGCTAATGTAGGATTTACTTTTTAACTGTTCTAAAACCTGCTTTTCAATAAGCTTGTTATATGGAGGATCCATAAAAACAATATCAAAAACAGGATGATTGTTTAAGCTGCTAAGAGCTGCTGTAAAATCTGTTTTATAAACAGTGGATTTGTCTTCTAATTTAGCCTTGGCTAAATTCTTATCAATGCAACTATAAGCATTTTTATCCTTTTCAACAAAAACTGCTTCTAACGCTCCACGGCTAAGAGCTTCAATTCCCATTTGCCCACTTCCTGAAAATAAATCCAGAAAATATGCATCTGGTAAATCGAAGGCAATCATATTAAAAAGTGTTTCTTTAATTCTATCAGTAGTAGGTCGTGTATCCATGCCTTCTGGGGCAATTAGATTTAAACCACGATTATTTCCAGCTATTACTCTCATGCCATTACCTCTATCTTATTTATGCATTCGGATAAGAGCTTTAAGGCTTCAGTTGCGGCAGCAGCTCTAACCTCTCCTCTGGTTCCTTTGAGATGTAGCTCCTTAACAAGGCACTTATCATCCCCATAAGCACATCCTATATATACAAGCCCAACAGGCTTGGTAGCTGTGCCACCGGTAGGACCAGCAATACCTGTAGAGGACAAGCCAAATGTAGCATCTGCTTTAGATCTAACTCCAAGTGCCATTTCTGTAGCTGTTTGACTACTAACTGCACCATGAGAATTTAGTGTCTCACTTGATACTCCAAGATTTTTCATCTTTGCTTCATTTGAATAGGTAACATATCCTTCATTGAAGCAAGCTGATGCACCAGAAATATCAACAATGGAGCTGGCAATAAGCCCTCCAGTACAAGATTCGGCAGTGGCTACAGTAAAATGCTTTTCGCAAAGCTCATTGATAAGTTCAAGTGTATCCATATTTAGTTCTGCTCCTTAAGTACATCACTGTTCTGGTAAATGTAAATAACAAGTGAAAGTACTGTAAGAATAAGTGATACCCAGATTAAAAGCTGTCCTAAAATCTGTAACCAACCAAATGGAAGGTTAGCAACAAGGATAATAATCATAATCATCTGGGAAACAGTCTTAAGCTTACCAAAAATATTAGCAGCAATAACAACACCATTTTCAGCGGCAATAAGACGGAAACCTGAAATAATAAATTCACGTGCAACAATGATAATTACAAACCATGCTGCAAGCTGCTTTGTCTGGATTAAACAAATCATCGCTGAACAAACTAAAAGCTTATCTGCAAGTGGGTCCATAAACTTTCCAAAGTTTGTCACAAGATTATACTTACGTGCAATCTTGCCATCTAACATATCTGTGAGAGATGCCACGATAAAGATTAAATCAGCAATAATTCTAAATGCCTGGTTATCAGGGTTGATAAGTAAAAATAATACAAAAAATGGAATAAGTACAACTCTGAATAATGTAAGTTTGTTAGGTAAATTCATCTCTTTTAAATTCATAACTTTACATCTCCTATCAAATCATATTCATCATAGCCTGTTACTAAAACATCAACAAATTGTCCGCTGACAAGCTCATCCTCGCTATTAACAAAAATAAAACCGTCAACGCCAGGTGTATCTCTGTATGTACGGCCGATAAAGACTCCATCCTCAGGAAGCTTTCCTTCAATGAATACCTTTAGTGTACGACCAATATATTTTTCATTATTAGCAAGTGAAATATCCTTTTGGCAAAGCATAACTTCATCCTGCCATTTAAGCTTAAGCTCATCATCTACTTGATCATCCATTTTAGCAGCAACAGTGCCATCTTCCCTTGAATAAGCAAATGCGCCAAGTCTATCAAAGGACATATCCTTAATAAATTGAAGAAGCTCTTTGTGCATTTCTTCTGTTTCACCAGGGAAACCACAGATAAGTGTAGTTCTAAGTGAAATATCAGGCATAGCAGCTCTAAGCTTTCTAGCAATTTCCATGATATCTGCCTTGTTAGTTTTACGGCCCATTTTCTTAAGGATATCATCATTACAATGCTGGATAGGCATATCGATGTAGTGACAAATCTTAGGATTAGACGCCATGTAAGAAATCAATTCATCAGTGATTTCCTCTGGATAAGCATAAAGGATTCTAATCCATTCTATGCCGTCGATTTCACTAAGCTTATCAAGAAGCTTTGTGAGGGATTTCTGACCGTAGATATCGATTCCATATACAGTAGTCTCCTGAGCTACTAATATAAGCTCCTTAACACCACCTTCAGCCAACTCCTTAGTCTCTGCTATAAGCTGTTCCATAGGAACTGAGCGGTAATTACCACGAATATAAGGGATGGCACAATAAGTACATCTCTTATTACAACCCTCTGCAATCTTAAGATATGCATAGTGACCGCCTGTGGTAAGGACTCTACGACCATCTCGAGGTAAGCCAACCAACTCTTTTTTGATAACTGGCTTTTGACCATTTTTCTCAAGGACTACATTTATAGCTGATACTAATTCATCGTAAGAATTAGTTCCGATGATGGCATCAACCTCTGGTAAATCTGAAAGAATTTCATCAGAAAAACGTTCAGCTAAACAGCCTGTTACGATTAATCCCTGTAGATGACCATTTTCTTTATAAGCACCTAAATCAATAATAGTTTGGATGCTTTCCTCCATTGCATCAGCAATAAAGGAACATGTATTTACAACAATAATGTCTGCTTCTTCCTCACTGTCACAAATGCTAAAGCCATTATCCATTAAATCACCAAGCATGTGTTCAGAATCTACGAGGTTTTTATCGCAGCCCAAAGAAACAAATAAGACCTTCATATTTTAGTTATTTGTATCCTCATTAATTATTTTGATAGCGCCTTCGTTAAGTTCGTTAACAGCAACTGAAAGAGGCTTGTCACCCTTATGATAATCGATAAGAGGCTCTGCTCCATCAATAATCTGACGTGCACGCTTTGCTGTAGCAGCAACGATAGTATAACGGCTGTTTACAACTGGCTCCTCACCTACCTCAACGTTTTCATTTACCTTTTCCATAAGTTCTACATAAGATGGATGTATCATAATTAATTACTCCTTTCAAACATCTTTAATTGTTTTTGCATTTCTTTTATAGACGAGCTATTTCTTTCAACTTTATAGTGCTCAGCCTGTATTATATTATGAACCTGATCTACAGCTTTTTCTAAAGAATCATTTACAATCAGGTAATCATACTCTTCCATGTACTGAGATTCCCTACAAGATATTGCAAGGCGCTGTGAAATTACAGCCTCTGTCTCAGTGCCTCTGCCAACCAATCTGTTTTCAAGCTCTTTAGCGCTTGGTGGCATAGTGAATAACAAGAGCGCATCTGGATACATCTTCTTAACCTGAAGTGCTCCCTGGATTTCAATTTCAAGGATAACATCCTTTTTACGCTCAATGAGCTGCTCAACATAAGCTCTTGGTGTTCCGTAGGAATTACCATTAAATGTGGCATACTCTAAAAGCTCATTGTTTTCAATCATTTTATCGAATTCTTCTCTAGTCTTGAAGAAGTATTCTCTTCCATCCTTTTCGCCAGCACGCATACCACGTGTTGTAGCAGAAATAGATAGATTGTAATCGTTGGGATGAGCCTCCAATAAATGCTTCATAATTGTTCCCTTGCCAGCCCCTGAAAAACCAGAAAGGACAATGACAAGACCCTTATCGCTTACCATTTATATTTCCTCCTTTGGTGGGTTACCATTAATTCTATTAGCAATTGTATCAGGCATAAGAGCTGATAATACAACGTAATCGTCACAAATTATCACGCATCTAGTGCGACGCCCCTGGGTAGCATCAATAATATTCCCTGATTCTTTAGCACCGGCAACTATCCTTTTGGCAGGAGCCGAATCGGAGGTAATCATAGATACAATCTTATTACTATTAACAATATTTCCAAAACCAATATTAACAAATGACATATTATTCTATATTCTGAATCTGCTCTCTAACTTTTTCTATAAGTGTCTTAAGGGTGATGCCTATATCGGCAATCTCTACATCAGTTGACTTTGAAAGGATTGTATTGGCTTCACGATTTAATTCCTGAGCAAGGAAATCAAGCTTTCTTCCCACTTCCTTATCAAGCTCAAATACGGAACGAGTCTCTGTAACATGGCTCTTTAAACGAACCATTTCTTCATCTATGCAAACTTTATCTGCATACATAGTGACTTCTTGAGCTATACGGCTTTCATCGATGTTATTATCCTCTAAAAGCTCATGAATCTTTGTAGTAAGTCGATTCTTGTATTCTTCAATTATAACTGGGCTACGTTTTTCTAGCTTGTCAACAAGTGCAAGCATTTCGTCCATCTTAGCAATTAAATCTGCTTCAAGACGAGCTCCTTCAGCAATTCTTGAAGCAACAAACTGATCGATACAATCGGAAAGTGCACTAAGAACAAGTTCCTTTAATACATCTTCGTCTGAATCTGTTTCTTCAAGCTCAATTACATCTGGAAGACGAACGATATTGCTAGCCTTCATATCATTATCGATGCCAAGCTTGTCTGCCATAGAGGCGATAGAATCATAGTATTCCTTCGCTATGATATCGTTAATAGATACCTTATAACAAGCGTCAGAATGCTCGTTAAGTGTGATGTAAACATCCACTTTTCCTCTAAAAATACTTTCGCTGATTTTGTTTCGAATTTGACTTTCTAAGAAATTAAGCTTCTTTGGAAGTTTGATATTTAAATCTAAATATCTGTGATTAACAGATTTCATTTCGATTGTGACACGGGCACTTTCGTTCTCTGCGAAGCCCTTGCCGTAACCTGTCATACTACGAACCATGTGAGTCTCCTTATTATAGTGTTCACTCCAGAACACAGTTGTAATTAATTATAAATAAATGTATGATTATAGTCAATAAGAATGAAGAAAGGCTAGATAAAATATGGCATTAGATGGAATATCAATTCATGCTCTTGTACATGAATTTAATAATAATATATTAAACAGTAAAATCAATAAAATTTCTCAGCCTGAACGTGAGGAATTGCTCATCACAGTAAATACTTCAGAGGGAAACAAGCGTCTTCTCATTTCTGCAAACGCTTCTCTTCCATTTATGTATCTAACAGCTGAAAACAAGCCTGCTCCCGCTCAGGCCCCAGGCTTTTGTATGCTTTTAAGAAAGCATATTGGTGCCGGCCGCATTATTGAGATTTCTCAAATGGGCCTTGAGCGTGCAGTCAGATTTAAAATCCAGCATCTTAACGAAATGGGTGATATAACCTTCAAATATCTGTATGTGGAAATCATGGGCAAGCACTCTAATATTATCTTCTGCAACGAGGATAATATGATACTTGATTCCATTAAGCACATACCTTCTTCTGTAAGCTCTGTTAGAGAGGTGCTTCCTGGAAGAGATTATTTCATTCCTTCCCAGGAGGGCAAAATCAATCCTCTTGAAGCTACTGAAGATTATTTTAAAACAAAGGTGTTAAAGAAAAGTGAATCTGTATTCAAGGCAATAATGTCCTCTTACATTGGAATAAGCCCTACTATTGCAAATGAATTTTGCTATAGAGCAGGTATAGATTCTGACGTCAGCAATGCCTCGCTTTTTGATGAGCACAAGGATAAGCTTTATACAGAATTTAACAGTATTATAGAGGACGTAAGAGCTAATAGATATGATTACAATATTATTATAGATCCTGCCAATAATAAGCCTGTTGAGTACGCTCCTATTAAGCTTAATATGTACGCTGATATGGAAGCCAGAGAATATGAAAGCTTCTCTCAAGTTCTTGTTGAGTTTTATGCCAAAAGAAACGCTTACACAAACATTCATCAGAAATCAGCTGATTTAAGAAAAATTATTTCTAATCACATAGAGCGAGCAGCTAAAAAGCTTGATCTTCAGCTTAAGCAGGCAAAGGATACAGAAAAAAGAGAAAAATATCGTATATACGGAGAAATGCTTCATACCTACGGATACAGTGCCGCTCCAAACGATAAATCAATTACAGTAATCAATTATTATAACAACGAGGAGCTTACTATCCCACTTGATCCTGATTTAACTGCATCTGAAAACGCAAAAAAATATTTTGACAAATACGCAAAGCTTAAGCGCACTGCCGAAGCACTTGAAACCTATGTTGAGCAGTCTAAGCAAGAATTGGAGCTTTTAAAATCCATCGAAGCCGCTTTAAACATTGCAGAGAATGAAACTGATTTAGCTGATATTAGAAGAGAGCTTGTAGACCATGGCTTCATCAAAAAGCACAATGGCAACAAAAAAGAAAAATCTAAAAAAAGCAAGCCACTTCATTTCATTGACGACAACGGCTTTGATATTTATGTTGGTAAAAACAACTACCAAAATGACGAGCTTACCTTTAAGTTCGCCACTGGAAATGATTGGTGGTTTCACACTAAAAAAATTCACGGAAGCCATGTTATTGTTAAAACAAACGGTAAGGAGCTTCCTGATAGCACCTATGAATATGCTGCAGAGCTTGCAGCGTACTATTCTTCTGGTAGAGATTCCGATAAGGTAGAAATCGATTACCTGCAAAAGAAAAACGTAAAAAAGCCCGCTAGCTCAGTAGCAGGCTTTGTAGTTTATTATACTAACTATTCATTAATGGCAACTCCAACACTAGAGCACGTAAAACTGGTCAGCCAGGAATGAGTTAAGAGTGGACCTAAGTTTAGGATGATTTTCTAAGCTTGGGTCCTCATTTATTATATGCTCTACATCAGCGGACGCCATTTCAAGCTCATCTGCATCCTGATAAATATCAGCAACTCTAAAGCTGAATTCACCGCTTTGCCTTACTCCAAACATATCTCCTGGGCCTCTAAGCTTAAGGTCTTCTCTGGCAATAAAAAATCCATCATTAGATTTAAGCATGATATTTAGTCTTTCCGACTGTTTATCATCTCGGCTTTCGTTCATAAGAATACAGTAGCTTTGTGCATCCCCTCGACCTACTCGACCTCTAAGCTGATGCAAGGCTGCAAGACCAAATCTATTAGCATTTTCAATCATCATAACTGTTGCATTTGGAACATTTACGCCTACCTCAACAACGGTAGTTGAAACCAAAATATCTGTTTCGTGATTTGCAAAATCATCCATTACTTGATTTTTTTCAGCAGGCTTCATTTTGCCATGCAATACACCAATGCGATATTTATTTCCAAATTTTGCTTCTAACTTTTTGCTGTAGTCTGTGACATTCTGTGCTTCTGTAGTTTCGGAGGCCTCTACAAGTGGGCAGATAATATAAACCTGATGCCCCTTTTCAATTTCATCTGCTACAAATTTATAAGCTGTGCTTCTCATGCCTTCTTTAATTACACAGGTTTTGATTGGAAGTCTACCTCCTGGCAAGGTCTTTATAACCGACACGTGCATATTTCCATAAAGAATCATAGCAAGTGTTCTTGGAATAGGTGTTGCAGACATAACGATGATATGAGGATTGTTCCCCTTTGACGACAGCTTATCTCTTTGCTGGACACCGAATCTATGTTGTTCATCGGTGATAACAAGAGCAAGATTATTGAACTCTCTTCCTTCAGAAATAAGCGCATGAGTACCAATAATAAAGCAGCTTTCATTTTCATCTACGATGCGCTGCATCTGCTTTTTCTCTGATATCTTCATAGAGCCTGTAAAAAGCACCACAGGTATATCAATTCCAAAATCCTGACACCATTTGGTAAAGGATATGTAATGCTGCTTGGCAAGCACTTCTGTAGGAGCCATGATTGCACATTGATATCCTGACAAAGCAACATCTAACATGGCAAGAAAGGCAACTATAGTTTTTCCGCTACCAACATCACCCTGAATCAAACGTTGAGTGACATAATCGCCCTTCAAATCCTCTCTAACCTCCATAAGCACCTTTAGCTGGTCTTCTGTAAGCTTGAAGGATAAAGAATCCATAAAATTATCTGTAAGCTCGTGATGGCTGATTTTGAAAGGATTTGGGATAGCTGCAATATTATTTTCCTGCAATCTGGAATTTAGAATAAAGAAAAACATTTCTTCATAAGCTAATCTTTTTCTAGCCTTAACAAGCTCATCATAGCTTTCCGGAAAATGATAAGTGGCTATAGCCTTACTATATGGCATAAAACCATTCTTAGCTTCTATTTCCGCTGGCAATCTGTCATCAGATATTCTACAGCCATCTAAAGCCGCCTTAACGGTCTTAGTTACAAGATTGTTACTTAATCCCTTTGTAAGATGATAAATAGGCAGAAGCTGCTTTTTTATTTCATCATATTTGTCTGGTGTAAAAACAAGCGGCTGGGATAGCTTATATCTTCCTTTATCAAAGGTTAATCGCCCGTAGAAAATATAAACCTTACCTGGTTCAAAGGTGCCCCGCAGATAATTTGAATTAAACCAAACCAAATCTACAGGCATTTCCCCTACATAAACTGTGGCAGAAAGTATATCCATGTGGTTTCTTGATTTAAAAACCTTTGGGCTGTTTTTCATTCTACCGGCAATACTGATTAAAGAATCCACCGAATCCTTATTTGGTTCTGATGGTTCGGGATATATTAAATAGGTGCGCGGAAAAAAAAGGAGTATATCCTCTATGGTATATACTCCTAACTTATTCATTAATTTAGTTGTCTTTTCTCCCACACCTTTAATAGTGTCTATAGATGATAACAACTCCATTTTTTACTCCACTGAAACGATGTATGCGTATACTGCCTGGCCACCTTCAGAAATCTCTACCTCAAGATCTGGGTATTTATCCTGAATCTCTGCACCAAGTGCCTCTGTCTTAGCCTGATCACTGCCCTCGCCCCAATAAATAGAAACTACAGCAGAATCATCTGTAACCATTTCATCTATCATTTCTTTAAATGCCACATTAATATCAGCATTTACAGAAAGAAGTCCTGAATCACCCATACCCATCCAATCATTTTTCTTGATTTCTTTATCATCAATGATTGTATCACGTACAGCGTAAGTAACCTGACCTGTCTTAACGTTAGCAATTTCTTCTGTCATTGCTGTCTGATTATCTTCAACACTAGCATCTGCAGCAAAAGAAATAAGTGCTGTGATACCCTGTGGAATAGTCTTTGTAGGGATAACTACAATTTTCTTGTCCTCGCAAATAGCAGCTGCCTGATTAGCAGCAAGGATAATGTTTTTGTTGTTTGGTAAAACAAATACAGTCTTTGCATTAACCTTTTCTACAGCGCTAAGAATATCATCTGTACTAGGGTTCATTGTCTGACCGCCTGGAATCATGTAATCACATCCAAGCTCCTTAAAGATAGATGTAAGTCCATCACCTGTAGCGATAGAAACGAAGCCCATTTCCTTTGCAGGCTCTGTAAACTTAGGTGCTTCCTTGCCATCTTCCTTATCACTAGAGAATACAACTTCATCAGAATTTGTCTCTGTGATAGTTAAATCTGAAACCTTACCTGAAGCAAGCTTTTCAAGCTTTGCTTTAAGTTCTTTAATCTGATATGAAGCAAGTGGCTTTTCAGATTCAATAACAAATTCAACAGCATACTTTGAAATAGCTGGCTGAGCCTTAGCTGCTGGTACTTCTTCTGCTGAATAATCAACTTCCTTACCAATAAGAGCATCATAAGCGCCCTTAAGAACCTGTACAAGACCCTGTCCGCCTGAATCAACAACGCCTGCCTGCTTTAAAACAGGAAGCATATCAGGTGTACGAGCAAGTGTATCTTCAGCTTCAGCAATAACTGCCTCTGCAAATTCAACAACATCATCAGTCTTTGTAGCCATTTCTGCGGCCTTATCAGCAGCAGCACGAGCAACTGTAAGGATAGTACCTTCCTTAGGCTGCATAACCGCCTTATAAGCTGTCTGAACAGCCTTTTCGAAAGCTTCATTTAAAAGAGCTACATCAACCTCATCATGGCTTGAAATAACCTTTGTAAAGCCTCTGAATAACTGAGATAAAATAACACCGGAATTACCTCTGGCGCCTCTAAGTGAACCAGATGAAATAGCCTTTGATAATGTCTTCATGTCTGGGTTGTTAAGCTCTCTAACAGCATTAGCTGCAGACATGATTGTCATTGTCATGTTAGTACCTGTATCACCATCTGGTACAGGGAAAACATTTAACTCATTTATCCATTCTTTTTTAGATTCAAGATTCATTGCTCCTGAAAGAAACATCTTCGATAACAAAGATGCATCGATTGTTTGGATCTCCACGTATAATTCCTCCTTAGTCAATAACTCTAACACCTTCAACGTAGATATTAACTGTGTCTACGGTTAATCCAGTGAAAGAGGATACCTTGTATTTTACTGTTTCAATGAGGTTCTCTGCCACAGTAGCAATACTAATACCGTATGAAACAATAACATGAAAATCTAAAGAAATCGTGTTATCTTCTGCGATGTTAACACTAATTCCATGATTTAAATAATCTTTTTTAAGAAGCTTGACCAAGCCGTCCTTCATATTGACAGCTGCCATGCCTACAATGCCGAAGCACTCTACTGCAACTGAACCTGCATAGGTCGCAATTACGTCTGTGTCTATAACAATTTTACCAAGCTCTGTTTCCATTTGACCTTGCATAACGTACCTCCAAATTTCGCATATTTAGTCATATTATGCAACCATTATATACTAAAGCAAAAATAAAAGCCACCCTTTCGAGTGACTTTCAATATCGTGTCATGTAAGATTAAGCACGCTCAACCTTGCCAGAACGTAAACAAGAAGTACATACATATAACTTCTTAGGTGTTCCATTCACACTACACTTAACGGACTTCACATTAGACTTCCACATATGATTGGATCTTCTATGAGAATGGCTCACATTGTTACCGAAATGAGCGCCTTTTCCACAAACTGCACATTTTGCCATGATTGCACCTCCTTGTAATTATTTTCAAAACACAACGCTGCGTATTTACGCAACGATGAAATTATAGCAAAGCAATTGAGAAATTGCAATGTTTTTTTGCCGAAATATAAAAATAAATTATATTCCTACTTGTCAAAGTATGCGTTAAAGACTTTTGCGGCAAGTGGTGCGGCATATTTACTGCCATAGCCTGCTCCTTCCATTATTACAGCAATGGCAAGCTTCTTTCCACTAGAATCCTTTGCATAGCCTACAAACCAGGAATGAGTCATATTTTTATTAGTGGAATATTCTGCTGTTCCTGTCTTTCCATAAACCGATAAATCTCCAAAATCTACACTATCTGCTGTTCCATCCATTACAACGGCTTCCATATATTGATTTAGAAGCCTTGCTTCGGAATCAGAAATGATTCTGCCATAGCTCTTTGGTGCAGTTTCACTAACTATATCACCCTCTTCGCTTACAAGCTTATCTGCCATATATGGCTCCATGAGCTCTCCATTATTTGCGATTGCAGCTACAAGCATACACATGTGTAGTGGTGAAACTGTAGTCTGGCCCTGCCCTATTGCGGTTTGAGCCACTATGGATTCTGGTGTATCTGTATCAATATAGAATTTAGACTGCTTGGTATTTCCTAAAGCTGCCGGTAAATCCTTATTAAACAAAAGATTATCTGCAGCGCTGGAAAAAGCCTGTCTATCAAGATTTATTCCCATATAAGCATAGGCGCTATTGCATGAATTAGAAAATGCCTGTAGCATATTTTCATTTCCGTGAGACTTTTTTGAGCTACAGTGAATCTTATAATCATCTACAGTAATAGAACCCTTACAATTGTATTCGAAATCATCATTGCCATTGTTATCTCTTAAATAGGCAATGGTGGTAATGATTTTAAAGGTAGAGCCCGGCGGATAGGCGCCGGCTATTGCCCTATTTAAAAGGGCAGAATTATTTTTAGTGTCGTCTGTAATATCATCCCAATATTTTGCAATTGTATTAGGGTCATAATCCGGCTTTGAAACCATAGCAACAACCTTACCTGTTTCAGGTTCTATAGCAATTACGGCTCCGTCAAACATGTTAAGGCCCTCATAAGCGGCTTTTTGCGCCTCGTAATCGAAGGTAGTGTACAAACTGTCACCTGGATTTTTGATGCCACTTAAAGTGTTGTTAATCTGTTCATCAAGGGATATATGGCTTTTTAGTAAATCAAAGGAATAATTGGCCTCAAGTCCAGCCATACCCTTTCCAACATAGCCTACAGCATGGCTAAATAGTCTTTCATCAGGATAATCTCTATATTCCTTATTCTCATCATCTGTGGCTGTTTTAGCAATCACATGGCCATCAGCAGTATAGATTGAGCCTCTTTTTACATCATCCGCAAATACAGAAAATCTGGAATTGTAGGAATTGTAAATAAAATCTCTTGAGTCTATGGCAACAAAATGTCCAAGATAGACCGCCATGGCCACAAAAATTAATGAAAACATCACTGCAACCACATATATTTCTTTACGTATTACTTTTTTTGAATTTTTATGTCTAGTCATATCTTTAGCCTTTTTAGCTTAATTATCTTCTATGTAATATAAATCGTTAGAACATTCTGCAAGGTAAAAACATATAAACATGGATAGTAGGGAGCTACCACCATAGCTTACAAAAGGAAGTGTTACACCTGTAGAGGGAATAAACTTTATAACACCGCCGATATTTAGAATAGTTTGTATTGAAAAAATAATAGCTATTCCATTTACCACAAGCATGAAAAAGCTGTCCTGACAATTAAATGCCACATTAAAAAGCTGAATACAGGTGCACATTAAGCATAGAATAATGCAAATAGCTGCAATTGTTCCCAACTCCTCTGCTATAGCGGCAAATATAAAATCCTTGCTTACTACAGGTATTTTGGCTGGCTGCCCGGCCGTGAAGCCAGAACCCACCCAGGAGCCTGTACCTATTGCAAAAAGAGATTGTGAAATCTGATAGCCCTTGTCATCAACCACTGACAGCGGATCCGACCAGGCGATAAATCGAGCCTGAATGTGCGGGAACAGGCTATAGGCAAGTACCCCGCCTATACTTGCAAGGGCAATCTCAAGTATTAATACAATATAATTTTTGTATGCTATGAAAATCAAAAACACGTAGGCAACAAGAAAAATCAAGGCAGTACCTAAATCCCTTGAAAATACAAGTATTAGCACATGAATTGCGGAACCAATAGAGGCAAACAAAAAGCCCCTGAAATCCTTGTAGGTAACAATACAGCCGCTTATAAAGAACAGGTATAATAGCTTGACAAATTCACTAGGCTGGATACTGATATTTCCAAAGGAAAGGGAAAGCTTTGCGCCATATTCCACCCTGCCTATCAAGCTAACAAGTATAAGCAAAAGGATTCCAAGTCCTGCAAAAACAAACATTAAGCTTTCTATATTTTTAATTTTTCTTATTATCATAACAACAAGAATTCCTATGACAAAAGAAACTATCGCAAATACGAACTGCCTGATTGCTCTTCCACTGCTAAGTCTTTCCAGAAAAGAAAAACTCAGGGCAAGGAAGAATAACATATTGTTTATAAGAGCCTTTGAGGCTGGGTAAGTAAGCTTGTTAAGAGATATACCTATCAGTGCAAATAATAGAAGCTGGCCTGCCAACAACAGTAGGTAGTTAACATCCTCATTTACTAAAAACAGTAATAATGATGTATTGGATAAATAAAGTACCACCATTAAAGCCTGTATGGTAGAAAAGATGCTATCTGCTACTTCGCTAAACCTATATTCGAATATCTGAATAATATCAATTAAGGTAAAGACCAGCGCAAAGGCTAATATTGTAATTCTGGAAAATGATATAAGTACGTTAATCAAAACTATTCAACTCCTCTTTTCAAATGTCCCTTTGTAAAGTCATGAAGATATTTAAATGGTTTGTTTTGATTGAAAACATCATTATAGAGCTGAAGAATCTCGGACACCTCTTTTGCATCCTCAACCGTAAAATCGATTCTAAGCTCCGCTGGATTAAGTCCGAGGATTTCATCCTTTAAATCGAAGGCCATATATTTTTTACTATTGTAGATGGTGTTGTAGCAATATTCGCAGTTGCATACCACCTTTAGATTCTCGTTTTTTCTATCTACCATAGTAATTTGTTTATTTGATTTAGTGCAGCCCATAGTGTTTTTAACGGTACAATTAGCAGTAACCATCATTGGAATTCTGCTGTAAATAATCATCTGAGAGGCGTCGTTGTCACGATGCTTAAGCTCCTTTAAGGATAGCTCGTAAGGGATGCAATTACGTGAAAAGCCTGCCTTCAAAAAGCCCTTTAAGCTTCGGTTATTAAATGTATAAAGTCTATGATCTAAGATGATTTTATCCTTTGGATAATTCATATCCATTAGAAGTCCAAGCTCATCAAAGGAAGCAGCTATAACACCATCAGCAGCTTCACATAGCTCTAATTTTGAGGCATATTCATCTCTTAAAATAGCAGGCAAATATATATATAGCTTACCTGTAAAGATTTCTCTAGCCTCTTTAAATAGATAGGTTGGAACTGCCAAAGCCTGTACAAAATCAAAGGCGGCAATGGTCCTTACCTGCTCTAGGCTAGTGGCTGTAACAAAGGTAGAAGGCTTTGTTGATGGATGACTGCCCTCCTTTAGCTTTTCAAAAGGAAGTATAGTCTTTTCTACACTTCCAACAAGCTTAGCCGTTAAATCATCTATAGCAGCACGTCTTGCATTTTTGATAACTGATACAGGAAGAAAAATCCCATCATCATAGTCAATGTTTAGATTGTCAATTGCAAAGCATGTGTTTCCAAGGCCTGAAACTGCTTTTGCTATATCTTCTTTTGTGGCGCTGCGATTTGAGGCCGCCTCTATAATATTAGATGTTGCCTCACCAACATTTCCTTTATCATCTGTGAAAGTAACTTTAAATTCTTTTCCTAATAGAGCGCTAACCTTGCAAGAAAGTCCAATCTTCTTTTCAGGGAATTCAGCTATAGTCTCAGACGCCTTTGTGTGGGAAGGCGCTTCAAAGGTAATCATATCTGGACCATTGTGCTTTGTTAAATAAAGGGAAGTGAAACCACTTCTGTTACCAAAATCAAGAAGTTTTTTAATATCCTCTTCCTTAACAGAATAGTTCTTGGCACCCTTATATAGATATTCGTCTATGTAATGTCTATAAACACTAACTACACCTGTTGCATATTCTAGCTGCTTCATTCTTCCTTCGATTTTGAAGGATGTCACGCCAGCCTCTATCATCTGAGGCAGGTATTCGATAGTGCAAAAATCCTTTGGTGATAAAATATATTCGCCTTTTTTATTAAGCTTTTTGCCATTTTCATCAAAGGCTTCATAAGGCAAACGGCAAGGCTGTGCACAGCGACCCCTATTTCCTGATCTACCACCTAAAATTGATGACATGAGGCATTGGCCTGAATAGCAGACACAAAGTGCGCCATGAATAAAGCTTTCTATTTCAAGCTCTGGGCACTTAGCGTGGATTTTTGAAATTTCATCAATAGATATTTCTCTGGCTGTTACTATTCTGGTAGCTCCTAAATTCTGGAAAAAATCAGCCCCATATTTAGTACATAAGCTAGCCTGTGTACTAACATGTACATGGGTATCAGGAAAATATTCTCTGATAAAATTGAAAACACCGAAATCCTGCACAATAAATGCATCTATACCATTTTCTACGTAAGCCTTTAAATAATCATAAAGCTTGCCCTCGATTTCAGGATTTTTAAGGAGGGTGTTAACTGTCAGGTAAGATTTCACCCCATGTAAATGTCCGTATTCGATGGCTTCTTTAGCTTCGTCTACTGTAAAGTTTTTGGCGTAGGCTCTGGCACCAAATAAATCGCCTCCAAAATAAACAGCGTCTGCCCCTGCGTTTACAACCGCCTTATATATTTTTAAATCGCCTGCTGGCGAAAGTAATTCTAATTGATTCATAAAACCTCTCTTACAAAAAATAGAGGCCCCTTTAGGGACCCCGTAATTAGTTATCTGATATTGAACCTAAAAGAGCATCCTCCAGGGAAGCCTCAAGCTTTGTCTTGTTAAGTAGGAGCTCCTTGTTTTCCCGTTCAAGCTTTTCGATAGTCTCTTCTAAGGTTTGAGTTTTAAGCTGTGCTGAAATCAAATCATGCTTAAGATTATAAATCTCTTTATCACGAATATCTAAATCTGACTCAAGTGATTCAACCTTCGCTTTTGCTTTGAAATAGTCATCAGCTATATTAAGTTCAAGCAATGTAGCCTTTAAATCTGCTGAAATACGCTTATAATCATCAATTGCATTAAACTCTTCTAGTTTAGAATTGATGTAATTGGCTACCTTTTGGAGATACTCCTCCTCCTCGTAACCGCTTAATGTATAAACTTTTCCGCCTATAAGCACCTTTGCGCTCTTTTCGGAAACCATATACTATCCTCCCGTCAGAAATTCAAATATAATTATAACTTTCTTCAAGCATAAAAACAAGATTTCTTCTTAGTTTAAATGATATTTTCTGGAACTGGCATACCAAAATGTTCATAGGCTTCCTTGGTAGCCACTCTTCCCTTTGGTGTTCTGATTATAAGTCCATGCTGAAGCAGGTATGGTTCGTACACATCCTCGATTGTACCTGAGTCCTCACCTACAGTGGCAGCAAGATTATCAAGGCCTACAGGGCCGCCTCCAAAACGCTCTATAATTGCAAGCAGAATGTTTCTATCATTGTTATCAAGGCCTAAAGTATCTACCTCTAAAGAATCCAGTGTTGCAGCGGCAACCTCCTTGGAAATTCTTCCATCATATCTTACTTCTGCATAATCACGAACACGCTTTAAATATCTGTTTGCAAGACGTGGAGTTCCTCGTGACCTAAGAGCAATCTGATAAGCGCCCTCATAATCAATAGGGGCGTTTAATTTACCTGCTGATGCAGTAACAATTGTAGAAAGCTCCTCTGGAGTGTAATAATCCATATGGCCTATAATTCCAAATCTGTCTCGAAGTGGTGCTGAAAGAAGACCTGGACGAGTGGTTGCACCTATAAGGGTGAACCTAGGAAGCTTTGTGTGGATGGAACGGGCTGTTGTATCCTTTCCCATAACAATATCTACAGCAAAATCCTCCATTGCTGAATACAAGGTTTCTTCAACAGGCTTTGAAAGGCGATGAATCTCATCAATAAATAAAATGTCACCATCCTTAAGTGTCATAAGAACAGCCACGATTTCTCCTGGAATTGTAATGGCCGGGCCTGAAGTAACCTTTATATTTGAGCCCATTTCGCTTGCTACGATTCCAGCAAGTGTGGTCTTACCTAGACCTGGAGGGCCGTATAAAAGCACGTGATCCAATGCATCGCCACGATTTTTAGCAGCCTCTATATATATTTTCATATTCTCCTTGACCTTGCTTTGTCCGATGTAGCCGTCAAAGGATTTTGGTCTAAGAGCATTGTCGTTAACAAGATCTTCATGACTTGCTATTGTAGATGTAATCTGTTTGTTAGTAAGCATTATATCCCCCGATTTTTATAAGAATGACATCTGCTTTAATGTATCGCTTAGCAGCTGTTCTGTGGTAGTGGATTCTGTGATAGTCATCTTATCAAGGGCTCGTGCAGCATTGCTTGGTGAATATCCTAAAGCAACAAGCGCTTCAAGAACCTCTTCCTTAACAGATGTGGAAGGAGCAGCCTTTTTAGAGCCCGATAAATCTGATGTGATTTTAGCTTCGAAGGCACCTATTATATCTACCTTGTCCTTTAGGTCAATGATTATTCTTTCAGCTGTCTTTTTACCAACGCCTGGTGCAGCAGCAAAGGCCTTTGCATCGCCTCCAGCAACTGCAAACTGAATATCGGAAACAGTCATATTGCCAAGGATTGCAAGTGCTCCCTTTGGACCAATTCCACTAACACAAAGAAGAAGCTCAAACATCTTAAGCTCCTCCTTTTCAAAAAATCCATATAAAGTAAGAGAATCTTCCTTTGGAATGAGCTTGGTATTAAGCTTTACCTCTGAACCAATGGCAGGCAGCTGCCTGATTGTGTTCATGGATGTGCTAATACCATAGCCTATTCCATTGTTCTCAACAGTAACAACATTATCATCAATGTCAGCAAGTGTTCCTCTAATGTAGCTAAACATAGTTATTCTCCCGATTAAATGTATTAGATGATTTTACTGGCAAACTTCTCCAATAAAATAGAATCCTTTACAACAGTTTAACCTAACATTAACTAATTTGCCAATCATAGATTCATCACCTGGGAAATGTACTGTAACATTGTTGGCAAGCTTACCAGAAACAAGTGAAGAATCCTGCTCATTTACCTCTTCTACAAGTACTTCCTGGATAGTACCTTCTAGTGACTGAACCTTTTCATGGCCATGCTTTTGAACAAGAGCAAGAAGACGGTCAAATCTATCCTTAACCACATCCTCTGGTACCTGATTATCCATTGTAGCAGCTGGTGTACCTGTACGCTTAGAATAGATAAATGTAAATGCACTATCGTAATGAACCTTATCTACAACATCCATTGTCTCAAGGAAATCCTCTTCTGTTTCACCAGGGAAACCTACGATAATATCTGTTGTGATTGCAACATCTGGGATGCGCGCTCTAAGCTTTTCTACAAGACCGAGGTAGTGCTCCTTAGTATAACGACGGTTCATCTTCTTAAGGATTTCTGTGCTACCAGACTGAAGTGGTAGATGCATGTGATGGCAAACCTTTGGAAGTGTAGCCATAGCCTCGATTAAATCATCTGATAAATCCTTTGGATGAGGTGTCATAAAGCGGATTCGCTTAAGTCCCTCAATATCGTTTACCATGCGAAGTAAATCTGCAAAGGTAACCTTTTCTTCAAGTCCTACGCCGTAAGAGTTAACATTCTGACCAAGTAGCATGATTTCAACTACACCATCTGCTACCAAAGCCTTGATTTCGTTTACAATATCCTCTGGCTTTCTAGAACGCTCACGACCACGTACATAAGGAACGATGCAATATGTACAGAAGTTGTTGCAGCCAAAACTGATATTTACACCAGACTTGAATGGGTACTTACGTGAAATTGGAAGATTTTCAACGATTTTGTCTGTATCCTTCCAAATATCGATAATCATGCCCTTCTTGTTAAGAAGTGCTGTTGTAAATAATTCAGCAAACTTATATAGATTATGAGTACCGAAAATCAAATCTACAAACTTATAATTGCTTTGAAGATGCTCGATAACAGAAGGTTCCTGCATCATGCAACCACAAAGACCAATCATCATATCCTTGTTCTTTTTCTTGTAGCCATGAAGAATACCAAGATGACCATAAACCTTGTTGTTGGCATTTTCTCTAACAGTACAGGTGTTGTAGATTACAAAATCTGCGTTCTCGCTTTCAGTTTCTACATATCCGATTTCCTTTAAAACACCAAGAAGCTTTTCAGAATCTCTGGCGTTCATCTGGCAACCAAAGGTTGTTACGCAGCAAGTAAGCTTTCTACCAAGCTCCTGCTCCTTCTTTTCGATAATCTTCTTTGCCTCAGCTATAAAATAATACTGACGCTCTGGCTCCTGAGTTGGAGCATTGTTTAATAAATCTGTAATACTCATTTTAATTCCTATCTATCTTTTATTTTCTAACCTGTCCATTTCCATGGATTGTGTATTTGTAGCTTGTAAGAGCAAGAAGTCCCATAGGGCCTCTAGCATGTAGCTTTTGAGTGCTAATACCTATTTCAGCACCAAAGCCAAACTCAAAGCCATCTGTAAATCTAGTAGATGCATTAACATATACGCAAGCAGCATCAATACCATCTAAAAACTTGTTTGCATTAACATCATCCTTTGTGATGATTGACTCTGAATGGCCTGTATTGTATTTGTTGATATGTTCAATTGCTTCTTCTACAGATGAAACTGTTTTTACTGAAATAATGTAATCTAAATATTCAGTAGCAAAATCCTGTTCTGTTGCAGGCGCTGCGCCTTCCATAAGAGACTTTGCTTTTTCATCAGCAAAAATCTGAACACCGTGTTCCTTTAATGCCAATGTAAGCTTTGGAAGAAGCTCTGAGGCAATATCTTCATGAATAACTAAAGACTCGCAAGCATTACAAACACCAATACGCTGCGTCTTCGCATTTACGATAATATTTATTGCCATATCAATATCAGCAACATGATCTACATAGATGTGACAATTGCCGGAGCCTGTTTCAATTACTGGAACTGATGCATTCTCTACAACTGATTTAATAAGACCAGCGCCGCCACGAGGAATCAGCACATCTACATAATCATTCATTCGCATAAGCTGATTAGTAGATTCTCTGGTAGTATCTTCTATAAGAGTAATTGCATCTACAGGAACATTTTCCTTTATAAGAGCATCTTTTATAACTTTAACGATGGCCTTATTTGATTCTAAAGCATCGCTACCACCCTTTAAAATAACAGAATTACCTGTTTTAAAGCAAAGGCCAAAAACATCAGCTGTAACATTTGGTCTGGCTTCGTAGATAACACCTACAACACCTATTGGAACTAATCTTTTGGAAATCTTAAGGCCGTTAGGGCGTTCCCAATTTTCAGTGATTTTACCGATTGGGTCATCTAATTCAACTACCTGACGAAGTCCTTCCGCCATACCTTTGATACGGTCTTCATCTAGCTTTAATCTATCAAGTAAGCCTTGAGATAAGCCCTTTTTAGTGCCATTTTCCATATCAATAGAATTAGCAGAAATAATGGTGCTACTATTTGAAACCAGGGCATCGGCAACAGCAAGTATGGCTTTGTTTTTAATATCTGTGGGAAGTAAAGCAACCTTGTATTTTGCGTCTTTAGCCTTTGTAGCAAGTTCGATTAGTGTCATAGCTTATCTCCTTTCAAAACTTCATTTTCAGTAATAATTATATCCATTTTAATATCATGGGCCTGAGATGGGATGGAAGCCAAAAGCTGACTTTCAAAACATGGTGCAAGTTTTATAATATTTGGCTTATCAGATAAAAATCTATCGTAAAAGCCAGCACCGTAGCCTATTCTATTAAAAGCTCTATCAAAAATTAATCCTGGGGTGATACAAATGATATTTTGATTTATATCGTATTCAAAAACCTTTAAGGTATCATTAGGCTCCATAATATTATAGGCGCCTACATGAAAATCCTTTTTCAAATCGGATATTTTATAAAAATATAGCCTGTGATTTTTTGCATCAGAAACAGGAAAATATAGTAACCTTCCCTCAGCTAATAGCTTCTCATAAAGAGGAAGCAGATTTATTTCTGAACCAAAGGGATAATAACATAAAAAAATATTAGCTCCTTTAAAATCAGATTCTAAAAGAGCCAAAACATTTGATACGATAGCCTTTGATTTACAATTTCGTAAATCTATTGGAGCTTCATCTCTAAGCTGTTTATATGTTAATCTAAGTTCTTTACTACTTTGATACCTTTCCATATTTTTCGCCAAGATTTTCTACATTACCTTTTTCATCAACTAGGTCAATATTGTTAAGCTGCGCTCTAATGTTACCTCTAATGGCAGCAATATATGCTTTTCTAAGAGCAGCCTGCTCTTCCTTTTCAGCATCTGAAAGGCCTTCTGCCTTACTTTTGTGGTATAACTCGTTAATTCTTGCAATATCTTTCTCTGTAATCATAATTAATCCTCTAACAAATCTAATACATGAACATCATCCCTTTTGTTTGAAACAAATAGTGTGCCCTTATCCTTATTTTCGAAAATACGGTGAATATTTCCTATATGTTTTCCATTAGTAATAACCATATCAGCTCCAGAATATGTAGCAATCTGAGCTGCGCGAAGCTTTGCAGTCATGCCGCCTGTACCAACATTTGAAGTGCTATCCTCGCTTGCCATATCTACCACAGCATCAATATCCTCAACAACAGGAACAAACTGGGCCTCAGGATTGGTGTTTGGGTTATCTGTGTAAAGGCCATCTATATCTGATAACAAGATAAGAGCATCAGCCTTTACCAATGCAGCAACTATAGCTGACAAAGAATCGTTATCGCCAAACTGAATTTCATGTGTAGCAACTGTATCGTTCTCATTAACAACAGGAATAACACCAAGAGCAAAAAGCTGCTCAAAGGTATTACGGGCATTTTCTCTGGACTCGGGATCAGTCATAGTCTTTTTAGTCATTAGAATCTGACCTGCTCGCTGATTATATTCAGAAAAAAGCTTTTGATATACTGACATCAAATAAGCCTGTCCAATAGATGCACAAGCCTGCTTTGTAGCCAAATCCTTAGGGCGTTCCTTAAGGCCGATGGCATATCGTCCTACAGCAATCGCACCTGAAGAAACAAGGCAAACATCCTTACCCTGTGCTCTTAAATCGCACAGCTGACGGACCAAACGCTCAAGCTTGGTATAGTCAATATTACCTGTGGCTTCATGTGTAATGGTGGAAGAACCAACCTTTACAATAACTCGCTTTTTTTCCGTAAAATCTCGTCCGTACATAGCTTCTCTCCCGTATATTATCCGATATATGATACCACTAACACACCAAATGGTGCAAGGCTTAAGTAAAATTACTGTTACTATTGTCAACTTGATTTTACATAAAAATACCCTCCTTACTGGTTCACCAGTAAAGAGGGTACATATCATCTACGATGAATTTTTTAATTATTTAACGTAATCGATAGCATTTTCTGCGGCAATATTACCAAAGACCACGATATCAGCAACAGCGTTACCACCTAAACGGTTAGCGCCGTGGATACCACCAGTAACTTCGCCACAAGCATATAGACCTTCGATTGGATTGCCATCTTTGTCTATAACCTGAGCGTCTGTGTTAATCTTAACACCACCCATACAATGGTGGATACCAGGGCCTACATTTACTGCGTAGTAAGGACCAGATGAAAGGTCAGTCTTAACTGCACCTATTTCACGACCAAAATCCTCATCAACACCTTTTGCTACATAGCCAGACCAGGTCTCAACTGTTTCCTTTAAAGCTGCAGTTGCATCAGCATTGAAATCCATTGCCTTTGCAAGATCATCAAGTGTATCACCATTTACAAGGTAACCACCCTTTTCAAGCTTAGAAATAACAGCAGATCCTTCATACATATCCTGGTTAACGATAAGCCATACATTACCAGTAGGCTGCTCAACTTCAGCTGCAGATACTTCATCACGAGTTCCTGTCTCGTTAAAGAATCTGTGGCCTTCTTTGTTTACAAGAATAGCACCGTCACCACGAAGTGCCTCACCAACCAATGTACCATCAGTTGGAACAACTGTAGGATGAAGCTGAATTTGATCAAGATCTATGAAGTCAGCATTAACATCTGCCAAGAAATCTAATGCGTCACCGCTTGCAGTAGTAACGTTTGTAGAAATATATCCCTTTAAATCAGGACGAAGTTCTTCCACTCTATCCATATTTCCACCAAATCCACCTGTAGCAACAATAACAGCTCCAGCATGAACTACTACGTTATTTCCTGAGCTTCCTGTAGCCTTAACACCAGTTGCCTTACCATCTTCCATGATAATTTCGTTTACAGCAGTACCAGTGTGAACTTCAACGCCAAGCTCTTCCATTCTTGCAGAAAGTTTATCTACAAGGAAAGAACCTACAGGAATAATGTTTCCATCTGCATCTACAGGTCTGTGAGTACGATTTGCACTTAAACCACCCATAGTTGCAAGAGGTCCATCTAATTTGATGTCTTCTGAATCAAGCCAATCAATAGCTTCAGATGTGTTTTCAGCTAAAACCTTAACAAGCTCTGGATCGTTAATATTCTTTCCACTCTTCATTGTATCATCAATGAAAGACTGAACTGAATCTTCAACACCCTGCTCTTCCTCGTAATGAGTTTCAGCAGCGTTCATACCAGAACTTGCACGTGCTGTGTTGCCACCAAGAATTGTGTTCTTTTCGATAAGAACAACCTTCTTGCCTGCCTCAGCAGCTTTGATGGCAGCTGTCATACCAGCACCACCACCGCCGACGATAACGATATCAGTAGTTCCTTCATAGTCTTCAGCAACTGCCTTAGAACCATTAGAACCATCTGCAACTATGCCGGCTTCATCAAGAGCCATGTTTACAGCCTGTAAAAATCCATTAGAGCTGTAAGTAGCTCCTGAAACACCATCGATATTGCTGTTCTGTTCAGCAATAATCTGAGCCTTTAAGTTTTCCATTGCAACTCCACCTACTGAAGGTGTCTCGTCAGGAGCATTGTAAGTAATATCTGTAATAGTATTTCCATCAACAAATACAGTTACTTCTATGTTTCCTCCAAAGCCCTGTGCATTTCCAACATAAGACTTGCCTGATGCTCCCTTCTTAAGAAGTGGCGCAAAGGCGCAAAATACAGCTAGTAAAATACATACAGTGATTCCTACAATTTTTTTTGTACTATTTTGCATGCTACCTCCTTACAAAATAATCTTCCTTGGACAAGCTTCAGCACATTTACCGCAGCTTGTACACTTACTTTGATCTATGTGGGCAAAGAATCCATCAACATGGATTGCATCGCTTTCACAAACCTTTTCACACTTATGGCAGCCAATACAGCCGACCTTACAAACACTCATAACATCTTTTCCCTTATCATTGTTATGGCATCTGACAGCGTGACCAAAATCGTAAGGAATAAGCTCAATAAGATGATTTGGACATACAGCAACACATTTACCACAAGCCTTACATGCGTCTCTGTCAACAAGAGCCACACCATCAACAATATGAATAGCGTCAAAAGGACAAGTCTTAACACATGACCCGAATCCCATACAGCCATAAGAACAAGCCTTAGGACCGCCGCCAGGAACATAAGCCATTGCCTGACAATCCTCAACACCAGTGTAATCATAAAGTTGTTTAGCATTTTCACATGTGCCATTACACATAACGAATGCGACCTTGCGAACGCCTTCTTCAGCAGCAACACCCATAATATCAGAAATCTGAGCCGCAACAGGTGCTCCACCAACTGGGCACTGATTAACAGGTGCCTCACCCTTTGCAATAGCTGCAGCTAAACCAGAACATCCAGCATAACCACAACCACCACAATTATTTCCAGGAAGAACACCAAGGATGGCTTCTTCTCTAGGGTCAACCTCTACCTTAAACTTCTCAGATGCGAAGCAAAGGAAAAATCCAATAATACAACCGGTAGCGCCAACTATAACAGCTGCCAGTAAAATTCCTGCTATACTCATTTGTCAGCCCTCCTTAAATCACTCCAGCAAAGCCCATGAAAGCCATAGCCATAAGTCCTGCTGTAACAAGAACGATAGCTGAGCCCTTGAAGGCCTGTGGAAAATCGTTGTATTCAATCTTTTCTCTAATACCAGCCATGATAACGATAGCAATTGTAAAACCAACAGCTACACCAAAACCATTAATAACTGACTCGAGAATGTCATATTCTTTAGTAACATTATTGATAGCTGTACCAAGCACTGCACAGTTTGTTGTGATAAGTGGAAGGTAAACACCAAGTGACTTATAAAGTGCAGGTACGCTCTTCTTTAGGAACATCTCTACGAACTGAACAAGTGCAGCAATAACAAGAATGAACACGATTGTCTGCATGTATTCGAATCCGGTAGGCTTTAAAATAAATTTATAAATAAGAGATGTTACAAAGGATGCAATAGTAATTACGAAGATTACTGCTCCACCCATACCTGCCGCAGTCTCAACTCTCTTAGAAACTCCAAGAAATGGGCAAAGTCCAAGGAACTGAGAAAGAACAACATTATTTACAATAGCCGAAGCTACTAATAAAAGAATTAGACCTGTAACGTAACTCATTATTCCTCCTCCTTTCCTATATTATCATCAGCCTTATTAGTCGAAGTCTTTCCAGTGCAGGCTGAGGATAAAGTACATCCTGAGCAATCTCCACCAAGACATCCCTGAACTGCTGGAAGCGGTTTACCCTTAGCTTCCATATTGCGACGAACTACATTCATAATTGCCACTAAACAACCAAGTACTAAGAAAGCACCAGGTGCAAGACCAAACAAAGTGATGTGATAGTCGTTAAGTGGTGTGATTGTAGCGCCGAATATTGAACCGTTTGCAAGGATTTCACGAACTATACCAATAAGTGTAAGACCAATTGTGAAACCAAGTCCCATACCAATACCATCAAACATAGATGGAATAACAGGATTCTTGCTTGCGTAGCTTTCAGCACGACCTAAGATGATACAGTTAACTACTATAAGAGGAATATAAATTCCAAGGGATTCATATAATGAAGGAGTAAAACCTTCCATTAAAAACTGAACAATTGTAACGAATGAAGCAACTACAACGATAAAAGCTGGCATTCTTACTCTATCCGGAATGATATTTCTAAGAGCAGAAATAAGCATATTTGATAAAACAAGAACTACAGTTGTAGAAAGTCCCATACCAATACCATTAATTGCTGATGTGGTAACAGCAAGAGTTGGACACATACCAAGCATTAATACAAAGGTAGGATTTTCCTTCCAAAGTCCATTATATACTCTTTCTAGGTTCTTATTCATTTGCAGCACCTCCTACGATAGATTCAAAGTAGGTGATACAAGCATTAATTCCACCTGTCATAGCACGAGAAGTTACAGTTGCTGCTGAAATAGCATCTACTTCACTAGAAGAAGAAGCACCAGTCTTTGTAACTGTAAATATTTCTGCTTTTCTATCTATAAACTGAGAAGAAAATGTGCCATCACCTGTATCTTTAGCCTTCATACCAAGACCAGCAGTCTCAGAAATTGAAGTAATTGAATAACCATTGATTGTGCCGTCATTTGTTATTCCAACGGAAAATGTAATATCTCCGCCATAACCAGCTGATGTTGTAACTGTAAGTACATAACCAATTACATTGTTTGAACCATCAATAGCTTCTACACAATTATCAATTGTTTCTGTGCCATAGCCTGCTTCGTGAACATAGTCTGTAGCAGCTGAAGATTCAAAATCCTCTATTTCTGCAAAGGAAGCAGCATCAGCAAAAACTGAAGAATAAGCTTCTTTCATAGCAGCCTGATGTGCTCTTTCGATTGGAGCCTTTGTGATTTCATAAACAAGTCCCAAAGCGAAGCCTGCAATAAGAGTAATACATGTAAGTACTAGTGCATCTTTTACTAGTTTATTCATTAGACTTCACCTCCCTTGAGATTCCGAAGGCTCTAGGTACAGTAATCTTTTCGATAAGTGGAACCAAGAGGTTACAGAAAATAATAGCGTAGCTAACACCCTCTGCACTGTTTCCAAAGAATCTAAAGATACCTGTTAAAATACCAAGGCAGATACCAAAAATAACCTTACCAAGAGGTGTGATCGGTGACGTTACATAATCTGTTGCCATAAAGAACGCACCAAGCATTAATCCACCACCACAAAGGTGAGCAACAAGGAATGATGTATCAAATCCATGTCCTCCAAATAAAATAACAAAAATGGAGAATGTAAGAATGTAAACACCAGGAATTACTAAATCGATAACTCCTAATAAAATAAGGATAATAGCACCGATTAGAATACAAATTGTACTTGTTTCACCGATTGTTCCAGCTGTACGTCCAATCAACATATCAAGTGTATTAACGTTACCACCGCCGATTGAAGCAAGTGGAGTAGGTCCAGCAAGTCCGTCATACTCAAAATGAGTCATTGTTCCTGCAAAAGAAATAAGTAAGAATACACGACCTCCAAGAGCTGGGTTCATGAAGTTCTGACCTAAACCGCCAAAAAGCATTTTTACAACAACAATAGCGAAAACGCTACCTAAAACTGCCTGCCAAACAGGAAGTGTATGTGGCAAATTGAGTGCAAGAAGAAGTCCTGTAACAGCGGCGCTTAAATCACCGATAGTACTCTTCTTTCCAACAGCCTTTTCAAATAAGAATTCAGATAAAACACAGCTAGCGATACATACAGACACAAGTAATAATGCGCGAACTCCAAAATTGATTATGCCAAAAAGTGTAGTTGGCATAAGTGCAATTATCACATATAACATGATAATACTGCTATCGTCCTTCGCTCTAACATGTGGAGATGAAGAAACTTTTAATAAATTACTCACGTTCTACCCTTCCTTTCTACTTTTTTCTCTTATCAGCAAGAATTTGTTTTTTCATTGTCTTGATTGCCTGAGCCAATGGCTTTCTTGCAGGGCAAGCATAGCTACAGCTACCGCATTCAATACACTCAAGTCCGTACCATTTTTCGAATTGTTCTTTGTCATTATGTTCAGAGAATTTAGAAAGTCTTGAAGGAATCAGGTTCTCTGGGCAAGCTTCTACGCATCTTCCACAATTGATGCAAGCTGTAGTCTCATATTTAGAAACCTCATCCTCAGACAAGCAAAGTATTGCTCCTGATGTTTTTGTTGTAGGGAAATCTGTATCCATAACAGCAAATCCCATCATAGGGCCACCTGAAATGATTTTAGCTGGCTCTTTAACAAATCCCTCAGCTGCTTCTAAAATTTCTTTACAACTTGTGCCTATGCAAATTCGATAATTGCGTGGCTCCATAACAGCATCGCCTGTAACTGTAAAGATTCGATCCATAACAGGCTTTCCTTCTACAACTGCTGTGTAGATTGCGTTGATGGTAGCAACATTATCAACGATACATCCCACATCAGCTGGAAGCATCTTGGAATTAATTTCTCGATCCGTACAAGCTTTAATAATCTGACGTTCACCACCCTGTGGATATTTTGTAAGAAGTGGCACAACCTCAATTCTAGACTCACTTTGTGTAAGTCTTTGGAGAGATGTAATAACATCGCTCTTGTTATCCTCAACAGCTAAAAGGCCCTTGGCTTTAGGGAAAAGCTTGAGAATAATTTTCATACCAAGAATGAGTTTATCTGGATTTTCAACCATACTCCTGTAGTCAGATGTAAGATATGGCTCACATTCTGCACAGTTAGCAATGATATATTCAATTTGTTCTGGATTCTTAGGTGACAATTTAACATGAGTTGGGAAACCTGCACCGCCCATGCCTACTACACCAGCCTCCTGAATCTTCTTAAGAATATCTTCATTGGAAAGCTTGGTGAAATCGTCACAATGTTCAAAACCAGTTTCAATGAATTTACCATCACTTTCGATTATGATGGAATCGACCATATCTCCAGTAGCAACTCGTCTAGGTTCGATTGCCTTTACGGTACCGGAAACACTAGAAAAAATTGGAGCAGAAACGAATCCTCCTGCGTCAGCAATCTTCTGACCTCTAAGCACAGTGTCGCCTACAGCAACACATGCAACTGCCGGTGCGCCGATATGCTGAGACAGAGGAAAAACTAAATCGCCCTGTGGTAAGTATTCCTTAATTGGCTTATCTTTTGTAAGGTCTTTGCCTTCATAAGGATGTACACCACCTTTAAATGTTCTAAGGCTCATTTTTTTACCCCCTCTTTCTTTTTTCGTATATTTAATTAAATTATAACATTTATACATAACTAATAGAGAAATTTTATCATTTGTTTTGTATATTTTTGAATACCAAACTGTTACACTTAGTGTTAAAATTGACAAAAGATAGGATTGGAAAATAGTTAGTTATGGAAATCATTTATAAAAATTATGAGTTAGAACAAGCAAACCGTATATATGAAATGTATTTTAATGAAAATACATTATTCTTCGATATCGAATGTACGGGCCTTTCTCCAAGAAAATCTTTTATATATTTAATAGGATATGCTTCAAGAAAAGGCACCACTGTAACTATCACCCAGCTTTTAGCTAAAAATGAAGCTGAAGAAATTGAAATAATTACAGAATTTGAAAGGGTTATGGAGAATTTCGACAATCTCCTGGGCTTTAATTCTACCCGCTTTGACGAATCTTTTATTGTGGAAAGATGTAGAAAATATAACTTTACCACCAAAATAAAATCAAAGCATCACATCGATATGTATCTTCGTTCCACAAAAGCAAGATGCTTGCTTGATCTACCAAACTATAAACAAAAGACAATTGAAGAGTTTTTAGGGCTCCATCGTGACGATAAATACAACGGTGGAGAGCTAATTCCTGTATATCAGCACTATTCTTTAACAGGCGATGAAGAAGCAAAACAGCTAATACTACTTCATAATTACGAAGATGTTCAGGGCATGATTTATATAACCGATATCCTGGCATACCCAGAGCTTCTCATTACAGATTTGCGATATATTAATCACGAAATCGATGGAGATAAGGTTCGATTTGAAATCGAAATAGATTTAACTCTTCCTAAGCCGATAAACAAGCAACGCGATTATGGATTATATATTGTAAAAGATAATCATATCTATGTTACCTTAAAGCTTTTCGAGGGACAGCTTTACACCTTCCTACCAGATTTTAAAAATTATTACTATCTGATAAACGAGGATATCATTATTCCAAAAGCTATCGGCGAAAGTATGGACAAAGCGTTACGCAGGCCAGCAAAACGCGCTGACTGCAAAGTTAAAAAGGAAGGACAATTCCTTGCCCTTCCTGAAAAACTCGATATAGGTACCCTTCGCACCTTCAAGCCTTCCTTCGAATCAAAGGAAACCTACGTGGATGTAGCAGACATCAATGCTACCTTGCTTGTTAAAATATGCCGATATATGCTTAAGCATTAAACCTTCTCATAATAGAAGGAATAACGTCTCTTATAACCAAGCTCCTTATAATTAATAACCTGCTCGGTAGAGCCAATAAAGAGGATTCCGCCCTGTCGCAAGGATTTTGCAAATTTTGCATAAACCTCATCCTTAGCTTCATCGGTGAAATAAATAAGTACATTTCTACAAACTATCATGTCATAGTTTGTAGGATAAGAATCCCTTAAAAGATTGTGTTCTTTAAATTCAACACATTTTTTTACATCTTCGCTTATCTGGAAAGAGCTTCCCACAGGAGTAAAGAACTTCTTTTTCAAATCTGCAGGAACACCAGCAATGCTTTTAGCGTTATATAAGCCTACCTTTGCAGTAGCAATAACCTGTTTATCAATATCAGTGGCATAAATCTTAATTTTATTTAAAGGAATATGCTGAGACAAGGCCATTACAAGAGAATATGGCTCATCACCTGTAGAGCAAGCAGCACTCCAAATCTTAAGATTCTGACCTGAATGCTTCATAAGTTCAGGAATAAATTCCTTAGACATAAGCTCCCACTGCTCAGGATTACGATAAAATTCTGATACATTAATAGTTAGGAAGTTTACAAATTCATCAAAGACTTCTTTATCCTTCTTTAATAAGCCTACATACTCATGGTATTCCTTGCATTTATGCTTGGTTACCAAAGAGTCGATACGTCGACGCATCTGCTTTTCCTTGTATGAGCTTAAATCAATCTTTGTCAAGTCATAAACTTCTTTCTTGAAAGCATCATAATTGTCCATATAACATACTCCTCGTAATATATATTTTGTTACTAAGTTTTTACATTTATACAACTCCATCAATCGGTTTGGTTATGCTCATGATATTATTGACCTTGAGTCAATCAGGTAATAGTTCTTTCACTCCTTGTTGAGCCTTAATGGTTACTTCATTAATAGTCAGTTCCCCTGGCACGGAAGTTAACTTCAAACCCACTAGCTGTTTGTTAGAGTTCATGGTTTCCCATTGGCAGTTGGGTCGCAACAAATCATCTCTAACTGAATTCTTTTATGCGAGGTTGTTGATGCTCCGCGATCATGGGCATTACCAAACCGATTGATTCACCAATACAC
>NZ_FOQF01000063.1 GCF_900113655.1 Pseudobutyrivibrio sp. OR37 | reverse complement strand
TATCTTTCAAAAGTAATTCCGCGCCTATGCGCGAAATATCCGATTTTATAATCAAGATTGCGGACGAGCATCAGCGAGTTTCGCAATTACCTAAATTAATGCCTAATAATGCTTTTAAAAAATTATATACCTATACGTTTTAATTGGTTAAGAGGTTTCACCAAAAATACATATAATGTTTAAATAATGTACAAATTCTAAGGATTTTTATGAAATAAAACATTTGATTAATCTCATTTTAAGAACTAAAAGAGCCCTTAGGATACCCTAAGGACTCTAGAGCATCCAACCTTTCCTTTATTTTATCATTTTTAATTCATTTTATTCACAGAAAAATCAATTACTAAATCTTTGTAAAAATAGCTGTTTCCTCTTCAAGCTCTCCAGCTATCTTCTGGTTCTCGTCCATACGTTTAGAAATATTATCCATATCATATACCAGATTCTGAGTGCTTTCGGCTGCAGAAGAAACGCCCTTAACACCATCTTCTATGGCCGAGGTAATACTACTAATGGATTCTGCTATCTCAGTGAATGTATCTTTAAATCCTTCTGTTATATTAGTAAAATCAGCCATAACTGATTCAATATAATCAGCATTATCCTTATACTTTTCACCATCTTCTACGAAACGTTCAAATTCTGGAAGAATAGAATTCTGCATGTAATCTACTAACTCATTTGCATTATCTGCGAGGTTATGAACCGCATTAACTACTACCGAGTTAATCTCCTGAATATTAGCAGCAGTCTGACGGCTGTTTTCTGCAAGACCACCAATCTCATCTGCAACAACAGCAAAACCTTTTCCTGCCTCTCCCGCTCTGGCAGCTTCAATTGAAGCATTTAAAGAAAGCAAATTGGTCTGGCTTGCGATACTCATAATATCATCTGTAAGTGAGTTTACCTGATCTACACTTTGGCTATCTGTAATAGCCTGATTTAAAGCTGCAAGAATGTTATCAACCTTTTTATTTGTTTCATCCATGTTCTCTCGAGCATTCTGTTCCATAACATCAGCATGCTCCTTCATAGTCTTAGAATATTCGTTGATTTCACGGCTCTTATTCGCCATCTCATCAACTTCGATTCTTACCTGCTCTGTGTTGTTATTTATCATGCCAGCACTATTTGCCACCTCCTGCATGGTAGCAGAAAGCTCTTCTGTTAATGCTGACAAATCCGAAGCACTGTCATTTGATGTTTTGACACTTCCCATAACATCATTAACTACCTTGTCCATGGCTGTTGAATTGTTAGTAATCATGATAAAAATACCCTGAAGACGTTCTATAAACTCATTAATACCACGACTAAGCATTCCTATTTCATCGTTGGACTCAATAGTTAATCTTCTTGTCAAATCACCTTCTCTACTATTTATACCATCAATAATTTCATGGAGTTCTGATTCTGCCTTAGTAACAGGGCGCAATATTTTTCTTGCAACAACTATAACAGCCGCAATTACTGAAATTATACTTATAATTACAATTATCAAACTTGCAAAACTTGCAACCATGTTTGCTGTAGATAAAGCCTGTCTTTGAACATCTGATTCAGTGTGAATTGCTGCAATGACATTATCTATATCCTGATTAAGTTTCTGTGCACTTTCAGCTACCTGTCCGTTTGCAGTAGCATATGCATCCTTCGTTCTCTGATTAGCACTCTGTGCCAGAAGAATCATTATAGAATCCTTAAAGCTTTGGAAGTCAGCTTTCATAGTTTCAAAATTTGTATCTTCAGCCGCAAACTGATTTCCATACTCGACCATGGCATTATCTAATACAGCTTCCTCTTCTTCTATCTTTGATACCACTGAAGTCATTGTCTCAAAATCAGTAGCAACAATATGAGAAAGAGCAAGTGAATGAATATCCTTTGCTGTTTGGCCAATTGTATCAAGTTCTGTAATAGCAACCATATATTCATCTGCAATTTTTGTAGCAGTATGATTAACCTTGCTCAAATTAAAGAGTGCCATAACATTAGAAAAAATAGATAGAATTCCCAATAAAAGGACTGGGATTAAAATATATAATCTAATACTTGTTTTCTTACTCATCCTGACGCCCTCCTATTGCTTATTTTCCTCTGAATTTTCTGTTGTAGTTTCTTCTATAATTTCCTCTGTTGTTTCTTCTGTTGTTTCTTCTGTTGTCTCTTCTGTAGCTTCTTCTACAACATCTTCAGTTGCTTCTTCTTTATTTTCTTCTGGAGCAGCTTCACCTTCTTCTGTTACCAGGTCACCAGTAGATTCCTCTCCAGTAATTTCTGTTACCATTTCATTTAAAAGAACCTGAACATCTTTACCCGAAGGATTACCCTGGCTCATAAGCGTTCCAAAGTTAGCTGCCGAATCCCAATAGGTTCCGCCAACTCTCTGCAAGCTTGAATATTCTGCCTGCTGTTGTAATGCCTGAATAGCTTTAGATTCTGCAACAGCACCTGCGCCTGAAGCATTTGTATTAGATGGTCCCTGTCCTCTCATTTCAAATCTTAAAGTCTGATTTTGCTCATTGGTCATCCAATCTGCAAATTTCGCTGCCCATGCCTGATTTTTAGAATAAGAATTTACTCCAACAAGCTTATATCCCGCATAGCTGGACATCTGAACCTGCTGTCCTGCTACTGTATATGTAGGAAGCTTACATGCTGCATAATTATCACCCCAAGCTTCCTTTATTCCATTTTCATCCCAAATACCACTAACACCAGCAGCAAAGGTGCCATCAGCTGCCCCACCTACAAATCCATCATTACTCTCACATGTAAATGCTGGATTTCTACCAATTGCAGCCATAGCCTCTGCAACATCTCGACCAGTTATATTTGTGTATTTTGCATTCCAATTGCAGTAGGTAGAAATTCCGTCATCATTAAGACCAATCTCCATGTCTGTGTTTCCAAAAAACGCATACATGTACCAACCAGAATTCATCTCCATAAATACCTTTTGTCCTGCAGCACCTGCAGCTGCCATAAGACTATCCATAGACTGAACTGCTTCATCACTTATAACCGCTTTATTATAAAATAAGAAATATCCATTATCTGCTGTCAATGGGTAAGCATATAATGTTCCATTTACGGAAGCAGCGTCACTTGCAGCTGCTAAATTTCTACCTGAAATCTCACTGTCATTTTCAACTTTTTTAAGGACACCAGAAGCAACTAAAGCCATGAGCTGATCATCAGCAAAAGTGAATACATCTGGAGCATTTAACACATCTCCAAGTATTTCATCCTTAGCACTGGATTCACTATGAGCCTCAAAGGTAATATTGAAATTTGCCATACTACCATACTCTTTAATAAAGCCACTAATTATTTGATTAACCAGCTCTTCATCTTCATCGGCTCCCCAAACTCTTAGAGAAACATCACCCGATGGCAATCCAGTCTCTTCCTCAGGAGCTTCGGCTGTTGCTGCAGTCTCCTCCTTGGAACCACATCCTGCGAAAAGAGCTGTGATTAACAATAAAGAAACAAAAAAACTAAAAAACCTTTTGCTCATAGAAAAACCTCCTACATGCATAAATCAATTGATATCAATACAATAGCATATAAATGTTACAGAATTGTCAACAAGGGCAATAAAAAATAGGCTACGCCTACTCAACTCCCCTGCCCCTCAATCATGAGGGGTGGGGGTTTATCTCTTAGTTCTAGTCTTCTATAATTATCTT
>NZ_FOQF01000042.1 GCF_900113655.1 Pseudobutyrivibrio sp. OR37 | reverse complement strand
CAGCCATCATTTTCAATTTTGGAATTTATCTCACTTAAGAGTAAGCCAAGAAATGAAGCTGCAAAAGATTCAGTTGATGTCTTTACTGAAGTCTCCAAGGAATAAAAATCCTTGGGATTACTAAAAAAGTTCTCCTCTGCTGAATTTAACTCTTCTACGAGAGTGTTTAATAGTGTTACAATTGACATGAGAGTAACAGCTCCTTTCGTTTTTTGTTTTGTGGTGAAACTATTATAACAAAAGGTTGTTACTCTCATTTTTATTTTTCTTTATTCAACTGACAAAATCTTTACTCTATTCTAGCTTTCGCTAATTCTTTACAATACCACATTCAATTCCTGTCACTAGTATCCTAAGCAGTCTTTTTTTCTTCCTTTGCCTTATGTGCTTCTCGGATAGCTGCTTCAATACCTAGTGAAAATGCGAAATTTTGTATATTAAATTTTCCACCACAATATGTGAATTTAAGATATGTAAATATTCCTAAGAACGCTCCAACCTTTAATTTTTCCACATCGGCAATTGGTATATCGTAGATTACTTCGCCAACGCCTGTTTTAAATTGGTAATCAAAGATAACTAGATTATCACCTTTTAACCCTAAGCCAATGTATCCGTATCCTTGTGGAAGTCTTTTTGCATTTGCCACTGAAAAAAGCTTTCTTTCGTCAATTTTCCCATCCGAGTATAGTTTTGCTGCAACTTCTTTAATATTCATTTTGTTCTCCCTTGTTGTATTTTTTATTCAGCAATTTTGCTGTAATAATTCTTATTCAGCTCATAAACATTGTAAGACCAATTCTCTTTTGGCTTTACAGAATTTAAATGTGCACAAAGTTCCTTCACCTTGGTACTCTTTGTGAAATAATAATATCCTACAGGATTTCTCATATCTGTAGCTTCACCATCGAATCCTACGATTTCATATACTTCATTTCCAACCTTGCCATCCCAGTTGTTTACAGGAACTTTGCTAACATTGTACTTGTAATTATTTTGCACTGATGCATTTTGTGAAACTTCTTCGATAATTTTGTCTGCCTCATTCTTGGCTTTACTCTCGCTAGTATAAAAGCCTGCATTAATAGCATTATCTGATTCACCCTCAAGTATTTCAAGATTGTACAGTGCAAACGTGTTTTTAGCCGCTTTATGCCTTTGTATAATAAAACCGATAAAAGTAATGATTAGTACACTAATAAGACCGGAATTATGTTGTATAAAATCTAGTATTGTGTTTTGCATGTTGTTATTCTCCAGTAATTATTTTCTTTTCCTCTCAGGTGCCACCCACTTGCTCTTTACACCCTCAGGTGTGCCCATGAACTCCTCCATTGTAGCTGATGTTTCAGAGTTAATGCCGTCTCGCTTTAAAACTGCCTTAACTGTGTCTACTATAATCTGGCAATCCAGCGCAAATGATACATTTTTAGTATACCATACATCCATTGCAAATTTGTCTTCCCAGCTAACAGAGTTGCGTCCATGAGCTTGGGCGTAGCCAGTGAGGCCTGGTCGTACGTCATGACGATGTTTCTGCTCTTCGTTGTAACGAGGCAGATAACGAACTAGAAGAGGTCGAGGGCCTATAATAGCCATATCACCTACCAAAATATTAAATAGCTCTGGTAGCTCATCTAAAGATGATGCACGTAGGAATCTGCCATATTTATTAAGTCGAATCTCGTCCGGAAGCAACTGTCCATTTACATCACGACGATTATCCATTGTTCTAAATTTCACTAGCTTAAATACTTTGCCGTTTAAACCTGGGCGCTCCTGAGTGAAGAATGGATTACCACCCATAAAAATAAAACCTAATATCATTAATACTAAAAGTAATGGGGACAGAATTACTATCCCCATTAAAGATAATGTAAAATCAATTAATCTTTTAATAAATTTCGAATACATTTGAATACCTTACTTTATTTTTTTTGCTGGTGTTCCGACATAAACTCCTGGACTATCAATATTTTTTACTACACACGCACTTGCCCCTACAATAAAATCACTAACTACGTTAAGTCCCTGGATTATCTGCATTCCTGTGCCAAATTCAACGCATTCACCAATGTTACAGCATCCAGATACATTAACACTAGGATACATCGTAACATAATCATTTATTATATCATCATGTCCTAATGTACAATCTAAGTTGATAATAACATGATTTCCTATAGTAACATCGACTGTTATAATCGTCCCAGCACATATAATTGTACCTTCACCAACTTTGACACGTTTAGACATAACTACAGATGGATCTATAAGTGTTGCAAAATGAATATCAAAACCACTTATCTTTTCTATTATCTTCTTTCTAATTTTTGCATTACCTACGGCGCAAACGACATAAGCATCTGTGCAATTAGCTAAGTAAGATATCCCACCTAGAACAGGGTAATCATCTATTACAGAATTCCATATCTTTTCATTGTCATCTATAAATCCTTTTATATTCCATGTAGTATTGGCCGCATTTATTCTTTCTGTGAGCCAAGCAACTTCTTTACCAAAGCCACCTGCACCAATTATATATAAGTCTTTCTATACCTCTGTGTTCTTTCAATCCATTTTGTTACATTATAAAACTTCTTCAATGATCTAATTGCTAATTTACTCCCATAAATGTCCTACCAATTAAACTAAAACTGACTATAATTCTTTTATCTTAAATATATTCAAATGCGCTAAACTTTTCGACATTAATTTTTTTATCTTTATATTGAACATATACATTTTTCTGGCTATTGTTTTTGTATGATTCCAATAAACTATTGATATTGTCAAAATCTAAATCTGAATAAGCTACAATATCTACATCCTCTATTTGCCGATGTATTTATTATACATCCTTTTCCAATATTAGTCCCAGCAGATACAACAGCATTAGCCATAATAACTGTTCCTATACCTATATTAACATCATACCCAGTTAATAAAGCTATATCCGCCTTAGCACGTTCTTCTTGCACTGCTGTTATGCAGTTGCTTTCCTCATAGGTAGTGTAGTTGTATCCATTAGACCAACCTGGGACATGCTTTTCATCCTGTAATCCCATTGCAACAAATGCCCACAATGCGAGAGCCACACTCCATATTGTTCCATAGACAAAAGATGTGTACATAATCATCGGAATGAACAGTACTCCTAAGAACAAAGTGATAATCTGAACCATTCTAGAGATACGTAACTTGTCCATAATATCCACCAGCTTTTGGTACAACAAGGCCAGCCCAAAACAGTTAAGAAACTGGAATCCCATTACATTGTAATCCCCAAACACAAAATTATAGATAAAAAGAATAGCTTTGCCTTTTTAAATATTTTATCATCATTTAGCTTTTCCTCAATAATATTAAAAATACCTCGTTCATTCAATGCAAGTAGAATAGATACACAGACAATGAGAAAAACTACATTAATAACAACATTATCCTTACAAAAGAATGTCACTTCATACGCTTCACTTGTTATGTAGCATGTGGAAATCATCCCCATAATAGATATTATTGAAAAAATGGCCGTAGCAAATAAAACTACGACCATTCTATAGACATTAACAATCCCGCGCAATAATACTCCCATTTTTCATAACTCCTTTTAACTTATTATAACAAGATTCGCATACTCACCTGTCAGCTAAATATCCCCATTCTCTTCAACATCCTTGTGTAATACTATTGCAATAAATAGCGCGTACAGAACAAAATTAGGATAAACATATCTAAAATAGCTAACTGGCCCCAATAAGTAGGTTGCCCACAGTAGCAACGCAGGCATAAACACTATTATCTTCTTATAATCTTTTTTTACCAATAATAACAAAATACCAATCAACATAACCCATATTGGCGTATTGATTCCAAACAACACTCGAATTATTGGTTTATCCAAGGCTGAAAAGTCCCCTATCTTTTCATAGAAATCCATAAGAAATGGTATTTTGGAATCCCTTTCGAACTGATATGCACATAATCCTATGTCAGTTTCTATATAAAATCTATCCGAAAATGAATCAACAGTACTAGCTAATGGATACCAAAATGGTATATTCAAATTCAAGAAAGCTCTAACATATTTCTCAGGATATTTTTTTAAGTATTTCGCCCATAGCTTCAAAAACTTTCCATAATTTTCCTGTAAATTTGTTTTGTATAGTGCATCCTTTGCAGGATCATAAAGTCTAGGATTATATTGTTCCTTTAAAAGTGGGACATCATATATAAACTCTGTAATTCCAATCCAATCCTCTGCTGTAAAGTTCTGCCCATCTTCTAATATCACAAGAGCAAGCTGTTGAACGGGCACTGCTGACATTTCTACTTTATCATCGAGAACTTTAATATCATATTTTTCATAAATTGGTCCAGTAATAAATTTGAAAACAATCAACGCAATTAATGTTGATACAGTTAAATACAGCTTTATTTTCTTACTTATCTTAGCAAGTATAATAATGATAAAAACTACTAAAACCATAACATATAAAGTATTATTTCTAAATAACATTGCAAATAGTAGGTTTATAGAAAACACAACATACTCATATAGTTTTAGCTTTGTCGAATCAATAACAAGCTTATAGATAAAAATGGTCATTCCTATAAAAAAGCATGTAAAATAAACATCTTTTGTAGGTTCCATCGCCATCATCGGCATTACTGGATTAATTGTAAAGAAAAGATAGAGAAGAATTACTTCCCATTTTTTCCTAAGCAAATGTTTAACTATAAACTGAATCATATATGCGAATACCGCTGCAACTATGATTATTTGAGGAACTGTATAAATTACAATTGGTTCTATACCTGTCAACTTTCCTAATGACATGCACCAGCTAAAGAGCATAGTATGTATAGGCGGCTGATGAGTAGTGGCAGGGAATATCCCAGCAATAATATTTACTTGTTCTGGCATATCGTATGAAAGCACACCTGGGTAATAAGCAAGGTAGCAAGGCAGCCAACACACAAATAATACAAGCCATGTTATCGCCCATGCTTTAATATGTGAACCCTTTATAGTTCCAGTAATTACTTTTTTTTGAAAATCTGCATCCTCTGAGGTTATAATTAAAAACCATTTAAAGAAAAAATATAGTGCTGCTGTAGTAACTGTTGCTATAAGTATAATCAGTAAAATAGTAACTATAGTCGCTGAAGGAGTCGAAAATGCTCGTTCAAAACCATTGTACAAATATATTTGTCTACCTAAAATAAGAACTAAAGCATAAAACAAACCACTTATAGCCGCCATTCTTATCAATCTATTATTCTTTATACTAAATAAATCCATTTAATCTTTCCTTATTTCTATAATCCTATTTAAGTTTCTTCAAATACTCATCGGTAACTCTGTACAAATCCATTTCAAAATCCTGCCGATTCTTCTGATAAATTGTTTTAAGCACCAAGCCTGTAAAAAGCGAATGAATCGAAGCTATCATAACAAAACCACAGACAATAAGTGTTGGAAATTGAGGTACCAATCCTGTTTCTGCATATGTAACCAAAACTGGCACTAAAAAAATAATCGATAATACAAACAATACGGCTGCAGTTGTTCCAAAAAAGATATTAGGTCTATAAAATCTAAATAGTCTGAAAATCGTTTTCAGGACCTTCATTCCATCACCATAGGTATCAAGCTTCGAATCACTTCCTTCTGGTCTATCACGATATTCAATGATTACATTTTCTACATACATATTCTTATCTACAGCATGTATACTCATCTCTGTTTCAATTTCAAATCCTTTGGAGAGAACAGGGAATGTCTTAACAAATCTATACGAGAACGCTCTATACCCCGTCATAATATCTTTGATGTCATTCTTAAATAGTTTATTAATACTCCAACGCACAAGTGAGTTTCCAAAATTGTGAAAAGGTCTTTTGTTCTCCTCAAAATAGGTTGAAGATAGTCTATCGCCTACAATCATATCAGCTCTATCTTCCAATATTTTTTTGACCATTTGAGGCGCCGATTCTGCTGGATATGTATCATCTCCATCTACCATAAGATAACACTGAGCATCAATTTCAGAAAACATCCTTCTTACAACGTTTCCTTTTCCTTGCTGATGCTCGTATCTAACTACTGCTCCTGCTGCTCTTGCTACCTCATCTGTTCCATCAACAGAATTATTGTCATATACATATATAACAGCCTCTGGCAATACTTTTTTAAAATCAGACACTACCTTTCCAATAGTTAATGCCTCGTTATAGCATGGTATTAATATCGCTATTTTATCCAATATCTCCTGCTCCTTCTCTTTCTATCTTTTTTTCAAGCAATACGCTCCGAATAAAATCAATGACACTCCACTAACTAAATAAGCTAGTTTCCACAGTTTTCTAACCCGATAGGTAATAACTAATTTCCCATTATAACCTTTATCTAGTGTAACTGATAGTCTTTGATTATAACCACTTATAGTGTTAAATACCTCGCCTGTATTCAAATCATGTACTTCCAAATAATCATAATACGCTACAGGGAAAGATACTGTACAATTCTCCTTGACTTTATTGACATTATAAATCTTATTGTTCTTTCTATCTGTATCATGCAGCATAATGCTCACAGAATTTTGCGGGTCTATTTTTACACTAGTATCATATAATATTGTACTATCCATACCTGCTGGCAAATAAAGGGCATCAGTCCAAATATTAGAGCTTATATCTAAATTCTTCTCACCAACAGCATTATTCATAAACCCTGTAAAGAAATGTCCTGCTATTATAATAGCTAATGCGCCAAGCACTACAGAGATTCTATTTCCAACCGGATTTAAAGAGAATAATCTTATTTCCCTCTTTTCGATGATTTGGACAGAATATACAGTTACTATTGTAATAAAGATTGTAGCAAGTGCTAGATATCTCCACACAAACTGTACCGAAGTCAGTAAGATTAGTAAAGAATTCTGCTTGTAAGCCAAATCCTTCCATGGAAAGTAACTTGTCGAGAGCCAAAGTGTCAAAACGGCGAATATGCATACAGTTCTAATAACACTCCAATGTTGTTTTTCTTCCACTGACATATCCCATGTGTTTTTATAACAACAAACCACCGCAAACAGCAATAGACCTAAAACTAATGAAAATCCAAGTGTCAATGGCATTTCGCTTCTTGTTCCATAGTCAATATTAACCCCACTGTCTGTCATAAATAGATTAAATAGTTGTCCTATACTTATCCCACTACTTTGAAGATTAGCAGATATATTATCTGCATTTACACTAAGTCCCTGTTTAAATGTATCTAAGAAAGGGACAATGAAAAAACAGTTTAATAATAGAACTGATATTATAGATTCTATTAATACCAAAATAATCTTAATTGTTCTTTTGATATAAATAATGGCAAATGCAAATATGAACCAGGCCAGCATTTCTACCGTAAGTACATGGCTTTCTATAATACCAGACACGCCCAAAATCAATGGTATACAGTCTCTGAATTTTGGCTTTTCTATCTCAAAATACAGCCTATAAATCCCTGCAATTATTAATGGCAAAAATGCCATTGCTGTATACTCTCCTACCGCAGACCTTACATAAACATTACACAAGCGATAAGCAGCCAACATATATAGAACTGTTCCTAGTAATGCATACTTTCGTTCTTTAAAAATAGCCTTAAAGCTGAACATTGATATTGTTATTGTTACCAGATTAATCAGCAATACATATATATTGTAACATGCAGATATGGTATATCCCAACAAATGCAAAACTGCTGGAATATATAAAAATATATTACCGTACATCAATAACGAAACATATCCATAGCCATTCAATGCATCAGACTGATATAATGCTGGAAAATTTCCATACCGTAACTCATTTGCAATAGATGCAATACGGTTAGCATGAAACTCATAATCCTGCCACTCCACATAATATACCAAGGAGTTTCCAATAAATGCTGGAAGTGACACAAATATAGCAAATGCTATAATGCCAACAATCCAAATTCTGTCCTCAGGAGATTTTTCCTTTAGCTTATAATACAATACGCTAATCACGGAAAACACAATTAGCTCTGTTAGTAGAAAACCTAATTTCCACAATTTGGACTCTTTTAGAATCAGCGAATGTATCTGTGTTTTACCATAACCAGTAAAACTAAAATTAAGATTCATTTCGTCCGAGCCCTGCACAGATTTAACCCATAGAGGTGTCTCAACCCATTTCTTATAATCATAGAGTTTAACATCTTCCATCTCAAATTTATCTTTATTTCGCCCCGAAAGTGATAAATATGTGATTGGGTTATTATCAGTAGCTACATCATATTCAGTATCATAATCTATATATAGATAATACATTCCAAACGGTATATTCTTGATACTTAGATATGCTGCATTGACAGAATTACTAAAATCAATAGATATATTCTCCGACCATACAGCATTATAATCAATTGAACCATCTGAATAGCCTACATAATCATATACAGGAGATTCTGTATTAAACTCAGGCGTGTCACCTAAAAGGTCTATCTCAATAGGCTTCCTTAAGAAAAGAGCAATAAAAGAAGCCACGAAAACTACGCAAAATGCTATGACTAGCTTTTTGCGTTTGATATTATTTATTCTCATATTACATTCATCCTTAAAATATTCTATGCTCACCTAGTATAGCACAAGCCTATTATTATTTGAATTAAAATATGACGTGTATAAGCCAACTACAAGCTAACACAACTTCCGCTCCCTTAACAATCTTCTCTGCATAATCCCTAATATAAATAAGCATATCACTGTAAACAACGATATTATTTCAGCTACTCGCCACAAAACAGGTTCAGTATATTTTACAGCAAATACACCATCATATTCTGCCGGTATCATGACTCTTAGACATCTGTTATCGCCTTGCTTTAGGGTCAATTTATCATCATTCGTTTTGTAGTAGCGATACCCAGCAACTGGTAAATCAATGTATTGATCATTATCCGTTTTGTTATTAAGGTCAATGGTATAATTAGTTCCTCTTTTATCTAATATTTCTGCTTCAATATCATCATCAGATAATTTTATAGATGAATCCTGCATTAGCTCTGTATCTACTCCAGCTAGAGCAAAATTGTCCACATCCCCAAAAGTATCCATATTAGCATCTGTTAGATAGCTATAATATCTTGTCTGCTCGTTAAGTTCCTGTGAATAATAATCTATTCCCTGAAATAGCGTAATACCAACTACAATGCTATATAATACATTCTTGTAGTGTATATTTGACTCAAATTCCACGGCAAGTAAATAAAACAAGACTACTGTAATTATAGTAGCCAAATTTAAATACCGCCATGGGAATTGAATAGCAGCAATTATCTTGTATATAACCGGACTATTTTTTAGCAACCATTCATATGGGAAATAAGCAGTAGACATATATGTAACAATCAAGTCTATAAATATAAGCTGTCGAATCAATATAGGATTCTTCAGATCTTTTCTTGTCAAAATAATAATTACAGCTACAAATATAACCACTATGCACGCAATACCCATTGTTAGCGGCATCTCTTGAGCAATTCCTCCAATAACAGAATTTCCTTCGATTAAATAATCATGGGTAAACAATTGGGAAAAATATATTCCATGTTTCTGAATACTAGCCTCTGTACTTACTGAACCTGCTCCTATCCCCTCATTCAAATAATAATCTATAAGTGGCAGTAAAATGCCAGCATTTAAAAGTACTAAGATTACACCATTTTTTAACATCTTGCAGATGTTACTTATGAACAATGTCTTTTTATATTGTAGAATCAAAAACAAAATTATTGCCTCTGCCACCAATAATACTGTTAACGGATGACTTGTTATGATTCCAGTTACTCCTATAATAAATGCGTAACTAATACTTTTTTCGGTATAATATATTTCATATAATCCCAACACAATCAATGGCAGGAACATCAATGCTGTATATTCCCCTAAGGCAGCACGAGTATATAAATCTATTAATCGCCACATAGAAAAACTATACATAAAAGAGCATACTAAGGCTAGCGTCTCTTTTTTCCCAATTTTTAAGAATGCATAATAAGATACACAAATCGTAGATATATTTATAAATAATAGGTAGCATTTGTAGGAACTATATAAAGGCATTCCTATCAAGTACAAAAACGCAAATGGATATAGCAATAAGTCTGGATATGTGACTCCTGTTGCAGCTCCGTATCCATTTAACCAATTTGGTTGTAATCGAACTGGAAAATCACCATTACGTATTCCTTCTGCCAGGCCTGCTATTCTAAACATATGAAAACGTACATCATGTCCATGAAGAACATATGGCACTGTCAATGGTAAACTTGTTAGAATTATGAAAGAAACTAAGATTAAATGTTCTTTCTTAATCTGTCCATTTTTATAGTAAACAAATAATACCATGCACACATCAAGTAACAAAAGAAGTAACAACATTTTGCCTGCAAAATAGAATCCACTTAGTGTCTTGCTGTAATCTAAACCAGCATTCACAACTTCTAATTCCGCATTAACACTAGTTTCATTGTTTAGGAAAAATGTTCCACCATTTTGTATATATACCCGATAACTGATATGCTGCTGAAAAGGTAGCAATGAATTTCGTTCTACGATTATATCTGACTTAGAACCATCTATTGCAGCCATTGTAGACGTTGCATCATATGAATTAGAATTGTAATCTAAATTTACTATATATACACCTTTTTCTAATAATATGGCCTTAGAATTGATATTATTAATTTCATCATTTGAATCTGAATAAAGATTCAATCCCTCAGTTTCAATGGCATTAAATTCATGTGTATAGTAATGTCCCCATATCAGTGATACGGCAAACATCTCAATAAAGACTATTGCCGCAATAATAATTTTATTATTTTTCATTTTCGATAACATTCTCCTCATGTAAATATTAGTCTAGTATAACTGTCAAAAGATACGCGCATACTACAACCTTGACTTCAGGATAAATCTCAGAATCCCTTTCCAAAGCAACAGCATACTTAACTCCCTAAGTGCCGACAAAATATGAGTCGCTAATAATAAAATGCATCTTTGACATGTCATGCAGGAACTAAATACTATCAATTATTCTGAACAATATAATCATCTACATTCTTTTCGCTAGAGGAAAAATTCATACCGATACTTATTATTTTATGACCGTTTTTCTTTTTTATTAAGTACTGTTCAGGATATCGCTTTTCTTTTATCTGATTCATGGCTTCCTGCGCTGTTTTATCAATCTTACATTCAATAACATATATATTATCGCCTGCCTCCAATGTCGCATCCACCCTACCTATATTTGTCATGGATTCAGCAGAAATATCCATACCACACATCTTAAATGTCAAATATAAAATTGATTGATAGTATTTCTCATTTCGCACCTGAATTCCATAAGGCACACTAGCAAAAACAGACTTAAGAATATTAATCATATCTTCAACATCTCCTACATAAGCAGACTTTTGTAGTGCCGACGCAAAAGTATTAATTTCTGAGATTGATTTACCTATATAAACCGTTGCCAAATCCGTCTCAAAAGACAGTTGAACTTCTTTGTTTGGATACTTTAATCTATATGCCAAAATATTGTTCTTCTCATCTCTATCACCAATGGTTAGGTAACCAGTCTGTAGTAGTAGCTGGGTTACAGTCTGTGAATCAACATCATTTTCACAAAGCGACATTATATCAAATGAATTAAAAGAGATATCCGTCACCACAGCATCATTTATACTTTCAACAGAGATTTTTTGTTTCTTAGCAAAATTTACTAAAATCACAGGTGTCGCTGTAGCATACCAGTAATTTCTAAATTCATAATTATCTGAGAAAAATCGACCAACTGATACTGGGTTATAAACCTTTTCTCCATTAAAAGAAAACTTAAATCCATCGTACCATAACGCCAATTTGTCAATCATTTCCTTATTTGAACAAACGTTCTTTTCTGACGCCCGGCAAATATGCTCTCCAAAATAATTTTGAAGTTCAGCATTTGTATATCCAACAGCTACAGAAAATTTATCACTTCTACTAATATCTATCAGATTATTAAGTTTGCTGAAAATAGAAACCTGGCTAAGCCTAGTAATACCTGTGATAAAAACAAATCGTTCCATTGATTCATAGCCTTTAATTATCTGATAGAAGGCCTCCATTGTTCTGCTTATTTGTTTAACACCTTTACCGTCTTCAAGATTATTAGTTATAGGACGGTCATATTCGTCAACAAGTATTACCACACCTACTTCATACTTGTTATAAAGTGCCTTAATTAGCTCTCCAAAGAGTATTGCAGGGCTAGAGCCTTGAATTTCAACATCGTATTTCCGTGCTATACCATTGATTTCAAGTTTTATCCATTCCTCTAAATTCGCACATGTCGAACTATCGCTCCTACCGAAATCAATGTGAATAATTGGATATACAGGCCATAAATAATCGGTTTTATAAATATAAAGGCCTTTAAACAACTCTTTTTCACCCAAGAAAACAGATTCAAGCGTGCTCACAGTAAGACTTTTTCCAAATCGTCTGGGCCTAGAAAAGAAAAACTGTCCAAATGGTTCTTTTATCATCTCATAAATGTATTTTGTTTTATCGACGTATAAATAATCTGATTCTATTAAGTTTTTAAACGTAGAAATTGAAGTATTTATTTTCTTCATCATCTAAATCCTTACTTTATTTTGTTTATCTGTTCCAAATACATTGTTCCTGTTCTGTGGCAGACAGTCAACTAAAATCAAAGGTCTCCTATGGGAAGGGATTCATGCGAAAAGACCTTTTGCTGAATTCATTAAGTCTGTTGGCACTGAAGCCTTACGTTCCAATCAGCCTTTATTCCGCATCGTCGTTAACACATGCATATTAGTAATAACATAAAAAATAGCATCTATATCCTTCCCTGCTTTTAGCTTTTGGTTAAAATCTTTATTAAACACATCCATGTAGTTTTTCTTATATGTTTTAACGCTCAATCTCTTATATGTTTTGACAATAATATCCTTATAAATTTTTCGACTCTGTATAATCGTCACTACCTTGTTTAAGGAAATAGCACCTGTGAACAAACCAAAAGCTATAGTAATAATGGTGTTAGGAACTGAATCGTTAAGTTGCTTATACCATATTATCTGGCGCACCATCAATATAGCAACAATAATATCACTATTATCCTGTATTAATTGCAACTTTCTTAATATATTTGACTCAAGCCATTTAAACCAACTATCGTACTCTGTTAATGAGTAACCATACATTGACTTACTTTCAAATTTTTCACTTGCATGCATACGCATTTTGTTAATCTGTTCCAACGAATATGGACTATATCGTTCACCTAATACATTAAAATGAGCCCATAATATATTAGAATCCTTGCTATAATCTTCTGTAAAATGAGACATACAGGTTATACCATAATAATCCCAGTATGGAGAAATATCCGTATCCCCCAATTCAGCTATACTCTCTCTTGTCATTTCACTTCCAAAAAATACTGGTGTAATATCATAGGATATTGTGGGAATATCTTCTTCATTAGAATTATGATAATACTTAACTGATTTATCATTAATTTCGCTACCACCATTAACAGAACAATAATACTGATTGGAGTCCGTCATCTTATTATTTCTCTTTGTATATATACAGTATCCATCGTTAGTTATTATATTCCCGGATATATTTATGTTATGAACATTTAATGACAGTGATAAATACTTATTTATTGCCGCAAGCTCTTCATCAAAATTAACAGCATTTTCTAATTCATTTTTCAGTGTATTCTGCGCCTTTACTTCGCATTGCTCAAAATCTCTATTAATTCTTGCTAAAGATGGTTCTCCTTCTTTAACATCAGTGTCCAAAAAAGGATGTTCTAACAATTCACCTATATACCTTCCTTCAATGGTAAAATGCAATCCCATGATGGTCATATATGAAGTTCTTCCAAGAGACATTGTCATCTTATTTACTTTATTATTGCCTATTGATGGTGGTGTAAAAGCGATTTGTTTTAGTCTAGGAATTACCCCAGAATACAAAGCATAGTTATCTGAAGTAAATAAATCTTTGTTTTCTTCAGTATAGACTTCTGCAAAATCTACACATCGCTTTGATGATCCTATCTTGCACTTAACAGTACTAAATTTATCTATTAAGTCATCTGACGGGCGACCATAGATTCTGGTTACATCCTTAGTTTTGTCAGTGATATACACCTGTTTAGACTCTTTAAGTTCTTTAAGCAGTCCTTTATCTATATCATAAAAATCTATACCAAAACACCAGATGTTGGCTAGCAAACATCTGGCATATAAAGCTTTTCTATACTGCTCATAGGTATAAGTATAATCAGGCGGACATGTATTATCATCGCTATTTTTATCAATACAGAACATTTTATCAGCGTTTTTTAGTTCCTTGAGAAAGGCTTCTTTTGAACGATAAAAATTATCCTCATTTTTTATACCAATACCAAGCGCAATATCCCTGTAATCTGGAAAATCCATTGTTGCTATCATCCCAAAAGAATTCTTACTTTCAGCAGAAAATTCCGGATATAATACTGCAACATTCTCAGATTTATCTTCTTCGGAGCTGTTTGGATTTTCTTTTCTTATTGAATCCTCAAAACTACCTACAATATTCAACTTGTTGTTATCATGAGGTCTAAATAAATGAATAAAATTTCTATCATGTCCACTATCTTTAAAAGTTTCTTTAGCAGCTTTATTCAATTTAGGTATTGATTCTTTTTCAATCATAAATTTTTGTCCTCACAAATACAATTCAGAAAACATAATCTTCTTAAAAATTTTTTTGATCTCGAATCAAGAGGCTTATCTTCTGCGCTGAGTATACATAATACCAACGCCTAAAACTATGCACTCTTTTGTTCATCCCCAGCTTTGTTTGCATTTCTAATAGCCTCTTCAATCCCCAACGAAAATACGAAATTCTGTATGTTAAACTTTCCTCCACAATATGTAAATTTAAGATATGTAAATATTCCTAAGACTGCTCCAACTTTTAGTTTTTCAACATCAACAAGCGGAATATCATAAATAACTTCGCCAACGCCCCTTCTTAATTCATAATCAAAAATAATCAGGTTATTATCTTTCATACCTAAGCCAATGTATCCATACCCTTGTGGTAGCCTTTTGGCATTAGCTACAGAAAAAAGTTTTCTTTCGTCAATTTTTCCTTCCGAATATAGTTTTGCTGCATAAAATCTAGTATTGTGTTTTGCATTTTGTTATTCTACCTAATTATTATCTTAAACTACTTAATCTTTTTAGTAGGCATTCCCACATAAGTACCAGCATAATCAATATTCTTTACTACACACGCACTTGCCCCTACAATAGAATCACTAACTACGTTAAGTCCTTGAATTATCTGCATTCCTGTTCCTAATTCGACACACTCACCAATGTTGCAACATCCAGATACATTAACACTAGGATACATCGTAACATAATCATTTATTATATCATCATGTCCTAATGTACAATCTAAGTTGATAATAACATGGTTTCCTATAGTAACATCGACTGTTATAATCGTCCCAGCACATATAATTGTGCCTTCACCAACTTTGACACGTTTAGACATAATTACAGATGGATCTATAAGTGTTGCAAAACGAATATCTAATCCACTCAGCTTTTCAATTATCTTCTTTCTAATTTTTGCATTACCTACAGCGCAAACAACGTAGGCATCTTCACAATTAGCTAAATAAGATATTCCACCAAGCACAGGATAATCATCAATTATAGAATTCCATATCTTTTCATTGTCGTCTATAAATCCTTTTATATTCCATGTATTATTGGTAGCATTTATTCTTTCTACAAGCCAAGCAACTTCACGACCAAAACCACCTGCACCAATTATATATAAGTCTTTCATGATATACCTCTAACTAATACTTCAACCCATTTATTCACATCATATAATTTTTTTAAAGCAACAAAACTATTCTCTCCCCATTCATTTATATCAGCAGCTAAAATCGCATTTATCTTTTCAGCAAAAGCATTTGAATCATTACTTGGGCTCCACCATCCAAAACTATTTTCTTCAATAATATGTCCCACGTCGGTATTTATATCCGTCACAGCAAGAACTGGTATCTTGGCTTGCATATAACTTAACAATCTACTTGGAAAATTGGGAATAGTAAACCTATAATCTAAAAAAATAAGGCCAACATCACATGCTCCTACCATTGCGTCATAATCTTGTTTAGGAAGCCTTTTCATAAGCTTGATATTTGTAGGATTAGCCTCTTGTATATATTCATCTAATAGATGATAATCTGTACCATCACCTATAACCAAAAAGAAGGCCTTGGAATTCAAATTCTGAGACTTTAAACATTCTATAATAAAACTAACACATTGAGGTCTTCCAAGATTTCCACCATAAACAAATACGGTCTTATCGATGGGGATTCCATATTTTCTGCGAATTGATACTCTATCATAATTTGATACACTTTTATCCAATATTTCTATACAATTCGGGAATACCTCTATCATCTTAGTAGACAGGTTTGGATTGTGGGTAAGAATATACTTTCTATTTGCCTCACTCATACAACCAATTATATCTGAAATGCCATATAGTTTTTTTTCTTTTGTACGAAAATATTTATATATCAGACCTTTAATTCCACTTTTTTTTAGCATGCCCAAATCAACTGTATTTTGAGGAAATATATCCTTCAACATTAAATATGTTCTAGCATTATCTCTTTTTTTTATATATTCAACAGCTCCACATATTGTAATAGGTGGCGTAGGGTAAAGTACCAAATCAAACTTGATATCTGAATAATATTCTTTAATCGCTTTTACTAATTGGTATTCTATTGTTAAGGTTGATATTCCCTTCTCTATTATATTAGTCTTCTGAATGTTACCGATACGCAATTTTAATATTTTACAATTCGGCTCTTCTATAATATTAGTCTTTCCACCATTTCTTTTCTCGACAGGTGAAATAGCATATATATAATTATTCTTTTCCCTTAATTTTCTCAACACATCTGTATATATTCCACGTTCTTCAATTGAATAAAAATCTAACAATGATATAAACAATATATTCATTTAATTCCAGTCTCCATAAAAAATATATGTGATGTTTTCCTATAAATATGATTATAATCCGCTTTATTTGATAATATTAAATCATACTTCATTAGAATAATTTACTCCTATGTAGTAGAAGATTCATTTTGGGATAGTCAATAGTAGTCTACCTTCCTAACTAATAATTAACTGTATTATTTTATTAGTAACTCCCTAACATAATCAGTAGTCATAATCTTATCAACAGTACCCTGAACATCAAGACGCTTTGTATTGTGTGATGTGTATGCATCTGCCGCCATAGTATGAACCTGGCCATCTACAAAGAACTTGTCGTAGTTAAGGTCACGTCCATCTGGAAGAACACGGTAGTAGTTACCCATATCTACAGAACGAACGCACTCTTCGTTTGTCATAAGTGTCTCGAATAATTTCTCACCGTGACGTGTACCAATAATCTTTGTACCTGTGTCACCAAAGAGCTGCTGAACAGCCTTTGCAAGGTCACCGATTGTGCTGGCATCAGACTTTTGAACGAATAAATCACCTGGCTCGCCGTGCTCGAAAGCAAACATAACGAGAGCAACTGCCTCGTCAAGGTTCATAAGGAAACGAGTCATGTTAGGGTCTGTGATAGTGATTGGGTTGCCTGCTTTAATCTGGTCGATGAAAAGAGGAATAACTGAACCACGTGAGCACATAACGTTGCCGTAACGTGTAGTACAGATAGTAGTCTTACCAGCTGCAACACGAGCATTTGCGCCGATAACCTTTTCCATCATGGCCTTTGAAATACCCATAGCATTGATAGGGTAAGCAGCCTTGTCTGTTGAAAGACAAACAACACGCTGAACGCCTGCCTCAACTGCTGCGTGAAGAACATTGTCTGTACCTTCTACGTTTGTACGAACAGCTTCCATTGGGAAGAATTCGCATGAAGGCACCTGCTTAAGTGCTGCTGCGTGGAAGATGAAATCTACGCCTGGCATAGCATCCTGAACTGAACGCATGTTACGAACATCGCCAATGTAAAATTTAACCTTACCTGCAAGGTCTGGATGCTCAGCCTGAAGCTGATGTCTCATATCATCCTGCTTCTTCTCATCACGTGAGAAAATTCGGATTTCTTTTAAATCTGAATCTAAGAAATGTTTA
>NZ_FOQF01000041.1 GCF_900113655.1 Pseudobutyrivibrio sp. OR37 | reverse complement strand
AAAATATACATATAAAGCCAACTTTTCAGTTGCTGCTCACATGTGCAAAAAGTTTTACCGCGGTATTACATCTCCACCTGATTTAGAAACCATCATATCAAGAAATCTTGTACCCATTAGACCAGACCGACATCGTGAAAGATACCAGTCAGCAAGAATCTTTAGAGGTTTCTTATATAGAGTAGCATAAAAATGAAAAGTTAAAAATGTTATTTAGGCAGATATACAATCTGTCTTCTTTTAATGTCTAAAAAAGGAAAAAACGAGATTGAAGCATATCACTTCAATCTCGTTTTCTTCATCGTAGCCTCCACCGCAATGTTAACTTAATGACATTGCCCTTTTTCGGGGGAAGCCTTTTTTTAAAGATTTGTTAATGGATCAATCTGTTCAAGTACGTTGTTCATGTCCTCAAACATGAATCCCTTCTTGGTAATCTTAACCTTGATATCCTCAATATCATTTGTAACATTATCGAAGTATCCACGTGAATCCTCAATATTATTAGAAATGTTGTTGATAGAGGTCTCGCAATTTCTAAATACTTCACCCATCTGAATGCTCTGATCGGTAACCTCATCAGCAACAGTTTTAATCTGTCCTACAACCTCCTGTGTCTCAACAACCTTCTCATGAGAAGCCTCGATAGCTTCCTTGGTATGGTCAACGGATTCAACCAGACGATTATTGTTTTCATCCAATGCCTGCATACTCTCAAAGATTGATGTTACAACGCTTTGTATTTCTGTAGAAAGATTTGTAACCTCATCAGCAACTACTGCGAAGCCTCGTCCTGCCTCACCAGCGCGGGCTGCTTCGATAGATGCATTAAGAGCCAAAAGATTTGTCTGCTTTGCAAATCCACCGATAAGTTCAACCTTTTCTCTGATCTCATCAAAGCTTGCCTGGAAGGCTTCAAACACCTTTTCAACCTCGGCAATTGTATCAGAAACTGCACTAGAGCTCTTATCTACATTCTCCATTCCATTGTGGGAATCGTCTGCTGTCTGCACCAGCTTCTTAACGATTTCATCAAAGGCTTTTGTAATTTCCTCGATTGTACTAAACTCATTTTGGAAGTTTGCAACAGACTCGGAAATAGATCCATACTTATCCTCAACAACTGAAAAGGAATCTCTAATAGTTTCAATACCCTTAATTGTATTAGCCTCCTCCTGTTGAAGCTTGGCCTTCTGCTCGATTGAGAATCGTCCAACCTCTTTTATTGCTTTCATGCGAGATTTCATATCTACCTTCTTCTCAGATACCTTTGTAACCTCGACATTTTCTTCCACTTTTTTCTTTCTACTAAAAAGTCCCATATTGCCCTCCTGCACTTTATTCAAACACAGCGCAAACCATGGTCTGATTTACGTGCTGCTTCTTATACTGCTCACCACCACCGACAATTCCTACATGAGGACCAACAGACTTCATAGCGCCTAAGAAATCTGTCATGTAATTACGCTGAGTGAATAATAAATGTCTGTAGATACAATTTACAGAGAAGATAAACGAAATCTTACCATTTTCACTTCTGATATTATTTCTTGTGTCATTACCAATTGCCTCATAGTCCTTGAGTTCAAGAATCTCAATAGTGTCATTTTCATTTATTCTTTTATAATTAATCAACGAACCATTGTTGCCAATTGCATAAGGACTACTGATGAATATTTCACCACCAATAACACGACCAAGTGGGCTTACAAGAACGTTATCAACAAGCTCTGAACGGCTAACTCCTGCGTCTTCGCAATAAACATCTGCTGCTGGACGGCCATCTAAAGAGATAAGCTCTTTGTTTGCAAGATTAACCTTTGTTGCGATATGTGTCTTACCGCACTCCATTGGTCCAAAGATATTTTCAGAATATGTTCTGATTTTTCCTGATTTATTTTTGATTAATGCGTAGCAGCATGCATCAGCATATAATTCGCCATCAAGCATGGCATAGCCTGTAGCACCTGCTGGATAAATCAAAAATAGTTCCACCTACAACTGGAATCTTGGCACGTTCTAAAGCAACGTTCATTGTAGTAACAAGGCGTTCCTCGTCATTGGTACAGAACTCTATGCAAACTGTATTAGAATCCCCAGCCTGAATCTTAGAAACCTTTTCTTCCATTGCCGCAATATCAGCAATTGGAGCGGATGAAAGTTTTCTAATGATTCCAACCTCTGCTGCTACATCACTTCCAAAAGAAAGGACTACCATTCGCTTATCAGAAGAAACTGTGTCGTAGTATGAAGTTGTACTGGTACCTATAAAAGGTACACCTGGGTATTTTTCTGAAATAAGGGCAGACGCTTCCTTTAAATGCTCATATGAACATAATAAAATTAACAAATTTGGATTATTAACTTTTGCGATTGCTTCTGCTACAGCATCTTTGCAATTCGCTTTCATGGATGTTCCTATAGATATTTGCATGATGACTCCTTCCACAAAATAAATAGTTTATATTATGAAATTTACCATATTTTTACAAATGGTGACAGAATTTCACATTTATTTCACTGATTTATCAGAATTTTGTAAAAGATGTCGCTAATTATTCAAAAAAGATTACATATATCCCGCAGACAATCTATTCTTGCAAAAAGGATTTTTCTAAGCTCCTGGTCAGGCTCTGTTAAATCTGGAATCATGATAACATTGCAGCCAGCACGATAGGCACTCATGCAGCCATTTGGAGAATCCTCTACTGCATAGGTTTCCTCTGGAGCGATTCCAAGAGTCTCACAGGCGTAGGCATAGATGTCTGGCGCAGGCTTGCCCTTTTCCACCATATCTGCGCATACTACTGCATTAAAATATTCGAAAAGACCAATTTTCTTAAGATATCTGTTGGCACGCTCCCTATCGTTGGCAGTGACAAGAGAAATGAAAACATCATGGTCCCTAAGCCATTTTAATGTCTCCTTGGCACCAGGCTTAAGAGGAATTCCTGTTTCCTTAAGAATCTGCTCTACCAGAGTCTTTCGATAATCTCTGACAGCCCAATAATCAAAATCTTCTCCGTACCATTCCTTAAACTTTTCAACAGCAAAAGGACGCCCTAGGGAACGAAGCTCTAAGGGCTGTTCAGGTGTCATTTCGTAACCAAAGTGTGCTAAAGCCTCTGGCCAGGCCTTCTGATAGAATTTTTCTGTATCCGTAAGTGTGCCATCCATATCAAATAGCACTGCTTTGATGTTTTTCATTTCCATATTTATCATCCTCTTTTTATGCTTACCTAAAGACTTTATCATTTACCACTGCTACAGACAAGTAAAAAGACCACTTGCGCTACCTCATATGGATAACGAAAGTGATCTTTTTGGGTTAAATCTAGTTATAGTTAGAAATGTTTACGCTTTATGAATATGCCTGCTCCTGCTGCTGCAGCAACCACAACAACACCTGCTGCAACTGGTACTACTGGGAATGTTGAATTCTCAACTGCCTTTGGTGCTTCCTCATCGGCGATTTCCACAGGAGTCTCTTCCTCTTCAGTAGCTTCCTCTGTTGTCTGCTCTTCTGTTGTAGTCTCCTCTTCTGTTGTAGTCTCCTCTTCTGTTGTAGTCTCCTCATCAGTAGCTACTTCCTGGTCCTCAGCAGTTTCTGTAGCCTCCTCTTTATCCTCGGCAACAGCCTTTTTTGTAGCTTTAGTAGACTTTTTAGTATTTGCATCTGCCGATTTAACAGCCCCTGCAAGAGGCACCTGTGCCTCGTTTAAAGCTACCTCAGTCTTTGGTGCAACCACTGGCTGCGATGCCTGACCTGCACTCTGCTGTCCACCTGCCTGTGGCTGTGATGGTGTAACTGATGGAGTTGGGCTTGGCTTAACAGGCTGTGAAGGCTTTTCAGGCTCTGCTGTCTTTCCAAGCTCCTCATCGCTAGGACGAACTGTTGTAACCACAGCTGATTCATTCTTGTGTTCATCATTACCATGAACAATGTACTGAATCTCAACTGGAATCTTTACAGTCTCCTTAGCGCTGGCTGTCATTGGCTTGAAAGCACTTGTAAGTACATCGATTACATTTGTAAGCACTGAAATTACATCTGATTCTTCTGTAATCTCTTCTACAGTCTCCTCAACCCTTGTATCAACTGATTCTTCTGTTAATTCCTCTTTGTCCTCTACTGGCTCTGTTTTGACATCTTCAGTTATAGGATCTTCTACTTCTACCTCTTCATCCACATATCCTGCAAGATACTTGTTTTCAATATCAACTGCATGCCAGCCGTTTCCGATATGCATCATCTTCTTACCTGGCCATGTTTCAAATGGTTCCCCAGCTGATGTACCATCATCCTTCTTAAGCCATGCATACATGTACACATCCTCTGTCCAAGAGGTATCCACCTTTGAATAAAGTCTTGTGTAGCCGTCAGCTACTGCTGGTTCTTCATCAACAGGCTTTTCCTCTGGCTCTGTTGGTTCTTCTGGCTGTGAAGGCTTTTCCGTTCCAAGATATTCCTCTACCGCGCTCTTTGAATCAAAGCCATCTGTTGTGCCAGATGTGAAGTAAAGCTTGCTTCTTCCTTCCATAACATTGTCAGGAAGCTGTGTGCCGTTACCGTCATTAAAGATTAAATGTAAATCAGTGTTGTCAATTGCTTCGTTAGGTACGTTTACCGCATACCAACCACCGCCAAGTCTTGCCATTTTTGTACCAGGCCAATCGCCGATGCAGTTGTTATAATTGCCGCCCCATGCGTATACATACACATCTGACCATGCATTTTCATCATAGAAATAAACTAATGTGTTTCCGTCTTTTTCTTCAATAGTCTCACCCTCTGAGTGCTCAAAATCGTATGCAGCCTTTTCAGCCTCTGCCTTAGATGAGTATTTGTTGTTGCCCCAGAAATAAACCTTTGAGATGCTATCTACTAAAAGATTTCCTGTCTGTGCGCCACCTCCAAAATCATTGAAGATGATATTGAAATCTGAACCTGGTGCGCTGTCTATGGTTAATTTCCACCAGTTGTTGCCAATGTTCTCAGCCTCTTTACCTGGCCACTCACCAAGCTTGGCTGCGCCCCATGCGTACACGCCTACCTTTTCCCAACCACGGGTGTTGTAGAAATAAACTGTAGTCTTGTCACCGTAAATGCCAAGCGCCTCTGATGCCTCATCCTTTGATGCAAATCTTTCCACCTTAAGGTTTCCACCTGGCTGCTCCTCGCTTAATGCGATGTAGTTCTTAGACATATCGCTCATGTCGATATTTTCTGTCTGAGTGCCATTTCCATTGTTGAAGATGATGCTAAATGGCTTATCTGTCATCATCTTAACATCTGCTCTGAACCAGTAGCCGCCTTCGTTTTTAGTAGCAAGTCCTGGCCAGCCGCCAAATACCTGCTTGCCATCCTCATACCAGGCATAGGCATATACTATCTTCCATTCCTTTGTGTTGAAGAAGTAAACAGATTTTGTGATTACACCTAAATCATCCTCTGCTTCCTTCTTAGAAGAGTAAATCTTACCATTTTCGCCAGTAACATACTTTCCTGTTTCTGGTGTGATGCTAAATTCATTTGATGTTTCATTTCCATTTGTAAATGTTATTTTGAAGCTAGCTTGTGGGATTGTAACCTTCCACCAACCATCGCCAGTATTATCGCAAGGATAATTAACCCCATTGCAATTAGCGCTGACAGATTCCCATTCTCTTGAGTTGAAGAAGGACAGCGTGGAATAGTCTCCCTCAGCCTGCTTGTCTAAAACAACCACTGACTGAGCTGGCACCTTACCAGTAATAACTCCATCTGAAACTATAAATAATCCATCATGACCTTCTACTGAATCGAGATAATTGCCTTCTGCAAGGTTTGTCTTTTCCTCAAGATTAAACTGGGCATCTGATGCATTAACAATAACAAGGCCCTTTGTTCCTCTTTCAATCATAAGAACTGAGTTGTCCCCAGCTGGATTTACAAGGTTTTCTGATTCGCCTGCCATAGCTGTTCTGAATTTGTTGACAGCTGCCACTTGAGGATCCTTGTAGATATCACTTCCTGCTGCACCCAGCACATTTTCGCCCCAAGGATTGTCCTTAGTGCTGCCCATTGGTCTGCTGAAGAATAATGGCGTACCATCCTTTCTTGCTGCGATGATAGACCATGCAAGGATAACATCTGTGTCATCTACTGAATTATAAGATTTGTCATTGATGTAATTGTCGTGAGACTCTACCCAAGTAACAAGCTTGTTAGGGTCTGCAGTGTAGGTCACATCGTTCTTTACATCATCGGAAATCTTGTAGCCTTCAAGCTTCTTTGTTGAAACATTTCCGCTTGAGATAGCAGTTCTTAAAGCTGCACCGTAGTCACTGGCTGTTGTTCCACCAAGCATATCCTGATATGCTGCGATACGAGCTGTATCTCCCTGCAGAACCTCTCCGTATACAAATAAATCTGAGTAATCCTTTTTTGCATTTTCATCCATGTATTCCTTCATGTTTGGATAGAAATTATTTCTGTCCTCATGACCTGCATATTCTGCTGGAACACCGTCATCTGGAAGTGCGATGTGCTTTGCTGTATCGATTCTGAAGCCATCTGCACCGCAAGCTACGCAATCTTCTAGGAATTCGTAGAAATACTTCTGGAAAGCTTCGCTTTCTGTATCAACATCTGGAAGACCACCCATTGGGTCGTAGGTTGTAGATACACGGTCTGAATAATTCATGGCTCTGGATGTATCAGCACCGTTGATGTGATAAAGATTATCCTTACCACCAACTGCCTTAAGTAATCCTTCACCAAGCTGGTCAAATACTGGTGTTGTATGGTTTGGATCAATATCAACGATAATACCGATTCCATACTTTTCAGCCTCATCACACATAGCCTTGAACTCGTCTCTTGTGCCGAGCTGATAGTTGCCAATCACCCAGTCTGTAGGCTGATAGTGATAGTACCATTTTCCTGTGTCGCTAAACAGTGTAAGGCCTGGCTCTGTAGACAAGCACTCGTTGATAGGTGATGTCTGAACAGCTGTGTAGCCTGCTGCTGCAATATCAGGAATGTTTTCTTTAATTGTGTTAAAGTTCCATGCAAAAGCATGTAAAATTGTTCCATCGTGAATTGACTCTCTGCTGACTGCAGAGGCTGCATGAACTGTGTTTAAATCTTTGACATTAGCTGCTGCTAGTCCAAGGTTGGTTGAACCTAAGAGTAACGCCAGACTAAGTCCGACCGAAGCTATTCGCTTCGCCCAATCGCCCATTTTCTTCATTTAATTTAACCTCCCATTTTCCAGGTACAGAAGCCTGGTTGAAATTATTGCGCAATTAGTTGCGCTCCTTTATTTAACTGACTTTTATATCAGTCAATAACTAAAATATAGGCTAAATAAAAGCTAGAGTCAATAAAAAACTCTAGCATTATTTTGTCATCTTTTGAAAATCCGCTATTTATACGGTGCGCAACGGTGCGCAACTAAGTTTAATTAATAGCCCACTTTCAGGCTCTATGGTGATTTCGTATTCACCTGCCCCATTTATGCTGCCCTCAAAAGCTTTGCCGAAAACATCTATGTTTTCCTGTGGCATAAGTGTCCCAACAATATCTAAAGGAAGCTTTATCTTCTGGGTCCTTTCATCCATTGAAATAACGCCAATATAAACATCATCCCCAAAGAACCTTGCCACTGCAAAAACATAATCACCTACATATATCACCTGCCTGCTGCCCTTTGAAAAAGCTGCCTCATGTCTTCTCAGAGAAATAGCCTGTTTATATAGCTTTAGATACTGATTACTGTCATTTACAAGCGCCCAAGGCATTTCGTATCTAAAGCCAGAATCGTGATGGGTGTAGCCATCTATCCCCAGCTCATCCCCGTAGTAACCGCAAGGGATGCCTGTCCATAGTAGCTGGGATATTACAACAGCCTTCACTTTATCAAGGCTATAGCCTTCGTAGTTGTGAATTCTTGGAACGTCATGACTGTCCACAAGATTCATCTGTGCATCGGCAATTACCTGAGGCAAATGGCTGTAATGCTCCACTGTGCGCGCCACCACATCCTCTGCCGTCATTTTGTAAGGCACTGCTGCAAGTGTTTCGTTTCTGGAAACAAACAACTCTGGCAATCCTGTAAACTGTCTTAAAATCCTGCCAAAGCCATAATAGTTCATAGGTGTGTTCCACAAATCACCCTGAAGATATTTGGTGCAGTCGCCCCAGTGCTCGCCAATGATAAATGCGTCAGGATTCTCTTCGCGAATGGCATCGCATATTTCTATCCATAAATCATCTGCAAGCTGAACCTTATCGTTTTTAGCAAAAACATCTGCCACATCAAAGCGCCAACCATCAATTGAATAAGGTGGCTTTAGCCATTTTCTTAAAACAGAATCTGGATTTCTATATATAAGGTCCTTTAGCTCCTCGTTTCTGTAATCCAGCACTGGAAGGGAATCGTAACCACACCAGCCCATAAGGGTATGGTCTTCCTTCTCAAAATAGAAATGTCTTTTTTCCTTCACCCAGTAGTGAGTATTTCCTGTGTGATTTATGGAGATATCAAGAATCAGCTTCATATCATTTTCGTGGAGCGCCTTAGACAATTCCTCCAAAGCCTTGTCACCGCCGAAGCCTTCATCCACGTGGAAATAATCGCTACAGTCGTATTTGTGATTAGATGGTGCGCTAAAAATAGGATTTAAATAAATGGCAGTAACTCCCAAATCCTTTAAATATGGAATATGCTCTATCACCTTGTAAAGATTGCCCCATGCATGTGGGAAAATCTGGTAGAACACTGCACCCTCTATCCAAGCTGGCTGTCTAAAATCTGCAAGGATTACAAAATTATTTGCATTGTCCGGTACGTATGTGGTAACCCCTGCCTGAGTGTAGTAATAGATGACATTTTTTCTAACCACCACAAAATGATAGGAAATAACAGGCTCGTTCACATCAATGTTAGTCTCGTAATATGCAAGCTTTCCTCGGATGCCTGTTCTCTTCATTTCGTGGTATTCCTCCGCTCCATTTCTAATTCTAAGCAAAAATGCAGCTGTAACATCATCATCAAGCATTGAAAGCTTGATGGTGACATTATCTGATAGCTTTGGAATAGGGTTATCTACATAGTTTTGTGTTCCGTCTGAATAAATACTTTGTGTAAAAAAATCCATAAATTACCTGCCTGTCAAACTAGCCTTTTACTGATCCAGAAAGTCCTTCTACGTAGAATCTCTGAAGCCATACAAAAAGAATAACTATTGGAATTGCAACTATTACTGCGCCCGCAGCAAACTGTGTATAGTAAGCGTCGATTCGTCTAAAATCTGTAAGCCAGTAAAGACCTACCGCTACTGTGTAAGAGCTTTGCTTGTCTCCAAACAGCATACTTGGGAAGATGTAATCACTCCAGGCTGCAAGGAATGCGCCTAATGCCTGATATACTACAATTGACTTTGAAAGTGGCAATGTAATATGAGTGAAAATCTGCAGTCTGGATGCGCCATCAATAATGGCAGCCTCATCAATAGCTCTTGGAATAGTGTCAAAGAATCCTTTACTTACATGGTATCCCATAGCAGCGCCTGCGGCTCCTACCACAATAAGTGCAAACAGCGATTGGTTGATTCCAAGTCCCTTAAGGATGTTATACACAGCGATAAGTGACATGAACCCTGGGAATAAACCGATTATCATCAGGATGTTCATAAATGCCTTACGTCCTGCAAATCTGGTGCGGCTTAGGATATATGATGTTGCAAGAATAATAAGTGTATTAATGACGCATGCACACATTGCAACAATAAAGGTGTTAAGCCACCATTTTGCAAATGGAATAACCGAATCGGCTGCAAACAATTTAGCGAAATTATTAAGTGTAAGATGCTTTGGGAAGAAGTATCCTACGTAGTATCCTGGCTCTGCTCTAAGTGCTGTAAGCACAATCCAAAGGATTGGGAATACCCAGATAACGCTCATGATTGTAAGAGCGATATAGCCTCTGTTTGTCTGAGTTACACGCATGATAAACACCAGTGCCACGTACGCAAATACAAGTCCCAGCCAGTAGCCTATGGAAAGATTCTTGTTCAAAAATCCCTTTGCAAGATTTCCACCTTCCAAAATGGTCTTTGATGAGAATAAAAGAAATGTCCAAAAGGCTGTGGCACATGCCTGCAATACCTGCCATGCTTTAAAGGAAAGCTTTGTTGTCTTTATAATATTTGCCACGCAAAGTGCAAATGATATTATCGTAAATACGATAGTTAAATACATAAATAATGTTAAACCAGATTTTTCATTAACCCCTGTAAGCTTAAGTGCAATTGATAAAATGTTTTTCCTGCCATCATTAATACTAGCAAATGGTAGGAACAAGCCTGTAAACATAAGCAATGTAGCTACAATTGAATGGATAAAATATTTCAGATTTAATCCTATTACTGTTCTATTCATTAGCTAAATCCCTCCTCATTTTTCAGTGCATTAGACCTTGAGAAAGAGACTAATGTAAATATAGCCGAGATTACAAATATGATGATGCCGATTGTGGCAGCCAAATTGTAATCGTTACTATCCTTTGTCAGCTTGTATAGCCATGTTACAAGCAAATCGGTTTTTCCAGCACCCTTATAGTAATTAAGTGTTAGTGGCTCTCCTGCTGTAAGGAAATAGATTGTATTAAAGTTATTAAAATTACTAATAAGGTTTGAAATCAGATATGGTGTTGTTACAAACCACATATATGGGAAAGTGATTTTTCTAAACATCATAAATGGGCTGGCACCGTCTATTTTTGCTGATTCATACAGCTCCCCTGGAATGTTCATAAGAATTCCACTAACCATAAGCATAGTTACTGGAACACCAATCCAAAAGTTTACAATGATAACTGAAAATCTTGCCCATGTGCCGTTTGATAAAAATGGCAGGGCTGAATTTGTAAAGCCCCACTGCTGTAAAAGCACATTAAAGATTCCTTTTTCGCCCAGCATTGTGGCAACTACTCTAAGAGAAATGAATGCTGGGATTGCCATTGTAAGAACGAATATTGTTCGCCAAACCTTTTTAAATTCGATTCCCTTTGAATTGATAATCATTGCAAGGAACATTCCGCCAAAATAACAAGAAAATGTTGCCGCGAAGCCCCAAATAAGTGTCCATCCAAGCACTGGCCAAAATGTTGCCGAAAGTCTATCACTGGTAGATAGCAATGTAATAAAGTTTTTAATACCTACCCATTCAAAAAGATTTCCTGGTGGCTGATGATTTGAATCGTAATTTGTAAATGCCATCAAAATCATGTAGATAAGTGGCATTACTGTAAAAACGCCAAGTCCAACCACTGGAACACTTAAAAATAAGAATCTGATATTCTTATTTGCCAAGCTTCTAATATCTTCAATAAAGGTATTATTGTGCTTACCCTCTTTGACACGATTTAATGCTGCCCTTCCAGATGAAATGGTAAACAGCCAAAATAAAATAAATGCGATGGTAATTACTACAGTCACAACGCCTGACAACAAAATAAGCATTGAGTTGTCACCAGCGGACATTTCGTAAATACCAAGCTCTTCATTGAAGGCCATCCCCTGAACATTTTCACCAAGTGTAATCAAGCCCCTTAATCTTTCAAAGCCAGTAAGAATCATAAACAAGATGTATGAAATCTCTATGCCAAGAAAAATAAGGCCCTTTAATAATTGTCCGCAGGCGACATTAGCCGCACCGCAGACAACGTATGAAATTTTTGAAATAATATCTTTTCTCATGTTTCTATTCTGTTAATGTACCTGTAATACTGTCTACAAGTGCATCAAGTTGCTCCTGAAGATTTGCTTTTGTAACATCACCGTAGTAAATTCCTTCACCAAGTGCCTTCATTGGATCCCAGTAATCTCCCATCTTTGGAATGCTTGGCTGGTTTGTAGCCTTTGCTGCCTGGGCATTGAGTGCTGATGCAACAAAATCCGCCTGGATTTCATCGCTAGATGCAAGTGATGAAAGCACTGGAATATCTCCCTGCTTTTCATATCTTGTAAGGCAGTTTTCTGCATTGCCCATGTATACTGCAAGCTGCTGTGCAGCAAGTGGATACTGAGTATTAGACTTTACAGTGATTGTCTTGAAATCTACAAAGTTTGAAAGCTGAACTTCCTTGCCACCGATAGTAGCTGTTGGAAGTGCTACAGCACCAAGGCTATCGCCAAGAGCCTCTCTAAATTCTGGAGCTGACCATGCACCTGATGTTACGGCACCGCAGTTACCATTCTTAAATTCAGAACCTGCAACACCATCGATATCCTCGATATACTTTGGATTGTGAGCAAGGTCGATTAAGTACTCACCAGCAGCAAGACCGTTTGCATCGTTGAATGAGCAGTCTGTTGGATCCTGACCATCCTCACCAAAAAGTGTTCCCTCATTTCCAAGGAAATACATTTCTGTATACCATGAATCTGTCATCTTTGAACCGAAGTTATATTTTCCTTCTCCAAGGTCCTTTGCCATCATAGTATCAAGGTTCTTTACCTCATCCTCTGTGTACAAATCCTTGTTGTAATACATGAAGAATGTATTAGGTGAAAAAGGAACTGCATAAGTAATATCATCAACAGTCACTGCATTAAGTGCTGACTCTGGAAGCTCATCCTTAATAGTTTCAAAATCCTTTACGATTGGAAGAAGCAATCCCTTATTTGCAAGATCAGCAACACCGCCTGATGGTGTATAGAAAATATCTGCTGCTGTATCAGCATCTGTCTCAAGGTTTGCTGGAGCCTCATCAATACCTACAACCGCAATCTCATATTTGATGTTGAACTCATCATGAATCTCATCAAACTTCTTTACCATTGCATCTGTAATATCTACCTCTTCCTCAGGCACCCAAATCTTAAGTGTTACATCCTGAGTTTCTGCTGTGCTAGCTTGACTTGAATCACCAGCACCTTCCTCCTTTGTAGAACCGCAGCCTACAAATGTGCCTGTGAGCATCATTGCACTAAGCATCAATGCTCCAAATTTCTTCAACTTCATCCTTCTTTTCCCTCCGTTACTTAAAGTTGTGCGTTTAACTTGCTTGCACGCTATAGCAAGCATATTGTTTGGGTTTGTTTTAGGTTAATCGCTTAACTAGAAGTATAGTTACCACCCCCATAATCGTCAAGTACCAAATTTCTTTTCGCCGTAATTCATAAGTGCCCACCCCAAACTTTGGGAAATTTACACAAAAAACATTGCAAGGTTTTCAATTCTATCAGTAAAGTATGTAGAGAGCGGACATATTGTAGGCTTCCAAGCATATATATGAGCTGGATTATGCATCATTGCTTTCACTATTCCATTCGCTAAGAAAAATTAAAAAAGCAGGTTTTGCATATATAGGCACCGTGGCACATTCAACATCGTGTTTCAAATGACCACTTGCGCCGCCGTCCTAGCGGCGCATGCCTATATATTGCAAAACCTGCTTTTTATTTTTCTAAGCTCATTCCAACGTTACAGCAATGCTGCATAATCCAGCTCATATATATGCTATCCAAGTTTTTGTATGTCCGCTCTCTACATACTTTACTGATAGAATTGTAAAACCTTGTAAGAACACCTACTAATAAAGATGCAAGATATTACATTTAGATAATCTTAAATCTGTGATTGTATTCACTAGGTGTGAAAATATGTGGCTCGGGGTCTCCTGGCTTCAGAAAATAATATGAATAATCGGGTGACCAGTGTTTTAGAGTTCCCTTACGGTTTGGCGTTCGATGATTTGGACGGGGAGGTGGATGTCGGCGGTGTAGTCCTTGTTGCCTTCGAGGATTTCGAACATGCCACGTCCTGCTGCATTTGCTTTTTCGTTGATGTCCTGGGAGATGGTGGTAAGCTTTGGATTGACGTACTCACCTTCTTTAAGATTGTCGAAGCCGATTACGGATATATCGTCTGGTACGCTAAAGCCACATTGCTTTATGCCTTCGATGATTCCGAAGGCTACGATATCTGACATGGTTGCAACGGCTGTGTAGCCCCTGCCAGATAAAGCTATATCGTTTCCTACAGTGATGGCACCATTGTACACAGTGTCTGTCCTGTAGATGTCGTCTTCAGTAAATTCAATTTTGGCCTCTTCGCAAGCCTTTTTAAAGCCTAAATATCGCTCCTGGACTACGCCTGGCCATTTGTAATCAGGGCAGGCTAAGGCAATTTTCCTGTGGCCTTTTCCGATAAGATATCTGGCTGAAAGATAGCCACCCTTGTAGTCATCAAGGCCTACGTTTACAACGCCCTTTTCCTTGGTGTAGGTATCAAGAAATACCACTGGTGCATCTAGGGCGCTGATAATTTCCTTAACGTCTGGCTCCACAACTCCTAAGAAGAATACCCCATCTACATTCCATGAGGATAGCTGTGGTATTACCTGACGGCAATCTGGTACGCATCTGAGCATAAGATAGTATTCCTTGCTTCGTACGTAGCGCTCAAGGGCTGCAATCATTCTGGCATAGTAAGGATTCATAAAGAAATCCTCGTCTGGTCCAATATATGGAACAACAAGTCCAATCATCCTGCTTTCCTTTTTGGCAAGAGAACGTGCCATGGCATTAGGCTTGTAGTCCACTTCCTTTATGATTTTTTCTATTCGTTCTTTAGTTACTGCAGAAACCTTGCTGGTATTTCCGTTTAAAACATTAGATACAGTGGCTGTACTAACCCCTGCTAGCTTTGCGATGTCTTTTAAATTCATTATACTCTCCTAGGTTAATATTTGATAAAACGTTTAACCACTAATAACTATAGGCATTTACAAGGTTTCTGTCAATTAAAACAGTTCCATTAACGCATCCTTAAGCTCTAAATCAATATCCTCTGTCATTATTTCATTTAGGCAGTCTTCGCCTGACTTAGAATTCATGATAATACTATAAATTCTTTCCTTCTGTACTATCTCCATCCACGCCTTTTCAAGGATTTCAAAGGCTGCCTGTTTGTAATCATTTCCTTCAACCAGCTCTCCAGCTATCTCCACGGTATAGCTTTCCTTTGCCAAAAGGACAGGGGTGTCTACTGTCACTGTGCCACCCTTTAATCCGTACAAAGCTATCTGGTATTTGCGCTCCTTTGGTATCTGGTTCAAATCCCCAGTAGCTCCATTTATAGTTACTGTTGTCACATTTTTATTAGCATCATATTTGGTCTCAAATCTTGTGATAGCATATTTTCCCATTTCATAATCCATGGACTGGCCGTCATCCTCGTACATATCAAAGGCTCCATCAGCACCTGCGCCAATCAACAGCTTAAGCTTTGTAGGATTTGCCACACCGTTTCCTTCCTCCATGGACAATGGGACAATTCCACCAGCCTTCAGCAATACAGGGATATTATCCACGGTGCGATACAGATTTTTAACACCAGCCTTATATAATCGGCCGTTAAAAATGTCGTACCATCTGCCTGAAGGTATAAGCATATTTATGCTTGCCATCTTAAGGCTTTTGCTGGTTTCTGTGGTGATAGCCCCCACCAAAAGATTGTCTCCAAACCAGTATTCATTCCTGTGCTTATAAGCCTCTTTTTCCTTTGGAAGCTTATAATATAAAGGCTGAAGCAGAGGCTTGCCTAAAGTGTGAGCCTCGTAACTCATGGTATAGATATAGGGAATCAGCTGATGGCGCAGCCTTAGATAACTTCCCATAATTTCCCTATAAGGGCTATCCACGTTCCATGGCTCCTTGTTAAAAAACTCGCTGCAGCTGGAATGAAGACGCATAACTGGCGAGAAAACACCAAACTGAATCCATCTAATAAGACGCTCTTCATTCTTGTCTCCCATCATGTGTCCGCCGATATCATGGCTCCACCAACCGTATCCAATATTAGATGCAGTGGCTGTAAAATAAGGCTGAAAATCAAGGCTTTTCCAAGTGGCAACAGTATCCCCTGAAAATCCAAGTGGATATCTATGACTGCCCACCCCTGCATATCTGGAAAAAATCATTGGACGATTATTATTTCTTTTTCTATCCTCGTAATGATAATGATTAAGCAAGTACAGCGGATCAATATCGCTGCCACCTTTTTTGGTGCCCTGCTGCCAGTCAATCCACCAGAAATCTACACCATCATCCTCGTATGGATTCATAACACATTTAAAATATGCATCCCTAAAGCTCTTGTCTGCAAAATCAAACTCAATAGCCTTTTCCTCTCTGGTATTGAAATTCATTTCCTTTGCCATATCCTCATACTGAGCCTCGAAGGCACGTATTCCATCTGCAGGATGTAGATTTAAGGTAGTAGCCAGGCCCCTATCCTTAAGGTTCTTCAAAAATCTCTTATAATCAGGGAAAAGCTTTTCATCCCAGGTGTAGCCTGTCCAGCCTGTTCCATACTTTGGATCCACGTCAGTTATGTGCCAATCCATATCTATTACGGCAACAGATAAAGGAATATTTTCCTTTGCCATCTTATCAAGCATCTCATTGTAGCTGCTTTCAGAATATCTGTAATATCTGCTCCACCAGTTGCCCAGGGCGTATCTTGGAATCATTGGCACCTGTCCACATAGCTGATAAAAATCCTTTAGTCCTCCTTCAAAATCAGTACCATATCCGAAGAAATAGATATCTATTCCCTCTCCTCGTCTTGAAACATATTCCCCATTCTCATCAAGAATGGCAGTATTGCTGTCATCAATTACTGCAAAGCCCTTTTCGCCAAAAATGCCTGGCTCTAGCATTATGCCACCATCTGCACCGTCTAAGGTTCTTGCTGTGCCATACAGATTTTTGTCGGAATTGCCATAAACCACGCTATAATGCCAAATCTCATGATTATCCTTTAATTCAATGGATAATCCCTCCGGAGAAAACTCTTCTCCATCGTAGGAAAAAATTAAATCCTCAGTTTCAATTATCAATCTGCCTTTTTCGTGAAGTGTAGAATACTCTACTGATGGGAAATTTCTATTGACCACGGCCTGTGTTTGTTCATCCACAAAGATACCGTTTCTCTGATATTCCATTCTGATTAGTCTACTAGTAAGAATTGTGATTCGATATTTATTTCCTATTGTCATTCCTCTGACCTCATTTCTATAAATAATGAGCGTCAAACCTAAACATAAAAAGGTCACCACTATCTGCGATAGCGATGACCTAAACCCGAAGCCATATTAATATATTTTTATCACCATTTCAAGCCCAAATATTTTCTATAAATAAAGTAACTTTAATGTTCATTCTGTGAATTTTCTATTTATTTTAATCTTATTTTAAATTTGTAGTATTATTTTCGATAATTATCTACTAAAATAGGAATATAAAAAACGGAATTTTTTTAGATGAATAATCTAGAAAGGGGTTTAACATGTTAAAAGAGTACACTAAAATTCCAGCACCGCTGAATTCTGACGTAGCTTTAAAAATCATCCCTGGCCATTTTGCAACAAATCATTCCCATATTACCAACTATATGGAAATCGGCACAATGAAGACCAGATGTAATGAAGCTCAGGGCGTAGCGCAGCTGCTTGCAATGCACTATTCAGTTCAGACGCCTGTAGACACAATTGTATGTGCAGATGGAATGGAGGTTGTAGGCACATTTTTAGCACAGGAGCTTACAAAGGCTGGTGTTGCCAATTACAATCAGCACAAAACCATTTATGTAACCTCACCAGAGCTTGCATCCAGCGGCCAGAATATTTTCCGCGACAATATGCAGCTTACTGTTAGAGACAAGAATGTGCTTCTACTATTTGGTTCATTGAGTACTGGACGTACTGTTGAAAGTCTTGCAGAATGCGTAAGATATTATGGTGCCAAGATTAGCGGAGCATGCGCAATCTTCTCTGCTGTCAGGGAAATAGATGGCATTACAATTACAGCAGTTTTCCACGAGGAAGACATTCCAAACTACCAGTCATACCCACTACATGAATGTCCTCTGTGCAAAGCGGGTACACCAATTGATGCCATTGTAAATTCCTTTGGATATTCGGAATTAAGATAACTAACATAAACAAAGAAAACTAGCCGTTACGCTCTCAAGCCTAAGATATTGCACCGCTACGCATAGAAAGCTTCGCTTGTGCAATACTTAAAGCTTGATAGCTACGACTAGTTTTTATTTTTCGTATTTGATTTTACTTACCATTTCTTTCCGTTAACAGAAATAGAACCTAATGAAACGTCTAAGTCCATTTTGTCAAAATCTGGGTTAGGGGTTTTGATATCGATATTTCCAAGATCACACTCTGCTTCCAATCTGTTGAAAGCACCATCAATAGAAATATCTCCCATATCAGCGGTTATTTTTCCATAATCGAAATCAGTTTTGTCTGCATCGATATCACCTAAATCTGCTTCGATTTTAAGCTTACCTAGCTTGCTATCCTTAGCTTCAATATCACCTGCATCTGCATCGACAGTTGTTGATTCAAACTCAACATTTTTCAAATCAATATCGCCTGCGTCCGCAGAAATAGAAATGCTCTTGCCCTTAACTGTTTCGATATCAATATCACCAGCATCAACTACGATGTCAACATCTTCAAGCTTGGTTCCTGTTGGAATGGTAATTTCTATACTACATTCTTCTTTTAATGATTTGAAGGAATTAATTGAATGATTCAATTTCTTCTGCTGAATTTCCAATTTACCATCTTTTACATTAATAACAGGCTGATACTTCTTAGGAATGTTAGTTGATACCATGTATGTATCGCCATATCTAATATCAAGATCTGCTGCATCAACATTTACTTCGATGGATGAAAACTCTTCACCAGAATAATCAAAATCCTCGTATTCACCTACATTGGTTGCAGATAGATAATGAAATCCAAATCCACCCAAGTTATAAACCAGTCCGCATACGATAACCACAAGAGTGATTGTCCAAAGGACAAGCATGTATTTCTTTCCCCAATTTTTATTTTCCATAGCTCTAATCCTCCTTTGCAAGTGCAATCTTAAGAATATGATGAATAATAGCGCCTATAATCCATATAATCCAGGTTCTTCCCCAGTCAAATGTCACAAAGCTTACCATAAGGTAGATGCATGTAACTGTAGTCCAATAAACTTCCATTATTATTGTAGCTGTTTTGTTTACATACACGATATCATCCTCCTTGCCATAGCTGCCGCTGATTGTCTTTTCATCGTTAAGCTTTAGGATTGTCTCAAAGCTGCCCATAACTGAGCTGCTATAAATAAATAGAAATACTCCGATTCCAACAAAAAGGAAAATGAATGCTGCAAAAAAATCAATTTCAAGGATGGCAACTGGTAACCAACAAAGAACACATAAAACTACGCCGATAGTCATAAGCAAAGCATGTGTTGATTTGTAGCTGCGCTTTCTATCCTTTACCATCTGGGCTGTAGCCATATCCACCTGGCAAAGCTCCTTCTTAAGGAATTTCCAATCGTTGCTGTTAATACCTGTGAAAACGAATAAGGCAATTGCTATTGCAATCATTAAGAACATTCCAACAACCCCAGCACTATCTGCTGTACGGCCTAAAATTATTCCAGGAAGACCTTCAACCATGATAGGTGGCATAACACACATTATGCAAAGCATTACGCCAATTCCGATAAATAATCCATTTCTTCTTTCTTCGTCTAAATAATTCTTAACCTCATCCATGCTTACGAAACGACGTGGCTTTTCGCTGACTCTTTCTTTTGTTTCTTCCACTTCCTTTGTAAGACCTAAATCATTAGCAAGCTCATCTAAATTACCGAACTCAGCAATGACTGTTCCTACTGCACTGTTTTCAGTCTCTCCTTCTGCAATAAGCTCGTTGTATTTATCCTCCATCATTGTAAGAAGCTCAGCCTTTGCCTTCTTAACCTCAGGAGTGTTTGGCATATTTGCAAACATTGCATCCAGATAATTCTTAATTGTTTCCATAGTTTTCTCCTCTTCGCTAAAAGCTATTTTGTAATAAATTTCTCAACTACATCCTTGGTAAGCTCCCATTCATCGCATTTGTCTTTGTAAAAATCCCTTCCGGCATCTGTAATGCGATAATAGGTACGCTTTTTACCGTTTCCCTCTAAATCCTGACTGGCTACGAATGATTCAATGTATCCGTTTTTCTCCATTCTGGTAAAGGCTGAATAAAGTGTGGTTTCCTTTATTAGGTATTTCCCATCTGTGATAGTTTTGATTTCTTTTGAAATCTCGTATCCATAGGATGGTTCCTTTAGAAGAATGCTAAGAATCATGGTGTCGTTGTAGCCACGGATTACATCACTACTAATCTCAACCATATTTCCTCCTTATTTGCATTGCCTGTCGTACTATGTCTGTCATACTATGTCTGTCGTAGTACTTCATCTGATGAAGTAAATATACTACGACTGACGTAGGAAGTCAACACCTATTTGAAAAAATTTTATATTTTACAGAATTATTGTCTGAAATTACATCATTTTTTCACACAAGTATCCGATAATATAATTACAAAAAAATAATAAGAAGGGAGTGTGATTTACATATGAAAAACAACATGTTTCACATTTTGAGGAAAAGTATTGTAGTGATGCTCCTACTTACTATGATAAGTCCTAACATCATTGCGCAGGCTAAATGTAGCAAAAACGATAACGCTTCCAAGGTGATTGTTATCGATCCAAGCGGTCAGGAAGTTACTAATAACAAAAAAGAGCCAATCGGCCCAGGTGCCTTTAAGACTGTGCCTGAGGTTCAGGATGTTGGAGATTACAAGACCAATCTGAAGATTGCTGAAAAGCTGGGGGTTATCCTGGCAGAACAGGGCTACACTGTAATCCTTACAAGAGAAACAAATGATGTAGATATAAGCAACAGCGGAAGGGCAATGATTGCCAATACTTCTGATGCAGATATAATGGTTGTTATTTCCGGTAAGGAAAAGAATGGATTGAATGTGGTATGTCAGTCAGAGGACAATCCATACAACTACGGAAATTATAAAAATGGACGTTTGCTTAGCGATGCAATTCTTGGTTCTGTAACGCAGAGTACAAAGATTGAAAAGAGCGAGGTTGTAGAATCTGATGATGAAGCTGTAATAAACTGGTGTGGGGTTCCTACAGCAAAGATTGAAATAGCCGATAAGGATGCAGATGATAACAACGATACTGTATTAGCAAAAGGCATCGCTGATGGAATCGAAAGTTATTTCTCACAAAAATAAAATTAGCTTATATGATTTAAAAAGGAGCTAACTCACAAAATGAGTTGAGGCATACATGATAATAAAAATATCATGTATGCCTCAAGCATTTAAAAATCTTATTTAATTTGGGATAATCAAATTTTTTGAGGGTTTGCCAAAGTTTATGAGGGTTTGTCGTGAGGGGCAAGCCCTTTTTTAGTGGGAGTTTTTGAGGGTATGGTTTGAGGGGCTGGTTTGAGGGTACGGTTTGAGGGGCACTTTTGAGGGGCTGGACAAGCCAGCCCCAATGATTGTTTTAGAAAAAGTATGGATATGAAATATTGTTTTCTTTAAGAAGTTCTTGGAGCTCATCGATGTATTCATAAAGTCGCTGGATTTCAATCCAGTTCCCATGGCAGAGCTCATCCAATTCTTGTAATTCTTCCTTGGTAAATTCATAATCATCCCATTTAACACATTTATGGTTTTTGC
>NZ_FOQF01000012.1 GCF_900113655.1 Pseudobutyrivibrio sp. OR37 | reverse complement strand
CGTGAGAAATTTCTTTCAGAATCAATACAGAAAGATTTTGCATTATCTGCAATTGTTTTAATTTGTGACATCAAAAGTTTCTTTACCATTTGTGGTTTCATGTGCGCCTCCCTGAAATTTGTAAATATACTTACAATTTCAAGGGCCGCTTTCGCTACCTCTGAAAATAATCAGTAGCGAAAGCGGCCGCACTTTTCTGCATTAATGTCAACCCTTTATAGAAAAAAGACCCCTGCATCATTCCTGATGCAGAGATCTTTATACATCCCTCTTAACTTAATGACATTGGCCTCCGAAGGGAGGCTTTTCTTTTTTTAATCAATGCTAGTGTTGTTTAACGTATTGCATCTAACGAATGGGTGTTGCTATCACCCCCTGTAAATACTATTAGTTAGGCGACGTCGACTTCTTGAAGTACCGAGTTAGTGAAAGAGTGAGAAAAACTCGCTCTTTTCGAAATGATCAATTTTGAATAAGATTATGTAGTGATGCGGATTATTCAATTGAAGAAGGGTATTTTATATCTACATATTCTGAATAAATATATCCTTCGTCACCGTTATAATCTACCTTGATCCACTCATCATTCTGAGTATTGTCAAGTATGGCTACAGACTCTCCTTCTGATAATTGGGCAATGACTTCTGAATCGGTATTGGCTTCGGACTTAATTCGTAAGCCTCCAGTTTTAGCTATAGCTAAAGGACCTGAGGAGTGTTTTGTATCATTCTTTTGGGATGTAATAGATGAAGATTTCTCCATTACCTTATCATAATTATTGGTGCTGAGAGTAGTATTGGTAGATTCATCTGATTTATTTCTAAAAAGGGTAGAATCTACAGATAAGGTTATCTCATAATAATCAGCTTTCTTTTCCATGGATAAAAATGTGTAAGAGTCATACAGGTTTCTCGCTTTGCAAGACCAATATGTTCCTTCTCTAGAATCTTTACTTGAGCTGTAATATGGTTTTAGTGATTCAGATAATTTTTCGTATAGTTCGGCCGCACGATCGTAGTTAATAATATATATCTTCAAATCTATAGCAGGATAGTTTTTTCGTTCAGAATCTGAAACAATACCTATACTACCATCCATTTCATTTTTAAGTCCGCCTATGAATATTGAGCATATAGCATCATGGGTTGGTTTGGTGTCATTACTAGATTTGTAGTAGTAGAAGTAATATCCTTTACTATAATAATATTGACTCTCGGTAGAAACATCAAATTGGCGAGATGCTGGGGATAATTTTAGGGACTTCTCAAAATCATCTACAAATTGACCTTGTGAAGGGTAAAGGCCAAAATAATACATACAGTCTTTTACTATCTCGTCGGTAGATAAAGAACTTATATCGTAAATATAATTGTCGGTAGAGACTGATTGCATGGACGAAACATCTTCTGATTGTTCAGTTTCATCGGGAATATCATTGTGGCTTACACCATGAAGTGATTCAAGAAATGATACCCTTTCCTCAAGTTCTTTATATTCTTTATCAGAAACACAACCGACTGTAAGTAACATAACAGCAGCAATCAAAAGAATCAAATAACTTTTTGCCATATAAATACCTCAAAAATAAAAATACAATTGTTGCAATCAATATACATCATTTATGTTTAGTAATTGTGTTTAGCTAATTATGGAAGTTATCACTTATTTATTTTGATAATGTTCGAAATGCAATTCTTTTATTAAAGATATTTCAGGCGTATAATTTACTTATTGATTGTCTTGATGATAAGGGACTGAAAAACGGAGGGGCACATGGCAAACGAAGATAAGAAAATTTGGGGTATCCATACTAAAAATGACAGCTTATTTATTGATGAAAGTCTTATTGGTATAGTTTGCGGAAGGTTAAAGAGTGATTATAGATATTCGCCTGCTGTATATAATAAATTCCCTTGGCCAAAACCAACTAATGAACAAAAAACACGTATTGAACAGACTCCGAAAGCTATTCTTGAGGCAAGAGCTTTATATCCTGACAGTTCTCTTGCAGATTTATACGATTCGCTTACAATGCCGATTGAACTCAAAAAAGCTCACACGGCCAATGATAAGGCTGTAATGCAAGCGTACGGTTTTTCTGTAAAAGAAACTTCAGAATCAGATTGTGTGGCGGCTTTGATGAAGCTATATCAAGTCTTATCACAAAAAATATAAAATACATATTTAAGGCGAGAATACAATAAATGGAAAAATTAACACATACACCTGAAAGCACACCATATATAAAGAGTGAACAAAGTGCAAACAGCCTTTTTCATTTTATGAGAGAAAAGAAATTTTTGTTTGATAAAATCAGAGATTCTGCACTTATTCCTAGATATTGCGAGGAAGACACATCATATTTAGATATAGGTAAGAATAGCTTATTTTATCCTATGATTTGTTTTTGCGACATTAATATGCACAATATTGAGCCTCATATGAACACATACGGATATTATGGAATAGCATTTTCAAAGAAATGGGGCATAGAAAAAGGCATTCAACCTATAAACTACATAAATACTAATTCACCGAAGTATAATGATTATAAGATAGCCTTCGATGAAGCTATGTCTATAACTGAACGGTCGCCATTAAAAAATTATCTATTAACGACAATGTTCTATATGAAGCCACTTCAGGGTATTAATATTTCTAAAGATGGGAATATTGAAAAAAATTTTACAGATGAATGCGAGTGGCGTTATATAGCTAATACAGATGATGTAGGTATAGGAAAAGTATTATATGGAAAAGAAGGTTTTTCAAGTAAAAAATATAATGATGCCATTGAGCTCGAAAAATCACTATGGGTGCCGTTTAAATACTCTGATATCAAATATATAATTGTTGCTACACGAACTGATGCTCTTGAGTTGATTTCACTTATTGATGAACTTAGCTTAAGTGTAAAAGAACGAGCACAATTATTTACAAAAATACTAATATGGGAGGATTTAAAAGAAGATATATGATGTTTTCCGATTTTAATTCTGTTTTTCAGGATGAACAAATATTTGATGGAAATGTTTCTAGTGCTTTACAAAAGGCTATTGATTCGGATTTACCGGAAGGGTTAACATATTCAAAAGTTACTGATGATTTTTTTGCTGTAACATCGACATCTGGAGAAACAAATATAACATTTAAAGTAGAGATTCCTGAGAAGGCAAAGAAAGCCCTCAAGAATGTTTCAGATATTACAAGCCAGACTATCGCAGAATATCTATATAATTCACAAACAGCTCTAAATATAATCGGTGATTCAAATCATTGTATTGACTTAAATGGAAATAAAATTCCAATAGAAAAAATAGGCTCATATCCATTTTCTAATATAGAGATTAAAGAGGCTCGTATGTTTTTAATGCCACCCCCAATGAATGAGGTGATTGAGCTGAAAATAGGGGATGGTAATATAAAGAAAGATTTAATTTTGTTACGACAACCAAACGATAGTGTTTATGAGCGAAAATATGTATCAGATAAAACATCGTGTTTTCAGTTTACTTATTACATAGATCCAGAGCATATTGAAAATATACGTTTTGCATTTGACATTAGTAGTGAGAATGCCAATAGTGCAACTGATATGTTGGAATCATACCAATTAATAAACGCTATTTGTGATAATAGGCTACATATTAATGAACATCATTTAGTGGTTAATAATACTCCGAATATGAAAAAAATACCGCTAAATATCATTAAGTTTTGGAAACGTGTTGTCTCATTAGAAAATCATTTAAATAAAAGATTTACAGTAAATAAAGGTATTAAAACAATAGATGCAAGAAATGTTAATAGCTTGTATCGATCATTAATTGATAATAATCCCTTTAGAATTGATTGTGATTCTGTATCTCTAGATGGCCACGATTTGTCAAAGGATTTTGTTAGAGGATTAATTGGTAATAATGAAAATTATATTGAGTTTGTAGAAAAAAAGCGAATAGAAGTTTTAGGAGTGGATATCGAAGTAATCATATTATCTGGTATTTTTAATGCAAGACTTTGTGAAGAAGAGTCCATATTGGACTATGATAACAATATATTCAAACTAAAACTTATTGGTAAAGAAGGTAAACAATTATATGAATCTAAGATTTATTTCTTGCCGGATGATGTGGAGATTGATGAATCTAAAGCATTAAAGAGTCATGAGCACTTACTAAAAGATGCAGAAAAAATCGAAGAAGAAAGTATTGTTTAGTGAGAGGTCTAAATGGTCAGCTAAGATTATTACTATGATTTCATCATTCTTTGGAATCGCCATAGTAGCATTACCAGCTGGAATAGTTACTGCTGGATATATTGAAGAAGTTCAACATATGAATAAATAGGATTAATAATTTCACCTATGAAACTCACATATTCAGAGGATATATTAATAACATGAAGATAGATAGTTTTGATACAAACTCTTGGTGTTTCTGCTTATATAATGAGGCAGAAAAAATAGCAAATAAATATAATTTATTGAATTTAAAAAATGAAGATGTAGCTAAGTATGAAGATGCTGAGTTTTATATAAAAGAAAGAATTACACAATATAAAATAAATGTTTTATGTCCACAGTTTTACGATAAATCGGTTAAGATGAAGATTTTAGGGCACCATTACACAAAGCTGATAAATAGAGAGATAATCGAATCTCAAGGGCTAAAGATTAATTCGTGGGATAACTATAGCGAGAGTATGAAAAAAACGCTTGAAAACTACAATGTATCTAAATCAGATATTCAAAAAGCCCTTTTTTGTTTAGAAAAATGGTATAAACAAAAATATGCAGATGTTGATGGTACTAACGGTGGACATATTAATTTCACTACTTATGAAGACGAGTGGTTCAAAGAGCAATATTGTAAAATTATTGGAGGGGAATTGGCAGAGGAATTAAGGACGTCATGTCCCCCAATATACGATTTGTTACGAGATAATGGTACTGCTTATAGACTTGATTTTTTAGTGACGGTAGATGATATGGATGACCCTGAAGCTATGTCACATGCTATGCTGGTCTCTATTTTATCCAAAATAATATGGGATAAAGATATTCCACCTGAGTGTTCACGTATTATTAAACATAATATTCATCCTGAAGATATTAGTATTATTCCTATTTAATATATTAACTGTAGATTTTCTTTTTGTTAGAATAGAAAGGTCAAAATTAGAATGTTGAAACTTTGATGCTATAGATTCGTAAGATTCTACAAGTAACTTTAAATGCAATATGAACTTTTAAGATAGAGAAGTTAATAATGCTGAGGCCATTCGAAAGTATAAAGAATTCTTGGATGATGGCATTATCACCCAAGAAGAGTTCGACAAAAAGAAAGCAGAACTGCTAAATAATAGTTGATTATTGGGACAAGCTTGCTTGCGCCATTAAAAGGAATCATTTTTTTTCAATAAGCTTAATAAAATTAATAGAATATATTCATATGGATTCTCTTTTTCTAATGTAGATATGTGTTATATAGATGAAATTAGTAAGAAAATCAATCCCAAAAAGGTGAAATGGTATTTTAATAAATTTGATTGGGATAATAATCCAGAATACATACAAAAAATTAGAAATTATGGTTATAAAGTTTGTAAGTGCCGAAGATGGTAATCTAACTTAAAATTTCGTCAATGGTATAAATTATTGTTGAATAATTGTGTTTATTAATGTAATATACTAGCAAGGTGTTGACAGTGGTGTTATTTCGGCACACTACTTGAGCTTTTACAAAGGTTAGAATGGTATTCTTTAGCCGAAAGAAGAATTCCATTTTGAAAAAGAACAGAACAGTTTAGGAAAGAACAGGCATACAGACTAACGATACGGTAACTAAAGGTAATGTACGCATCTAATCAGGACAGGCTAGGTCAGGATTAGGTGCTTTTTGTTTATTTACAGCAAAAACAATCAATTAATTGGAGGTAAAATATTATGAGTACCGTTTGGAGTGTGGCAAAAACTTATCCTCAACCTGCAGGAGGTTTTATAGGCATTTCTGATTTTGAAGTCGTCAATACTGACTACTGGACAAATATTGATACTGATTACAAAAAAGAAAATATGGATTATGGTTTAACAGGAATGGTTGTTGACTATTTAAGCCGCTTTTTGTTAAACGGAGAAGATGTACGAAAGGCATTTGATATTTCATATAAAGGTGCAAAAATAGCTGAAACTATTTTTGGATTCACTAATGCTCTAAAGATTGCAGAGATATTAGGAGAAATCATTATTGATTTGGACGATGAATCTATACGAGCCGCTTATCAACTAGCAGCATTTGATCTATTTTATAGGAATCCGACTGAGATAGTAGATTACAGAAATCTAAAACCTAGTAAAGTAACCTGTGAACACGTTAGATACATGGTTATGAGAACACATCGATTTTTTATAGAAACTAGTGATATAAAAAAATTAGGTTTTACTTTCGATGGGGGATATACAGAGAAGATAGGTGCTGGTGATGGAGATATTTTAACCGAAGATACTTTATGGGATATAAAAACCATAAAAAACAATCCGAGTGAAGCACAATACCTACAAATCCTTATGTATTGGATAATGGGGCAGCACTCAACATTTGACTGTTTTAATAATATTTCAAAAATAGGTATTTATAACCCGCGTTTAAATAAAGCTTATATATGTGAGATTAGTAAAATCAAAGAAGGCATCATCCATGAAATAGAAAAAAATGTAATTGGATATGGTCAAGCATATGCTGCTCCCGTAAAAAATACCCAAATAGCAACGAATACATTTGCAGTAATTGATATAGAAACTAATTTTATGGATCAGGTTATTTCTTTAGGTGTTGTGATTGCTGATAAAACAAACATGCACGAATTATGGTCAGGATATTATATAGTCAATTCCCTTTACGAAACTCCTTCAATGTATGGGAATATGCTCTTCTTAGAAAATATTAAAGAACCAATTATTGATTCTCGTCCTAATATTATGGCTATAATAAAGAATCAACTAGAAGCATACGGCACAGATAGACTTTTAGCTTATTGTGGAAAATTTGACTACGATAGATTGCCTGAATTGAGTAATTATTCTTGGTGCGATATTGCTGATATTGCAGCCTACAAACAGTACAATGAGCAAATTCCCAATAATATTAGTCTTTGCGCTACAGGTAAAATCAAAAAGGGATTCAAAGTTTCAGATATGATGCATTATCTTGGAGAAATAAATTATACAGAAACACATAATGCATTGGGAGATGCTCTAGATGAACTTCGGATGGTAAAACTATTAGGACTTGATATCTCAATTTATGATGAAGCTTTTATCAATCGAAAAAGACCTTCTCGACGAGAATATGTCCATCCAGCTAAAATGCATCCTAAGAAACCAGGGTACTATTCCTTTGAACAAGCATATTCGTTGCTTGCTAGTTATGGTATGTCCAAAGAAAAAATCCAAGCATTGGTAGATGAAGGTAAATTATCCTCTATAAAAGAGGACGGTGTATTATATGTAGATAGCCGCGAAACGATAAGTATATTTAATCGATTGTAATTTATAGGTAATTTACATTTATTACAAAGAAGAAGAGAGCGTACAATATTCCTATTTCTCGCTCTCTTCTTCTTCTTTTTCCAGATTTATATATTTTTTATAAATTTACACTTGGGGTAATTCGAGCATCCATAAAAACTGTTTCCAGCATATATTCCATTTTTTGCTTGTCTTAATACTAAAGCTCCTCCACACCTAGGACAAACATCTCCTTGTTGTTTTTCATTTATTTTTTGAACATGAAGTTTTTTCTTTTCACTAGATACATCTGTAAGTGGCAGGAGAGTATTATAAAAAACTCTTAGCTCTTCCTTACTATAATAGGTAGGAGTACTCTCCCAAATCTTTTTCATTAGTTTCTTAAGTTTTTTCTCATAGCAAATATAAACATTTTCTTTACTAACATTTACATCTTTCAATTCACAATTTCCACCAAACACAATTATAGATATCGCTGAAATATCACCCAGATATTCTTTTAATGCTGTAATATGTGTATTGTTTTGCCAAACAGGGTTATAAAACTTGTATTTGTTGACTTTACTACCTCCATACCAATTTGTCCCACCATAAAGTGTACTTGTCCACTGTTGACGTCTATCATCTCCGAAAATATAGCCACTATAGTTTTTACTTTCGATTACAAAGAATCCTTTACGCGTTATATATAACAAATCTATTTCTGAAGTCTCTCCATTTTTTCTAGGAACATAAATATTCCTTAAGCAATATCCTTCATAGCCCCAAAAATTAATATTATTTAGATCTTTTTCTATTTTATTTTCACCTTTTTTCCCAATTGCCTCTGGAGTATTGGATATTGCGCTTATGAAAGAAACAACAATAATTAATAGAATAATTACAAATATTCCCATAGATATAACCTCATAACTAGTAATTAATGCATTTAACTTATTGAAGATTATATTCACGATCTGAACCTATGTCAATAAATCCACCAAGTGCTGAGATGATTTGGTACGCTGATATTAACACCCTACAATGTAGGATTTAAGATGAAAAAGGCTACTAAAAATAGGGGGTGACCATTTATGAGTTCTTTATTTGCGGATTTAAAGGAAGGCATACAAGAAGCTATTGATTTTGAAAAAGGTAACGGCAAAGCAAAGACGATAACTTATATTATCGATCCAGTGAGGAGTAACTCAAACGATGAAATTAAGGCAGTTCGTAACAAAGCTGGCATGACACAAGCTGTTTTTGCAAATTATCTTGGAGTTTCCAAGAAAACAGTAGAAGCTTGGGAGCTTGGAAGAACACATCCTTCGGGGCATGCTAATAGACTAATTGAGATGCTTGATTCTGGTAATACAGATAATCTTGCATTTATTTCGAGAGTGTATGTGTATTAATAGATTTCTATGATGGTGATTTCAAGGTTGCTACTGAATAGTGGGATTCACGTTATTCCCATCGGCGAAGCCGATTACAATCCTTCCTTGCTCGCGTCAACGAGTGGTCTGTGGAGCTCGGGCAGACCTGGCCCTGGAAGGGCCTGCTAGGAATGGTACAAAAATACTTGAGTTATTTGCTAATGTAAAATATCGCATATACGATATCTGAACTTTCTGGCATTGAGCTGTCCGATAAAAATACAATGTGTCGAGTATAATAGAATTGGAGATTATGTTTAATACGACATAATTTTTATATTGACAATATGTTTAATACGACATATTATAATGTTAAGAAAGAGGAGAATTATGTACGAAATTGAGTTTTATGATACCGAGGATGGTCGGTGTTCGGTGCAAGAGTTTTTAGATGATTTAGATCCAAAGATGCATGCTAAAAAATATAAAGCAGATTATGAACGGAGGTATTGTAAATGAGTAGCTACAAGGAATATAAAGAAAAAGTTCTGAAGAATCCTGAGATTAAAGCAGAATATGATGCGTTAGAAGCAGAATATGATATTATTCAGGCTATGATTGATGCCAGAAACAAACAACATATTACGCAAAAAGAATTAGCTGAAAGAACAGGAATTACTCAGGCTGATATTAGTCGTATTGAGAATGGTACAAGAAATCCAAGTTTAGCAATGGTAAAACGTATTGCTGAAGGATTAGGAATGCGTCTTAAGCTTGAATTTGTTCCTACTGCAGCGAAACAATAATATTGTGTTTGAAATAAACCATGGTCATTTTGATCATGGTTTTATTATGTCATATTGGAAGAACGTACCCTACTGGGCCAGCTAATAGATTGATTATAATCCTTCCTTGCTCGCTTCAGCGAGTGGTCTGTGGAGCTCGGGCAGACCTGGCCCTGGAAGGGCCTGCTAGGAATGGTACAAAAAAAAACTCCTTTCAGTATGTATATGGAAGCTGGATTTTTAGATTGAGCAATAAATCGTAATAATGTGATGGTGCTGTGAAGAAAGGCTCTAAATATGGGGGCTGGCAGTGATAATACACTTGGCAAGAATTGTGTCGCGTAAAATCCTCTCAGGGTATATTATTATATTGCGCGCGTGAATTGCTTAGGCAAAGAACAAACAAAGGAGAGGATATGTATGAGAAGCAAAAAGATATTAACAACTGCCTTGGTACTGGCTCTTGCTGCTAGTTCAATGGGGATGACAGCCAAGGCTGCAAATGATGATGCATTGACAGCAAATTATTTAGAGGAAAATGCCAGCGTTTTACTTTCTGCACAAAAGAAGGTAGATATTAGCTATGACCTGAACAGTTGGGGAACTGGATATTGGGTTGGCTATAAGATTACCAATAACTCAAAGGATGCACTTGAGAATTGGACAGTAAAGCTCAGCAGAAATCAGGTAAATATTGATTCTAGCTGGTGCGTTGACATCGAGACCACTGATGATGAATACATTCTCACTCCACTTAGCTGGAACACAACTATTCCAAGTGGTGGAACTGTAGAATTCGGCTTCCTTGGCGTGGGCGAGCTTGAAGGCAAAATCGATGCTGATTTTGCTTATACAACAGGTGGAACACATTATAATCCAACAGCTACCATTAGCGACAGCATTCCTGAAAAATATTCTGCAATCAGAAGTGGCGAAGGAGCAGGTACAATCCAGACCATTTCTTATACAGCACATGATTCTGAAAATGGAAACACATATACAAAGAAAGCCAACGTCTACTTACCAGCAAACTATAGTGAAGACAAGCAGTACAATGTGCTATATCTTCTTCACGGAATCGGCGGTGATGAAAACGAGTGGGGCATGTTCGATGATGAGTCAAAGGTAAAGGCCATGATGGATAATCTTTCATATTATGGAGATATCGATTCCTTCATCGTTGTTACACCAAATGGCAAGGCATCTGAAAGTGGTTCAATCCCTTCATTCTACGCTTTTGGCAAAGAGCTTAGAGAGGATTTGATTCCATACATCGATTCACACTACAGCACTTACGCTGACCGTGATCATAGAGCCTGCGCAGGTCTTTCAATGGGCGGTATGCAGACAATCAACATCGGCATCGGCGAGTGTGTTGATTTGTTCAGCTATTACGGAGCTTTTTCAGCAGCACCTACTAGCAATCCAGCATCAACCACAGCAGAGCTTTTGGCAGATAATCAGTATCCTATCCACTATTTCTACAATATTTGTGGACTTCAGGATGGCATCGCTTACTGGAGCGCTTCAGGAGCAGCAAAGAATCTTCCAGAGGTTTGCGACCAGTTTGTAGATGGTGAGAACTTTATGTGGCAGGAGCTTGATGGCGAGCACAATTTTGATATTTGGTATCTTGGTTTCTACAATTTTGCTCAAATCGCATTTAAGTAGAATATAGTTTTTTCGAACCACTCCAATCTCATCCGAGAGGAGTGGTTCTTTTTTTGCTTTATCCAGCAGGCGTATCCAATCACAGACTGTACCTGAGAAACAAGAGCGGCCAGATTATCGGCTATCTCAGCTTCAAAGATGATAGACTTTACTATGTAATCATCCCTCTCTTGGAGCAGGTGCCGCGCGTATAAAAATGTCTGTTATCGGGAGTTTTATACGCGCAAAATCAATAGAAACATGGAATTTGGGCTAATTTGCGCATATAATAAATGAAAATATCTCATTTTTATACGTGCGTCACTCTGGAATAGTGGTTTTTACGCGTATAAAAATTGGGTATTTCATCATTTTTATATGTAAGCAATCAAATATTGACTTTACTAGGATGTTAGATGAGGATGAATAGGGGGATTACAAAATGTGGAAGATGGATTATGATGCAGCTGCATCACATTGGATAGAGCGCGACAAGGAATCTGTTCATATGGAGGAGGTAGCATTAAAGGAAAGAATAGAGACTTTTATCGGCGGGCATAATACCTGTGCGCTGGCAACTGCTTCGCAGGATTGTGTGCGTAACACACCTATTGAATATAATTATGTGGATGGATGCTTTTATTTTTTCTCTGAAGGTGGATTAAAGTTTAAGGGACTGAAAGAGAATAAGAATGTGGGCATGGCCATTTTTGAACCTTACGGTGGATTTGGGCAGCTGAAAAGCTTGCAGGTGCAGGGTGTTGCATCTATGGTGGAGCCTTTTTCAGAAGAGTATCTGAAGCTGATGGAGCACAAAAAGATTCCAGTGGAGGCTATGAAAAAATTGCCTCAGGCGATGAACCTGATCAAGGTGGTGCCAATGGCTTACGATTATTTGGATTCTGATTTAAAGAAAGAGGGATTTGGTAGTAGGCAGCATTTAATTATGTCATGCCCATTTTAATTTAGTTAAAATAACTCCATATTTAGTCCAATAATTCCCCTCCTATGATATACTTACTACAGTATGTTTTAGAGGGGATTTTTGTATATGAGGTGGCAGATATGCTAGAAAAGATTCACACATATCCTTTTGATGAAGATGGCGTAAAAAATCTAGAGGAATCTTCACATGGTATCAATTGGCCAGTTGTATATTTAATACATGATGATAAATGCATTTATATTGGCGAGACAACTAGTGCAGCTTATCGAATGAGTCAGCATTTGAAGAATGAAGAGAAAAAACAATTAGATGTTGTTGAGATTGTTTTTGATAATGAATATAACAAGTCTGTTATTCTTGATTATGAGCAAAGGCTGATAAGGTATTTTTCAGTAGATGGCCGATATAAGGTGCTCAACAAAAATAAAGGTCAGCAAGCCTCGCACGATTATTATGATAGGAAGGGATATCGTAGTAAATTTCCAGCTCTGTGGAATGAGCTGAGAAAAAAGAAGCTTGTTGATAAATCGATTGAAGTAATAGAAAACGATAATATCTTTAAGTTTTCCCCATATAATTCACTTACTAGCGAGCAGAACCGTACTGCAATTACCATTCTTAAATCGATAGTTGATGCCTTCCATTTACCAGGAGAGGATGTGCATAGCCTAAGTTTAGTTAATGGTTGCGCTGGTACAGGTAAAACGGTTCTTGCTATCAGTATTATTAATTCCTTAGTAAATGCAGTAAATATTGACGAAGCTGACATTGATGATATTCATGATTACGATGAAATGGATTTGGATAAGCTTGCTGCACTAAAGAAGGTCAAAGATTTCATACTGATGGAGAGAAATGGCAAGCCTTTGAACATTGGATTCGTTTTTCCAATGGAGGGAATTCGAGGTACTGTACAAAAAGTATTTAAGGCATGTGGCAATGGCTTGACGCCAGATATGGTCATCGGGCCTAACGATGTTGTGAAAAAGCATTATGATGTGCTATTCGTGGACGAGGCTCATAGATTGAAGCGCCGAAAGAACATTACAGGCTTTAAGGCATATGATGATGTTTGCGAAAAGCTGGGACTTGATAAGTATAATACAAATCAGCTTGAATGGATTTTGAAGTCTGCAAAGCATGTTGTGTTGTTTTACGACGAGAATCAAAGCGTAAAATCATCGGATATTACTTTCAAGGATTTCAAGTCTACTTATAACCGATGTGCCAATCCAATTTGGCATCATGTCCTTCAGACACAGATGCGCTGCGAAGGCGGAGATTCCTATATCAAGTACATTAGGCAAATAATGGATGGGACAGTTTCTAGTTTCAAGAGTATAGAGAATTATGACTTCCTGGTATTTGATGATGTGAATCAAATGGTGGAAACTCTACGTAAAAAAGATAAAGAAATTGGACTATGTAAAACAGTTGCGGGATTTGCATGGGATTGGAAGACAAAACAAAAAGGAACAGTAAAAGATAACATGGATTGTTATAATCGCCTTGTTGCTAATGGTGAATATGACATTGAGATAGATGGTCATAAGTATATTTGGAACCTTGCAAATAAGGACTGGATTAATCGACAGGATTCGACATATACAATAGGATGCATTCACTCTTCACAGGGGTATGACATGAATTATTGTGGTGTTATATTTGGTGAAGAAATCGATTATGATCCTGCAGAGGGCAAGATATTTGTTAAGCTTGAAAACTTTAAGGATAAGAAAGTAAAAGCTGGCACTGATGAAAACGATGTAAAACAATTGATTATCAATACATATACTACAATACTTGCACGAGGCATAAAAGGTTGTTATGTATATGCATGTAATCCAAATTTGCAGAAATATCTTAAGAAATATATCGCCCATGCAAACGATATTACAATTAACTGAAAGGATTGAGAATAATGACAGAACAAACAATTGCTAGAATTAGAAAATTTACGGAAGACCGTGACTGGGACCAGTTCCACGCACCAGTTCATTTAGCAAAATCTATAGTTATTGAAGCGGCTGAGCTACTTGAGTGCTTCCAGTGGGATGATGATAAGTACGACGTGGAGCATGTTAAGGAAGAGCTTGCAGATGTTATGGTTTATTGCCAAAATTTAGCAGATAAGCTTGGCGTTGATCCTGATGAGATTATCAATAAAAAGATGGATCAGAATGAGGCTAAGTATCCTGTGGCAAAGGCTAAGGGGAAGGCAGATAAGTACGATAAGTTGTAATTTTTGCAGGAAAGAGGTACTAGCATGAACATTCAACAACACTTACCATGTGGTTGGCGTTGTAGCCTATGGCTTGTAGCTTTGATTACCTACTAAAATGCTTTTCAGCAAATCCCATAGGCTGGACGCACTCCAGCGTGCCCACGTATTTACTATCTTTATCTCTGACAGCCATGTATCTAATCAGCACAGGCTGATTGTCGCGGCTGCTCCATACGTCAACGGAATTTCTATTTCCAACGCGGAAATCTTCAATGATGGAACGCACCATAGGCTCGAACTTAGGTGGGTGACAAGTGAAAACTTCCCTGTCTAATGCCATAAGCGGGCGCTTGAATAGCTTCATGTCATTCCCGTCATTGAAGTATTTATTGACGTTGTTCACATCCACAAACGTAAGCTCCATAGGGATGGTGTTTAGCATGGCATCCAGCTGAACCCCAGTAAGACTGCCGGAAGGAAGATTAATCACTTCCTCACACTGCGCCATTTCAGCCATCTTTTTCTTAGGAGTAGCCTTTTCCCAGGCAGGTCGTTTTTCAATGAGGCACTGCTTGTAATCATCCAAATCTCTGGCAATATCCTGCCATTCTTCCTCAGTAAAATTCTTAGCGCAAAGAGGATAGATGATATTTTCTTCCTTATAAATCATTTCCTCGGCCTTTGTGACAACCGCATCCAGACGCTGATTCCAAGCTTCATCCTCTAAAAGAGATGGAAAATCCTTAGCGCTGTTAGATAGCACTTTCATCTCGTCACGAATCTCGCCATCCACGGTCCACATAACATCTGTTGGCCCAGCAAATCTGTATTTCAGCTTAAGAAGAGGATACAGCAAATCACCCTTTTCGGCGTAATGAACAGCAATCTCCCTAGCCTTATCCAGCGTCTCCACCAGATTATCGCGTTTTTCCATGGCCTGGCGCAACTCACCGAGCACCGCTAAAATCGCTTCATTTTCCAAAGCAAAAATATTAAGAGGATGATTTTCAATCTGCTTTAGGCTAAGGTACTGCTCATCGGCACCGTCCTGCCTTTTCAGTGGCGCAGCCTTAATTCCAGAGCCGATTCCCATGCCGAAGCTTTCATTTTTAAGAGTCTCTTTTATGTTCTTTTCCATGCGTTCCTTCCTTTACTATAAACGTGTCCTTGTCAAAATCTATTATTCCATCATCCCTCATTTTCGACAGCTCGCGGATCATTGCGCTGCGATTCACCGATAAATATTCCGCCAAAGCCACTCGCGAAAGAGGGGAGCTTACATATTTTGATTTCTGTTCCTGAGCCAGCTGGGAGATGTAGGCTAACAGCTTTTCTCTGATGCTGCCCTTGGAGAGAATTTCTATCTTATTAATGAATTTCTGATTCTTGCATCCCAACAAATGAAACAGGTTTGTGGCTATCTGCCCGTGAAAAGCACAGGCATTTGGACAGGTGTGAATGATGTTGGCAGCGGCCAAAAACAAAACCTTAGAATCTTGCGCGGCCTTGAATATAACCGATGAGGAAATATCCTTTTGCACCGCAAAGCTTTCGCCGAACAATTCCCCAGGCCCGAAGAAAGTGAACAGGGAGCTGTTGCCCCAAATATCTTCCTTTATCATATGAACGCTTCCGCTCAGCACAATCCCAACGTAGGGGATACTGTCAGTTTCCATATAAATGGTTTGTCCCTTTTGGTAATCCTTTTTGAAAGAGCGGATGCAGCATAGCAGTTTGTCCAGTTCCGCCTCATTAATGTTTTCAAAAAGCTCCACTTTGTTATAGCTTACTTCTTTTTCCATAGATATCACCTGCCAATCATATACTACCTTAATCATACGATGGAAGGAGTTGCATTTGCAACTATTTTAACTTTGGGATTGGTATATAGTGCTTGCAGAATCAAAAATCACGTTTCAAAGGAGTCAAACAATGGAAAATAAGATGTTTTGCTATCAATGTCAGGAAACAGCTGGATGTGCGGGCTGCACAATGTCTGGCGTATGTGGAAAGAAGCCTGAGGTGGCCAATCTGCAGGATTTGCTTGTATATGTAACCAAGGGGATTTCAGCAGTAACTACAGCACTTCGCGCTGAGGGCAAGGCCGTAGCAGAGGATGTTAATCATCTCATATCGGTGAACTTATTCACAACAATCACAAATGCAAACTTCGATTATGATGCCATATCTGCAAAAATCGAAGAGACTCTTTCTATTAAAGAAAAGCTGCTGGGCCAGCTTAGTACGGAGGCTCGCGCTAATCTTCCAGAGGCTGCTATGTACAATGGCGCCAAGGCAGATTTTGATGAGAAGGCAAAAACAGTAGGCGTTCTTTCAACAGAAAATGAAGACATTCGTTCATTAAGAGAGCTCATCACCTATGGTCTCAAGGGGCTTGCTGCATATTCAAAGCATGCAAACGCACTTCTTAAGGACAACGTGGAGGTGGATGCGTTCCTTCAGAAGGCCCTCGCAGCAACTCTTGATGACAGTCTTTCTGTAGATGATTTGGTGGCACTTACATTGGAAACTGGAAAATACGGTGTGGATGGAATGGCACTTCTTGACGAGGCAAATACATCTGCCTACGGAAATCCTGAAATCACACAGGTAAATATCGGTGTCAGAAACAATCCTGGAATCCTTATTTCAGGTCACGACCTGAAGGATTTGGAGATGCTTTTGGAGCAGACTAAGGGCACAGGTGTGGATGTGTACACTCATTCTGAGATGTTGCCTGCCCATTATTATCCATTCTTCAAAAAGTATGATAACTTTGCTGGAAATTACGGAAACGCATGGTGGAAGCAGAAGGAAGAGTTTGCCAGCTTCAACGGCCCAATCCTTATGACTACAAACTGCATCGTTCCACCTGCCGATTATTACAAAGATAGAATGTTCACAACTGGCGCGGCAGGTTACCCTGGCTGCAAGCACATCGACGGAAAATATGGTGAGGTAAAGGATTTCTCAGAAATCATCGAGATGGCAAAGAATTGCCAGGCCCCAACAGAAATCGAAACAGGTACAATCACAGGCGGCTTCGCCCACGAGCAGGTATTCGCCTTGGCAGACACTGTAGTTGACGCTGTAAAATCTGGCGCTATCAAGAAATTTGTGGTAATGGCAGGATGTGACGGCCGCGCTAAAAGCAGAAGCTATTACACCGAATTTGCACAGGCACTTCCAAAGGATACGGTCATCCTCACAGCAGGTTGCGCAAAATACAAATACAACAAGCTTGATTTAGGCGACATCGGCGGAATCCCAAGAGTGTTAGACGCAGGCCAGTGCAACGATTCATATTCACTAGCCCTCATCGTACTCAAGCTAAAGGAAGTGTTCGAGCTGGATGACGTCAATGACCTTCCAATCGTTTACAACATTTCATGGTACGAGCAGAAGGCGGTAATCGTTCTTCTTGCGCTGCTTTATTTAGGCGTAAAGAACATCCATCTTGGACCAACACTTCCAGCATTTCTTTCGCCAAACGTGGTTAATGTACTGGTTGAAAACTTCGGCATTGCCGGCATCACTAATGTTGAAGATGACATTAAGGCGTTGATTGGGTAAGCTGTGAAAATGCAATCATTCCCCTCTTATGATATACTTACTACAGTATGTTTTAGAAGAAGGAAATTAGAAATGAAGCTTATTAAAAGATTTATCCCATATTACAAACCATACATAGGTGTGTTTGTTTTAGATTTAATTTGTGCAACTATTTTGTCTGTAATTGATCTGGCGTTTCCGCAGTTACTTAGGTTTTTAAGAGAGACTCTATATCTTGAGGCCCCAGAAATCATTCTTAAGAATTTGGGTTGGATTGCCCTGCTTATGATTGTCATGTATCTGATAAGGACAGCCTGCAAATATTATGTTACTTATCAAGGTCATATGATGGGTGCAAAAATAGAGTCTGGAATGCGTAGAGAGCTATTTGAGCGTTTTGAAGCATTCTCATTTTCTTATTATGATACTCACAATACAGGAGAGATGATGAGTAAGCTGGTGTCGGATCTGTTTGACATTTCAGAGCTGGCCCATCATGGACCTGAGAATATATTTATCTCAGTGGTGAAGATAGTAGGTTCATTTATACTTTTAATGAGAATCAACGTACCTATGACACTTTGTCTGGCTATTGTTGTGGTATTTATGGGTATTTTTGCGGTAAATCAGAACCACAAAATGCGACGTACATTTTCTGATAACCGAAAGAAGATTGCAGGAATAAATTCTTCTTTACAGGATACTTTGGGCGGAATCAGAGTAGTAAAGTCATTTACCGGTGAGGATATCGAACAGAAGAAGTTTGATAAAAGTAATCTAGCCTTTTTGGATTCTAAAAAGGCAAACTATAGACAGATGGGAATATTCCATTCTGGAAATAGTATGTTTGAAGGTCTGATGTTTATGACTGTGCTGGTTTCTGGGGGCTATTGCATTGCAAAGGGACAGATTTCAGTTGAGGATTTGGCGATTTATGCCCTGTATATCAACATCTTTATTAATCCGGTTAACGTTCTTGTGGAGTTTACAGAACAGCTTCAAAAAGGACTTGCAGGCTTTGAAAGATTTACAGAAGTAATGGATACTATGCCTGATATTGTTGATGACAAGGATGCCAAAGAGTTAAATAATGTGCAGGGGGTTATCGATTTTGAAAATGTATCATTCTCATATGAAGAAGAGGAGACAGTTTTAGAGAATATCAATCTGCATGTGGATGCAGGAAAGTCTGTTGCTATAGTGGGACCTTCTGGTGGTGGAAAGACTACACTTTGCGCACTTATTCCTAGATTTTACGATGTTACCGGCGGTAGTGTGCGTATAGATGGTGTTGATATCAGAAATGTGACTCAAAAATCACTGCGCTCTTATATTGGAATAGTTCAACAGGATGTTTATCTGTTCAATGGAACGATAAAAGAAAATATCGCATACGGCAAGCAGGATGCTACCATGGAAGAAATTGTAGAGGCTGCGAGAAATGCAGATTTATTGGATTTCATCGAAAGCCTTCCTGATGGATTTGATACAGAGGTAGGTGAGCGAGGCACCAGATTATCTGGCGGACAAAAGCAGCGTATCGCTATCGCAAGAGTATTCCTGAAAAATCCACCTATATTAATTTTGGATGAAGCAACCAGTGCACTTGATAATGAAAGTGAGCGATATATCCAGGAAAGCTTAGATAAGCTTGCAGTAGGTAGAACAACAATCACAATAGCCCATCGTTTGTCTACTATTCTTGGTGCTGATGAAATAATTGTTTTGGATGGGGATGGTATTAAAGAAAAAGGTACCCACAAGCAATTAATCAAAGAAGGAGGTATCTACGAGAAATACTATAAGATGCAGTTGGGTGCAATTTAAGTATTCGGTAAATATAGAACATGAAACTACAACGATTAGATGAAAACCAAATAACAAAACTCTATCAAGAGCACATGGTTATAGATTTCCCAAAGGATGAGCTAAAGCCACTGAAAATGATTCTGCAGTCGGTGCAGGATGGCTTTTATGATTGCTTGGGACTTTTTGAAAAAGAGGAGATGGTAGGCTACACCTTTATGGTAAAGCTGGAAAACAGCTATCTTATAGATTACATAGCGATTTTCCCAGAGCACAGAAATAAAGGCGTAGGCGCCAATCTTCTTACTTTAATAGATGATTATCTTGGCAATGCAGATAGAATCATAGGAGAGGTAGAAGACCCTGCTTATACAGATGATGAGCAGCAAAAAACACTTCAGACCAGACGCTTGGGATTTTATCTACGCAACAATTGCTATGATACTGATTTACGCGTGGAATGCTTTGGCGTCAAATACATCATCCTTGAAGCTGGCAAGAAAAAGTGCCGCAATAAGGATGAGGTATGGGATTTATATTCGCGATTTTATAAAAGATTCATAACAGAAGAAAGATTTGAAAAAAATATTAGAGCTTTGTAAATAATCTATGCAAGCTCTTTCTTCCAGGCTACGGCGCCACATCTCGCGCAACCGTATTTACGATAATTTCTCGTGAAACGACTATCGCGTTTACGATATATGGTGGCGCCGCAGTTTTCACAGGTAAATATGTATTTGATGGCCATAGAGCTTTCAGATTTGTAATCCTCAACTCCTTTTTCAGAGCCGGTAGTAACGCGCTTGATGTTATAGCCGTACACCTGATTCATAACTTCTGCATAATATTTCCATTTTCCCGTATGTCTCATACAGCCTTTGCAGGTATGAAGTATCTCATGAATGATGGTCTCTTTACAGGCTTTCTCGGAGATTCTATCATCAGTTAGGAGCTTTTCAGCTATCTGAATTTCAAAAGTCTTATCGGGATTCTGCTTGCAAAGTCCCCATCTGGTTTTAGCCCTTTTATTAATAGTGAATGATACGATGACGCCTGGCTTTATGCCGATGTGCTTCACTTCTTGTAAGGATTCGTTTATTAGTTTCTCAAAGTTTTTCATGGGGATTATTTTAGCAGAGGCGCATAATTACTTCAAATCTAATCGCGCAAGTATTAATATATAAAGATAGAATAAAGTGATGGAGTCATCACATTTAGGAGGCAGAATGGATTTTAAACGAGAATGGGCTAGAAGCAGGGATGAGCTGGTGCAGGCCATAAGGAGCCTGGGATTTCCAGACGAGTTGGGAGAGCAGATCGCCAAGATGCTAGGCAGTCCCAAGGCGATGGAAAGGATGATGGCATATCTTTACAATGTGAAGCCCAACACGGCAGAGCTTATAGTGGACGAGGCCCTTGCTATCTGCAGCGATATAGATAGATGGCGGGAAAAGAAGGCCAGCGAGGCCGCCAATGCCAAATATAATGAAATGCTATACTATGGGTTTGATGCAGATGAAGACTATGAATGATTTTTGTAGTTGGATATAATAAAAATGACTAGATAGCGGAATAAATGGGGTAGGGATGAAAAATTTATTGATACTATAAAAATGGGAGAAATCTATGGACAACATTGAGGAATTAAAACTTGGATTACAGACAGCATATATTGATGGTAGTGTAGTATCAAATCTTGCATATAGACCACAGTTTGTATCTAACAATTACAAAGAAGGTAAGAAAGTTATCTCATCCATAGAGGATGAGCTTTCTGCGTGCGATAGTTTTCAGATGAGTGTGGCATTTATTACCATGGCTGGAATAGCTCCATTGCTTCAAATTCTAAAAGAACTTCAGGATAAGAATATTCCAGGTAAAATCCTTACAACAAACTATCTTAATTTTAGCGAGCCTAAGGCTCTAAAAAAGCTTAATGAATTTAGTAATATAGAAATTCGTATGTATGATGTGAATGCCGCTGAAGAGGGATTTCATACTAAAGGCTACATCTTTAAGAAGGATGAAATATATAGAATTATAATTGGCAGTACTAATATAACAAAATTTGCTCTTACAAGTAATAAAGAATGGAATACAAAAATAGTATCTACGGAGCAAGGAGAAGTTGCAAAGGAGATAGTTGCGGAATTTAACGATTTATGGAGCTCTCAGTATACGTTGAATTTCGACGAGTTTTATGAAAACTATACACAAGCATATAAGATTGTTAAAGAGCAACAAAGGATTGCTAAACAAAATGAAGTTACATCAATTGAGAGTTATAAGTTAAAGCCAAATAGTATGCAGGTAGGTTTTATCACAAATCTTAAGAAGATCGTTGATGCTAATGAAAATCGTGCATTACTGATTTCTGCCACTGGAACTGGTAAGACCTATGCATCTGCATTTGCTATGAGAGAAATGAGATTCAAAAGGGTTTTGTTTCTTGTTCATAGAGGGCAACTAGCAAGGCAGACAGAAAAATCATATAAGAAAGTTTTTGGAAATACTATTACAACAGGAATAATAGGAGCGGGACATTCTGTTGATGAAAATAAAGACAAAGACTATATATTTGCAATGATTCAGACTATGAGCAAGGAAGAATCATTAAAACAGTTTGCTCCTGATACCTTTGACTGCATAATATTTGATGAAGCTCATCATGCAGCTGCGGATTCATATAAGAAAGTTATGGAATATTTTACTCCTAGCTTATGGCTCGGAATGACTGCTACTCCTGATAAGAGAGATGACAATATTGAAGGTCGAAATATATATGAAATCTTTAATTATCAAATAGCATATGAAATCAGATTGCAGCAGGCGATGGAAGAAAATCTTTTATGCCCATTTCATTACTTTGGAATAAAAGATATTTCTATCATTGGTGATGATGAATCTGCACATAGAGATTTTAGTGTTCTAACAAGTGATGAACGAGTTAAACATATTATTGAGCAGACTCAGTATTACGGATATAGCGGAGATAAGGTCAAGGGACTTATCTTCTGCAGTGGAATAGAAGAGTCTAAAACTTTATCTGCAAAGTTTAATCAGATGATTAATCCAGATACAGGGCGTAAATACAGAACTATCGCATTAAATGGTGATGCAAGCGAGGATGCTAGACAAGAGGCATTTGAGAGACTTGCTATGGATGAATCTGACGCTACACTTGAAATGCAGCCCCTTGATTATATTTTTTCTTACGAAATCTTAAATGAAGGTGTAGATATCGTGGAGGTTAATCAGGTTGTAATGCTTCGTCCTACACAATCACCTATAGTATTTATTCAACAGCTAGGCCGAGGACTTAGAAAAGCTGAAGGCAAGGAATATGTTGTAATCATTGATTTCATTGGAAACTATAATAACAACTTTATGATTCCGATTGCACTTTCTGGTGACCGCACTTATAACAAAGATAATATTCGTAGATACGTTATGGAAGGCGGCAGGGTAATACCAGGTGCGTCCACTGTTCATTTTGATGAGATAAGCAGAAAGAGAATTTTTGATTCTGTTGATAAAGCTAATTTTAGTGATATTAAGCTAATAAAGGAAAACTATACAAATTTAAAAAATAAACTTGGCCATATTCCAGCGCTAAAAGATTTTGATGATTATGGTGAAATGGATGTGCTCAGAATTTTTGATAATAATAGTTTAGGTTCCTATTACAAATTCTTGGTTAAGTATGAAAAGGAATATACAATACGTCTTTCCGATAATGAAGAAAAGATGATTGAATTCGTTTCAAAGAAATTGGCAAACGGAAAGAGAATTCAGGAATTAAGATTATTAAAACGTATGCTTGCGTATGCTAATAGTGAGTCGATAAGAAACCTTATGCAGGGGCTGGCTGAAGATTTAAAACATGATTATGGAAAGAATCTTTCAAAAGACCAAGTAGAAAATGTAGTTAATGTAATGACAAACGAGTTTCCTTCAGGCTCAGGAAAAAAGACATATTCAAATTGTGTTTTCCTAGAAAAAGATGATTCTGATTATATGGTAAGTGCTTCCTTCAAGGAAATGCTTCAAAATAAAGAGTTCTATGATATCCTTAAAGAACTTATTGATTTTGGAATCAGCAGATATGACAGGGATTATAGTAAGTCATATCGTGACACGGATCTTGTGCTATATCAGAAGTATACTTATGAAGACGTTTGTAGATTGCTCAACTGGGAGAATAATGAGGTCCCAACAAATATTGGTGGATACAAATTTAATCAGAAAACAAATACCTTCCCAGTTTTTATCAATTATGAGAAAGATGATGACATAAGTGATACTACAAAGTATGAGGACCGTTTTACAAGTAATAAAACATTGATAGCAATATCGAAGTCAGGACGTAAAATTGCTTCGAATGATGTTCAAAACTTTCTTAATAGCAAAGAACTTGGTATACGAGTGGAACTGTTTGTTAGAAAGAATAAGGACGATAAAGGTTCCAAGGAATTCTATTATTTAGGTCGAATGACACCTAGCGGTTATGCAAAAGAATTTACGATGGCTAACACTAAGAAAACTGCAGTTGAAATCGAATGGATATTAGATGAACCTGTTAGAGATGATGTATATGATTATATAGTAAGTGTATAAAAGGAGATTTGTTTATGAAAACAATACGTGTAGTTGCAGCAGTAATTAAGGCTGAGAATGAGCAAAAACAACCAATAATCTTTGCTACTCAGCGTGGCTATGGAGATTACAAGGATGGCTGGGAATTCCCTGGTGGGAAAATTGAAGAAGGCGAGACTCCACAGGAAGCGCTTAAACGTGAGATTATGGAAGAGCTGGATACAGAAATAAGTGTAGGAGAGCTGATTGATACTATCGAGTACGATTATCCTACTTTTCATTTATCGATGGATTGCTTCTGGTCGACAATTGTTGAGGGAGATTTGGTCCTTAAAGAGCACGAGGCTGCTAAGTGGCTTACAAAGGAGCAGCTTGGTGATGTAGACTGGCTCCCAGCAGATATTACTTTGATTGATAAGATTGATGCAGCTATATAGTTAATTTGGGACGATTATTTAAATGAAAGAATTAGTGAGATATCACATGGTTTTTACAGGCCGTGTGCAGGGCGTTGGATTTAGATATAAGGCAAATTATATTGCAAACCAATATCGCCTGACCGGGTACGTGAAAAATGAATACGATGGTTCTGTCACTGTAGAAATCCAAGGCTCGGAGCAGGAGATTTATATGTTCCTGAAATCTTTGGCAAATGATAGATATATTAATATTTATGATTTGAAGAAGGAGAGGATTCCTGTGGAAGAGGATGAGAGAGGATTTATAGTGCAGTATTAAACTACAAGAGGTCATTATGGTAAAACAAATAGTACGAGATCAAATATTCCTACAGCAGAAGAGCGAGCCAGCCACCAAGGCGGACGCCCAGGTAATAGTAGATTTGATGGACACATTAAAAGCAAATCTGGATAGATGCGTGGGCATGGCGGCAAATATGATTGGCGTGAAAAAGCAAATCATTGTGGTAGCAGCCGGACCATTTATCTTTCCAATGGTAAATCCTGTGATTACAAAAAAGAGTGGCAAATACGAGACTGAGGAAAGCTGCTTATCACTTGATGGCATAAGGCCATGTGTGAGATATAATGAAATCGAAGTGGATTATTTGGATCAGAACTTCCAGCCAAAGCATGGTAAATATAGTGGATTTACAGCTCAGATTATTCAGCACGAGATTCAGCATTTTAGTGGAGAGTTGATTTAAAAGAGGATAAAAATCTATGGGGAGAAAAATGCTTGATAAAACACTTACATCATTAAAAAGAATAGACTACAGATTATTTATAGCATTATTATTTATGGGCCTATGCCCAACTCTATATACCACACTTAGAACATTTTTCCTTGGAACATTGCCAGGAGAGTGGTCTTATTCCATCGCAGGTCAGTTGTCGTGGATTAATTTGATATATGAAGTTATTAATGAGGCGATTGTATTGCCTCTTTACTTCTTTATGGGAAGTGTCTTGTCAGATAAAAAGGTCTTCGCAAATAGAATTCGCAGTGGCCTATTGATAGCATTCGGGGTATATACAGTTTGCTCAATATTGGTGACGGCCTTTATTCATCCACTATTACAATTCATGGCTGTCTCTACGGATATTTTGGAAGAGTCTGCATCGTATATACGTATTGAATGTGTGGCTAATATTGCTGGAATTTTATATAGCTTTCTTCTCGTTGCACTTGTATCTATTGGAAAAGATAAGCTGGTATACGCCATGACTGGTGCAAAACTGATTCTGTGTGTCATTTTGGATACCATGCTAGTTTCTAATCTTCCAGTATCATTAAAACTGGGTGTCAATGGTATAGGTATATCAAACTGTATTTCCAATTTGTTATTATTTATTATCGCATTTGCGTTAATTCAAAGATGTGGTTACCCATTATGGTCAAAGGAAAAGTTATCTTTTACTTGGATGCAGGACTTCTTCAAAATCGGGGGAATCTCCGGATTGGAATCATTTGTTAGAAATATTGCATATATGTTGATGGTTTCCCGTATGGTAAACATGGTGGGAGAGCAGGGCACCTATTGGGTGGCAAATAACTTCATCTGGGGATGGCTGTTGCTGCCAATCACACAGCTGGCAGAGCTTATCAAGCAGGAGACAGCTAAGGATGAGAAAGCAGTGCAGGAGAATACAGCAGGATATTTCTTCATTACAACTGTGATATGCATTCTTTGGATTGTATTGATACCAGGCTACAAGCCATTTATGAGATATGTGCTTGGCTTTGAGGATGTGGAAAAGCTATTCGGATTAGTCATGGTACTGCTTGGATTCTATGTGCTGTATGCTTATCAGAATATATTTGATGCCACATTTTATGGCCGTGGAAAGACTGAATATATGTTGCTAGAGTCTGTTGTAACCAACAGCATATACTATGGTCTCTTCTTTGTTCTGTTCGTGACAGGCTTTTGGACACCAACACTCATTGGTATTGCGCTGATGTTTGGTGGCGGCAATGCTTTTGATAGTGTAGTTTCTTATTTGGTGTATAGGCATTATAGGAAGAGTCTAAGCTGAAATAGAGCATAATTGAATATGGTCTAAATAAGAAGAAAAGCCTGTCCTAAACTATCTAGGAGCAGGCTTTTTTAGAATATTATCAATCAACAATATAGTAGCAGAAATAAATGCAATAAAAATATTTTTGACATACTTTGTCGATTTATAGGCATAAATGGTATACTAACAGCAGATTTTTTTAAGGGGAATGTTATATGCTAAGAATTGCAATCGTTGAAGATGAAAAGGAGTGTCAGGCAAGCTTGATAGAGCACCTGTCCAAATACGAAAAAGAGCATTCGGATAATTTTATAGTTCGTACATTTTTTGATGGTATCGATATTTTGGATGACTATACTTCCGAATATGATCTGATTTTTTTAGACATCCACATGAAATTTCAAGATGGAATGACTACTGCTAAAAAGATTAGGGAGCTAGACGATAGTGTAATCATTGTATTTATCACAGCGCTTGCCCAGTACGCCATTGAGGGCTACAAGGTAAATGCGATGGATTTCATACTTAAGCCTGTGGTGTACGAACAATTAGAAGGTACCATGGACAAGGTGCTAAAGACAGCTGATAAATATCATAAGAGCAAAGAAATAATCGTAGCAGACGACGGTGCAAAGCGCAAAATCGATACAGAAGACATTTATTACATAGAGGTTGTGGGGCACACCATTGTTATTCACAGTAAAATGGGAATATTCGAAACGAGAGGTAAAACCCTAAAGGTGATTGCCGAAGAACTAAGGGAATTTGGATTTGTTCAAAGTGGACAATCCCATTTGATTAATCTAAAGTTTGTGGACAAGATTAAGGGAGATGTTGTAACAGTAGCTGGAGATGATTTGTTCCTTAGTAGAAGTCGCAAAAAGGATTTTATAGCTGCGTTTGGTGAATATGTTGGAATGGAGATTTAGTATGGGAAGCTATTTTAATATAGGCTATCTTTTTGAAATGCTGTTGCCTGTTATTGGAATTTGCCTGGTACTTAATAAGCGAAAACATCCTTTAGTTAAAGGGTTAATTTGTGTCGTTGCGGGCCTTCTACTTGATGTGACTATGGTTGGCGTTCTAAGGCTACTAGGATATGAGGGCAATGACTATTCTGATATAACGCCATCCACCTATATATTTTTGTTGTGCTGGTTCATGGCAATTTGGATAGCAGTCATAGTAGGTATTTATTTTTCCTGCGAGGTTACTTTACACGAGGCCATTTATCTATTTGCTGTCAGTTATGGAATAGAGCATATTTTTTATTGCATTAGGGAGCTGGTAGATAGCTGCACCAATGGCAATATTCCAGATAATCAGCCGGTTCTTTATACGGCATGTATAGTATCATCATTTATGATGGCATATTTTTGGTTTGCAAAAAAAGCTGTTAAGAATGGGAAATATTTGATAGAAACCCTTTCAGCCACAACGGCAACTGTTGTAATTCTTGTAGTAGTGTGGTTTATGAGCCTGGTTGCAAGCTTCAATAATATAGGATATATACATGCTATCTATGCGATACTTGCATGTTTGTTTATTCTTATTAATCAAAGGGCACAGCTAATCAGTGAAAATGAAAGACAGGAATTCAGAATCAAGGAACAGCTATGGAAGGACACACAGGTCCGCTATCAATTTTCAAAGGATGCAATGGCTGTTGTAAATCAACATTATCATGATATGAAGCATCAGATAAATGTCTTGGCGAATATGGAAAATGATGAAAAGCGTCGAGGTATTTTAGCAGAGATGGAGAATGATATTGCTATTTACGATGCTGTCGTCAGGACGGGAAATGAGCTGCTTGATACAGTTCTGACAGAAAAGAAGCTCATTTGCCATAGCAAGGATATAAATATGAGCTGCATAGCAGACGGTGAACAGCTTAGTTTTATAAATGAAATCGATTTATACACACTTCTTGGCAATGCATTAGACAATGCCATTGAAGCTAATGAAAAGATTGTAGATACATCTAAAAGATGGATATCCGTACAGATACAAAACAAAAAGGGAATTGTATTATTGGAAATTTTAAATCCATTTGTTGGTAGCGTTAAAATGAAAAATGGTTTACCAATCACATCTAAAAAAGATAATCTTAATCATGGCTTTGGAACCCAAAGCATAAAGTCGATTGTTGATAAATACAATGGGCAGATGACAATAAAAACAGAAAATGATAAATATTTGCTTAGGATAATATTTGCGTGACCTAGTTGCCAAATATGACAAAAAACTTGCAGGCTGTGACAAAGCCTGCTTTTTTATTGAGGACTTTGCTATTCTTTTTTCAGTTACAAACCAAGGCATTAGCCTTATCAAAAGGAGAAAGAGAATGAGTAAAGGAAGAAAAATCATTGGAACTAGTATCCGCTCAATTCTAATTATCGTATTTGCGATAATTATAGTGGCGGTAAACAACATTCTACCAAACTATGCAAGAATGGTAGATAGTATGTTAGGTGGTATCAACACAAAAATCGATAATTCAGATGTTGATACTACTGGATTGGACCTTCAGTACAATAAGGCTGATTATGATGCAGAGTCAATTAAGCCAGTAGAAGGTGATCTTCATCAAAGAATCGCAGATGAGGGAACAATCTTGCTTGAGAATGAAGATGGCTTTTTGCCAAAGACAGCAGATAGTACATTCAGTTTTTTCAGTGTGAATTCGGCCACAGTTGCTGCAAATGATAGCATGATGGGTGGAAGAAGCCTAGCTGATATTTTTGATGCTGCTAATGTTTCTATCAATAAAACACTTTATGATTATTACAAAGAGCAGTCCGAGAGCTATGGCTTAGGTAAAGGCTCTGTATCCTATGGTGATGCAGAGGATTTCTCAATCAACGAGGTGCCACTTTCAGAAATTAAGTCAAACGCTGAGATAATGAATTCTGTAAAAGACACAGTTCCTGTATATTTCTTAAAGAGAGTTGCAGGTGAGGGACGAGATATGCCTCGTTCAATGTATAATCATGCTGCCAAGGCAGAAGACAAGACAAAGACATATCTTGAACCAGATAGCACTGAGCTAGAAATCATCTCATACCTTAATGACAATTTTGACGGGGTGATTCTTGTAGCTAATTCAAATGCTGCACTTGATTTGGATTTTGTAAAAGATTATCCAAATATTAAAGCAGTTATTTCTGCAACTGCAATCGAGTCATTGCCATATATTTTGACTGGTCAGGTTAATCCTTCAGGAAGAACTGTAGATACTTTTGCAGCAAATCCTTTAGAGTCACCAGCAGCTATGAACTTTGGTGATTATCAGTATTCTGATTCTACAGGGGAGCTTACAAAGTATAATTACGTTACTTATGAAGAAGGCATCTATGTAGGATATAAATATTACGAAACAAGATACGAGGATGTGGTTTTAGGTCGCGAAAACGTAGGCGATTTTGATTACGATTCAGAGGTTGTATATCCATTTGGTTATGGATTGTCATACACTACATTTGACTGGTCTGATATGAAAACTACATGGAAGGGTGACACCTGTAATGTTGAAGTAACTGTTACAAACACAGGCGATGTTGCTGGTAAGGATGTGGTAGAAATCTACGCACAGAGCCCATACACAGATTACGATATTGAAAATGGTGTTGAAAAAGCTTCTGTTCAATTAGTAGCTTATGATAAGACAAATGAGCTTGCAGCAGGAGAGTCCCAGACAGTTAAGCTTAGCTTCGATAAGTCTCAGCTAAAGGCTTATGATGCAAATGGCGCAAAGACCTACATCTTTGATGCTGGCGATTACTACATCACTGCCGCAAAGAATGCTCATGAAGCCGTAAACAACATCATCGATGCAAAAATGCAGACAGTAGCCACTGAAGAAACAGTAACTGAAGAAACAGCCGCTGCCCAATTTGTATCTGTTTACACACCAGATATTACAGAGGTTGATACTGTCACCTATTCAAAAGACAGCTATTCAGGAGTAGAAATTACAAATCAGCTTGATGATGCCAAGGGTGACGCAGTTTATCTTACAAGAAATGACTGGGTAGGCACATTCCCAACACACGATGGCACTGCAAGCGCCCAGGTAAGTACATGGGGAAATGAAATCAATGGAGAAGATGGTGTTTCATATACATATACAAAAACAGCATCTGATGATTTGATTGCACAGCTTGATAGCTTTGATTCAGGTTCACCTGTTGATAAAGAATCTCTTGCAGATACAAAGATTGTATATGGTGCCGATAATGGCCTTAAGCTTATCGATATGAGAGGCTTAGATTATGATAACCCTCTTTGGGAAGATTTGTTAGACGAGCTTACTGCAGAGGAAATCTATGATGCAATTGGTGTCAGTGGATATGGAATTGAATATATCAAATCAATAGAAAAGCCATTTAACATTGATGCAGATACAGCTTCAGGGCTTATTTATGGTGGAACAAGTGCAATGTTCCCAACAGCTATGACACTTGCACAGTGCTGGAATCCATCACTTGCAAATGAGTATGGTGAAATGATTGGTAATGAAGGATTACTTGGTGGTGCCGATGGTTGGTATGCTCCTTCAATGAATATCCATCGTACACCATTCTCAGGAAGAAACGGTGAATATTATTCAGAGGACGCATTCCTTTCAGGAACAGTAGCTTCTAATGAAGTAAAGGGTGCTGCTTCTAAGGGCATGTACACATACATCAAGCATTTCGCATTCAACGACCAGGAAAACCACCGTGGCGATAGAGATGGACAGTTTAGTATTGCAACATGGTTAAATGAGCAGAGTGCTCGTGAAATCTATCTGCTTCCATTTGAGATGTGTATGAAGGCAGGAGATGTTACATTAAATTATGTTGAGAAGCAGGCTGATGGTTCTTATGCAAATGCTTCTAAGGATATAAGAGCATCGCAGGCAGTTATGACTTCATTCAACAGAGTTGGTGCTACATGGGCAGGTGGTGATTATGGATTAATCACAGGTATTCTTAGAAATGAATGGGCATTTGATGGTCTTGTAATGACAGATAATGCAAATACTGGTGTATTCATGGATGGCTATCAGATGACAGAAGCAGGTGCAGATGTTAAGCTTACAACACTTCCAGCAGCTGCCAGATATGATTTTGATAAGAATGATCCCGCAACATACTATTATGCACGTCAGGCAATGCATCACATGCTTTACATTATTGCAAATTCAAAGTCAATGAATGGTGCAATGCCAGGCAGCCATATCAAAGATGGAGCTAGAATTACAACTCATATTATGAGAGTGGTTACAATAGTATTCATACTATTAATTATTCTTGAAATATATAAAATCTTTAGATTATTCAAGCCTACTGCAAAGAAATTAGCAAAGCTTCAGGCTAAAGCTGAAAAGAAGGCAGCAAAGAAAGCTGCAAAATAACACTCGATCGGGCCGTCAGGCCTGTAGTGAGCATAATTGTATATGAACAATATTATGAAGAGGTCTAGCGACCTCTTCTTTTTTAGGATAAAACAAATTTTTCAATGGCGGCAGCCACACCATCTTCATCATTTGAAGGGGCAATATAATCAGCCCATTCCTTGGTTTCTTCCTGGGCGTTTTCCATGGCAACGGCAAGCCCTGCGTAGCGCATCATAGGAATATCGTTGTAGCCATCACCACAAGCAATCAGGCATTTTCTGTCGATATTCAGCTTTTCCAGCAGAATATCCAAGGAAGATGCCTTTTCTATACCCTGAGGCATAATCTCTAAAAAGTATGGCTCGGAAAAGAAGATAGTGAGAGCGCCCTTAAGCTTTTCATTAAGCTTGGCCTCTAACTGTCTAAGAACCTTGTGTTCCCCTGTGCATAAAAATTTAACAGGTGGTTCTAACTGTGCTTCCTCCTCTACATGAAGCACCTGGCGCACAGGAATATTGTTGATTCTAGACTCGATCTGCACGTACTCATCCTTTTCGTCATTAGTGATGATGCCTTCAGCATCGTAGGTAAGGGTAGCCACATCAAACTTATTTGCGCAATGAACAATATCTGCATAATATTCCATTGGAACGCTTTCCCTACGAAGAACTTCATCTGTTTTACAGTCGATAATCATTCCACCATTATATGAAAGGATATATCCACCATATTCCTTCAAATGAAGCTGTTTGGCAATCTTTTTGACACCAGGAACTGGGCGGCCTGAAGCAAGGATGATTTTCACACCAGCCTTGGCAGCCTTCATAATAACCTCCTTATTCTTTTTACTAACCTCTTTTTTACTATTTAAAAGAGTTCCATCTAAATCTAGTGCTATTGCTTTATATTTTTTCATAAGTGCTATCATACCAAGCACTATTTGATTCGTCAATTACCGTACTATAAAAAGAGGTATTTGCGACTATTCGGATAAAATTCAAAATATCAATGAATAATCTGTGATTTTATGCAATAGTCAGATAAATTTTGCTATATTAAGGGAGTAGATTTAGTGGCTAGATCATGTATTGGAGGAGGGCCATAATATGCAAGAGACTAAAAAGCGAGGAAGTCTTAAAACTACGTTAGTTGCAGTTATTCTTACGACAGTAATTATTACTGCGGGGGTTATTACACTATTTTCAATTTTCAACACAATCAAAACGAACAATGAGTCTACAGAAGCCTATAGCAGTCGTCTTCTAGATGATGTTAAGTCTCAGCTCCGCTTTGAAACTGAGGAAGCCATGAGTATCTGTGAAGTAATGAATGCCAGATATCAGGCTGGAGAAATGACACTTCCAGAGGCAAAGAAGGAAGCTGCTGATATTATTAGAGAGCTCAGATACAACGAAGGCAGTGGATACTTCTGGGTAGATACTTCTGAAGGTGTAAATGTGGTTCTTCTTGGCCGTGATACAGAAGGCCAGTCTCGTTGGGATTTAACAGATTCCAGTGGAAACAAGTTCATCCAGCAGATGATTCAAAACGGTTTGCAAGAGGGTGGCGGCTATACAGAGCTTATGTTTGCCAAGCCTAATGAAACAGAAGAGCTTCCAAAGATTAACTACACAGCATACTATGAGCCATTTGATTGGGTTATGGGTACTGGCGTGTGGATTGATGATTTACAGGCTCTTGAGAAGGAGTTTATCGCCCATCAGCATCAGGCTCTGATAAAAAGCGTAGTTCAGACTATTATCGTGCTTGTTATTCTTATTGTAACAGGCTCATTCGTAGCCTTCTACTTCGGCTCAAAGATTACAAATCCAATCGTTCTTTCTGCAAATCAGATGATTCGTATGTCCAACAGTGACTTTACGGAAAATGAGGATATGGCAGAGGTTCGCAAGCTATCTAGTCACAACAACGAAATTGGCGCTATATCTGAAGCCCTTGATTTGATGCATTCTAACATCCGAAATCTTATGCTTCAGATTTCAGATACTACATCTTCCGTTGCATCAGCATCAGAAGAGCTTTCAGCATCAGCTTCACAGTCTGCTGAGGCCAGCGAAATGGTTGCTACCTCTTGTACAAACGTTGCCACCTCTTGTTCGGGTCAGATTAACGCAGTTACTGGCGCAAGCAACGAGACAGATTCCTTCGTTACAAACATGGCGGACTTCAAGGAAGCAATTAATCGTTCTTCCGAGATGATTAAGGCTACAAACGAGGCAGCTATCAATGGTGCCGCTGATATGACAAATGCAACAGATATGATGAATACAATCAGAGCATCTGTTGAAAATACAGCACAGGTTGTTGAGGATCTTGGTGAGAGATTAAAGAGTATTGACGAATTCGTTGTTACTATTGCAGAAATTGCCAGCCAGACAAATCTTCTTTCTCTTAACGCTTCTATTGAGGCTGCAAGAGCAGGTGAGATGGGCAAGGGCTTCGCAGTTGTTGCCAGCGAGATTTCAAAGCTTGCGGATGAATCTAACCAGGCCGCACAGAAGATTAATGAGCTGATTGCAGGCATCATGAAGAATTCTCAGGAAGCTGTTACAGCTATGCGTCAGGGCGCTGACGAGGTAGTAAATGGCTCTGAGCTTGTAAATGAGGCAGGCGGAACCTTCAACAATATTGTAAACATGGTCAACTCTATTTCAGAGGAATCAAATACAATGAGTTCTATTGTAGAGCAGCTTTCAAATGGAACAGATACTATTGCAAAGAACATCCATGACATTGAGGAAATGAGTATTGCAGTAGCAGATGAGACCTCAAATGTTTCGGCTGCATCACAGCAGCAGACTGCATCTTCTTACGAGGTTGCTCAGGCTTCTGACAGATTGGCAGGAAATGCCCAGGAGCTTCAGGATTTCGTAGCAAGATTTTCACTTTAATTGATATTTATGAAATGGCTCGCCGTTTTGGCGGGCCATTTTTGTTAACAAGATTTGGTATATTCTGTGTTTAGAGTGTACAAATAGTGGTAAAAAGTGATAAAATTTAGATAGTAACATCTATTGTGCGAAAATACGTGCGACATGGGAGGAGTTGTTATGCAGGGAGAATATAATGGCAAACCTATTTTTAGGCGACGCTATGTAAGCATGAATGAAGATGCTATACGTGAAGAAATAAATAGACTCCAGGATGAACTATATTCCATGCAGGAAGCCTTGGAAATCTTTGGAAAGGACAACAAGGATATTAGAAACCAGGTGAGGGAAGGGCAGGAGAGCAACGCCCGTTTAATGAAATCCCTTGAATGCCAAATTCAAAGCCTGGAAAACAAAATTGACTATCGCACACCCCTAAAGGCAGAGTTTGCAGAAGCTGTTTCGGAATACAGAAAAAAGATTAATGCTCTTTATGAAACATCAGAGAGCAAAGCTTTTGCAAAAAATATAAAGGCATTAACAGTTCTTTCTATCGTAAATACGTTTTTAATATTAGTAGTTGTTGTACTAGTTGGATACTCCATTCTATTTTAATTAGTATGAATAAGGAGCGGAAAAAGTATGGATTGGCTTATTATAAACATTTTTGTAATTTTCACGGGAATATTCCTTTTAATCAGTCTCCCTTTTTATTTTGGAAAGAAAAATACCTTGGAGGCAGCTAAAAAGGAAATCGAGAAAAACTTAAAGGAATTAGTACGTTTAGATAAGCAGTACACCCCTTATCTTAGCCAGTTAAATAAAAATCTTAATACCATTAACTATTGGCTAAAAACTGGCAAGGATCCTAATGAATCAGAGGAGGAGAATGAGAAATTTGAAAAGGAAGACAAATTCTTTGCAGGCTTGATGAATCCTTTGGAGGCTAAAAAATGGAAGGAAGCCATTAGGAAGGCAAAAGAGGAGGATAATATAGATTTTGATATGAAATCCCTTCGTGTAAACGAATTTGAAGTGAAGAACATGGAGCCTTCGGATGTAAATCAGACAAGTATGAAATTTTTCTATACAGATGATTTTGGGGAAAACATTTATTACTGTGTAAATCCTGAGTCCATTACCAAGCATCTATTCAAATACACAGTATTTTTTACCACAGCCAGAACCACAAACATTCCTCTTGTATATCCGTATAAATATGAAGGAGCCCAGATGCTTTCACTTTACAAGCATCCTGCCCAGACAGTATGGTTTTTAAGAAACTGGAAGCTGATTCGCGAGGGGCTTGAATCTGCCGATGTAGATATTCCTGAATTGGACGAATCAGTTACAAAGGAATTCGATTTATAGAAAAGTAATAAAATAGAACCAGTACATTACGTACTGGTTCTTCTTTATTATTAATATTGAATTAACCCTCTACAGAGTAGTTAGGAGCTTCCTTTGTGATGTGAATATCATGTGGATGTGACTCCTTAAGTGAAGCAGCAGAAATCTTAACAAACTTTCCACGCTCCTGAAGCTCTGGGATAGTAGGGCAACCACAGTAACCCATACCAGAACGGATACCACCGATAAGCTGGAAGATAACGTCCTCAAGGCTTCCCTTGTAAGCAACACGTCCTTCAACACCTTCTGGAACAAGCTTCTTAGCACCTTCCTGGAAGTAACGGTCCTTAGAACCATTTTCCATAGCTGCAAGACTTCCCATACCACGGTAAACCTTGTACTTACGTCCCTGATAAAGCTCGAATGAACCAGGAGCTTCGTCGCAGCCTGCGAACATTGAACCCATCATACATACTGAACCACCAGCTGCAAGAGCCTTTGTCATATCACCTGAGTACTTGATACCACCATCAGCGATGATTGGAATACCGTATTCCTTAGCTGTTTCGTAGCATTCCATGATTGCAGAAATCTGTGGAACACCGATACCAGCAACTACACGAGTAGTACAGATAGAACCAGGTCCGATACCAACCTTAACTGCATCAGCACCAGCTTCGATAAGAGCCTTTGTAGCAGCGCCTGTAGCGATGTTACCAGCGATAACCTGAAGGTCTGGATAAGCAGCCTTAACCTTCTTAACAGCCTCGATGATGTTCTTTGAATGTCCGTGAGCGCTGTCCATAACGATAACGTCTACCTGAGCCTCAACAAGAGCAGCAACACGCTCCATCATGTTTCCTGTGATACCAACACCGGCACCGCAAAGAAGTCTGCCCTGATCATCCTTAGCAGCGTTAGGGTACTTAATCTGCTTTTCAATATCCTTTATAGTGATAAGGCCTTTAAGCTTGAAGTCGTCATCTACAATAGGAAGTTTCTCCTTGCGAGACTTGCCAAGGATTTCCTTAGCTTCCTCAAGAGAGATGCCTTCTTTTGCAGTAACAAGGCCTTCTGATGTCATTGATTCGCTGATTTTCTTTGAAAAATCTGTTTCGAATTTAAGGTCACGATTTGTGATGATACCGATTAATGTGCCATCCTCTTTTGTGATAGGTACACCTGAGATTCTGAATTTAGCCATTAACTCATTTGCTTCTGCAAGAGTGTTGTCTGGTCCTAAGAAGAATGGATCTGTGATAACGCCGTTCTCAGAACGCTTTACCTTGTCTACTTCCTCAGCCTGAGCTTCGATAGACATATTCTTGTGGATGATACCTATACCACCCTGACGAGCCATTGCGATTGCCATGCGTGATTCAGTAACTGTATCCATAGCAGCACTCATCATAGGAATGTTAAGTTTAATTTTTTTAGTAAGATTTGTGTGAAGATCAATAAGATTTGGAGTTACTTCCGAATACTGTGGAACCAGTAAGACGTCGTCGAAAGTAATGCCATCACCAATAATCGATGCCATAGGGGGTAACCTCGCTTTCTTTGTTTGACAGTAAATTTTTTAAAATTATATTTAACAAAAAGTTTTCTGTCAATGAAAAGAAGAAAATCAAAAGTGACAATTTTTTTCGGGTATAATGCTGTTTTTTTGACATGTACACGGGAAAAAGACAAGTGTGCGCAACAGGCGGTATTAGGCGGGTCTTTGTCCACAAAATGTATTAGATTGTTAATTTTTTAGCAATATTATACAATAAATCAAAATTATTTAACAAATTTGTACTCAAAAATGAACAGAAAAGCCCTTTAGGTCAGTTGAAAAAATTTTTCAATAGTTCTATCATTAATCTAAGACATTGTGGGACGGGAATCCGGTTTATAAATTACCCGTCTCTGTAACTATAAATGTCCTAGTTAATAAGGAGGATTTAGAAATGCCAAGAGCAAAACAGTCTATGGATGGAAACCAGGCTGCAGCACACGTAGCTTATGCGTTTACAGATGTTGCTGCAATTTATCCTATTACACCATCCAGCCCAATGGCCGATTTCGTTGACCAGTGGTCAGCAGCAGGCCTAGAGAATATTTTTGGAAATCAGGTAAAGGTTGTAGAAATGGAGTCTGAGGCAGGTGCTGCAGGTGCCGTTCACGGTTCACTTGGTGCAGGTGCACTCACAACTACATTTACAGCTTCACAGGGACTTCTTCTTATGATCCCTAATATGTACAAGATTGCTGCTGAGCAGCTTCCTTGTGTTTTCGATGTATCAGCTCGTACAGTTGCTACACAGTCACTTAACATCTTCGGTGATCATTCCGATGTATACGCTTGTCGTCAGACAGGTTTCGCAATGATGGCTGAGACAAATCCACAGGAAGTAATGGATCTTGCTCCAGTAGCTCACCTTGCAGCTATCGAGGGTAAGGTACCTGTACTTAACTTCTTTGATGGTTTCCGTACATCACACGAAATTCAGAAGATTGAAAAGTGGGATTACGCAGATCTCAAGGAAATGGTTAACATGGATGCTGTTAACGAGTTCAGAGCAAACGCTCTTAACCCAGAGCACCCAACAATGCGTGGATCACACGAAAACGGAGACGTTTTCTTCCAGCATAGAGAAGCTTGCAACACAGCTTATGATAACTTCCCAGCAGTTGTTCAGAAGTACATGGACAAGGTTAATGCAAAGCTTGGTACAGATTACAAGCTTTTCAACTACTATGGTGCTGCTGATGCTGACAGAATCATCATCGCTATGGGTTCTATCAACGACGTTGCAGAAGAAGTTATCGATTACTTAAACGCACACGGAGAGAAGGTTGGTGTACTTAAGGTACGTCTTTACAGACCATGGTCTTCAGAGGCATTCCTTTCAGCACTTCCTAAGACAGTTAAGAAGATCGCTATCCTTGATAGAACAAAGGAGCCAGGTGCTCTTGCTGATCCTCTTTACCTTGATGTTGCTACAACACTTCGTGAAGCAGGTCTTAACGACATCGTTATTTGCGGTGGTAGATACGGTCTTGGTTCAAAGGATACTCCACCTTCATCAGTATTCGCTGTATACAAGGAATTAGAGAAGGATGCTCCAAAGAGCCGTTTCACAATCGGTATCGTTGATGATGTTACAAACCTTTCACTTCCAGAGGTTAAGCCAGCTCCTATTACATCAGCTCCTGGTACAAAGGAGTGCAAGTTCTGGGGTCTTGGTGGTGATGGTACTGTAGGTGCTAACAAGAACTCTACAAAGATCATCGGTGACCATACAGATAAGTACATCCAGGCATACTTCCAGTATGATTCAAAGAAGACTGGTGGTGTTACAATTTCTCACCTTCGTTTTGGTGATAACCCAATCAAGTCTCCTTACTATATTAATCAGGCTGACTTCGTTGCTTGCCACAACCCAGCTTACGTTACACAGGGCATGAAGATGGTTCAGGACGTTAAGCCAGGCGGAGTATTCATGATTAACTGCCAGTGGTCAGATGAGGAGCTCGAGCAGCACCTTAACGCTGAGGCAAAGAAGTACATCGCTGACAACAACATTCAGCTTTACACAATTAACGCTATCGACAAGGCTATCGAAATCGGTATGGGTAAGCGTACAAACACAATCCTTCAGTCAGCTTTCTTCAAGCTTGCTGATGTAATGCCTATCGACCAGGCTGTTGAATACATGAAGGCAGCTGCTAAGAAGTCATACGGCAAGAAGGGTGACGATGTTGTTCAGATGAACTACAACGCTATCGATGCTGGTGTTGATGCTGTACATAAGGTAAATGTTCCAGATTCATGGAAGAATCCTACTCCAGACGCTCCTAAGGCTGAGCTTGAAGGTCGTCCAGAGCTCGTTAAGATGGTTAAGAATCTCCTTGAGCCTATCTCTAAGATGGATGGTGATTCACTTCCAGTTTCTGCATTTACAGAGAACCCTAACGGACAGTTCGAACTTGGTGCTTCTGCATACGAGAAGCGTGGTACAGCCGTAACAGTTCCTACATGGGATGAGACAAAGTGTATCCAGTGTAACCAGTGTGCATTCGTATGTTCACATGCTACAATCCGTCCATTCCTTCTTACAGAGGATGAGGTTAAGGCAGCTCCAGCAAACATCAAGCTTGCTGATACAAAGCCAAAGGCTTCTGACCTTAAGTACACAATGTCAGTTTCTCCACTTGACTGTATGGGATGTGGTGAGTGTACAACAGTTTGTCCTGTTGGTGCTATCACAATGGTTCCACAGGCAGAGGAAGCAGACGAGCAGCCAGTATTCAACTACTTAGTAGCTAATGTTGGACGTAAGGAAGCAGCAGGTTCTGACCTTACAGTTAAGGGCTCACAGTTCAACCAGCCACTCCTTGAGTTCTCAGGATCATGTGCAGGTTGTGCAGAGACTTCATACGCTAGACTTATTACACAGCTCTTTGGTGAGCATATGTATATTTCAAACGCTACAGGATGTTCTTCAATTTGGGGTGGTCCTGCAGCTACATCACCATTCACAGTAAACAAGGATTCTAAGAAGGGTCCAGCATGGTGTAACTCACTCTTCGAAGACAACGCTCAGCATGGTATGGGTATGGAAGTAGGACAGAAGTACTTACGTGACCGTGCTATCGAAGCTGCTTCAAAGGCAGCAGAGGCTGGTTCAGCTGATCTTAAGGATGCATTCGCTAAGTTCGAAGAGACAGTTAACTCTACAAGAGAGAATGGCCCAGCAGCAGATGCTCTTATCGCTGCACTTGAGAAGGACGGCTCAGCAGATGCTAAGGCTGCACTTGCTCTTAAGGATTACCTCGCTAAGAAGTCTGTATGGATCTTCGGTGGTGACGGTTGGGCATACGATATCGGATTCGGCGGTCTTGATCACGTACTTGCATCTGGCGAGAACGTAAACGTTATGGTATTCGATACAGAGATGTACTCTAACACAGGTGGACAGGCATCTAAGGCTTCTAACATCGGTGAAGTTTGCCAGTTCGCTGCATCAGGTAAAGAGGTTTCTAAGAAGTCTCTTTCTGAAATCGCTATGTCATACGGTTATGTATATGTAGCACAGATTGCTCTTGGTGCTAACATGGCACAGGCTGTTAAGGTTCTTGCTGAAGCAGAAGCTTACAACGGTCCATCACTTATCATCGGATACGCTCCATGTGAGCTCCACGGTGTTAAGGGTGGTATGAACCACTGCCAGGATGAGATGAAGAAGGCTGTTGAAGCTGGTTACTGGAACCTCTTCTCATTCAACCCAGACCTTAAGAAGGAAGGAAAGAATCCATTCACACTTACTTCTAAGGAAGGTGACTACAGCAAGTATCAGGACTTCCTTGCAAACGAGACACGTTACTCACGTTTGAAGAAGGCATTCCCAGAGCGTGCTGATAGACTCTTCGCACTCAACGAGGAGACAGCTAAGGAGAGATATGCTCACCTTAAGAAGCTTGTAGATTTATATTCATAAAATATAAATACCATAAGGGTTCCCGCATTTTTGCGGGAGCCCTTTTTTTGTTGATTTCTTGTGTCTGTTTTGTTAAGATAATACTAGATATTGTGTTACGAAAAATAACTATTGGAGGTTGCTATGAAGTGTCCATTTTGTGGAAGCAATGATACTAGCGTAATCGATTCAAGACCAGCAGACGATAATACTAGCATTAGAAGACGTCGTTCATGTCCAGAGTGTGGTAAGCGTTTCACTACTTATGAAAAGGTTGAGACTATTCCACTTATCGTTATTAAAAAGGATAATAACCGTGAGCCATACGATAGAACCAAAATCGAAAAGGGTGTTCTTATCGCATGCAGAAAGCGTCCAGTTTCAGCAGCTCAGATATCAAAGGTTGTAGATGAAATCGAAACAGAGATTTTCTCTCTTGAAGAGAAAGAAATCCCAAGCACAAAAATTGGCGAGATAGTTATGGAGCACCTTGAGACAGTTGATCCAGTTGCTTATGTACGTTTTGCCTCAGTTTATCGCGAGTTTAAGGATGTTAACACATTCATGGACGAGCTTAAGAGAGTCTTGGATAAATAATTCTAATTCGTTATGAAGGGTTAAATATTTGCTTACTTCTTCGATATATATAATATAAGCAAATATGGAGAAGGTTCTATGAATATATCAGGCATCCGCCCATCCAGTGGGTTTTATGATCAAAATTCAATAAGATTCAAACAAGAGCTTGGCCTAGACATCACAGAGGATTCAAAGGCAGCAGAGGATAATGGCACAGAAGCAGAGGGTTATCAGGTTCAACTTACCGAAAAGGCAGTAGAAGAGGCTAGAAAGAATCAAACCTTCGGCTCTTACGATTTCGCCAGCCAGTACAAGCCAGGTGAAGCTCACGAGTTAAAGGGTGCAGATAGCGACCTTAAGAAGTTAGACGTAGAAAAAGCTGTTAGCGATATGAAAAAGGATACAGCTATCCATCGTTATCAGTATTTTGTACAAAGCAAGAAAACCGAAGGCGGTAACAGCCAGCAGGTTAGAGGAACAGAGGATTTTTCATTATAATATATAGTTAGTTCTAGTAAGCCTAGGTCATTTGACCTAGGTTTTTTATTTGGAATTTACTAATATTTTAGTAAAACAGTATTTTGTCAAGGGGTAAAAATTTACGATAATGTGTGGAAAAAGTGTGAAGAAATTCTATTTACTTATAATTTCAGAAAACCTATCATGAAAAATAGTAGGAGAATATATCTTCAATTTTAGGAAAATGGAGGAATGGTATGAAAGGGGTTAAAGGGAAAATAGTGTCGGTGGCACTATGTTCTGCAATGGCATTTACTACCGTTGGAAATGATATTTCCATGATAGCTAATGCTGAAGGGGTAATGCAGGACGAAGATGTGCTACTGGAAGATGCTGAAAAAGAATCTGAAGACCTTGAGGAAGAAGTGTCTGAAGAGGAAACCACCGAGGAAGCGGATGAAGAAGCTGGTGAAGAAGGCGAAGAATTCGCTGAGGAACAGGATTCCACAGAGGCAGAATCAGAAGAGCTTGTGGAACAAGAAGCCAAAGAGAAGGATCTGCTAAAGGATTCTGATGAGGATGAAAAGGAAGTAAAGCTTATAGCGTCTTTTGATTTTGATGATGAAGACACTGGATTTTCAGGGGCTGGAGCAAAGGCCGTTAATCATGGAGTTACAGTTGCAGATACTGATTTAATCAAGAATGTAGCTCATTTTGATGGAAAGGATGATTATCTTTCTGTAGAAAAGGAAGATGGTGGAAGCCTCCTTTCAGGTGAGGAAGAGTTCACCATTTCTTATCTGCGCCAGATAGATGGGGGTACAGGCTGGACATTCTATGCTGCGCCAAACACTGACAGACAAACATATAGATCAGAAAAGTACATTGGCGTGCTTGATTCAGGCTCTAGCAAATTAGTTGAAAGATATAATTCTGATGATCAGGACAGACCATCTCAGCTCACCGCAAAGGGCGGTACCAAAAAGTGGGAGATGGTTACAGTTGTAGTAGGAAAGAATGGAACATCAGTATTTGTAAATGGGGATAATATCGGCTCAAAGGCTGATTATACTCATGATATTGATGTTAAAAAGCTTTTGGGAGATTCAAGCATTCTACAGATTGGTAAGGCCAATTGGAATTCAGGGGAATTTTTCGAAGGATATATTGATGATTACAACATTTACAGCGGAGCCATGACCTCAGAGCAGGTCAAGGAGCTTTATGAGCTTAAGAAGGACAAGCTTGTAGAGAAGGTTGAGGTGATTGATGATGCGCTTCAGGCAGATTTTGATGCACTTGAGATATTCAACGCCTCAGACATCCGTGGCAACATATCACTTCCTAGCGAAGGTAAGTACGGTTCGAAGATTAAATGGAAATCTGACAACACAGATGTAATCACTGACAAGGCTTCATCAAATGATGGATATGCTGACACACCAGCGGGTGTTGTAAAGCGTGGCACATCTGATGAAAAGGTTAAACTTACTGCTACATTAAGCTTCGATGGAGAGGAAAAGACAAAGGAATTTGAGGTTACAGTAAAGGCTTTGAAGAAGCAGGAAAAGACTACAGATTATCTTTTTGCTTACTTTACAGGCAACACAGTTACTGGTGAAAACATCTATTTTGCTACATCGCAGGATGGCTTTAATTATGACGAGTTAAATGGCGGGGACTATGTGCTTACATCTGAAAAAGGTGAGAAGGGTTTGAGAGACCCATATATCATGCGCAGTCATGAAGGCGACAAGTTCTACATGATAGCAACAGACCTTAGCATCGGAAGAAACGGTGACTGGGGAAGAGCACAGAATTCCGGCAGCCAGGCTATTATGGTATGGGAATCAACAGATTTAATAAACTGGAGCAAGCAGAGAATGGTAACAATTACAGACAGTATTGATGCTGGATGTACATGGGCTCCAGAGGCTTACTATGATGAAATCACTGGTGAGTATGTAGTTTTCTGGGCATCAAAGATTGCTGATGACAACTACAGCTTGCAGAGAATTTACTACAGCAAAACAAGAGACTTTAACACATTTACAAAGCCACAGGTATGGATTGATAGAAAGACAGCATCTACTATTGATACAACAATAATTGCTGGAAATGATGGATATCTTTACAGAATTTCAAAGAATGAGGGCAACGCAACACTTGAGGATGGCACAAAGGTTACAGGCTCTACAGTTTACATGGAGCGTGCTAAGAGCTTGTTTGGAACCTGGTCAAAGGTTGAGTCTCCATCCTTAGAAAAAATCGGTGGAGTTGAGGGCCCTACATCCTTCAAGCTAAATTCAGATGATGCTGATGAGGATACCTGGTGTGTACTTCTTGACCACTTTGGAGGAAAGGGCTATGCGCCAGTTGTAACTACAGACCTTGCAAAGGGCGAGTTCGAGGTACCATCAAAATACAGCCTTCCAAAGGCACCAAGACATGGTACTGTTTTGAACATCACATCAGATGAATACAAAGCACTTGTAGACCATTACGGAATCAAGGAGCCTGAAGAGGACCCTACAGAAATCAAGGTTCCAGATGATGTTCTTTACTTCATCGATTCAGGCGCAGATTCAAGCTCTAAGTATGATGAAATCAACAAGAAGCATAAGCTTTTAAATGAAGCTCCAGACCAAATCTATGAAGAGGGCACATGGGGTATCGTAAACGAAGGCGAAACAAACGATGGCAGATACAATTCCGATGCAGATGATGTTTATTCAGATGGCTGGTGGGCAAGAGGCGGCAAGAACTGCGAATACATCGTACCTCTTGCAAATGGCGAATACAAAGCAACTGCTATCTACAATGAATGGTGGAGCGTAACAAGACCTATGAAATTCTATGTTACCTACACAAACGATGAAGGTAAGCAGGTTAAAACAGAAGCAAAGAAGGTTACTGTTTCAGGAAGCACTCCAAGAACAATGGTAACTTTAAGCTTTAAGGTGGAGGATGTTGCAAAATCTACAGAGGTTCATTTCATCACAGAAAAGGATGGAAGCTCAGACCCAGTTATTTCAGGTCTTATGATTTCAGGAACAGCTCAGCCTGAAAGCACAAAAGAGGTAGATTACGATACAACTATCAAGCTTACACCATCTACCAACACCAGATTCAACGACACAGATGGAGACAGCTTTGGTGAGTTCCAGGGCTGGGGCACATCACTTTGCTGGTGGGCAAACAAACTTGGATATAGCGAGAAGCTTACCAAGGAGGCTGCAAAGGCATTCTTCAGCGATGAGGGACTTAACCTTAACATCGGCAGATACAACGTAGGTGGCGGCGATGATCCAGATGAAAAGAATCATCCTAGCCATATCATCCGCTCTGATTCAGGTGTTCCTGGATATTGTGTGGATGTAACAAAGATGGATTTGGACAAGCATAACCTTAGCTACTACAAAGAGAAATTCGACAGAGCTGATAAGACTAGTGGATATGCATGGAATTACGATTGGTCAGCAGATCAAAATCAGCTGAATATTTTGATTGCAGCTGCAAAGGCATCAGGAGATGATTTCATTGCAGAGGCCTTCTCTAATTCACCACCATATTTCATGACAGTCAGCGGATGTTCTTCAGGAAATACCGATGCAAACAAGGACAACCTGAGAGAGGATTGTGTAGAGGCATTTGCTTGCTACATGGCAGATGTAATCGAGCACATTAATAATGAAGAAAACGGTGTGAAGTTCCAGAGCACAACACCTATGAATGAGCCATACACCAACTATTGGCAGGCAAATTCAAACAAGCAGGAGGGCTGCCACTTCGACCTTGGTGAATCTCAGTCAAGAATCTTGGTTGCTCTTAACGATGAGCTTAAGAAGAAGGGAATCGATATCATTATCTCAGCATCTGACGAGACATCAATCGATACAGCAATCACTTCTTACAAGGCTTTATCAGATGAGGCAAAGGATGTTGTTACTCGTATCGACACACATACCTACAGCGGTTCTAAGAGATCAGAATTGGCAAAGACAGCAGCTGCAGGTAAGGAAAACCTTTGGATGTCAGAGGTGGACGGAGTATTCACTGGCGGACAAAGCGCAGGTGAAATGTCAGCAGCTATTGGTATGGGCGGAAGAATTGCCACAGATATCAAGGGCTTGGATTGCACAGCATGGATAATGTGGAATGCAGTAGATATGCATGTTGACAGCTCTAAAGCAGGTCAGGCTTGGGTAAAGAAGGGCTCTGACAACGATTACCTTTCAGCTTCTGATATGGAAAAGGCTTGGAAGTCCAGAACAGCAAATGGTTATTGGGGCGTTGCAGCTGCAGACCATGACAACGAAAAGCTGATTCTTTCAAAGAAATATTACGGCTTTGGTCAGTACACCAGATACATCAGACCAGGCATGACAATCATCGGTGCCAACGGCAGCACACTTGCAGCTTACGACCCTAAGGAAGACAAGCTGGTAGTAGTTGCTATCAATTCAAACAAGAATGATAAGATGGCAAAGATTGATATATCAGGTTTTGATACTCTTACAAAGCAGACAAAGGTTACTGCAATTAGAACCAGCGGAAGTCTTGCTGATGGGGAAAACTGGGCAGATGTTTCTAACGAGGATTCAATCACAGTAAGCAGTGAGGATGCAGCAGTTTACGCAAATCTTCTTGCTAATTCAATCACTACCTATATCATCGAGGGTGTTCATTACTCTGGAAAGGGCAGTGGTGAAGCTGGTGAGGATAAGCCAGTTATTGACCGCGACATGTCTAAGCTTGAGGAAATTGAGCTTACGAAGGATATGCTTTCTGGTTCTGCACCTTGGAACAATGATAAGAATGCAGATGTAGATAAAACAATTGATGGAAACCTAAGCACATTCTTCGATGGATTAGAGGGTGGATATCTTACAGTTGATTTAGGTGAAGCAACTGAAATCAAAGCCTTCTCATTTGCTCCTAGAAAGGGCTATACATCAAGAATGCTTGGTGGCGCCTTCTATGGCTCTGTTGATGGCGAAAAGTATGTAATGCTTCACGAGATATCTTCGACAGAGGCACCAGAGGCAGATGTACTTACTACAGTATTTGCAGAGGAATTCGAAAAAACTGGCGGAAAGTACAGATACTTCAAATACGAGCCAGCAGACGGACAGTGCGCTAATATCGCAGAAATCAAACTTTACAGAGCAAAGACGGAAAAAGAAATTACAATCTATTCATCATTCAGTGGTGTGAATGGGGCAGTGTACACTGATACAAATGGTAATGTAATCCAGGCGCACGGCGGACAAATCCAAAAGCTCACAATTGATGGAGTTACAAAATACTACTGGATAGGCGAGGATAAGACTAACGATTACAGACCTTGCCCAGGTGTGCACATGTACAGTTCAACAGACCTATACAACTGGGATGATGAGGGACTTGTGCTTCGCACCATGACTTCTGAAAGTGATTTCGACAACGAATATTTCAAGGCGCTTTATGGTGGTAGAAATAACGGTGAGCTTTCAGAGGAGCAAAAGAAGATTTACACAGATTTGTGGGCAGGAAGTTCAAATTCAGGCTGTGTAATCGAGCGTCCAAAGATGCTCTACAATGACAAGACGGGTAAGTATGTATTGTTCTTCCACGCAGATGGAAACAGCCCATATTCATCTGACTCATCATCTAACTATGCCAAGGCAAAGCTTGGTATTGCAGTGGCTGATTCGGTGAACGGACCATACAAGCTTCTTGGCACATATCTGCTTCATACAAACACAGGCTATGATAGTAGCTGGGATAATGAAAACGGCCATGTTCGAGATATGAACGTTTTCAAGGATGATGATGGAACAGCTTATGTAATCTACTCATCAGATGGAAATGCAAATATGTACATTGCAAAGCTTAATGACAGCTACACAGGTCTTGCAATGAGCGGAGTAGATGAAAATGGCAAGCCTGTAGGCGTAGAAGGAACAGATTATACTGTAAACTTTGTAGGCGCAAGCCGTGAAGCTCCTGCACCATTTAAGAGAAATGGTAAATATTACCTTATCACTTCTGGTTGCACAGGCTGGGCTCCAAACGCTGCTCAGTATGCAGTGGCAGATTCAATGCTAGGCAAATGGACGGTAAAGGGAAATCCTTGCCCAGCTGATGAAGAAAAAACAACCTACAGTACACAAAGCACCTGCGTGGTAGATTTGGGTAACGACAGATTCATGTACATGGGAGACCGTTGGGCAAATCCTGACAAGGGATATCTCCTTCGTGATTCAAGATATGTATGGCTTCCAATCCAGTTCAATTCAAATGGTGAAATTGCAATTTACAACTTTAAGGATTGGGATTTATCATCTTTCCAAACCTTAAAGCCACAGAAAATGGTTACAGATTTACCAACTTTAGTTTCAAGCGTAAAGGAATTAAAGGAAAAGCTTCCAACTGAGATTGAATATCAGTATGAGGGAGAGGATGGTACAGTAAAGATACCTGTGACATGGAATTCAGTACAGGCTGATGATAACGCCATCGGCAATATCGAAGTGAAGGGGACTCTTGAAAACGGCAGAACTGTCATATTTATAGCTACTGTTGTAAATGAAAAAACAATCTACTTCTTCGACTGTGGTTCTACTAATGCTGATGATCAGGTGATTGACAATGGCTACTTTAGAGAAGTTAGGTATATGAAGGATTCACCACTTCGAAATGAGGTAACTGATCAGGCTTACACAGCTGATAATCATGCAGGATATACAGGAAACCTTACAGATGACCTTGGTGTAAAGTATGCTTCAGATGATATCTGGGGACATGGCTTCTGGGCAAGAAATAACAAGAATATCGATTACAGATTTGACTTAGAGGCTGGCAAATATACTGTTAACTTAGGTTTATCAGAATGGTGGAATACAACAAGACCACTTAAAATCACTGTTTCGACAGAGGATGGCGAGATTGCTACAAAGGATTTCACACTTAAATCTAGTGATACAGAAAATCAGCAGATAGTTGAGTTTGCTCTTGAAAAGGCAGCAAGCGTTACCGTATCACTTTCAAAGACTGGAAATCCTGATGGAGTTCTTAGCTGGATAGCAGTTGTCAAGAACGACCTTGAGAAAAAGGCTGATGAGCCTGTTGTCCCAGCTCCAAGCAATCCTAGCACACCAAGTAATCCTAGCGCACCAAGCAATCCTGGAACATCTGGTAATTCGGGATCATCTGGTAATGCCAGCACATCTGCTGGACCTGCAGTAGCACCTGCACAGCAGACAACAACTATCGCAGATGTTGCGACACCACTTGCAGGCAAGGAAGTATCAGCTGAAAAGCCAAAGGATACTAGGGCTGTCAAAGCAACACAGTCTGCAAAGACTGAGAAGCAGGAGCCAGTAGAGGCTGAAGAGGAGACTAATGATGAGCCTATTTCTGAGGTAGTAGAATCCTCTGAACAGGAAGCTACAGTAGATGCTAAAGAGGATGTTGAAACAATTGCCGATGAAGAAGTTCCAGAGGCTGTTGATGAACAGGAGAAATCATCAAAGACAGGCTTTATAATTGGAATTCTTGCAGCTATGGCAGCTGTCATGGCAGCAATCGGCGCAATTGTATTTTCAAGAAAAAGAAAGCTTTAAAATAATCTGAAAGAAAAGGACAAATAGGGGCATGGTTTTCATGCTCCTATTTTTGTGCTAAAATCGACTCTATGAGTAAAAGAAATTTATATCCAAAAGACTATGTAGATAGCACATACGCTATCGATTTTAAAAAATTATACGAGCAGGGCTACAGAGGTGTAATCTTTGATGTTGATAACACTCTGGTACCACACAATGCCCCAGCTGACGACAGAGCCAAGGCTCTTTTTAAGGAATTACACGAAATAGGTTTCCAGGCACTTCTTTTGTCTAATAACAAGGAACCTCGTGTAAAGACTTTTAAGGAGGCTGCCACATACTGCACCTATATTTACAAGGCTGGCAAGCCAGGCGTAGCTGGCTACAAAAAAGCCATGGCACAGATGGGCACAGACGAATCTAACACCATCTTCGTAGGCGACCAGATTCTCACAGATGTATGGGGTGCAAACCGTGCCGGCATCCGCTCAGTTATGGTAAAACCCGTACTAAAATGGAAGGAAGAGCCACAAATCATTCTAAAAAGATTCTTAGAGGCCATCATTCTGCTAGGCTATAAAATATATAAAATGACTCATAGCCTTTCTCTTGGAGAAAAGGTGCCCCTTAGGGCGGATGAGGTGTAGCAGACAGTAGAATGCAAATCTAAATAAAGTTAATGGAGGACATATAAAATGAAAATCGTAATTGCAAATGATCATGCAGCAACAGATTTAAAATTTGAGGTAAAGGAGTACATTGAGAGCCTTGGACACGAGGTAATAAATATCGGCACAGATTCACATGATAGCTGTCATTATCCTGAATATGGTAAGAAGGCTGCTGATATGGTTGCTTCTGGCGAAGTAGATTGTGGTGTACTTATCTGTGGAACAGGTGTAGGCATTTCACTTGCTGCAAACAAAGTAAAGGGAATTAGATGTGGAGTTTGCTCAGATACAGCAACAGCTCGCCTTATCAAGCAGCACAACAATGCCAACATGATTGCCTTTGGTGCAAGAATTGTTGGTTCAGAACTTGCAAAGGATATTGTTAAATCATTCCTTGAGGCCGAGTTTGAAGGCGGCGGAAGACATCAGCAGAGAATTGATATGATTTCAGCTATTGAAAATGAAATGTAGTTCTGCTATAATTTTTTGGTCTATGTGAGGTTATCACGTATATTATAGGGTAATTCCCTTACCTGATATAAGAATTAGAGGAGGAATATTAGTAAATGAACGTACAGGTAGAAAATCTTGAGAAGAACATGGCAAAGCTTACAGTCACAGTTGATGCAGCTGAGCTAGAAAAGGCTATTACAAAGGCATATAACAAGCAGAAGAACAGCATTTCTGTTCCTGGTTTTAGAAAGGGTAAGGTTCCTCAGCACATGATCGAGAAGATGTATGGTGCAGAGATTTTCTATGAGGACGCTGCTAATATCATTATGCAGGATACTTATCCAGAAGCTTATGAAGAGTCAAAGCTTGATATCGTATCACAGCCTAAGATTGACATTACACAGCTTGAAAAGGGCAAGGATTTCATCTACACAGCAGAAGTTGCTGTTAAGCCAGAAGTTAAGCTTGGTAAGTACAAGGGCGTTTCTGTAACAAAGATTGATTCAAAGGTTACAGCTACAGAAGTTAACAACACAATCAAGGCTGAGCTTGAGAGAGATGCTCGTATGGTTACAAAGACAGGCAAGGCTTCTAAGGGTGATACAGCTACTATCGATTTCGAAGGCTTCATTGACGGTGTTGCATTCGAAGGTGGTAAGGGTGAGAACTATGATCTTGAGCTTGGTTCAGGTTCATTCATTCCTGGTTTTGAAGATCAGCTTATCGGTCACAAGGCTGGTGAGGATGTTGATGTTGAGGTTTCATTCCCAGAGAACTATCAGGCGGAAGATCTTGCAGGTAAGCCAGCAGTATTCAAGTGCCACATCCACGAAGTAAAGGGTAAGGATGTTCCAAAGCTTGATGATGAGTATGTATCAGATCACACAGATTTTGAAACAGTAGATGAGTACAAGGCTTCTGTTAAGGAACGTCTTGAGAACAATAAGAAGGCAGAAGGCCGTCGTGCACAGGAAGACGAAGCAATCGCTAAGATCGTTGAGGATTCAGAGATGGAAATCCCAGACGCTATGCTTGATTACCAGGTAGAAAACATGATTAACGATTTCGCTAACAACATGGCACAGCAGGGTCTTTCACTTCAGCAGTACATGCAGTTCACAGGCATGACAATGGATGCTTTCCGTGATCAGGTTCGTCCAGACGCACTTAGCCGTACACAGTCTTCACTTGTACTTGAGGCTATTGCAAAGGCTGAGAAGATCGAAGCAACTGACGCTGATGTTGATGCTAAGCTTGAAGAGCTTTCTAAGCAGTACGGCATGGAACTTGAGCAAATCAAGAACCTTGTTGGCGAGAACGAGAAGGAGTCTATGAAGAAGGATATCGCTATCGAAAAGGCTATCGAGCTTATCATGGACAACGTTAAGGAAACAGCTAAGAAGAAGGCTACAAAGAAGGCTGATGATGCTGAAGCTACTGAAGCTGAAGAAAAGCCAGCAAAGAAGACTACAAAGAAGTCTACTAAGAAAGAGTCTACAGAAGAGTAATAAGTGTTAAGATTTTATTAACTTTTTGTAAAATCAGAGACAGAGACTCTCAAAATATATATAATAAATATCGAAGTCACACACTAGCCTGGGCTTATGCTCGGGCTTAGTGTCTATTTAAAACACACTAAATTTTTGCTACAGGAGGACATAATAATGGCAACAATTCCTTATGTCATTGAACAGAATTCTCGCGGCGAGCGTTCTTATGATATTTATTCTAGACTATTAAAGGATCGTATTATTTTCTTAGGTGAGGAGGTCAATGAAACTACTGCATCTCTTACAGTTGCGCAGCTTCTTTTCCTTGAATCAGAGGATCCTAGCAAGGACATTCATCTTTACATCAATAGCCCAGGTGGTAGCGTAACAGCTGGTATGGCTATTTATGATACTATGCAGTACATCAAATGCGATGTTTCTACTATCTGTATTGGTATGGCAGCATCAATGGGTGCTTTCCTTCTTGCAGGTGGTCAGAAGGGTAAGAGATTTGCACTTCCTAACTCAGAGGTTATGATTCATCAGCCACTTGGTGGAGCTAAGGGACAGGCAACAGAGATCGAAATCGCTGCAAAGAACATTTTAAAGACAAGAGAAAAGTTAAACCGTATGCTTGCTGAAAATACAGGTAAGCCATACGAGCAGGTATGCGCAGATACAGAGCGTGATCATTGGCTTGATGCTAAGGAAGCACTTGATTATGGTCTTATCGACGAAATTATTACAAAGAAAAATTAGTTAGTAGCCGATATATTATAGGGGACTATTAATTAGAGAGTTAATGAGGTAGATATGGCAAGAAACGATGATAAAATTCGTTGCTCTTTCTGCGGAAAGACACAAAATCAGGTTCGCAAGCTTATTGCAGGTCCTAATGGGGCATTTATCTGTGATGAGTGCGTTGATATCTGTCAGGAAATAATTGTTGAGGAGCTTGAAGACTTTGGCCCTACAGAGGAGAAGGATTCAATCGAAATCAATCTTCAGAAGCCAGAAGACATGAAGGCTTTCCTTGATGAATATGTTATTGGTCAGGATGAAGCAAAGAAGGTTTTATCTGTAGCAGTTTATAATCACTATAAGCGTATTATGGCTAATCCAGATGATATTGATGTTGAGCTTCAGAAGAGTAACGTTCTTATGCTTGGACCTACTGGTTCAGGTAAGACACTACTTGCACAGACACTTGCCAGAGTACTTGGTGTACCATTTGCCATTGCAGATGCTACAACACTTACAGAAGCAGGTTATGTTGGTGAGGATGTTGAAAACATCTTACTTAAGCTTATCCAGGCAGCTGATTTCGATATTAAAAAGGCAGAAATCGGTATTGTTTATATTGATGAGATAGATAAAATTACTAAGAAATCTGAGAACGTTTCAATTACACGTGATGTTTCAGGTGAGGGCGTTCAGCAGGCACTTCTTAAGATTATCGAGGGTACAGTTGCTAATGTTCCACCACAGGGTGGACGTAAGCATCCACAGCAGGAGACAATCGCTATCGATACAAAGAATATTCTTTTCATTTGCGGTGGTGCTTTTGAAGGCTTAGATAAAATCATTTCTCAGCGTACAGATGTTAGCCAGATTGGTTTTGGCGCTGATGTTAAGGATAAGAATAAACAGAAGGTAGATGATTTGCTTCAGCAGGTTCTTCCACAGGATTTCATCAAATTCGGTCTTATTCCTGAGTTTATTGGACGTGTGCCAATCAATGTATCTCTTAAGGAACTTACAGAGGACGATATGATTAGAATCCTTAGAGAGCCAAAGAATTCTCTTACAAAGCAGTACGAGGCACTCTTTAAGATGGATGGAGTTAAGCTTCATTTTGAAGATGATGCACTTCGTGAGATTGCTAAGAAATCTATCGAGAGAAAGACAGGAGCACGTGGTCTTCGCGCAATCGTTGAGAACGTTATGATGGATTATATGTACCATGTACCATCTGACGAGTCAATCACAGAGATTACAGTCACCAAGGAAATGGTTGATGACAATCTTCTTCTTATCGATAAGGATGCGGAAGGCAGTGTTGTTTCGATCGAGGACAAGAAGGAAAAGAGTGCGTAATGGTTATCAGATCGTGTAATCTTGAAACAGTATGTGGTCCTACATCTCAGTTACCTAAGAACGATCTTCCAGAGGTTGCATTCGCAGGTAAGTCGAATGTAGGTAAATCATCACTTATAAATGCGGTTATGAACCGCAAAGCTCTTGCAAGAGTATCAGCTCAGCCGGGCAAGACCCAGACAATAAATTTCTACAATATCAATGATGAAATTTATGTCGTGGATTTGCCGGGCTACGGCTTTGCCAAGGCTTCTGAAAAGGAGCGAGAGAGATGGGGCAAAATGATTGAAACATATCTGAATTCATCAGATATGATTAGAGCTGTATTTTTGCTTGTAGATATCAGACATGCTCCATCAGCCAATGATAAGCAGATGTTTGAGTGGATGGATTATGTTGGATATGATCCAATCGTCATTGCTACAAAGGCTGATAAAATCAAGAGAAGTCAGCTGGACAAGCAAATTAAAATCTTGCGAGAAGGTTTAGGCGCTACTAAAGAGACTATTATCGTTCCATTTTCGTCTCAAACAAAGCAGGGCCTTGATACAATCCAGGATTTTTTAGACCAGGTAATCGAAAACGAAGCTAGTTTGACTGATGTAGAGGATCTCGATTAATGAAAAATAAGTATTTATTTGTGCTGCTATTGCTTATATCAATTAGTGTTGTTAGCTTTTGCAGCACATTTTTTTATGTAAAACAGAATACAAAGGATGTTGCAGGAAATGACATGCTAGTTATGACCAGCTGCAATCCTATTTATCTTGCTACCACAGGTGTAGTAGGGGATATAGATGGTGTAATTGTGGAAAACTTGTCTCAGCCAACCACTGGATGTTTACATGACTACACTCTTACAACAGAGGATATGAAAAATCTGGCTTCTGCTGATGTACTTATTGTAAATGGTGGTGGCATGGAAGGCTATCTTGATGATGTAATTGCTGCCTATCCAAAGCTTAAGGTGATAGATACATTTGAGGCGGTAGAGGATACATATCCTGTTATCAGAAATTCAGAAGACGAACATGAAGAAGAGCATGAAGAGGAGCACACTCACGGCGAGGAGTCAGAGCATCATCATCATGACAGCGAGTTCAATAGTCATATCTGGATGAGTGAGGAAATCTTTTCTGGTCAGGTGCTTGCAATAGCAGATGGCCTGGCAGATATTGACGAGGCTCATTCTGAGGCTTTCAAGGCTAATGCCAATAGCTTTAACGAAGTTATGAATTCTCATATTGATAAGTGCGGGCTTGAGGATGCTTTGGCAGGAAAGCATGTTGCTGTGCTTCATGAGGCTTTTGCCTATGTGGCTCAATCTATTGGAGCTGAGGTTGTAGCTACCATGGATTTGGATGAGGAGCGTCAGGTTAGTGCAGGCGAAGTCAGCAATTTTATCGATATAATAAATGATAATGATGTAAAGGTAGTCTTTGCAGAATATGATTATGGCCATGCAATGGGTAAGCTTATTGAGGAGCAGACAGATGCCAAGGTGGTTTATCTTGAGACCTTAGTTCATGGCACATACGAAAACGACGATTATATAAATGTTCTAAATAAGAATTATTTAGCTATAAAAAACGCTGTAGAGTGAGAAGAAAATGAAGAAAATCATAGCATGTGGATTCCACTGTATAAAAATTAAAGATTTGGGCGTAAGCTTTGGTGACCAGCAGGTTCTTGAAAATATCAATCTACATATTCACTGCGGGCAGATTTCAGCAGTGATAGGTAGAAATGGAGCTGGTAAGTCTACCTTTGTAAGAGCAATATTAGACGAGGTCCCACATACAGGTGAAATCCTGTTTAAGAATAAAATGGACAATACCATGCAAGGGCTTCGTATTGGCTACGTTCCACAGACAGTTAATATTGATAGATCGACACCACTTTCAGTGTATGATATGTTCCAAAGCTTTACTGGTAAGCTTCCAATTTTGATAAAGACAAAAAAGGAGCATGACCATGTTAAGGCAGCCTTGGCAGAGTTCGATGTTGAAAATCTTATAGACCAGCCTGTTGGCACTCTCTCTGGTGGCCAATTACAGAGAGTGCTTCTTGCAATGGCTGTACACGATACACCAAACCTTTTGCTTTTGGATGAGCCAGTTTCAGGCATCGACAAGAATGGTATGGATGCTTTCTACGAAAAGATGCTGTATCTTAAGGAGACACACGACCTTGCTATCATTCTTGTAAGCCATGACCTGGATTATGTTTACAAGTATGCAGATAATGTTATCCTCATCGATAAAACAGTTACTGCGGCGGGAAAGCCAAAGCAGGTATTTGAATCAGATGCCTTTAAAAATGTCTTTGGCAAGGGGGCAGCAGGAGAAGTGGAGGTGAATGCAAATGTTTAATGAAATGTTTTCTTACGCCTTCATGGTTAGAGCCACAATAGCAATCCTTTTAATTTCACCGCTGTTTGGTATGGTAGGTACAATGATTGTTCAAAAGAGGATGGCATATTTCAGTGATGCCTTAGGACATTCAGCACTTACTGGCATCGCGGCAGGTGTGATTATGGGAATTGGCAACACTACAGTTTCAATGATTATCTTTGGAATCTGCTTTGCCTTACTTCTTAATTATATCAGCAGAAAGGGGTTAAGCTCTTCCGACACTCTTATTTCGGTATTTGCAAGCTGCGCTACAGCACTTGGTCTTGCTATACTTTCCAGGGGTGGAAGCTTTGCCAACTATTCCGCAATCCTTGTAGGAGATATTCTTTCTATTACATATACTGAAATTCTTCAGCTTATTGTATTGTTCGCTGTCATCCTGGTGTTCTGGTGCTTTAGCATCAACAGACTTACAGCTATCAGCATTCACACAACCCTTGCAAAGAGCCGAAGCATTTCTGTAAGAATAATGGAGGATGCCTTTGCAGTCCTTATTGCGTTGCTTGTTATGCTTTCTATAAAATGGGTTGGAATCCTTCTCATTAATGCGTTGTTGATTCTTCCAGCTGCCAGCAGTCGTAATATTTCCGATAATTTTAGAGAGTACACCTACTTATCGATTATATTTAGTATTTTCTCTGGTGTGGTTGGCTTGTTCGTTTCATATTTCACAGATATGGCTACAGGTCCTATGATTGTAATAATAGCTAGCGTGATTTACTTTGCCACATACGTTTACGGCAAAGATAGATAAAAATATAGACAGAAATTGATTTTGAGTATATAATGACCTTACTATCAAAGTTAATTCGTTAGTCGATTCGGCTTTTATATTCCACGAAGTTATTATTTGTATTATGTTAAGGAGATTTACATGAGAGAAAAATACGAAAGTTTATCGGTGACAATTTTGCGCGACTTAGCAAAAGCTAGGGGCATAAAAGGTACATCCGCTATGAAGAAAGCCGATTTAGTAGAGGCTATGCTTGCGCAAGACGAAATCGATAAGCAGAACGACTCTACCGACAAGACTCCTTCTACAGAAAGCTCTCCAAAACGTGCTCCTAAGGAAAATGTTAAAGAAGCAGTGAAAGAGGAGCGCCCAGAGAAAACAGAGCGTCCTAGAAGAGTTGAAAGACCAGAAAGAACTGAGAGAGCAGAAAAGACTGAAATCCCAGCAGATATCCCAATGGATAATCTTATGCCAGCCAGTGGTATTTTAGAGGTTATGGGTGATGGCTTCGGTTTCATTCGTTGTGATAACTATATGCCAGGTACAGATGACGTATATGTATCTCAGTCACAAATCAAGAAATTCAATCTTAAGACAGGTGATATTATCGTTGGTAAGAAGCGTTTCAACAATCCAACAGATAAGTTTGCCGCTCTTATGATTATAGATTCAATCAATAATTATTCGCCAGAAGCAGCATGCAGACGTCCTAATTTCGAGGATTTAACACCTATCTTCCCTAATGAGCGAATCAGATTAGAGAGACAGCGCAGCTCAGTTGCTATGCGTATCGTAGATTTGGTTAGCCCAATTGGTAAGGGACAGCGTGGTATGATCGTTTCACAGCCTAAGGCAGGTAAGACTACACTGTTAAAGGAAGTTGCTACTTCAGTTAATTATTCACATCCAGATATGCATCTTATTATTCTTCTTATCGACGAGCGTCCAGAGGAAGTTACAGATATGAAGGATACTATGCGTAATAGCAAAAATGTAGAGGTTATCTATTCTACCTTCGACGAGAGCCCAGAGCACCACAAGCGTGTTTCTGAAATGGTTATCGAGCGTGCTAAGCGCCTTGTTGAGCATGGTCAGGATGTTATGATTCTTCTTGATTCAATCACAAGACTTGCTAGAGCTTACAACTTGACAGTACAGCCTTCAGGTCGTACACTTTCAGGTGGTTTGGATCCAGCAGCACTTCACATGCCAAAGAAATTCTTTGGTGCAGCTAGAAACATGCGTGAAGGCGGATCTCTTACAATCCTTGCAACAGCACTTGTTGATACAGGATCAAAAATGGATGATGTAGTATTCGAGGAATTCAAGGGAACAGGTAACATGGAGCTTATCCTTGATAGAAAGCTTTCAGAAAAGAGAATTTTCCCTGCAATCGATATTACAGGATCAGGTACACGTCGAGAGGATTTACTCCTTTCAAGAAAAGAGCTTGATGCCATGGAAATCATGCGCAAGGCAATTAATGGCGCAAGAAAAGAGGATGCAGTAGAAACCATCCTTAATATGTTTGCCCACACCAAGAATAATGATGAATATATCGATATGATTATTCGAAAGAGGGTAATTTAACCCTTACGTAAGTTATATGAAGTGAGGAAATTATGGCAGAACCTAATTTGATTTACAAAATTACTATACTTGAATTATTGCATCGTAGTGGTTTCCCACTTAGTAATAGTCAGATTACAGATTTCTTTTTAGAGGGTAATTTAACCGATTATTTTACTGCTCAGCAAGCTATTAGCGATGATGAGGAAGCTAATCTAATCGTATCCAAGACAAATCACAATAATACAACCTACTCTATTACAGATGAGGGCCAGAAGACACTTGAGCTTTTTAAGGAGAAAATTTCTCCAGCCTTGTCTAAGGATATTGATAAGTATCTCAAGGTTAATTCTATCTCTATGAAGGCAGAAAATTCCTACAGAGCTACTTATTTCAAGGCAGATAGAGGTGGCTTCGTGGTGCAGCTTCGCATCACTGAAAATGATGTTCCAGCCTTGGATTTAAGTTTCCATGTAGGCTCTAAGGAGCAGGCTGAAACGCTTTGTAATAATTGGAAGGTTAGAAGCGATGAGGTATACGCTTCTATAATGGATATACTTATGAACTAACAACTTCATGCGTATTTCGGGGTGAGCTATGAAATCAGTGAGAACAAGAATGATGCTTTTGATAGCATCTCTTGTAGTATTTGTTGAGGCAATAGTATTATTAATAGTCGCATTTATGACATTTAGCGTCTTAGATTCAGAAGATGCTGTCATATTTGCGGCTTATTTTTTTGTTCCATTTATTGTGGCGCTGCTTTTAGGGCTGTTATTTGCAGGCTTTGTGGTGAAGTGGCTGCTGAGATTGATTGATGAACAGACAGAGGCGGCTAATTCTTCTAACAAGGCGAAAAGTACCTTCCTTGCAAATATGTCCCACGAGGTTAGAACTCCTATCAATGCCATTTTGGGTATGGATGAGATGATTATCAGGGAGTCTAACGATGAGCAGATAGTTGAATACGCCACAAATATAAAGCAAGCTGGTAAGTCACTTCTTGCTCAGGTAAATGGTATATTGGATTATTCCAAGCTTGAAGAAGGCAAGATGGAAATCTTTGATGTAGAGTACGATTTGGCGGGACTTGTAAACGGTCTGGTTTCAAGCACCTCGGCTAGAGCCAAATCTAAGGGGCTTAACTTTATTGTAAATGTAGATGAAAATCTGCCTATGACATTGCTTGGGGATGACGTAAGAATCAGCCAGATAATTGCCAATCTTCTTACAAATGCTATAAAGTATACCGATGCCGGGGAAATCAATTTTTCCATGACAGAGCTTAATAGATTTGATAATAGTGTGGAAATAGAAGTAAAGGTAAAGGATACAGGAATTGGAATTCGTGAGGAGGATTTGGAGAATCTTGCGGTTTCTTTCAAGCGTATAGATGAAGAACACAACAGAAATATAGAAGGAACAGGCCTTGGAATTCCTATTGTAATTCAGCTGTTGCATCTGATGGGAAGCGAGCTTCAGGTGGATAGTAAGTACACGGTGGGCTCCGTCTTTTCCTTTGTGCTTCGCCAGGGAATCGTCAGTGATGAGCCTGTTGGAGATTATAAAAAGCGAATTAAGCGCAGCTATAAGAGACGAAATAAATACACTTTCCCATCTATGCCACATGCAGAGGTACTGGTGGTAGATGATTATGAGATGAACCTGATGGTAGCCAAGAATCTTATGAAGGTCTACGATTTCATCCCTGATTTAGTGGAATCTGGCAGGGAGGCTATTACCAGGGTGGAGGAGAAGGAGTACGATATCATCTTCATGGATCACATGATGCCAGATTTGGATGGTATCGAGACGATGGATATCATCCATAAAAATGGCTATATTACTGATAGAACAAAGGTCATCGCCCTAACCGCCAATGCCATAGCAGGTGCCAAGGAATACTATATTTCAAAGGGCTTTGACGATTATCTTACAAAGCCTATTGATGCTGAAGCCTTGGAGGATATGCTGATGAAGTATATCCCTAAAAAGAAGATCCTTAAAAAGGCCATAAGCGATGTTAAGAATAATAAAACTCTTACCTCAAATGATGATGAAAGAAAGGCTCTTATCAAAATTTTCGTTTCTACCATTGATGAAAGCGCAAAAAAGCTGGATGAGTTTAAGTCAGATAGAGACATTAAAAACTATACCATCAAGGTTCACGGCTTAAAGAGTACGGCGCGTCTTATCGGAGAAATGTCTATCTCAAAAAAGGCGGAGGCCCTGGAGAAGGCTGGAAATGCAGGCGACTGGGATTACATTAACGCCCATCATGATGAGCTTATAGAAGAATATCTTAGTATTAGAAATGCCTACGAAGGAGAGACGCAGGAGAAGAAGCCTTTTGATAAAAGTGATTTAAAGGATGCTTTGTATTCCATCATAGAAATGGCTAATGTATGCGATTTCACATCCACCGAAATGGTTTTGAATACGTTGGATGAATATGATATTCCAGAGGATATCAAAGTAAAGATTAATGAGATTAGAGGTATGCTGCAACAAATGGATTATGAGGCAGTTTCAAAGGCTGCCACAGAAATGCTAAATAATTAGTTGGAGGGCAAAAATGGATTTTTTTAAATCACCACTGGAAAAAAGCAAGGTCGCAATCGTCAGCCCAAAAGATAGCTTTTCGGTAATGGGGATTAAGAAAAAGCTACAGGAAGCAGGTATCGAGGGAATCCATGTTGGACCAAGTGTGTTCCAGCTGGATGAGGCTGTTGAGGAGACAGATCCCATCATATACTATCTTGATGATGATATTTACACCATAAGAGGTGCGGATTTTTTAAACGAACTAAAGAATCTGTGTCTTGAACAGCAGAGGCTTGTAATACTGGTGGGAGAGCAGGCTGAATATGAAACAGCCCTTGAAACTATACCAAAATCAGCTATTGTGGATTGGTTTTCAAGGCCAGTAGATATGGATGCCTTGCTGGCAACCGTTCAAAGAGCGTTAAATGGAGAAATAGCTCCTGCTAAAAGGCATCATATATTAATAATCGATGATGATGTAACCTATCTTCGAATGATTCACGAGTGGATGAAGGAGCGCTACCAAATCACCATGTTAGATTCGGGAGGAAAGGCTATTCACTGGCTTATGGATAACTCAGGTATCGATTTGATTCTTCTTGATTATGAAATGCCATCCATGGACGGGCCTACTGTTTTTCGCATGCTTAAGGAGGATGCAGCTACCAGAAATATTCCGGTAATGTTCCTTACCGGCAAAAACGACAGGGATTTGGTAGTAAAGGCTGTTGACATGAGGCCAGAAGATTATATACTTAAATCAGTTTCCAAGAAGGAGCTGATGGATAAAATGGAAGATTTTTTCAAACGCCACAGGGAAACAACTGCAATTTTTGATGAAAGTTAGTTAGAATACTTGATATTTATATTATGCCATGCTATACTAGTGAAGCTGTTAATCGGGATGAAATACGAGTACCTCGTATTTGAACGGCATTATTACTTACAGTTGGAAATTGTAAAGTTTATTAAATGAGAGGTGAATAAGATGAGACAGGGTATCCATCCAGATTACTATCAGGCTACAGTTACTTGCAACTGCGGTAACACATTTGTAACAGGTTCTACAAAGGAGAGCATCCACGTAGAAATTTGCTCAAAGTGCCATCCATTCTACACAGGCCAGCAGAAGGCTACACAGGCACGTGGACGTATTGACAAGTTCAATAAGAAGTACGGCATTGACGCAAAGTAGTTTGTTATATGGACTCTTAAGGGTTGAGATTCGTCTCAGCCCTTTATTACGTTAATTGGAGAATAATAATGAAGTATTCGGGTATTGGTGGTCAAGCCGTTATGGAAGGCGTTATGATGAGAAACGGTGATAAATATGCCGTGGCAGTCAGAAAGCCGGATAAGGAAATAACGGTTGATGTAAAAAACACAAGGGACATAAATAATATTTGGCATAAGATTCCAATCATCAGAGGTGTAGTAGCATTTATTGATTCTCTTGTTATAGGTCTTAGCACATTAATGTATTCAGCTAGCTTTTTCGAGGATGAAGACAGCGTAGATAAATCTACCTTATCAGAGGAAGAGCTTAAGAAGCTTGAGAAAAAAGAAAAGGCAGAAATGGGAGGTACTCTTTTTGTTTCCTTCGTTCTTGCTCTTGGAATATTTTTCGCACTTCCATATTTCATAGCACTTGGATTGAATCGTTTTGGTTTATCACAGGCTGTGATTGCATTTGTTGAGGGGCTTCTTCGCATAGCGATATTTATTGCCTATGTAATGGTTATTTCCCAAATGGAAGATATCAAGCGCACCTTTATGTATCATGGGGCTGAACACAAATGTATTAATTGCGTAGAGACAGGCTTACCACTTACCGTGGAAAATGTTAGACGTTCCACTCGCTTCCACAAGAGATGTGGAACAAGCTTCATTTTTATTGTTTTTATAATTTCAGTATTTGTTTTTATGTTTATTACTTTTGATAATATGTGGTTGAAGCTTTTGTGCAGGCTTCTTTTAATCCCAGTTATCGCCGGTATTTCCTATGAATTCATCAGACTGGCAGGCAGATACGACAATGCTATTGTCAATAGCTTTTCAAAGCCAGGCTTATGGCTTCAAAAGCTTACAGTTATGGAACCAGATGATGATATGATTGAAGTTGGAATCGCTTCTGTAGAGGCAGTTTTTGATTGGAAGGATTTCCAGGAGAAAAATAAGGAGTGTTTTTCAAATGACATTTAAACAAGCATTAGAAAAAGGAATCAAATTACTGGAAACAGAAAAAATCGTCGACGCAAAAATCGATGCGTGGTACCTGCTTTCGTTTGTTAGCCAGCTTACAAAGGCTAAATATTTTCTTGTTCAAAATGAAGAAATAGATGAGCTTACTTTGTTTAAATACAAGGAAGCCTTACTTAAAAGAGCAGAGCGTGTACCTCTTCAGCATATTACTGGAGAGCAGGAATTCATGGGAATTAATTTCTGGGTAAATGAACACGTTCTTATTCCACGCCAGGATACAGAGACTCTTGTAGAGGAGGCACTTAAGGTTACCCCTTCAGGAAGTCATGTTTTAGATTTGTGTACTGGCAGCGGATGTGTTATTATCTCTCTTGTTGTTTTAGGACAGGGGATTACCGGTGCAGGAATAGATATTTCTGATGAAGCCATTGCAGTTGCAAGGGATAATGGAAATAGGCTTGCCCCAGGCAGAATAGATTTCATCAAGGGAAATCTATGGAATCCAGTACTTGGTAAATACAACACAATCGTTTCTAATCCACCATATATCCGCACCGAGGATATTAATGGATTGGCAGAAGAAGTTAAAGATCATGAGCCACTTATTGCTTTAGATGGTACAGAGGACGGCTTGTTTTTCTATAGAGAAATAGTAGGTCATGCAGCAGATTATCTTGCCTGCGATGGCTGGCTATTAGTTGAAATAGGATATGATCAAGGGCCAGATGTATATGCTTTATTTGTGGAAAATGGCTTCAAGGATGTTGAGGTTGTAAACGATTTGGCCGGAAATAATCGAGTAGTAAAAGGGCATCTATAAACAGGAGGTTATTATGTTTGATAGATTAGAAGATTTAGTTTTGAGATATGAAGAGGTTATGAACCTTTTATCAGAGCCAGATGTGGCTAATGATAATGCAAGATTCAGAAGCCTTATGAAGGAGCAGGCCGAGCTTGCGCCTATCGTTGAAGCATACAAGGAGTACAGCGCTCACAAGCAGAATATTGAGGATTCACTTGCCCTTCTTGAGGAAGAGACAGATGAAGAAATGAAGGAGCTTGCAAAGGAAGAATTAAACGAGTCAAAGGCAGAGGTTGAAAGACTTGAGCAGGAGCTTAAGATTTTACTTCTTCCAAAGGACCCTAATGATGATAAGAACGTTATCGTAGAAATCCGTGCAGGTGCAGGTGGAGAGGAAGCAGCACTTTTCGCAGCTGAAATCTATCGTATGTACGTACATTATGTTGAGTCTCGTGGATGGAAGGTTGAGCTTCTTGAGGCAGATGAAACAGGCATCGGTGGTATGAAGAACATCGAATTCATGGTTAAGGGAACAGGTGCTTACTCAATCCTTAAGTACGAATCAGGCGTACACCGTGTACAGCGTGTCCCAGAGACAGAATCACAGGGACGTATTCAGACATCTACATGTTCTGTAGCAGTTATGCCAGAGGCAGAAGAAGTAGATGTACAGATTGAAGAAAAGGATATCCGTATCGACGTTATGCGTGCATCTGGTAACGGTGGTCAGTGTGTCAACACAACTGATTCAGCTGTACGTCTTACTCACTATCCAACAGGTATTGTTATCTATAGCCAGACTGAAAAGTCACAGCTTCAGAATAAGGAAAAGGCTTTCGCACTCTTACGTGCAAAGTTATATGATTTAGAGCTTCAGAAGCAGCAGGATGCTGAAGCAGCAGAGCGTCGTTCACAGATTGGTACTGGCGATAGAGCAGAAAAGATTCGTACATACAACTTCCCACAGGGACGTGTTACAGATCATAGAATTAATCTTACACTTTATAAGCTTGATAAGATTATGGATGGTGATATCCAGGAAATCTTGGATGCACTTATTGCAGCTGATCAGGCTGCAAAGCTTGCAAAGATGAACGATAAATAAGATTTAAGTGGGTGGAATAATGAAGCAGATATTAAAAACAGCATTGATAGTTATTTTAGGAAATTTTGCATACGCAATTGCTGTTGCGTTCTTTATAGAGCCGTCAGGGCTTATTACTGGCGGCGGAACAGGTCTGGCTTTATTCTTCCACCGTATATTTGGTTTTAATACAGTACATGTTGCATTTGTTATAAATACAGTTCTATTTTTTGTTGGCTGGCGTATCATGGGTCGCCGTTTTGCCGCCAACACCTTACTCTCAACATTCTGTTTTCCAGTGGAATTACATATAGCCGAGCTTCTTGCCGTTAGGTTTGCCCCAACAGATGATATAGTGCTTTGCACAGTGTTTGGTGGAATGATTATCGGAGCCAGCTTAGGTATTGTTATTCGTACTGGTGCATCTACAGGTGGAATGGATATACCACCTATCGTACTCAACAAATTCTTCGGAACTCCTATATCAGGTATGATGTGGGCCTTTGATATTTGCATACTTGTTTTACAGGCATTATTTGCAGAAAAGACCTTAGTGCTTTACGGCATTTTGATGGTCATTATTTATACTAATGTATTAGATAGAATGCTGATACTTGGTAAGGCAAAGACTCAGATAAAGGTTGTAAGCAAAAAAAGCGAGGAAATCAGAAGAGCAATTCTTCAGGATATCGACCGAGGCGTTACTGTAATATACGGCCGAACAGGCTATCTTGGAAAGGATACAGAGATTAATCTTTCTATAGTTTCCACTAGAGAATTAGCCAGAACAGAGAAGCTGGTTCATGAAATTGATCCAGAAGCATTTATCATTGTAAGCCGCGTTTCCGAGGTTAAGGGTAGAGGCTTTACAGAACAGAAAAAATATTTGTAAATACAGCATTTTATTTGCTAAATGGGGTTTACAAAGAGTTAATTTTTGTGTTATGTTTTTTGTGTACAATTCAAACAATTAATTTCTAATTTAAGAGAAAAGAAAGGAGAACAGCTATGGACAAATCAGACAGTCATGGGCGATTATGCTGCGACGAGACATTCGATATACAGATGAGTAGCTGTTCTTTTAGATAAAAGAGCTTAGTTTTCATGTGCAAGGAATGTCATCGTCTAAACATGACATTCTTTTTTTATAGCGGAGAAAGAACATGGAAACAAAAGAGATTTTAGAGGATAACAAAATCCAAGAGATTATCGATTTGCTACGCTCTAATCTAGGTGCCGAGGCTTTAATGGAGGCTCTTGACGATTATCATGAGAATGATATTGCCGAGGCATACGAGGCCTTAGATACAGAGGACCGTAGAAGATTGTTCGGAGTTCTAGGTGCCGAACGTCTATCAGAAATTTTCCCATATATTGAGGATGTAGGTGAATATTTAGCAGAGATTACACCAGAGCAGGCGGCTGATGTCTTAGAGAACATGGATGCCGATGATGCGGTAGATGCTTTGGAGGATATCGAGGATGAGGCTCAAAGAGAGCAGCTGATTTCTTTGATGGATAAGGAAGCATCTGCAGATGTACGACTTATCAATTCCTATGATGAAGATGAAGTTGGTAGTATGATGACTACAAATTTCATTGTCATCAAGCAGAATTTTTCAGTTAAGCAGGCAATGCGTTCTTTGATTTCTCAATCAAAGGATAACGATAATATCAACACTATCTATGTAGTAGATACAGAGGATAAATATTACGGTGCTATCGAGCTTAGAGATTTGATTCTTGCCCGTGATTACACACCACTTGATGATATTATCAGTCACAGCTACCCAAGTGTTAAGGCTGATGCATTAATCTCTGAAACTATCGAAGATTTAAAGGATTACGCTGAGGATTCTATTCCAGTACTTAATCCTAATGACGAGATTATCGGTGCTATCACATCACAGGATATCATCGAGGCCGTAGATGATGAGATGGGTGAAGACTACGCTAGGTTGGCTGGTTTGACTGCTGAAGAGGATTTGAACGAAAGCTTACCAGAGAGTATCAAAAAGCGTATTCCTTGGCTGTTATTGTTACTAGGCCTTGGCCTTGTGACAAGCTCGGTAATAGGCATATTTGATAAGGTAGTTGCTTCAGTAGCAATCGTAGTTGTATTCCAGTCACTTATCCTTGATATGGCTGGTAATGTTGGAACACAGTCACTGGCTGTCACCATTCGAGTGCTTATGGACGAGGAAATATCAGGTCTTGAAAAGGCCAAATTCGTTCTCAAGGAAATGCGCGTTGGTGGAACAAATGGACTTATATTAGGAGTGCTTGCACTATTTTTCGTAGCACTTTACCTGCATGTGTTTAAGGCCTATGTATGGTATATTGCCTTTAAGGTATCAGCTATCGTAGGTTTTTCACTATTTATTGCTATGATAGTTTCAAGCTTTATTGGAACAATTATTCCAATATTCTTCCACAAGATTAAAGTAGATCCTGCAGTTGCATCTGGTCCACTTATCACTACTGTTAACGATTTAGTGGCAGTTGTTACATACTATGGATTGGCAGGATTATTGTTAGTAGGTCATATTTAATTTTATTAGGTAGAGCGCTATTAACGGGGGGTATTTATGAAGATACTGAATTTTGGTTCACTAAATTTGGACTATACGTATCAGGTTTCTCACATTGTTAGAGAGGGTGAGACTATTCTTGCCAAGGAGGTTGGTTTGAATCTTGGTGGCAAGGGCTTTAATCAGTCTGTTGCCCTGGCAAGAGCAGGAATTTCATGCTATCATGCAGGCCTTGTTGGGGAAGAGGGCTTGGATTTTTATGATGCCTGCGAGACCTACGGTATCAAAACGGATTACATGAAAACAGTCACTGGACGTTGCGGTCACACCATCATCCAGGTGGATGAAAAGGGACAGAATAGCATTGTTTTGTTTGGTGGAGCCAATCAGAAGAACTCCAAGGAATATGTTGATGAGGTTCTTAAGAATTTCGATACTGGAGATATCATCCTTCTTCAAAACGAAATTAACGAGCTACCATATTTGATAGATCAGGCTTTTGCAAAGGGCATGACAATTGTTTTAAATCCATCACCTTATGATGAGAGGCTGGAGGAATGCGATTTAGGTAAGATTTCGGTGTTCCTTTTGAATGAGACTGAGGGGCAGCAGATGACGGGAATGACTACCCCGGCCACTATTGTTGCTGCCATGGCAGCCAGCTATTCAAACGCTAAGATTGTTCTTACCTTAGGTGAGGGCGGCAGCATTTATCATCAAGGAGATGAGGAGCTGTATCAGGCAGCCTTTGAAGTGAAGGCTGTAGATACCACAGCCGCAGGAGATACTTTTACAGGATATTTCGTGGCTGGCTTATATAAAAAGCTTCCGGTAAAGGATATTTTAATTACTGCATCAAAGGCAGCGGCCTTGGCAGTTACAAAGGATGGCGCAGCCAAATCCATTCCATTTATGTCAGAAGTGGAGTTATTCAATATAGACTAATAAAAAGACCTTCGGGTCTTTTTTTTGTGGCTTTTACCAAAAATATCTCACAAGTCTTAGAGTTCACAAAAATTACCTAATAGCGTGATATTATCAGTATAAGATGTAAAATAATGCTATTATGTAACAATTGTGCACAGGAGGATGGGAAATGATATTCCGTAAATGTATCGCTACAGTTTTGGCGACAGCAATGATTTTGACATCATTTCAGTTTGGCAGCTTTAATTCTTATGCTGCTGAAATAGGTGACAACACTGAAATTGAAATGACAGAAAACATTGATGAAACTGTAGATAATGAAGCTGTAGTTGCTACTGAATCAGAGGATGGGGTAGAAAATACCCAGGGTGATGATGTAAAGACTATAGAACAGCAAGCTGCGCCTGCAGAAGATACAGCAGAAGAGACAGTAGAAGTTCAAAAAGCAGATGCTGCTGAATCTGATGAGAGCAGTGAAAACGAGACTGTAGTTGAAGTAGAGGATCTAGAGCTTGTAGAAGAAGAGGCCCAGGAGAGCAAGCTTCTTGACATGGCTGATTTTGGCTTCTATCTAGATGCTAATGGTGGAAAGTTCTATGACGGTAGTTTTGTTAAATTGTGGAATGTGAAGAAGACTAGGATTGGATATATCCCAACAAGAGAGGGGTATTTTTTTGCAGGTTGGTACTTTGATTCAAATTGTACCGATAGTCTTAGAGCTTCTGTGGCAGATAGTAATGATTGTTTACAATGTGAACTTATAGATGAGGATGAAGGTTCTTCTGATAATGCAATGGTTAGATTGTATGACAAGAAGACTTTGTATGCCCGTTGGCTTTCTGTTGATGAAACATATGAAGTAAAACTAATATTTGGTATGAATGTTGGGTCAGAACCAACTGGAGAATCCGCAGTAGGTTTAGGTTTTTATAGACCTGCGAATGATTTTGATAATCCAGTTGAAGAATATATATTAAGAGTTCCTAAAGGGGAATTACTGACGGAGTATTATTATGTAGGTAATGTAGATTGTTATGAAGAGCGCTATCCTCATTATTCAGATGCGAACTCCAAATATGAGAATGGTACTTATTCTAGTGATGGTTATACTATATTTTACACAAAAGAAGATATGTCAGAGGAAATAGATATTGACGGTCTTAGAGTAACTGAACCTATGACTTTATATAAAAAATATTATAGGGACAAAACTGTTATTACAGTTCATGCAAGACCAGAAAATGACACTACTGAAAACGCTTATTTCCTTAAAGATGGTGAAGAAGTAGATACATATAAAATATCATTTGCAGATGCTCGTATTGCATCAGAAGCACCTTATCCACTCGGAATAAGTGGAGCAGTTGGTAGTGCAAAGAATAAGAATGCCAGTAGGGTAGTTGCCAGTTATTATTTTTATGATAATAATAACATTAAAAAAAGACAGCCAGCAAACTATGGTATTCATATGACTCCTGGCAAGGACATGGATGTTTATTTAGAGTGGACAGATGCAACAGCTGGAAATGGAAACTATGTTATTACATATCATGCTGGTAATGCGTCTAAAGGTGGTTTTTTCATTGACAAGGATACTGGTGAAAAGCGCGATACAATAACATTTGATGTCTATAAGGATAATAGCGACCATCTTTATAATGTATTTGAGTATGGAATCTTTTGCCAGGATTTATATAAGGGTATTGAAGGTTGGGCTCTTACAAATAACGCAACTAAACCAGATTTCGATGTGTTTGGCGCAGAGGGAAATTTTAAGGAGAATGTTGATGTATATCCAGTTTGGAGTAGCACTAATAAATTTAGGATTGTAAAATTTCACGGAAACGATGGAGTGTTTAGTGCTGACACCAAACGATATGGTGGCTATATATTAAGTGACGATGAAAAAACTCTTACCAAACAGGTATCCTATGGTGATGAACATGGCTGGGGCTTATCAAGTGGAGATACTATCACTGATGTAAAAGTAAGTAAAACGGGCTACACCTTTGGTGGCTGGTATATGGACGAAGAGTGCACTGAGCCGGTTATCACTCGTGATGGCTACATTGCAGATAAGAAATACACTAAGGATTATGATTTCTACGCAAAATGGATTCAAGGCCACAAGGTAACCTTTAATTATGGCGAAGGAGCAGATTCTGCTGGAAATATTAAGACTGAATATACTGTTTCAACAGGAAGCACACTAAAGCGAGAGGGATTTAGTATACCTGAAAATCCTACATCTACAGACGATAAGCTATTCGTAGGATGGTATACAGACAGTGCATGCACTAATGCCATTGAAAAGGATGACATAAATAATTTCCCAATTACAAAAGATGTTACATTCTATGCTAAATACGAAGATGCAGTAACAGTAACCTTTGAGGCTAAGGAAGGTCATTTTGCAGATGGAAAAAATACAGTTCAGATTAAATTGCCTAAGGGCAGCAAAATCGGTAATAAAGCACCAATCCCTGAAACAGATGATAACAAAGCCTTCGATAGTTGGTATGAAGATGAGTCCTGCATAAGCACACCTGTATCATCAATAAGTAATACAAAAGCTACAACAGCTGTTACTTACTATGCTCATTACTCAGATTGCTACACAATCACCTTCCATTCAAACAAGAGTGGGGCAAGGCTTGACGGTGTTTCTGAAACTATCGCTGTTAAGGTGCCAAAGGGAAAGGCTTTCACTTACAGCAATTATAAAGCAAGTGGTGTCTTCAACGTCCCTACCATGGATAAAAGAGACTATGGTAAGATACCAATGTTTTACCTAGATGATGCTGGTAATACACTGATTTATAGCACCAACAAAAATGGTACAGGAAAGCAGTACATCTTTAACCAGAATTACCATGCAATCAGAGAAGTGGCTGGTTCCACAGTAAATACAACATATATGCCAGAAACAGGTTTTGTTCCTACAGGTGATATGGATTTATATGCCGTATGGAATGATGCCGTGGAAGTAACCTTTGTAAGTGGAACAACTGAATTTACCGAGAACTTTCATACAGGAATATATACCCCAGAGCTTACAGACAATGGTACTACATACAAGGTTGTTGTAGCTAAGGGGACATTATTATCTGATATCAACACACAGTACAAGTTTGGCCATAACACTTATGGATTTACAGCTTCTCACGTAACAAGCTGGTACGCAGATGCTGCATTAAAACAGCCTGCAAATCCAGATATGGTAATATCAGCTAATACTTCTATTTATGCAAAGTGGAGTAAATATAACGATAATTCACCATTGTATTTATATGCTAATGCAGGATACTTTGGTGCTGGTGATAAAGTAACCTATGCAGTAGAGCGAACAGGTGAAGCTAAAGAAATAGTTAGCTGTCCAATTCCAACCAGCAAGGATATTTCAAAAGCTTTCGCCGGCTGGTACACAGATGCGGCTCTTACACAGGCCTTTGAAGGCGCTGTTAATTACAAGAATGACAAGTGCTACCTCACTGTGCCAAAAACTGTAAAGAATTTATATGCAAAGTATGATTATGCAAGCTCTGTAATCCTTGATGCCAACGGAGGATATTTCGCCGGTGAGGCAGATTTAGACTATAAAATTACAGCTACAGAAATAGTAGCTGGCAGTGGTATCAATCTTGCATATTATGAAAGCAGATTATCAAGAACAGATAAGAGTGTATTTACAGGCTGGTATACAGATTCAAATCTTACAACAAAAGCTACAACAGTCTGTACAGCAGCAGGTGAGGAATATTATTATCCTACCGATGGAACTGGCACTCTCTACGCTAAATGGAGAGATTATGTAGATTCAGATATTATTATCGAAGGTGCTGATAGCTATACATTGGCAGTTGGGCAGTCCATTAATATAAATGTCAGAGCTGAAAAGAGTGATGCAGATGAGGGCGTGCGCTTTGTTATAGACAAAAATGCAGGCGAGGATGGCCAAAATTCAATCAGCATCGACAACACTGGCAAGCTTACAGCTTTAACACCAGGAGATGCCACTATTCATGCAACAGTGGATGGCAAGGTATCTAACAAGATTTCTATCAAGGTTGTTAAGGCTGCAGAAAATATAGTATTTAAGGTTAGCAAGCTTAATCTGGTAAAGGGTGAAGAATATACTCTTGATACTGTAGAGGTTTTCCCAGCTGAAAAAGCATCAGCTGTAACCTTTACTAGCAGCAACAACAATATTGTAAAGGTGGCTGGAAACAAGATTACAGCTCAAAACCAGGAGGGCACAGCCAAGATAACAGCAAAGGTAGGTAATGCAAAGGCTGAGCTTGAGGTAAACGTAGCTTCACCTATAAAGCTTAGCGCAAATGAAGTGGTGCTTTCTGCAAAGGAAGGCGTTAACTTCGAATTAACACCTATTGTTGCTGGAAAGGCTAATTTGGCAAAGGCTGTTAAGTGGAGTATTGATAATACATCAGTATTAACTACAGCTAGAAAATCTATGCTTGAGGATACTATTATTCTGACTCCAGCTACAAACATCACAGAAAAGAAGGTTGTTAAAATTACAGCCACACTTGAAGGAACGGAATATAGTGACAGCTGTGAGGTTACAATCTATCCTGAGCTTAATGTGGCAGCGCCAAAGGCAGATATAGCTCCTGGCGTTGTTAAGGCAGGAACAAAAGTACAGCTTAGTACAGATACATATCTTGCAGATATTTATTACACAGTTTTAGGTGACACTCCTACTAAGGATTCAACTCTTTATACAGATGCAATCGTTATTAATAAAACAACTACTATTAAGGCGATAGCAGTTAAGGATGAGTGTAAGGATAGTACAGTAGCTACCTTCACATACACAGTAAATACCAATGACTGGGGAGATGTTCCTGCTGATTTACAGCCATTATTTGGCAATGTATCTACAAAGGTTCCTCAGGGCATGTGGTTTATCATCGGTGACAGAGATAAATACTACACCCAGGGCGGACAGACCACCTACGCTGAAACCTACACAGGTAATAACATCACCTTTAACGAAAAGGTGGAGGTTTACCAAGGCACAACAAAGCTGGTTGAAAAAAGAGATTACACAGTAAGCTACGCAAGAAATAAAGTGTCTGCTAATCAGGATAATGTAAAGAAGGCTCCTACTGTTACAATCACAGGTAAGGGAAACTATACTGCAAAGGCTCCATTTACATTTACTATCAATAAGGCCAGCCTTGCAGCAGCTGCTGTAACAACAGAGCACACTGTAGCTGTTAATATGGGAGCAAACGTAAAGATTTCAAACACCAAGCCTCAATACAGCTTCAATGGTAAAAAGCTTGCTCTTAACAAAGACTATGTGCTTAAGTACTACAAGAATGCTGTTGAAGCTGTAAATGAAGTGGCTTTGCCTGCAAAGGAAATCGTTAATGACGCAGCAGTAAAATACTATATAGTTGCTGTTGCCAAGGATGGAAGCAATTTCGAAGGTCAGGTGACAAGTGACAACTATGTTGAGGCAAAGCCGATTGACAAGACTACAACCTTGATGGCTTCAAGACTTAAGGCTGTTGATGCAAATGGCAAGGCTATCAAGCTTCCTTACGATGCTACTAAAGCAGTGGATTTAGCTACATTGTTTGATAACAGCAATGGAAAGGAAGCGATGGCATATATCAAGGATGGTAATAAGATTCTTGTATATGGTCAGGACTATAAGCTGAATCCATTAACTGCCACAGATTACAAATCTGCTGGAAAGCATAGCTTTGTTGTAGAGGGCTTGCAGAAGGCGCTTACAGCAGAGGATATTGCAAACAAGGTAAAGAACTACGCAGGTACCAAGACCTTATCCTTTGAGATAGTGGGAACTAGCCTTAACAAGGTTAAAATCGCAGGACTTTCTACAACAGTGGAATATACAGGCAAGGCCATTACAATGGCAGATTTATTCAAAGAAAAGGATAAGAAGCTTGAAAGCACCTGGAAGACTGTTACTCTATATCAATTCGATAAGGAAAAGCAGGCAAATGTTCCTCTCGTAGAAAATAAAGACTATACAGTAGCCATGGATAACAACGGCAGCATCGGTAAATTCAGTCTTGTATTTACTGGTATAAATGGCTATTCAGGAACCATCAAAAAGACTGTTACGGTAAAGGCCTTTAACCTTAAGAACAATAAGGATGGCAAGTTGGAAATCAAGGTATTGGAGACACCAGCTACTTATACAAAGGCAGGTGTAAAGCCACAGGTACAGGTTACCTTTGATGGAAATACCTTGAAGGAAGGCGTAGATTACACATTAGCTTACAAGAACAACACCAAGATAGTTGCAGACTATACCCTTCTTAAATCTGGCAAGCCTACAGTTACTGTAAAGGGCAAGGGCAACTACACTGGTGCTAATGCATCGGCATTTTTCAATATCAAAAAGGCAGATATAGCTGGCGTAACAATCACCTTAAGTGATGTTGCTTACAATGCAAAATCATCAGGTAAGAATGGTTACTTTATGAAGGCTACTCCAAAGCTTATGGATGGTGCTAAGGCTATATCAGTAGGCAAGAATAAGGATGTAGAGGCCTTTAAGAGGACCGATTACAGCTATACTTACGCTTATGACACAGTACTTGAGGATGGCACAAAGAAATACGCCGGTACTGTAGTGCAGGCTACTGACAAGGTGGCACCAGGAACAGTAATCAAGGTAAATTTAACAGTAAGATGTTCAGAAAAGAGCTCATACACCTCTGCTGAAAATGGAACAGTGCTTACTGGCTATTATCGAGTAATCGATAACGCTACAAACATTTCCAAATTCTCAGTGAAGGTGAAGGATTTAAAGAAGCTGGCATATAACGATAGCAAAGCTGTTATGCCACTTAAGGCAAGCGACATTGAGATTTCATACAAGAAAAAGGTGGGTGGAAAGAATACAACAATCGTTCTTGATCCATCTGATTATGAAATCGTATCTATTAGCAACAACAAGCTGATTGGAAAAGCTACTGTTGTTATTAGAGGAAAAAATGAATATGGCGGAGAGAAGACCTTTAGCTTTAATATAAAAGCAAGAAGCTTCGCAAATTAATTAAAGGAAGCCTCGTATCTTTAACGGATGCGAGGCTTTTGCTGTTAAGAAATATTGTGATAATTAAACAATATGAAGTATAAAATTCACACAATAAACATAGAAATGCACAAAATATTGTAGAACTTGAAGGCCAGTTAGTATAAAATTATATTATCAAATTTAATAAAGGAGCGTGACCCTATGAAGAAAAACTACGTACTAGACACCAACATTTTGATTCATTGCCCTACAGCGCTTTTCGGTTTTGATGATAATAACGTTATTATCACAACGACTACTCTGCAGGAGCTAGATTCAAAGAAGACAGCCTATGCTGAGGTGGGCTACGGCGCACGTGAAAGCATAAGAAACATTGAATCCGTAGAGGGTGATTATGCGAGTGGGGTTACAATGCCAAATGGCGGTACCTTTATTATTGAAAAAGAATCTGAATATGAGAAGCTGATTCCAGCAGAATTTTCGCTCGATAGGCCTGACAACAGAATAATTAATTGTGTCCTTGGAATTTCCAAGAAATCCGATTTAGAGACAATACTTGTAACAAATGATATCTCTATGAGAATCAATGCTACAATGTGTGGCTGCGTGGTTCAAGGCTATCACAACGAGATGATTCTCAACAATGAGAATTACACCGGTAGACGAGATATCACCCCAGAGGATATCGAAAGTCCTTTTAATAAGGGATTCATTGAAAACGAATTTGGAATTTGTCGGGATGGTAGCAATTCAGCTCTCTATACCTTTAAAACTGATGGCTGGCACATCCTTAAGGACAGGGATTATTACACTCCATATTGTCAGCCAAGAAATGTAGGTCAAAGATTCGCACTTTATGCACTTTTGGCTAGTCCAGAGGAATTACCACTTGTTATTTTAAAGGGTAGCGCAGGAACCGCTAAAACCTTCCTTTCTTTGGCAGCTGGATTGCAGGGCTATTATCACAGTGGCTTTGACAGAATAATGATTACAAGAAGCAATACTCTTTCAGATAATGATTTAGGATTTTTACCAGGTGATTTGGAGGAAAAGATGACTCCTCTTATTGCACCATTTATGGATAACCTTCAGGTACTGTTAAAGGGACAGAACGAGGAGAAGGACCAGATAAAAATGCAGATTGAGGACATGTTTGAAACAGGTATCATTGAAATCTGCTCACTGGCTTACATGAGAGGTCGTTCCCTTGTCAATTCCTTCGTAATCGTGGATGAAGCCCAGAACTGTACAATCGGTCAGATTCTTGAAATCATCACCCGTGCAGGCAAGGGTTCCAAGGTAGTACTTTTAGGTGACCCAGATCAGATTGATTCTCCTAAGCTGGATAGGAAGAACAATGGACTTACCTTTGCAGCAGAGAGAATGAAGGACTCTACACTTTGCGCCCAGATAACCTTCGAAGAAAGCGAGACAGTGAGAAGTGCACTTGCAGCAGAAGGTGCTAAGCGCTTGGTTGTTAAATAGTTTATTGTCTTTTTTGTTATAATAAATCCTCCTTTCATCAGGATTCCCCGAGGGGTTGGGGAATCCTGATCTTTTTGAGTAATTCTTAAATAAATGTAAAGAATTCTTAAATTTGAACTGTACTACTTGAAATAATACGGAGTTTATGTATACTGAACTTGAAAACGAATTGGTTAAACGTTGGAGGTAGGTAATGAAAAAAAGAATAGCACTTTTACTTGCGTTAACACTAGCAATTACAACCTGCTTTGGTTGTGGTAAAAAGGATAATACTGATACAAAAGCTACAGCTATCACTGATACAAAAAAGGATAGCGAAAGCACAGAAGCTACTACAAATACTGAAGAGGAAGCTCCATCTAAGCCTGAATATGCAATCACATCAGTTGCAGCAGAGGGCTATGATTATTTCGAGGGTAGCGTAGAATGTATACAAATCACAGATGATAAGCACGAAGCTTTAGCAAAGGCTTTAGATGAATTCTTCTCTGGCAGAGTATCTCTTTTCAATGGCGGTATCGAGCAGCAGAATAAAGAAGCCAAGGAGATGAACGAGGACCAGGAGCAATACGCTGAAGAGGAAGGTCTTGAATATGAGGTTTTTAAATATCAGCAGAATGAAAGTGTTTCTGTGGTTTGTGCAGACGAGGCAATACTTAGCTTTGTAATTGACACATCATATTATACAGGTGGAGCACATGGCAGTTCCCTATTGGAGGGCTTCACTTTTGATGTGAATACTGGAAAACAGCTTACTGTAAGCGATTTTGGTAATGAAGAGAAGATTGCAGCAGCATCAAAGAACTTCATTCTTACTACTATTGATGAATCTGCAGATATTGCAAAGGCCACTTTATTTGACGATGATGTAACCTCTTACAAAGAGGTAATCGACCAGTATTTCGATGAGGGTTCCTTCCCAGAGAATTACCTTGATCACACCGGAATTACTTTCATGTTCCAGCAGTATGATCTTGCTCCTTATGCAGCAGGTATTGTTAGCTTTACTGTTCCATACACTGAATTTGAAAAATTCAACGAAGCCTATATTCCTGAAAACGGATTCTACACAGAGGATTTATCTATTCAGGGCTTCAATGAAAAGTTTGATGTAAACAATGATGGCACTCTTGAAAATGTATGTATATTAAATGAGACTTCAGATGATGGCGAATCATCATACCAGATTGTTGTAGGTGACGCCAGCGTTACACGTAAGTCATCAGAATACGTATATGCATCAGGTGTATACGTTCACGCCAAGGACGGTAATTACATCGTTGTTTCAGCAGAAGGAAAAATCGTCTTATTCGAAGTTTCAAAGGGAATCAGAGAATTAGGTTCGCTTGAAACCAGCAAATCTATAAAGGAAATTAAGGATGGGGAAATCGTTCTTGCTGAGGCAAATTACACAGACGAAGGACTTGAATGGGGCGAAAGCGAATCCCACAAGTATTCTAAGGCAGGATTAGAATAACAGTACAATAGTTCCGCCATGGCATAACACTCTTTGTTCATATTTTTGTGGTATATTGTCCGTGATATGTATAAAACCTTAGTATAGGGGAATTACGGGACATGAGAGACAAATATTTGAGACTGTTATTTGTTACTGTTGTTGGGGGTATTGTTGTAAATGTGAGCTTTGGGTTTTTAGCAAATCTTATTCACCTCCCACTTTATATGGATACTATAGGAACTATAGGTGTTGCTTGTGTCGCAGGTGGCATGCCAGCACTTATAGTTGCCTTATGTACTAATATAATTTCTGCAATTTTTAATCAATCATCTATTTATTATTCTATAGTTAGCATTTTAATAGCTATTATTGCAGGAGCCTGGTTGCCTAGTAAAAGAAAGAACGGGGAGTTCCGGTTCTTTTATTTGTTGTTGTCATTGCGGCAATTAGTGGCGTTATTGGGTCGATAATACAGCTTTTAATACTTGGATCACCTCAGTTTGAGATACTGAATAGATTATCTAGTTATTTATCATCAAAATATATTAATAATTTCACAGTTAATTTTGTTCTGGTTCATTTTTTGCTGAATTTAGTAGATAAGAGCTTTTCTACCGCTATAGTGCTTGGACTTGTGGGCATACTTCCGGAAGAAAACCTTACTGAAATAGCTAATTTAGGCTGGAAGCAAACTCCTCTATCAAAGCAGCAAATTAAAGATTATGCAATTTCAGATGAAAGAAGCGGGAATCTGCAAAAAAGAATTACCGTGATTGTAATTTCTGCTGCAGTGCTTATAACAGTACTGATTGTATGGATAAGCATGAGCATCTTTTGGAATTTTGCCAGCAAGGATTTGCCTACTGAAGAAAATGTGTATTTTGCAAAGCAATATCTTATCAGAGTAACCCTTATTTTTTCAGGCTATTTGTTGTTTATCGTATATACAGGCGTGTGGATTGTTAAATATTATCTGGTCTATCCAATGAATGCCATCGCTATCAGCACCAACAATATAATGGCTTACGCCGAAAATCATTCCATATCTAAAGAAGCTGTGGATGAAATGCAAGCTATTAATCTAAAGACAAATGATGAATTGGAATTTCTGTATCATGCAATCTGCAAAATGGCAGAGGATTCCATGAATCAGATGAACGACCTCCAGTATCAGGCCAAGACCATCAATCAGATGCAGACTGGTTTGATTATTACCATGGCGGACATGGTGGAAAATCGTGATAAGGATACTGGTTATCACATTCAAAAGACAGCTGATTATGTGAAAATCATTGTCGAAGGTCTTAAGAAGAAGGGGTATTATGCATCAAAGATAACACCAAAGTATATTTCTGATGTTGTTTTATCTGCTCCACTTCACGACATTGGAAAGATTAATATTCCAGATGCTATTTTAAACAAGCCTGGCAAGCTCACTGATGAGGAGTTTGCAATAATGAAGACTCATGCAGAAGATGGTCGAAAGATTATCGAAAAGGCGATAAAGGCTGTGCAGGGTGAGAATTATCTTAAGGAAGCCAGAAATATGGCAGGCTATCATCACGAAAAGTGGGATGGCTCCGGCTACCCAGAGGGCTTAAAGGGGCAGGTAATTCCTCTTTCTGCACGAATAATGGCAGTTGCAGATGTATTTGATGCCCTGTCATCTAAACGAGTATACAAGGATGCAATGTCTTATGAGGATGCTATTGCTACTCTCCAAAAGGATGCAGGTACCCATTTCGACCCAAAATGTGTGGAGGTCTTTGTTGAAGCCAAGGATGAAGTATTAAAGGTTATGGAGAAATACAAGGATTAATGTGAAAGGGATATTTGGGGTAACAGATTATGATGGATTTCTTACGAGAGTTCCAACTTCAGATAATGCTATTTCTAAGTGGCGCCTGTGGGGTGCTTATAATTCTCACAGGTAACACTAATATACTTAGCAAAAGACGTCGTGGCGCACTTTTATATATGCAATTTTCAGCAATGTTTTTATTGATTGCGGATCGTTTGACGTATATATATAGGGGCGACGTGAGCATGACAGGATATTGGGTAGTTCGTATCGGTAATTTCTTGGTGTACTTTTTATCACTGGCCCTTGCTCATTCTTTTAATCAGTATTTGATGGAGATGTATCGTACTGAAGCCCACATGAGTAGATTGCCAAAACGTTTTGCAGTATGCGAGGGGCTATTTACTGCAGGTGTTATTTGTTTGATAATATCTCAATTTACAGGATTGTATTACACCTTTGATTCCACAAATCATTATCAGAGAGGACCATTCATTGGAATTTCCTATGTCTTCCCATTGTTAATGATAATTCTGCAGTTTTCAGTGACTGTTCAATATAAAAATAGACTAAGAAGACGCACGTATGTACCACTTTTTTTGTTTACATGCTTGCCATTCATCGCCTGCATTCTGCAGTTTTTCCTTTATGGCTTGTCACTTACAAATATCACCATGGTAGGCATGGTAGTGGAGCTATATTTTTCGGAAATTCTTAACATGAACGATTTGCAGGAGGCCAAGGTTAAAGCGGAACAGGCCAACACAGCAAAATCAAGATTTCTTGCTAATATTTCCCACGAAATAAGAACGCCTATAAATACCATTATGGGTATGAACGAGATGATTCTCAGGGAGGATCATTCAGATGTTCCAGAGGGCTATTATGAAAGGGTTACAAAATGCGCTAAGGATATTGAATACGCATCAGAATCCTTGCTTTCGCTTATAAATGATGTACTTGATATTTCCCAGATTGAATCTGGCAAAATGCGCCTTGTGGAGCATGAGTACGATACAGTAGAGCTTCTTCGAGATGTAATAGGCTTAATTCGAGCCAGAAGTGACGATCAGGAGCTTAGATTCGATGTTGATATCGACGAAGCTTTGCCAAGAAAGCTTTACGGCGACATGGTGAAGATTAAGCAGATTGTCCTTAACATTTTGAATAATTCTTTAAAATATACCGGCGAGAAAGGCTTTGAGTTTAGAGTTAAAGTACTACACAAGTATGAGGATAGCTGTCTGATAGAATTTCTTGTAAAGGATACCGGGCCTGGCATAAAGCCGGAAGATTTGTCAAAGGTGTTCTATGCCTTTGAAGGCTTGGATGAGGTTAAAAACAGCAATATCCAAGGTACTGGCTTGGGACTTGATATATCCAGACATTTTGCGGAGCTTATGGATGGAAAGCTTTCCTGCGAAAGCTCAGTTGGAAATGGTGCAACCTTTACCTTCCAGATTAAGCAGATAGTAATCGACCCAACGGAAATCGGCTTTTTCGAGGAAAAGGTAGAGGAGACTGCAAAGGGACCATATATCCCTAGATTCGTGGCACCTGATATCAGCATCCTAGTAGTAGATGATAATCCTATGAACCTGGCAGTTATCAAAGGTCTTCTTGCAAATACAAAAATGTACATAGTAACTGCTGATTCCGGTGAGGAATGTTTGGTGAAGCTGGATGAGGCAGACTACAATCTTGTGCTTTTGGATCACATGATGCCAGGCATGGACGGACTTGAAACTGTGGCTAAAATCAGGGAGAAATATCCTGATTTGCCTGTAATCGCCCTTACTGCAAATTACATTGCAAATGGTAAGGAGTATTATGTGTCCAAGGGCTTTACAGGATATCTTCCTAAGCCTGTAGACGGACAGACCTTGGAAAATGTGATTAGATTATATCTTCCAGACGACGCTGTTATGGATGCAGATGTTGATGCCATAGCGGAATTTAGCCGATTACCAGAGGGTTATGATTGGCTTTACGATGTGGAAGGTATCAATGTTGATGACGGCATAAAATATAGTGGCGGTGCCGAGAGTTTTGTATTTTCTTTAAAGCTGTTTTTGGATACAATAGAAGAGAATAGTGAAGTAATTGACACAGCCTACAAAGAGAAGGATATAAAGCTGTTCACCATAAAGGTTCACGCCCTTAAAAGCTCTGCTAGAATTATCGGTGCCCACGACCTTTCCGAAAAGGCAAAATGGTTGGAGGATGCCGGTAAAAAGAACAACTGGGATTACATCAACAGACATTATAGCGATATGTTAGAAGAGTACCAGGGATATTTAGATATTTTGGCAGGCCTTAATCCTAGTAATCAAGGGGACAACAGCGATAAGGAGCCAATCCCGCCTGAGGAGCTTTCAGGTGCTATAGAGGCCATTAAAGAGCTGGCACCGCAGATGGATTTTGATTCTATAGAGATGATAGTATCCGAGATAAAACAGTATCGGCTGCCAGGGGAAGAGGATAAGCTTTTCAAGGACATAGAAAAGGCGTTAAAGACCTTCAATTGGGATAAAATGGAAGAGCTACTAAAGAATAAATAGGCTTACGGAGGAGATTATGAAAGAGAATAAGATAATGATTATAGGGGCAAAGGAATCCTTCATCATAAGAGTTCTTTTAAAGAAACTAAAGGATGTGGATATCGATGCATTTTTTGTAACCCTAAATTTAGATGATATTCATGACCACTGGGATGAGACAGCACTAGTTACCTTCTACATGGAAAAGGAAGATAGATTTACCGATGACATTCGTACATTCCTGGTAGATAAAATGGAGGATGATGATAAACAAATTATCCTTATAGGGGATCCTGTAGATGCTAATGAGGTTGCAGCGAGTATTCCTTCACAATTGATTTATAAGATTCTATCAAGACCACTTGTTTATGATGACTATATTGACTGTATAAACATTTTTAATAAGCAGGCTGCGTCAGATGAACTAAAGCGAAGCATTTTGATTGTTGATGATGATCCAAACTATATGAGTCTTGTTCGTGAGTGGCTAAAGGATTCTTATAAGGTTTCTATGGCTACATCTGGACTTCGTGCCATCAAATGGCTGGGCAGTAACAACACAGTAGATTTAATCTTGTTAGATTATGAGATGCCTGTTACCGATGGTCCACAGGTGCTTGAAATGCTTAGGGCAGATGATGATACAAAAAATATTCCTGTAATGTTTTTAACAGGAAGGGACGATAAGGAAAGCGTTATGGCTGTACTTGCCCTAAATCCACAGGGATATTTCCTAAAGACAATAGGCAAGGACGAGCTCTTAAATAAGCTTAAGGTTTTCTTTATGGGATAGCTGTCCTCACAGAAAAACTATAATTTGGTAACAGTTTGTATGATTTTCATAGATATAATTCTAGCATGGGAAAAAATAGGAGCAGGTGGTGCTGGCTAATTTCTTTTTTGGTGGTATTTGTAGTTTTGTTTGCAAATACAGGGGATGTAAAGGCTGCTAGTGCTTCAGAAGATAAAGTAAATATGGGAGGCGGCTATGCCGCTTCAAACCAATTGAAAAATATGGGATACTATGCCCAAATGTATGATGCCAAAAATGGTCTTCCTACCTCGGAGGCTAATTTTGTGCTTGGTACAGACGAGGGCTATATTTGGATTGGAGGATATAGTGGAATCATCAGATACGATGGTTCCAATTTTTATAGATTTAATAACACTGATGGACTTACCAGTGCAAGAGCACTTTTTGAGGACTCTCAGGGAAGAATATGGATTGGCACCAATGATAATGGTGTAGTGTATTTTGACGATAAAAGAAATCCAATACATCTTACTGATGAAATGGGCCTTCCATCTTCATCTATTCGCACCTTTGCAGAGGATGAAAAGGGTAACATTTTAATAGGAACAACTGATGGTATCGCATTCTATGATACCGCTAATAATCTGCATCTATTAGATGATGATAGAATCAATAGTAAACGAATCTTAAGGATGGACGCTGGCCCAGATGGCACAGTTTATGGCTATACAAAGTCAGGGGAAGTCTTTTCAATTAACGCATGTCAAATATCAGCATTTTATTCCGATGGAACATTAGGAGAATTAGAAATATCACACATCAGTGCAAATAAGGAGCACGCAGGTAAGGTCATCATTGGCACTAAATCTGACAAGGTGTACTACGGGGAGTTTGGAAGTCAGCTTTCTGATATGAAGGAAGTATCTGTAGCACCGCTAAAAACAGTCAAGTGGATTATGTACGCTTGCAAAAGAGTGTGGGTTGCTTCTGAAACAGCTCTTGGTTATTTGGATGGGGGTGAATTCCGGGTTTTGGAGGACCTTCCTATTAACAGCGGTATAGAAATGATGACTGAGGATTATCAGGGAAATCTTTGGATTGCATCCTCACGTCAGGGAGTTATGAAGATTGTTGCTAACAATTTTGAAAATGTTACAGGTGATGCTGGAATCAAAGATGTCGTGGTTAATTCGACCTGTATTTACAAGAATTCCCTTTATGTGGGCACCAATGAGGGCCTGTATTTACTGGATAATTTTGAAAATCCTGTTGAAACAGAGCTTACTAAATATATTGGTGACTCTATTGTCAGGGATGTTGCCAAGGATTTTGCAGGAAATATCTGGGTATCTACCTTTACAAATGGTCTGGGACTGGTGTGTCAGAAGACTGATGGGGAAATTCTTAATTTTACAAAGGAAGAAGGCATGCCAAGTAACGAGATTAGATGCGTTGATGTGGCAGACGATAATACTGCTTATGTGGCTACGAATGGCGGCATGGCAGTCATTAAGGATTTTAGCGTAGTAAGGAAATTTGATAGTAGCTCTGGACTTAAGAATACAGTATTTCTTGATTTGCAGGTTGGCGCAGATGGCAAGAATTATATAGCTACAGATGGTGATGGAATATATGTAGTTGATGGTGATGTGGTAACAAAGATAGGCAAGGCTGATGGTCTTACCAGTGATGTTATAAATAGAATTAAGTGGGATGAAAAGCATCAGCTTTATTGGATAGTTACATCCAACAGTATCGAATATATGAAGGATGGGGTGATAACCGATGTCAGCACCTTCCCTTATAACAACAATGACAATATTTTCTGCAACGACAAGGAGGAGGTATGGGTTCTTGCGTCAAATGGTATCTATGTAGTAAAAATCGATGATATGCTTAATGATTCTGTTGAAGATTATAAGCTTTACACATTGTCAAATGGATTGACCAGTATGCCTATATTGCAGGAATACAGTGATATGGACGAAGATGGCAATCTTTATATAGCTGGAATGACAGGCGTATCTAGGGTAAATATTAATAATTACAGGGCTGATAACATTGAAATCAAAACAGGTATAACCAGTATCACCTGCGATGATGTTCATTTGGTGCCAGATGATAAGGGAGCATACACTATTCCTGCCTCTAACAAGCGTATTGTTATTACCCCTGCAGTTCTAGATTACTCTATGACAAATCCTCTTGTTAGAGTATTCTTAGAAAACAGTGTAGATTCTGGTTTCACCATCCATAGGGATGGGCTGTCTACGCTGGAATTTACAGAAATGAGATATGGCAAATATGTACTTCATATCCAGATTTTAGATGAATCAACAATGGAGGTAATATGCGAGGATACCTATGATATTAACAAGCTGCCTACTTTCTTCGAGCTTACATTAGTAAGAGTTATCATGGTTCTTCTTGTTGCAATTATAACAGGTGTGTTGGTTTGGCGTGTTATGACTTGGACCGTCATTCGTCGTCAGTATATAGAGATTCAGCAGGCCAAGGATGAGGCGGAAAGAGCCAACAGTGCCAAGAGCCGTTTTCTTGCAAATATATCTCACGAAATCCGCACGCCTATCAATACCATCATGGGTATGGATGAGATGATTCTTCGTGAAAATCCTGAAGGGGTGCCACGGCCATATCTAATGACGGTTATTAATAATGCCATGGATATTATGAATGCTACGGAATCCTTGCTGTCTCTTATCAACGAGATTTTGGATATATCCAAGATAGAATCTGGCAAGATGCATTTAGTAGAGGATAATTATGAACCTGAAACTCAGCTTAGAACCATCATTACTATGATTAGAGTTCGTGCTGAGCAGAAGGATTTGAGATTTGACGTAAATATCGATGAAAATCTTCCAAAGGTATTGTATGGCGACGGCGGCAAGGTTAAGCAGATAGTACTTAATCTTCTTACCAATGCTGTTAAATATACAGAAAAAGGTGGTTTTACCTTAAGTGTTAAGATAGAGAGTATTGAGGATGATATTTGCAATGTGAGAATCTCTGTCAAGGATACAGGTATTGGCGTAAGAACAGAGGATTTGGAAAAACTGTTTACCGCCTATGAAAGACTGGATGAAAAGAAAAATAGTGGAATCCAGGGTACAGGCTTAGGCCTTGATATTTCCCGCAGATTTACCCAGCTGATGGGTGGAAATCTGTGGTGTGAAAGTGTTTACGGAGAGGGCTCTGAATTTATCTTTACATTTAAGCAAAAGATTGTGGACCCAACTCCGATTGGAACCTTCAAGGAAAGAATAGAGACAGTGCCTCCAGGCTTTTACGCTCCACAGTTTATTGCACCGGGAGCAAGGATTCTTGTGGTTGATGATAACCCAATGAATCTAACTGTTATCAAGGGCTTGTTAAAACCAACTGAAATCAATATTACCACTGCAGCCAGTGGCGAAGAGTGCTTAAGTATATTGGAAAAGGAAAAGTTCCACATTGTCCTTCTAGATCATTTGATGCCTGGCATGGATGGAATAGAAACCATGGGAAAGATAAAGGCACTTTATCCAAATCTGCCTGTATATGCACTGACTGCAAACGCTATGCCTGAGGCGGATGAATTTTACAAGTCAAAGGGGTTCTTAGGCTACATTGCAAAGCCAATTGATAGTAAGTACTTGGAAGCTACTATCATGAAGCACATCGGTGATGAGATTATTAAAAAGCCAGCCAGCGAGCAGGTTCAAAATGAACCACAGAAGCTGCCTGAATATCTAAGCTGGATAAAGGATATAGAGGCTATTTCTCTTGAGGATGGCATTAGAAATAGTGGAGGTATAGCAGTTTATGAGCATAGTCTCAAGGACTTTTATGACACCATAGATTTGAACGCAGATACCATTGAGCAGGCATTAGAGGCAGGAGATATCAGGCTATACACTGTTAAGGTTCACGCCCTTAAATCTTCTGCTCGAATAGTTGGCGCCATGGACCTTTCATCCCTTGCAGAGCAGCTTGAAGAAGCTGGCAAGAAGGAAGACATTGATATTATCAACATCAATACACCAAAGCTTCTTTCTGATTACCGAAATTTCAGAGAGCTTTTTGCAAGATTAGATGAAGCTGCTGATGAGGACACTTCTTCCAAGGAACCAATTCCAGAGGATGAGCTTTTGGGAGCATACGAGGCCCTAAAGGAGCTTGTGCAGCAGATGGATTACGACGGCGCCGAAATGGTAATAAACGACGTAATGGCTTACAAGCTTCCAGAGGCAGAACTGGCCAAGTTCAAGGACCTACAGAAATACTTAAAGCTCTTCGACTGGGACAAGATGGAAGAGATACTAGACTAGTGAGTTAGCGCCCCACCTGTACCGGTGGGGCGCTATTAAAATGCCCCTATTAAACTTGAGGATTTTTTGATATAATACAGTAGTTTAATAGGTAATATTTTAGAGGTTTTCTCTATACATAGATTAGGAGGCAACATGAGAATAGGTACAGGTTATGATGTACATAAGCTTGTGGAAGGCCGTGATTTAATTATCGGTGGTGTAAAGATTGAGCATACACTTGGTTTATTAGGTCATTCCGATGCAGATGTACTTTTACATGCAATAGCAGATGCTGTTCTTGGTGCAGCAGGCTTAAAGGATATAGGCGCACATTTCCCAGATACAGATCCTAAATATAAGGGGGCTGATTCTATGAAGCTTTTAGAACAAGTCAGAGAGCTTGTTATGGATGAAGGATATGTGGTAGGTAATGTAGATGCTACAGTTATTGCCCAGGCTCCAAAGCTTCGCCCATACATTGAGCAGATGGAAGAAAACGTTGCAAAGTGTCTTGGTATTGATGTTAGTCAGGTTAATATTAAGGCCACTACAGAAGAACACTTAGGCTTCACAGGCCGCGAGGAGGGCATCAGCTCACAGGCAGTCTGTTTGCTCTACGAATTTTATGATGGCAGCAACGTAGTATTCGACAGCGGACGTAGCTGTGCAACTTGCGGAGGATGCGCTAGAAATAAAGGAGAATAATAATGAATAAGTTTACTTTTTACAATACATTAGACAGACAGGTTGAGGAGTTTCACTCAAGAGAAGAGGGCAAGGTCAGCATGTACACCTGCGGCCCTACAGTATATCATTTCGCACACATCGGAAATATCCGTACATATATCATGCAGGACGTTTTACTTAAGTCTTTGGAATACGCAGGCTACAATGTAAAGCGTGTTATGAACATCACTGATGTAGGACATCTTTCTTCAGACGCAGATACAGGCGAAGACAAGATGGTTGCCGGTGCAAAGCGTGAACACAAGACAGTTATGGAGATTGCAAAGTTCTATACAGATGCCTTCTTCAAGGATTTCGATGCAGTTGGAAACAAGCGCCCAGACGTTGTTGAGCCAGCTACAAATTGCATTCCCGAATTCATTCATATGGTAGAGGTTCTTCTTGAGAAGGGCTACGCATATGTTGCAGGTGGAAATGTTTATTTTGATACCAGCAAGCTTGAGGATTATTATGTATTCTCATCATCAGTTGAAAAGGAAGCCCTTGAGGTAGGCGTTCGTGATGATGTAGAAGAGGATGTTAATAAAAAGAACAAGACTGATTTCGTTCTTTGGTTTACAAAGTCAAAGTTCGAAGACCAGGCTCTTAAGTGGGACAGCCCATGGGGTGTTGGTTACCCAGGCTGGCACATTGAGTGCTCTTGCATTTCAATGAAGCACCTTGGTGAGTATATGGATATTCACTGTGGTGGTGTAGATAATATCTTCCCACATCACACAAACGAAATCGCTCAGTCAGAGGCATACCTTGGTCACAAGTGGTGCAACTACTGGTTCCACAGCAATCACCTTAATGACCAGTCAGGAAAGATGTCAAAGTCAAAGGGCGCTATCCTTACAGTATCACTTCTTCAGGAGAAGGGCTACGATCCACTTGTTTACAGATTCTTCTGCTTACAGTCACACTACCGTAAGCCACTTGTATTCTCTTGGGAGAATCTTGACAACACAGTTACAGCTTACAATAAGCTTGTAAAGCGTGTAGCAGAGCTTAAGTCTGAAGGTACTGTTGATGAGGCAGTTAAGGCAGAATACGAGGCTAAATTCCTCGAAGCTGTATCTAACGACCTTAACACTTCAATGGCTGTAACAGTCCTTTATGATGCTTTAAAGGCCGACACAAATGATGCAACAAAGCTTGCTTTAGTAGAAAGCTTTGATAAGGTGCTTTCACTTGATTTAGTTGGTCATGCAAAGGCACTTGCAGATGCTGGTTCATCAGTAGATGCAGAGCTTGAGGCATATATTAATGACGCTATCGCTCGTCGTGCAGAAGCTAAAAAGGCAAAGGATTTTGCTACAGCAGATGCAATCCGTGATGAGCTTTTAGCAAAAGGTGTTGAGATTAAAGATACTCGTGAGGGAGTAGTATGGCATTTAGTTTAAATGAATATTTGAACGACAAATTCAATATTGAGGCCAAGGATATTCGTACATATTCGCCACTTACCTTAGCGTATATTGGCGATTCAATTTACGATTTGGTTATACGTTCAATACTTGTAAACAAGGGTAACACTCCTGTAAACAAGCTTCACCAGAGGGCTAGCCAGGTGGTCAAGGCCACCACTCAGGCTGCCATGATTATGGCACTCATGGAAGAGCTTACAGATGAGGAGAAAGATTGGTATCGACGAGGACGTAACTCTAAGCCTCATACAAAGGCTAAAAACGCCAGTACCATGGACTATCTGGAGGCTACAGGCTTCGAAGCCGTAATGGGATATCTATATCTTACAGGTGACATGGACCGTATATGTGAGCTGGTAAACCGTGGTATAAATATTTTAGGTTTAGATATTTTAGAATAGAAGCCTTCCCCTTGAGGGTTGCTAGGCTCCAGTGGAGCCTGTTTAGCAACGACCGAGCTGGGAAGCGAGATAAGGTGCCCGAAGGGCGGATGAGGTGTAATAATGGAAGAAAGTAGAATTGTAGAAGGTCGTAACGCAGTATTAGAGGCCTTCAGAAGTGGTAAGACTATTGACAAGCTGTTTGTGCTTGAAGGCTGTAAGGACGGCCCAGTTCAGACCATCCTTCGTGAGGCTAAAAAGAGCAAGGACACAGTAGTTAGCTTTGTTAAAAAGGAACGCTTGGACCAGCTTTCAGAAACAGGAAAGCACCAGGGTGTATTAGCCTATGCTGCAAGCTACGATTACGTAGAGCTTGATGAAATAATGGCTCGTGCCAAGGAAAAGGGTGAGGCTCCATTTCTTATCATCCTGGATAATATCGAGGATCCACATAATTTGGGCGCTATTATCCGTACAGCAAATCAGGCTGGGGCTCACGGTGTAGTTATTCCAAAGCACAGGGCAGTAGGCCTTACTGCTACAGTTGCCAAGGCATCAGCAGGAGCTATCAATTACACTCCAGTTGCCAAGGTTACTAATATCAGCAAGACTATGGAAGAGCTTAAGGAGCAGGGCATGTGGTTTGTATGCGCTGATATGGGCGGCACTACCATGTATGACCTTAACCTTACAGGTTCAATCGGTCTTGTAATTGGTAACGAAGGTCACGGTGTTTCAGATTTAGTAAAGAAGAACTGTGATATGGTTGCTTCAATTCCAATGTACGGTGATATCGACTCCCTTAATGCATCTGTTGCATGTGGAGTTTTAGCATATGAGGTTGTTAGACAGAGAATAAATAGTACTAAGTAGAGGATTAAATGAATTCTAAGATTGAGTATTCAGCTTATTCTGATGAAGAACTAGTAAAAATGTACCAGGATGGCGATCAAGCCATCCTGAATTTTATATGCGAAAAGTATAAGCCCTTAGTTTTGAAAAACTCCAAGAAATACTTTCTTGTTGGTGGAGAAAACGAGGATTTAATCCAGGAGGGCATGATTGGTCTTTTCGGTGCTATAGGTGATTATGATACTACTTCAGAGGTCACCTTTTTTCATTTTGCCCAGATGTGCATTGATAGACAGATGATTAAAGCCATAGAGGCTAGCAATAGAAAAAAGCATTCCCCACTGAATGCCTATGTTTCCTTGTACAATGAGGGTGGAGAAGAATTAGAGGAGCCAGCATATATGGCTGAAGATCCTGCCAAAATTGTTATTGAGGCTGAAGAAAACATGGATTTAATCGATAGATTAAAGCAGGCTCTTTCTAAAATGGAAAACCAGGTATTTGACCTTTACATGAAGGATTTGGACTATAAAGAAATAGCTCGCAGGCTTGGAAAAACAGAAAAATCCATCGACAATACCTTAACCCGTATAAAGGCCAAAGCCAAAAATCTATAGATTCTTGCTGACAATTTCATTGTTTGGTCAGCAAGAAGTCATAATATGTCTATTTCATAGAATTGTGAATTATATTAAGCACTTGGCTTAGTTCGCTAGCGTTTATCTGTCCTGGTGCAGAGGCCTTTTCTAAAGCTCCAAAAGTAATTGCAGAGCCGAAGACTTCACCGCTTAATCTGCTTATAAGCCCAGTTGATGCCATTGACATGGTAACTATTGGCTGATGGGCGTAATTACTTACCATTTCCTCTGTTGATGTAAGCAGAGTTATAACATCCTTTTTGCTGTTTGGCATAACAGCAATCTTTGGAATATCAGCACCCAGCTCTTGCATAGCGCATAGACGCTTTATTATTTCATCCTTTTCAGGAGTCTTGTCAAAATCGTGATTAGATACAACCACCTTTACATCATTTGAATGGGCTACAGAAATTATGTCTTTTACATAGTCATCTCCAGTGAAAAGCTCAACATCAACCATATCTGCAAGGCCTGTAGCTATAACGAAGCTATTAAGGTCTTTATAGGCATCCTTTTGAATGGCCTTTTCGCCACCTTCATTTGCTGTACGGAAGGTAAATAATATAGGTGTTTCACCTAAAATCTTGCGCAATTCTTCTAAAGTCTTTTTTACACTATCAAAATCAAAAACATCATCAAACCAATCAGCGCGCCATTCCACTAAATCGTGAGGAACGTCTTTAAGCTTTTTGGCTGTTGCTAAAATATCTTCCTTAGTGGCTCCGATAATAGGAATGCAAATCTTTGGTGTACCCTGGCCTATAACTACGTTTTTTACTTTAACAGTGTTCATAACATAATTCCCTTCAATTTGTAAGTGTCATTTATTATCAAATAGTGTATCATATTCATCAAAAGAGCAAAAGGAGAATGCTATGGAAAGCTTAAAAGCATTAAGAAATGGGAAATCCTTCGACTACAACATTGTTCTCATTGGGTTTATGGGAACTGGAAAATCAACAATTGCTAACTATTTAAGTGAATGCTTTGGCATGAAGACCTTAGAAATGGACCAGGAAATAGTAAACCGAGAGGGCATGTCCATAGCAGATATATTTAGTGTTCATGGGGAAGAATACTTCAGAAATGCGGAAACGAATTTACTGAAGGAAATGCAGTCTGAAAGAAATGTGGTTATATCCTGCGGAGGAGGTACACCACTTAGAGAAGTAAATGTTCAGGAAATGAAGAAAAACGGAAAAGTAGTGCTTCTTACAGCAAAGCCTGAAACTATTTATGAACGAGTAAAGGATAATCACGACAGACCGCTTCTTGAAAACAATATGAATGTGGAATTTATTCAGGACATGCTGTCAAAAAGAATGGATAAATATTTGGCAGCCGCTGATATCACCATAGAAACAGATGGTAAAAGCAAAATAGATATTTGCAAGGATATAGTTGCAGCACTTACAGAGCTGGAAAAATAAAAATTGCCTGGGTGTTATCTCAATGGATAACACTCAGGCTTTCTGTTTTTATAAACGGCAAATTCTTTGAAGCCGCAGTCTTCAAGTAAATCTGGAAGCAGGTTAAAATCAGCTGCCACATCCTCTGGAGTGTGGGCATCGGCCCCTAGAGTAATTAGCTTTCCGCCTAATTCATGGTATCTTTTAATGATTGATGGGGCAGGATTTGGGGCATTCATTCCTTTTCTGAATGCAGCTGTGTTTATCTCTAATGCTTTATCATTTTTTATGATAATTTCTAAAATAGCATCGATTATTTCAGCGTAAGGCTTGTGTGTATTATGCTTTTTTTGTGCTGTTGGGGCATATCTAAAGGCGTAGTCCAAATGTCCCAGGGTATCAAAATTAGTGAAGGCTGTAACATTTTCCAAAATGAATTCATAGTATCTTTTAAGTAGAGCTTCTTCATCGCCCCTAGACCAAAAGCTTTCGAAATAAGGGTCCCATCCATCCACAATATGAGTGCTTCCGATGATAAAATCGTAAGGCTTGTCAGTAACGGCTTTGTTACATCTGTCTGCAATATGGGGCTGAATACCTATTTCGAGGCCAGTCAAAATGGTGAAATCTTCTGTTGAATTCTCATCTGCAAGAGCTTTGATAGTAGGATAGTAGTTATCTAAATCAAGCTCGAAAAAACCAAATTGTTCAGGGTAATCAATATCCAAGTGGTCTGTAAAGGTGATACCCCTAAGTCCCTTTGACTTGGCAGAATTAATCATATCAAGTGGAGCAGCATCGGAATCCCCTGAAAAATTACAATGCATGTGATTGTCCCAAAACATATATGCCTCCTATTTTTTAATATTCTAATTTTCCCATAATTCTATCATAGCCCTTAATTTAAAACTAGTTTTGGGGCTATAAATAAATAAAGTTTGAGAAAAATTTAACAATATTTGAATTTGGGGTTGAATTATATTTGAAGTTTGTATAAAATGAAGTGCATACGGGGCAAATAATGTCCTAGAAAATTTTAAAAGAATCTTTAGGAGGATTTAAAAATGGCAGTAAGAGTAGCAATCAACGGTTTTGGCCGTATCGGACGTCTTGCATTCCGTCAGATGTTCGGAGCAGAAGGTTACGAAGTAGTAGCAATCAACGACTTAACTAGCCCAAAGATGTTAGCACATCTTTTAAAGTATGATTCATCACAGGGAAAGTACGAGCATGCAGATGAGGTTTCATCTACAGACGATTCAATCATCGTTTGCGGTAAGGAAATCAAGATCTATGCATTCCCAGATGCAAACAATTGCCCATGGGGTGATCTTAAGGTTGACGTAGTTCTTGAGTGCTCAGGATTCTACACATCAAAGGAAAAGGCACAGGCTCATATCAACGCTGGTGCTAGAAAGGTTGTTATCTCTGCTCCAGCAGGAAACGATCTTCCTACAATCGTTTACAATACAAACCATGAGACACTTAAGGCTTCTGATACAATCATCTCAGCAGCTTCATGTACAACAAACTGCTTAGCACCAATGGCAGACGCACTTAACAAGTTCGCTCCAATCCAGTCTGGTATCATGGTAACAATCCATGCTTACACAGGTGATCAGATGACACTTGATGGCCCACAGAGAAAGGGTGACCTTCGTCGTTCACGTGCAGCAGCAGTTAACATCGTTCCTAACTCAACAGGTGCAGCAAAGGCTATCGGTCTTGTTATCCCAGAGCTTAACGGAAAGCTTATCGGATCTGCTCAGCGTGTTCCTACACCAACAGGTTCTACAACAATCCTTACAGCAGTTGTAAACAAGAAGGACGTTACAGTTGAGGGTATCAACGCAGCTATGAAGGCAGCAGCTAACGAGTCATTCGGTTACAACGAGGATGAAATCGTTTCTTCAGATATCGTAGGTATGAGATTTGGTTCTCTCTTCGATGCTACACAGACAATGGTTTCTAAGATCTCTGATGATCAGTACGAAGTACAGGTTGTTTCTTGGTATGATAACGAGAACAGCTACACATCACAGATGGTTCGTACAATTAAGTACTTCTCAGAGTTAGCTTAATTCGTTTTTACGAAATACGACTTTAAAAGGGTCCGGTCCTATTGGACCGCGGCCCTTTTTTTAGAATAATGGAGGATTTTAAAATGGCATTAAACAAAAAGACAGTTGATGATATCAACGTAAAGGGTCGCCGTGTTCTTGTTCGTTGCGACTTCAACGTACCACTTAAGGGTGGAGTAATCACAGATGAGACTCGTATTAACGCAGCTCTTCCAACAATCAAGAAGCTTATCGCTGATGGTGGAAAGGTTATCCTTTGCTCGCATCTTGGAAAGGTTAAGAATGGTCCTAACGAGGGCGAGTCACTTGCACCAGTTGCAAAGAGCCTTTCAGAGAAGCTTGGTAAGGAAGTAAACTTCGTTTCAGATTACAACGTAACAGGTGAGGCTGCTACAGCTGCTGTTAACGCTATGAACGAAGGTGATGTTGTTCTTCTTCAGAATACTCGTTTCAGAGGCGAAGAGGAGACAAAGAACGGTGAGGCATTCTCTAAGGAGCTTGCTGATCTTGCAGATGATTATGTATGCGATGCTTTCGGTTCATCACACAGAGCTCACGCTTCTGTAGCTGGTGTTACAAAGTTCATCTCAGCTAAGGGTGGTTCTAACGTAGTTGGATACCTTATGCAGAAGGAAATCGATTTCCTTGGAAACGCTGTAGAGAATCCAGTTCATCCATTCGTAGCAATCCTTGGTGGTGCTAAGGTTGCTGATAAGCTTAACGTAATCAACAACCTTCTTGAGAAGTGCGATACACTTATCATCGGTGGTGGTATGGCATTCACATTCCTTAAGGCTATGGGATACGAAATCGGTACATCACTTTGCGATGACTCTAAGCTTGATTACTGCAAGGAGATGCTTGCAAAGGCTAAGGATATGGGTAAGGAAATCCTTCTTCCACTTGACTCAGTTACAATCGGTTCATTCCCTGATCCTATCGATGCTCCAGTTGAGACATCAACATACCTCAACGAGGATATGCCAGCTGATCAGATGGGTTGCGATATCGGACCTAAGACAGTAGAGCTTTACGCTAGCAAGGTTAAGTCTGCTAAGACAGTTCTTTGGAACGGACCAATGGGTCTTTTCGAGAACCCAGCACTTGCTGCAGGTACAAAGGCAGTTGCTCAGGCACTTGCTGATACAGATGCTACAACAATCATCGGTGGTGGTGATTCAGCAGCAGCTGTTAACCAGCTTGGTTTCGCTGACAAGATGAGCCACATCTCTACAGGTGGTGGTGCATCACTTGAGTTCCTTGAGGGTAAGGAGCTTCCAGGCGTTTACGCAGCAGATGATAAATAAATCGTAAAGGCGATATATTTTTATTATTAAAATAATTTTAAGTAGCCATGAGTCAGAAATTTAGCAAATACTCTCAAAAGACCTTGATGAGCCATCCCTACTTAGATGGCACGAAAGTGGCATCTTACGTAGGGCAATGAGCGAATAAGAGCGAAAGCGTGTCTGTGAGAGTGTTTGATAAATTGATGGCGAAATGGCGAGAGAAGAGGTAAATTATGGCAAGAAGAAGAATTATTGCCGGCAACTGGAAGATGAACATGACACCTTCTGAGGCTGTAAAGCTTGTTGCTGAGCTTAAGGATTTAGTAAAGAATGATGATGTTGATGTAGTATATTGCGTACCTGCAATCGACATCGTTCCTGTAGTAGAGGCTGTAAAAGGCACAAACGTAAACGTTGGTGCTGAGAACTTCTACATCGAGGATAAGGGTGCTTTCACAGGCGAAATCTCAGCTCCTATGCTTGTAGATGCTGGTGTTAAGTACGTTATCATGGGTCACTCAGAAAGACGTGACATCTTTGGTGAGAATGATATCCTCATCAACGCTAAGGTTAAGAAGGCATTCGCTGCTGGTCTTACACCAATCCTTTGCTGTGGCGAGTCTCTTGCACTTCGCAAGGCTGGCACATATAAGGAGTGGATCGAGCGTCAGATTACTTGGGACCTTTCAGGCGTAACAGCTGACCAGGTTAAGAATCTTGTTATCGCTTACGAGCCAATCTGGGCTATCGGTACAGGCGAGACAGCTACAGCTGATCAGGCTGAAGAAGTTTGTGCATTCATCCGTGAGCTTATTGCTAAGCTTTATGATGGTGCTACAGCAGAGGCTGTTCGTATTCAGTACGGCGGTTCTATGAACGCTTCAAACGCAGCTGAATTATTAAGCAAGCCAAACATTGATGGTGGTCTTATCGGTGGCGCTTCACTTAAGCCAGACTTTGGCAAGATCGTTAATGCTTAATTTTATAAGAAAAAACTCCTAAAGTTTTTATAAATGCATCAGTTTTCTGATGCATTTCAGAGTGTAGACAAAGAGGATGCTGCAAAACTAAGTTTTGCAGCATCCTTTCCATTTTTCTAAGATTATATTTTGATTTTTATGTAAAAAGGCCTTCCTTTAGGCCATTTCTAAATCCCATTCTTGCTGTATCTTTGCCAGCTTCTTTAAATTCATACACGCAAAGGTAAGCGCAACCTTCATTACCATGCGCGCCTTCCCATACATCTGCGTATATCTAAAACCATGATTCTCTTTGGCTGTTCCGAAGATTCTTTCTATGGTTTCTTTTCTGTGAGAGTATAAATCTTTCATACCTAAGGTCTGTCTTATATCTTCACATGCTTCCATG
>NZ_FOQF01000005.1 GCF_900113655.1 Pseudobutyrivibrio sp. OR37 | reverse complement strand
ATAATGCTACTGCTTATGTATGTCTATGGGATCCAACATTTAAAGCTTACTTGGCTAAAAAACGAAGTGAAGGCAAGCATTATTATGTTGCCATATCCCATGCTGTAAAGAAGCTTGTTCGAGTCATTTATAAACTCGAAACCTCTGGGCAACAATACATAAAAGCCGTCTAATCATTCCAATATCATATCTTCTTGTCAGAGCACCATTACTTGATGCTCTATTTGTCATGCAATTTTCAAAGTACTAATTGCGATGATATAGTCACCGCCGCTATATTCAAAACATTTCTGTTTTAAAACATTTTTATTGACTTTCTTTAATAGTTAGTCTCTCGTATTTGTTCCTATTTATGTTATTAATGTTTTAATGATATAACATCTATTAGGGTGCCAGATGCAACTAAAAGTAAACTAAGTAAAGATTTTATTTCAACTAATGATGTACATAGTTCATTGTACAAATCGGTTCCGTAGTACCCATAGTATCCAAAAGTTCCGCAAAATTTAATGATACCAATAATAATTAATATTGTTCCTATTATAGTACCTATAGTGCGTATTTTATTTGCCATAAACCGGAACATGTTAGTAAAACTTATTTGTTCATTTTCATTGTAGTTTTCCATAAATACCTCCTCAAAAAATTATATCTAATGTGTAGATTATATATTCTGTAAGTGAATTATCTGTGAATTAGAGAAATTCTATAATCAATTCAAAAGAAGAGAGGGGAAATATATGCTCCAACTGAGAATTGATGAAATACTAGATGAACAAGAACATACAAAATATTGGCTCTTCAAAAGAATGGAACCAATGAGTTATCAAAACTTTAATAAAATATACAATAATGAAACTAGTTCTATTAAGTTTGATACATTGGAAAAACTAAAAAATGCACTTGGTGTTAACTATGATGATTTATTTAGAGAAATCCAGAACTAAATTATCGTTGAATCTATATTCCAAAGATGCTATATTATAAATAAAGAAAGCACCCACTCCAAAGTGGATGCTCCCGAATTAGAGTTAATTAGCTCTCAGTGAGAGCCGCCTCTTTCGTTTGCCGACGAGAGAGGCATTATTTTTTTCGCTTGTTGTTCCTCTTATCGAGAAAGCTAAGCAACGCCAATAAGAAACCACAAGCTGAAAAAAGCAATGCTAACATCGTTAGCATAATCATCAAGATTTCATAGTCCGTCATGTGCGTCACCTCCCTTCCATAGTGACATCCACTCTGTGGAGCACCTTATAGAATGGTTCGGGAGATTTCCACCTCGTCATGGGTACTTTCATAACGGTTAAACCGCATAAATAATCTAGCACGAATGTTCTGTTTTTACAATCGAACATGTTAAGTTTCTTGGTACTTTTATAAATACATTATTTACTCAAAAAGATGACCAACATGGATAGTGATAGAGGGGTACAAAAAATGTGCAAACAAAAATGACAGTCCCGCAAACCTCCTATTTACTAGTGTTTTCGAACACGCCCAATATTCGCGTCCTGTATCGCGCGTACTGTAATTATTTAGCCTTAGTTTTATATAATAGGTATTTGCAATGCTATGTTCTGAAAGTGACCAAGAGCTTGTAGAATTAGCTATACCCGAGAATAGTGATAAAAATGCATTACCATATTTTAATAGTGATAATTGCCACGGGGATAACTTTTACTATCCGACACTGGAGAAAATGGAAGCCGCCATAGATTTTTGGAATGATTCGTATGAAAAGAAATGGTTCGTAAGATGGGCAATAATTGACAAGAAATTTTCCAAATCAATTGGTAGTATAGAGTTGTTTCATAGAATAGCCGAGGATGATTTTAATCATGTAGGAGTTCTACGCTTAGATTTAAGAAGCGATTATGAAAATGCTGTCACTATTAACTATTCGTAGAAAAAGGGGATTGTTAACTATGAAAAAGTATTTTTTAAATATTATAATTATGGCAATGCTAGTCTTATCGGCATGTGGAACTGAAAAGAAGCCAGATGATTTACAGACTTATACATCTGGAACAAACGATGACTATGCATATATTACTATTGATGACAAGGTATTTGTGCCATTTGTTGCAGTTGATAATGCAGACAGAGGCAATTGGATTGGAATTGTAGATGGTGATGAAAATAACCGTATTTACGAATATAAAGACTATTCTTCTAATGAATGGATAATCAGTTTTTACAATAGCGGTGAAATGGATGGCTCAATGCTTATGCGCGAACAAAGTGTTAATAAATATCCAGATAATTTAACATCGGAATATGATTGGAACAATTAAAACAGTTATCAATAAAAATAACTAGTTATGTTCTCAATGAGAACAACAAGCCTCTCCCGTTGGCCGACAGGAGGGGCATTTTTATTTGCGCTTACTATTTCTCTTATCGAGAAAGCTAAGCAACGCTAGTAGGAAACTACAAGCTGTAATCCCCAACAAAGTCAGTATATATTTGGTAAATTTTACCATTAATAATTTTTCCATGATTCTCGATATCATAGTGTAAGAATTGTTATAGAGCTAAGGATGCGCTTATTTCAACGGAATGAAGTTGGAATAGGCGCTTTTTTAGGCTCTAGCATCACCGCTCGGACCTTTCTGGAGAGCGGAGCAGCTTTGACTGACAGATAAGTTGCAGAAAGGAGTTTTATGGCAGATTATTTAGCAGAAAACAATTTTCTTATGCAGGGAGCTTTTTCAAGTAGTTATCTTTATTTTTCTAATTTCGCTAATAATAAAGATTCTAGTTTTGAAAAGGCTATGAAAGCATCAGCAGATGAACAATTGAATACTACTGAAGTTGCGGAGGATGGAAAAAATAAAGGAAATAGCTATACACGTATTGTGTCAGCAACAGTAATGAGCACTGAGTTTTCAGCAACTGCAGGTGCAAACGGTACTACAGCATTTTCTTATCAAGGTGTAATGCAACAGTTTGAAATCAGAATAGATGTTAATGGTGATGATAGAAAGTACACTGCTATTGGCACAGATAAGGATGGACAACCATTTGAAAAAGAAATAGATCCTTATAATGTTGATCCTACTGATGCAGACTTTACAGAGTTTGCAGCTTTGTGCTCATACATTCGTGAAACAGAGAATCTTGCTGATGAGACAATGAAGTTTGTCAGCAGCTTTGAGGTTGACGATATTTTTGAACGCATGAACTATCTATCAACATTTTCAAGTGAGCTTGGAAATTTAGAATTGGCAGGATGGGATAATCTTTCTTTAGAAGGATTCCTACCACAAATAAATAAGCTTATGGAAAAACTTATGGGTATATGTTCAAGCTATGAATTCAATATAAATCTTGATGATATACAGGATAATGTAGAAGCTAAAGAGGAACAATTAGTAGAAAATATTTCTACTGCCACACAGAAAGCAGAAGCTGAAAATGATTATATTATTTCTCGCCGCGGGGCTATAGAAGAAATATCCGAAGATAGTATATCTAAAGATAGAAAGGTTATAGGTTTAACCACGTTTCCAATATCAGACGATGAAAGTTGTATGGTTATAGCCTTTGAGCCACCTGAGTCAACAGCGGATGATCCAATAGTTCAACTGACTATGAATAATAGAATGGGCGAAACACAAACATATAACATACACGTTAATGATGTGAATCCTAATAATGCTACGGAGATGGAGATATTTGCCTATCTAACATATCAGGGACATATTGGAAATAAGATTCCAGGCGCGATAAATAATTACGCAGCATATAAGACGTTAAAATATCAGGATGAATTGCATGAAAATAATAATATAGCTGAATATGGTAATAGATTATTCACTAGTGCCAAGATGGATGCAACTGCCATTATTAAGCATGTTTATTCATGGATGAAAACCATTAACCATCCAGATGCACAAAAGCAAGCCGGATGGTGTAGGGATTTACTTGATATGTTGAATATGGAGAATGTTGCAGCGGTACAAGAAGTTTAGAAACACTATTTACATAAATGTCATTTTTGATTTTTAACAATGGAAAGGAGCGTTATGTCTGTTGGTAATGTTCTATCAAGTTATGCTGTAAACACTAGTATGCAATATAATAATGCATCTGGTCTTATCAGCAAAACTGAAGCACAATTTAAAATTACAAGCCAATCTTCATCTTCAGGCGAGGCGGTGCTTGATTATTATCATAATCTATGCTCAAAGTTTCCAGATATCTCTTTTAGATTATCTGATATGGAAGAATCACTAAAACATATGAACGATAGACGACCCTATTTTTGTTACAATGATAGTCTAAATCAAGTGGGCGATAATTATAGCGAAATGGGCCAAGTTAGTATTGATATCGATGCTGCTGTCATTCGCAAGATGCAGAATAATCCTGATTTTGAGGAGGAAGTTTTAGCTGCTATAGAAAATTGCAAAAAAAATTATGGACAATATCAACAAGAGGCAATTCGAAATGGCATGCCATATACGGATCATCATCTTACATTAGATGGAGATAGACTTCAAGAATCTCAAGGCTATTTTTCTTCAAGGTATTCTACTGAGGAAGAACTTCGAAGAATGTGGGATGCTGAAGAATACCAAAGGAAAATGGGACAGTTTTTTGAGGAACAGAAAGCTGAACTTATTGAAATCTACCTAAAAATGACTGAGAGTTGTATCCTTAAAAAAGATGAGCTTGCGCCTTCAGAACAGAGTAAAGAGGAACAGCGAATTGAAAATATATCAAAAGCAACTCAGCAGGTAGAGGATGAATAGAGGATTTGATTTTCTAGGGCGTACGGTAATAATAAGAAATATCATGATTTTTACTGTATGATTTTGGGAAAACAATATGAATTCACAGAGCTAAAGCTGATTTTGCTTTCATATAATAAAGACTGATAGACTAGATACATAGGAGTGTGGCGTAGTTATGCCACACTCCTTTTGTTAATTTCATCCCAAAAATCAGCAAAAATGCGCTATAATATCTTTTGCGGGTAGATATATTTTTAAGGGGGAATAACTTAATAATGAAACAACTAAAACCTATTACTAACAAACTTCTATGGGTGTTTGCCTTGGGGCAGTTTGGTTGGAGCTTGCTATCGGGAGTAGTGTCCAACTGGATGGTCTATTATTACACAGGCACACCTAGTGCGCAGAATCCAAATACTGGATTATTTGCATCTAATATCACACAGCATCCTATATTTTTTAAATTAACATTGTTTGGCCTGGTGCTTGCAGCAGGACGTATTTTTGATGCGATTACAGATCCTCTCATTGCGGGATGGTCTGACGGGGCAGATTACAAGGGTGGAAGACGAATCCCATTTATGCGAGCAATGGCAATTCCATTTTCGCTTTGCACAATAGGATTATTCATCTTGCCACAGACAGCCAATGTCACAGCAAATGATGCTATGCTTTTTGCACTTTTGATGATTTTTTATCTGTTTATGACAATGTTCTGTACTCCATATAATGCTCTTATTGCAGAGCTTGGCGATACCCAGCAGCACAGAATTAACGTATCAACTTATATTTCATTTACATTTATTGTAGGTCAGTCTATTTCCTTTCTGCTTCCAAATGTGGCAGGTGCCCTTGAGGGTGGCTTTGGGCAGGCTGGCTCAATCAGAATGGCTGTTGCAATCATGGCCTCTATTGCCTGCGTTGCCATGTTGATTCCAGCCTTCTATATTAATGAAAGAGATTATATTGAAAGCAAGCCAAGTGAAACAAAGCCTTTCAAATCCTTGGTTAAGACCTTTTCAAATGTGCAGTTTAGACATTTTGTTTACAGCGATGTGATCTATTTCTTTGCATTAACTTTATTCCAGACAGGTTTAGCATTCTATGAAACTCAGCTTATGGAGATTGCTGATACATGGACATTCGTGCTTACAGCTACTATGACCTTTATCAGCGTATGCTTGTATCCGGCAGTAAATATCCTAGCTAAGAAGATTGGCAAAAAGCAGCTTATCATCATCGGCTTTTTCGCCTATGCATGTGTATTTATGGTAACAACCTTCTGCGGCAAGGGATTACAATGGGGCTTCATAATTGCAGTGGCAGCATCCATTCCTATGGCTATCCTTGGAATCCTTCCACAGGCTTGCGTTGCAGATGTAGCAGAACTTACACGCCTTGAAACAGGAGAGGATAGAAGTGGTATGTTCTTTGCAGCAAGAACCTTTGCCTTCAAAATGGGCCAGGCTATTGCCATGGTAGTGTTTACATCTGTTACAGTTTCACAGACCAAGCAAAGCTATCGAGCAACAGCAGCCATAGCATTTGTTACATGCTTTATAGGTGCGTGCATCTTCTTTACCTTTAACGAAAAACAGATTTTATCAAGAATCAAAGAGCTTAAGGGCAGCGATGAAATTTAAAGAATGAGTCAAAAAAAGAGATATCCATTGCGGATATCTCTTTTAAAAACCCTATTAAATTACATCCCTATCTATTCATGGTAGTTGGTGATAAGAAAACTCCCAAGGAAGCTGCTTGCTCGTGAACCTGAGATTCACGCTGTTCGATGCGCTCCTGAATACTTTCTACTATTTCTTTTCCTATCCCGTCTGCCCTAAGATCCTGGAATAAACTACAATCAAACATTACAAATACCTCCTCGCAAAGTATAAATAATAATATGATTTGCTTTTCTTAAGGCTATTATAACACCTCTACGGGCGAAAAATGTGTAGAAATTGTGAATTCTAAGACAACCAACTACAATTGTACGCCAGTGGCGGACTAATTTAAAGTATTAAGGTAATCTTGAATAGCTGTAGTTGTAATTTCGTTATATTCGTAAGTGGCGTTAGCTTCTTTAGCCTGCTCTGCCTTCTTGTAAACAGAGAAACCAATCCAAGCTACAATAGCAATTGCGATAATAGAAACGCAAGCTAAACTTAAAATCTCTTCGATTTTCTTCTTTCTTAATATAGACTTACGGTTTGCTTTATTCTGCTTTTTCAGTTCTACTTTTTGTTGACTCATTTCTTCTCCTAAACTAGACCTTTATATTTCCGCCGGAGAGGCCTAGTACCCTTAAACAACTATAAAATATAGTAACTCAAACAGTAGGGCATTTCAAGGAAAAAAGCAAAATGGCAAAATGGCTATCCAAAGCCCAATATGTTGTGGTAAAATAATCCATAATGCATAGATTCTTGCTGACAATTTCATTGTTTGGTCAGCAAGAAGTCATAGATTCTAGTTTTACGAAGGAGAGTGTTATGAGTAAGGCTGATGTTATATTCAAAAAAATGTGCCAGGATATTTTAGATAATGGTACAGATACAAAGGATGAAATTGTGCGCCCAATCTGGCAGGATACTGGTGAAAAGGCTTACACCATCAAGCAGTTTGGCGTGGTAAATAGATACGATTTAAGGGAAGAATTCCCAGCTCTTACCCTTAGAAAAACAGCACTTAAGTCAGCGATGGATGAAATCCTTTGGATTTACCAGCGCAAATCAAATAATATCAAGGATTTAAAGCCACATATCTGGGACGAGTGGGCTGATGAGGAAGGCTCAATCGGAACAGCATACGGATACGTAGTTGGTGAAAAGTTCGAATTCAAGGGAGAGATGATTGATCAAATGGATTACGTACTTAAACAGCTTAAGGAAACTCCATATTCTAGACGAATCATGACTAATCTCTATCAGTTCCACGACCTTGCAACAGGACATCTTGATCCATGCTGCTATTCAGCTACATATAATGTTACAAAGGACAAGGATTCAGACAAGCTTGTGCTTAATATGGTTTTAAACCAGCGTTCGCAGGACATTCTTGCTGCAAACAACTGGAATGTATGCCAGTACGCAATCCTTCTTATGATGCTTGCTCAGGTAAACGATATGATTCCAGGTCAGCTGGTTCACGTTATCGCAGATGCACACATCTATGACAGACATGTGGATGCAATCAAGGAATTAATTAGCCGCCCAGAGCTCCCAGCACCAAAGGTACGCCTTAACCCTGAAGTTAAAAATTTCTACGACTTCACCACAGACGACCTCATCGTAGAGGGCTACGAAGCCGGCGAACAGATCCGTAATATACCGATTGCAGTCTAGTATAATATAAAATTTTTCATGAGGTTGTAGATGACAATTCTGAGTGTTACTCAAGGAGCAATCTCGCGACGGAGTAATACTCAGGATTGTCAGCGTAACAACCGGACTAGGAGATTAGATGAATTTAATAGTAGCGGTAGATAAAAACTGGGCCATTGGCAAGGATAATAAATTGCTAGTGAGTATTCCAGATGATATGAAGTTTTTTAGAGAGACTACAACAGGCAAGGTGGTTGTTATGGGAAGAAAAACTCTTGAGAGCTTTCCTAACAGCAAGCCACTACCAAATCGTGTGAATATAGTCCTCACAAGGGATATGAACTACGAGGCGAAGGGCGCAGTTATAGTACATTCAAAAGAAGAATTAAATGAGGAATTAAAAAAGTATAATTCTGACGATATCTATATTATTGGTGGCGAAAGCATTTATCGCATGATGCTAGATGCATGTGATAGAGCTTTTGTTACTTATGTAGATTATGCCTACGATGCCGATACTTATTTCCCTAATTTAGATGAAATGAGTGATTGGAAGCTTGCAGAGGAGTCAGAGGAACAGACATATTACGATATTGAGTTTTACTTTAGAACATATACACGTTAGTTAGCTTTATGAGGAATGAAAAATGGCACTTAATATTACTGGAAGAAAGTTGTTCGTAAAAGCACTGAAGGAAGAGGGTGTTGATACAATATTTGCTTACCCAGGTGGTATGATTACAGATATTGTTGATGAGCTTTACAAGACAGAGGGAATCAATGTTGTTTTAGGACGTCATGAACAGGCTCTTGTTCATGAGGCGGAGGGCTATGCTAGGGCTACAGGTAAGACAGCGGTTGTGCTTGTCACATCAGGCCCAGGTGCTACAAATACCATTACGGGTATTGCGGATGCCTATTACGACAGTATTCCTATGGTGATTTTTACAGGACAGGTGCCACTTCATCTTATAGGTAACGATGCATTCCAGGAGGTTGATATCGTTGGAATGACTCGTTCTATTACAAAATACGGTATTACTGTTAGAAACCGTGAAGATATGGGCAAAATCATTAAGATGGGATTTCAAATTGCATCGACAGGAAAGCCAGGTCCGGTTCTTATAGATATACCGAAGGATATTCAGACTATTCCAGGAAGTCCAGAGTATCCTGAGCATGTTGATATCAGAGGATATCATCCAAATGAAACAGTTCATATTGGTCAGCTAAAGAAGGCTTATCGCTTGCTGAAGACCGCAAAAAAGCCACTGTTACTTGCAGGCGGCGGTGTGCGAATAGCGGGGGCACAGGAAAAGCTGCTTGAATTTGCTGAAAAAATGAACATACCAGTTACTACTACTGTAATGGCTAAGGGCGTTATGCCAGAGGAACATCCACTTTTCATTGGAAATTGTGGAATGCATGGCAGATATGCCGCCAACAAGGCTGTAACAGAGTGCGATGTTTTGTTTTCTATAGGCACTAGATTCAACGATAGAATCACAGGTGAATTAGATGAATTTGCACCTAATGCCAAGATAGTTCACGTGGATATTGCATCAGCCTCTATTTCCAGAAATGTATCTGTAGATGTTCCGGTTACTGCAGATGCCAAAATTGCCTTGGAGCGATTAGTAGAATATGCAGAAAAAATTGAATGTAAGGAATGGCTCACAGAGATAAAGGCATGGGAGGCAGAGTATCCATTATCAATGCCTAAATCTAAAATCGGCGTTTGCCCTCAGGAGGTATGCAACGCAATTAATGAGATTTTCCCAGATGCTAACATCGTTACAGATGTAGGTCAGCATCAGATGTGGGCTTCTCAGTTTATAAAGCTTAATAAGGGGCAGGAGTTTATCACTTCAGGTGGACTTGGAACTATGGGCTTTGGATTCCCAGCAGCTATCGGTGCATCTATAGGTAATCCAGCCAAGCCGGTAGTGCTTGTAACAGGTGACGGTGGCTTTCAGATGAATATGCAGGAGATGGCCACTGCAATGTCTAACAAGCATCAAATAATTATATGTATATTTAACAATTCTAATTTAGGCATGGTACGTCAGATGCAGCAGCTTTTCTATGGAAAGCGATACGAGATAACAGATCTTACCAGCTCTGATGGAAACTATTATCCTGATTTTATGGCATGGGCTAGTAGCTATAGCTGTAAAGGAATTAGAGTTACAAAGGATGAGGATATTGAGGCAGCTCTTAAGACTGCCAGGGAGAATACAAAAGGGCCTACAGTCTTAGAGTTTATAGTTTCGCCAGACGATTTAGTACTTCCTATGGTAAAAAGTGGAACACCACTTAGCGACATGATACTGAGGTAGATGATATGAAAAATAGATGGATAGCTTTATATGTTGAAAATCAGGTCGGTGTTTTGGCAAAGGTTTCAGGCTTGTTCTCTGCAAAATCTTACAATCTGCAGACCTTAACAGTAGGCACTACAGAAAGAGATGATGTATCTCGTATGACAATTTCTGTCATGGCTGATGATGCAACCTTCGAACAGATTAAAAAGCAGCTAAATGCCATGGTGGAGGTAATAAAGGTTATCGATTTAACTTGCATGCCAATCCACATGAAGGAGATACTTTATGCAAAGGTTAATGGCCTTAAGGTGGAGGATAAGACCGAGGCTTTCCATATCGCCCAGGTGTTTAATCAGGGTGGAAATGTTAAAATAGTAGATATAGGTGATGATTCTGTTTTATTTGAATGCACCCTGACAGAAAGGAAAAATAATGAGCTTATAGCTCTTTTAAAATCTAGATTTAAGAAAATAGAAGTTACTAGAGGTGGCGCAGTTGCGGTGGAATCTATAAGTAGCTCATGCCGATAGGGAGAAGGTAATGAAAAGATTCAAAGGATGCCTTGCCATTCTTTTAATTGGGGCACTATGTTTTTGTACATCATCTGCTCAGGCATCTCAGTCTGAAGTGGATAGATTAAAGGAAGAAACAGAAAAGGCCTCTAACGCTGTAAATGAATTGAATGGCAAAAAGCAACAGGTCGAAGGTGCTAAACAGCAATTGGAGGGACAGGCCGACAGTCTTTCGGGGCAGATTAATAATCTTAATAAACAGATATCCAATGTCACAGGAGAAATCTCCCAGACAGAGGATGATATAGCTGCAGTGGAAGCAGATATTGATATTCTGACTGAACAGCTAAATGAAGTAGAGGCTTCGCTGGATGCTCAAAAGGAGAGCATGAAGCTTCGCATACAATATATGTATGAAAACAAAACTACAAATACGCTTGTTAATTTCCTGGAGAGTGGTTCCATGTCGGAATTTTTACAAAGACTGGAATACATGTCACAGATTACTGATTATGATCAAAAGGCCATAGAAAAATTCGAGGCAACTCAAAAGGAAATAGAAGATACAAAAAGTGCAATAGAAGAAAAAGGGCAGCAGCTCAGTGCTTATCAGGATAATTTAGAGTCAAAGAAATCTGAATTAGGAGTTTTGGTGGGCGATACCTCAGCTGCGTTAAACATTACTAATTCTCAAATAGCAGATACAAAGGCTGCCATCGAAGAATTGGAAAAGCAAATAGATGATGCAAAGGCTTATGAAAAGCGAATTCAAAAGCAATATCAGGATGCTCAGGTGGCATTGGCTCAAAAGCTTGCAGGTGAGCATGGTGGATATACTGGTGGCTACAGTACATCAGATGAAGAAACTCTGATATTGGCAGCTTTGATTCAGGCAGAGGCAGCAAATCAGGGAGATGCAGGAAGACTTGCGGTAGGCTCTGTTGTAATGAACAGAGTAGCCAGCTCAAAATTCCCTAACACTGTTTCAGGTGTGGTATATGCATCAGGACAGTTTGCACCAGTAACATCAGGGCGAGTGGCCCTTATCCTGGCGGAAGGCCCAAATAGTGCCTGCCAATACGCAGCAGCCCAGGCTATAGCAGGAAATACAAATACAGATGCATTATTCTTTTGCACATATAGTTATGCTCAGGCACTACATGATTCGCAGGTAGAAGCTGGGCAAGCAGGTTTTTTAGATAGAACTTCGGGCACAACTATTAATGCCCATTATTTCTATAATTACAATTAAGGTAAATAGTTAATAAGGAGGAAATTATTATGGCAACACCACACAACGAGGCGAAGAAGGGTGATTTCGCAAAGACAGTTCTTATGCCAGGCGACCCATTACGTGCTAAATTCGTAGCAGAAAATTTCTTGGAGGATGTAAAGTGTGTAAACACTGTACGTAACTGCCTCGGCTTTACAGGAACCTACAAGGGAGTACCTGTATCAGTAATGGCAAGTGGAATGGGTATGCCTTCAATTGGTATCTACTCTTACGAGCTTTATGCATTCTATGATGTAGAAAACATCATCCGTATCGGTTCAGCAGGAAGCTACACAGACAAGCTTAACGTTCTTGATGTAGTTATTTCTGAAAGTGCATATTCTGATTCAACATTCGCTAAGTACACAAACGGATGTGAGGATAAGACGCTTTACCCTAGCAAGAAGATTAACGATATTGCTATCGCAAAGGCTAAGGAGCTTGGTATCAACGCAAAGGTTGCAAAGGTACATTCAGCTGACCAGTTCTATACAGCACCAGAAATGGGCGGATGGCAGGCAGTTAAAGAGCGCTGCGGTTGTGATTGCGTAGAGATGGAAAGCTTCGCACTTTTCAACAACGCAAACATGCTTGGAAAGAATGCTACATGTATGCTTACAATCTCTGATTCATTTGTTACATCTGAGGAAATCCCAGCTGAGGATCGTCAGAAGTCATTTACAGAGATGATGAAGCTTGCTCTTGAGACAGCAATTGCATTATAAAATTTAAGGTTTTAAGGGACTTGACCAATGTGGTCAGGTCCTTTTTTAATTAGAAAAAGCAGTATCTGTTACAAGATGGGAATTGCGAATTTTATGCAAATTGTCACCTAAAAAGACACAATTGGGAAACTGTCCTGAGAATGTTTGGTTTCCCATATAACGAAAAATCAAGGTTTTTTGATAATTTTTTAACGAGCGGAGTGTGAGAATTGCATAAATAGATGGAAAGTATTCAGATAATTAATAATAAATAATAATGCTGACAAAAATCTTAATTGAATTTTTATTATGCTTGTGCTAGAATTTACCCATCGGCGACATTGAGAGGTCTTTTTTTTTGAGGTTGTTCGTTAAAAAATTAACAGATTTGCTTTTAGGAATTTGTTAAATATGACGAAACCCCATTTTAAGACTCCAGTGTTGAAAAAAAGTATTTCTAGAAAAAGGAGAAAGAAAAACATGGGAAAAAAAGTAGTTATTGCTAGCGCATGTAGAACAGCCATTGGAACAATGGGCGGATCACTTAGCAACACTCCAGCAGCTGACTTAGGTGCAATCGTAATCAAGGAAGCAGTTAAGAGAGCTGGAATCAAGCCAGAGGACGTAGAGCACGTATATATGGGATGCGTTATCCAGGCAGGTTTAGGACAGAACGTTGCTCGTCAGGCAGCTATCAAGGCTGGTCTTCCAAACGAGACAACAGCAGTTACAACAAACGTTGTTTGTGGTTCTGGTCTTAACTGTGTTAACCAGGCTGCACAGATGATCATCGCTGGTGACGCTGATGTAGTAGTAGCAGGTGGTATGGAAAACATGTCTCTTGCACCATTTGCTCTTCCAAACGGACGTTATGGTTACAGAATGACTTGGCCATCAAACAGCCAGGGCGCTTTAGTAGATACAATGGTTAAGGATGCTCTTTGGGATGCATACAATGACTACCACATGATTAAGACAGCTGATAACGTAGCTGAGCAGTGGAAGCTTACAAGAGAAGAGCTTGATGAGTTCGCAGTTAACTCTCAGAACAAGGCTTGCAAGGCTATCGAAGCTGGCGCATTCAAGGATGAAATCGTTCCTGTAGAAATCAAGAAGAAGAAAGAAACAATCGTATTCGATACAGATGAAGGCCCAAGACCTGGTACAACAATTGAAGGTCTTGCTAAGCTTAAGGCTCTTTATCCAGACGGAGTTGTTACAGCTGGTAATGCTTCTGGTATCAACGATGGTGCTGCAGCACTTGTTGTTATGTCAGAGGAGAAGGCTAAGGAACTTGGTGTTAAGCCACTCGTTACATTTGTAGCAGGTGCACTTGGCGGATGTGCTCCAGAAATCATGGGCGTTGGTCCAGTTCCAGCAACAAAGAAGGCTCTTGCTAAGGCTGGTCTTACAATCGAGGATCTCGATGTTTACGAAGCAAACGAAGCATTCGCTGCTCAGTCAGTAGCAGTTGGTAAGGAGCTTGGCTTCGACCTTAACAAGCTCAATCCAAACGGTGGTGCAATCGCTCTTGGTCACCCAGTTGGAGCTTCAGGTGCTCGTATCCTTGTAACACTTATTTACGATATGCTTCACAACCCAGAGTACAAGAAGGGTCTTGCTACTCTTTGCATCGGTGGCGGTATGGGTTGCGCTACAATCGTAGAAAAGTATGAAGGCTAATCGTTCGTTGAGACGATAAGCATACGTTTTAGTTTATTTATTATTAGACTAAGTAAAAAATATAAGTGAGAGAAAACTTCACAGAGTCGGCAGGCGCGAGCAAGGGGGCACCATGGTAGCACCAGAGGGGCACCCACGCCGGCGGGGAGTTTCTGGTGCTGCCAATGGGGGTTGCCTTGCGGGAGCATGGAAACATAGGATAGTTTTCTCGGACTAAAAATATTAGGAGGAACTAAAAATGAAAGTAGGCGTAATTGGCGCTGGTACTATGGGCCAGGGTATTGCAAAGGCTTTTGCAATGGTTGATGGTTATGAAGTAGCTCTCTGCGATATCAAGCAGGAATGGGCTGAAGGCGGAAAGGACAAGATTGCTAAGGGATATGCAAGACTTGTTGAAAAAGGCAAAATGGATCAGGCTACTGTAGATGGCATCCTTGCTAAGATTACTCCAGGTCTTAAGGAAGATCTTTGTGCAGATTGCGACCTCATCGTTGAGGCAGCTTTCGAGAACATGGAAGTAAAGAAGACTACATTTGCTGAGCTTGATAAGATTGCAAAGGCTGACTGCATCTTCGCTTCAAACACATCATCTCTTTCAATCACAGAGATTGGTAACGGACTTACACGTCCAATGATTGGTATGCACTTCTTCAACCCAGCTGACAGAATGAAGCTTGTTGAAGTTATCGCAGGTGTTAACACACCAGTTGAGACTGTAGAGAAGATTAAGAAGATTTCTGAGGAAATCGGAAAGACTCCTGTACAGGTTAACGAGGCTGCTGGTTTCGTAGTAAACCGTATCCTTATCCCAATGATTAACGAAGCTGCTTTCATCAAGATGGAAGGTGTTTCAGATATCGCTGGTATCGACGCTGCTATGAAGCTTGGTGCTAACCATCCAATGGGACCACTTGAGCTTGGTGATTTCATCGGTCTTGATATTTGCCTTGCAATCATGGACGTTCTTTACAACGAAACAGGCGACAGCAAGTATCGTGCTTGCCCACTTCTTCGTAAGATGGTTCGTGGTGGTAACCTTGGTGTTAAGTCTGGTAAGGGATTCTACGTATACAACGCAGACCGTACAAAGACAGCAGTAGATGCTCAGTAAATCGTAAATAAGCCATATAAGGCTTTATGTAAATTATAAGTCACATTGTTCTCAACCTTGGCAAGCGCGAGCAGGAGGGCCCCATACCGAGCGAGGAGCTACTGCGCCGGAGTGAAAGTATGGGAGATGGCCTGCGGGAGCATGTAAACATAGAGTGCAATGTGACATCAATAAATTAAGGAGATTCAGATCATGGATTTTACATTAGATAAAAAGCATGAGATGGCTAGACAGTTATTCAGAGATTTCGCTCAGAATGAAGTTAAGCCAGTTGCTCAGGAAATTGATGAGACAGAAGTTTTCCCACGTGAAAACGTTGAGAAGATGATGAAGTATGGCTTCATGGGTATTCCAGTACCAAAGGAGTACGGCGGACAGGGATGTGATGTCCTTACATACATCATGTGCGTAGAGGAGCTTTCAAAGGTTTGCGGTACTACAGGTGTTATCGTTTCAGCACATACATCACTTTGCTGCGATCCTATTCTTACATATGGTACAGAAGAGCAGAAACAGAAGTACTTAGTTCCGCTTGCAAGTGGTAAGAAGCTTGGTGCATTCGCTCTTACAGAGCCAGGTGCTGGTACAGACGCTCAGGGCGCTCAGACAAAGGCTGTAGAAGATGGAGATTCTTGGGTACTTAACGGTTCTAAGTGCTTCATCACAAATGGTAAGGAAGCAGACATCTACATCGTTATCGCAGTTACAGATATCGTTGAAGATGCTAAGGGACGTAAGTCTAAGAAGTTCTCTGCATTCATCGTAGAGAAGGATACTCCTGGATTTACATTCGGTACAAAGGAGAAGAAGATGGGTATCCGTGCTTCTTCAACATACGAGCTTATCTTCCAGGATTGCCGTATTCCAAAGGAAAACCTTCTTGGACAGAGAGGAAAGGGCTTTGGTATCGCTATGCACACACTTGATGGTGGACGTATTGGTATCGCTGCTCAGGCACTTGGTATTGGTGAAGGTTCTATCGACGCGACAATCGATTTCGTAAAGGAAAGAAAGCAGTTTGGTCGTCCAATCGCTGCATTCCAGAACACATCATTCCAGCTTGCTGATATGAAGGCTCGCATGGATGCTGCTAAGTACTTAGTTTACAATGCTGCATGCACAAAGGATAAGTACATGGAAGATCATAGAACAAGCTACTCTGTAGAAGCTGCTGAAGCTAAGCTTTTCGCTGCTGAAGCTGCTATGGCTGTAACAACTAAGGCTGTTCAGCTCCACGGTGGTTATGGTTACACAAGAGAGTACGATGTAGAGCGTATGATGCGCGATGCAAAGATTACAGAAATCTATGAGGGAACATCTGAGGTTCAGAGAATGGTTATCTCTGGCTCAATGCTCAAATAATTTGATTAGTAGCATATAAAGGAGATTAAATACATGAATATCGTAGTATGTATTAAACAGGTTCCTGATACAAAGGGCGGCGTTAAGTTTAACCCAGATGGAACTCTTGATAGAGCAAGCATGCTTGCTATTATGAACCCTGATGACAAGGCAGGTCTTGAGGCTGCTCTTCGTCTTAAGGATGAGACAGGTGCAAAGGTTACAGTTGTAACAATGGGTCTTCCAAAGGCTGATGATATGCTTCGTGAAGCTCTTGCTATGGGCGCAGATGAGGCAGTTCTTATTACAGATAGACGTCTTGGTGGTGCTGATACTTGGGCAACATCTTCAACAATCGCTGCAGGCCTTAAGAAGCTTGATTATGACCTTATCATCACAGGTCGTCAGGCTATCGATGGTGATACAGCACAGGTTGGTCCACAGATCGCTGAGCACCTTGGTCTTCCAGTTATCTCATACGCTGAGAAGATTCAGGTTGAAGGAAACAACGTTATCGTACAGCGTCAGTACGAAGATAGATATCACGAGATTAAGGCTCAGATGCCTTGTCTTGTAACAGCTCTTGCAGAGCTTAACGAGCCACGTTATATGACTCCAGGCGGAATTTTCGATGCTTTCGATAAGGAAGTAACAGTTTGGGGTAGAGATGATCTTACAGATCTTGATGATGCAAACATCGGTCTTAATGGTTCACCAACTAAGATTGCTAAGGCATCTGATAAGGTACGTAAGGGAGCAGGCGAGAAGGTTGCTCTTGACCCTAAGGAGTCAGTTGAATATATTGTTGGCAAGCTTAAAGAAAAGCATGTAATTTAATAAGAGGAGGCAAACATAATGTCATTAGAAGAATACAAGGGCGTAGCTATATTCGCTCAGCAGGTTGATAATAAACTTAGCTCAATTGCCTTCGAACTTATCGGTAAGGCACATGAGCTTGCAGCAGATTTAGGAACAGAGGTAACAGCAGTAGTACTTGGTTCTGGTATCGCTAACCTTGCAGATGAGCTTGGTGAGTACGGTGCAGACAAGGTAGTTGTTATCGATAACAAGGAGCTTGAGGTATATCGTACAGAGCCTTACGCTCAGGCACTTGCTGCTTACATTAATGAATACAAGCCAGAGATTATGCTCGTTGGTGCAACAGCTATCGGTCGTGATCTTGGTCCTACAGTTTCAGCTAGAGTTGCAACAGGTCTTACAGCTGACTGTACATCACTTGAGATTGGTGATTTCCCACTTGTAGCTAGAGAAGGACAGGAGCAGAAGCACAACCAGCTTCTTATGACTCGTCCAGCATTCGGTGGAAACACAATCGCTACAATCGCATGCCCAGACAACCGTCCACAGATGGCTACAGTTCGTCCAGGTGTTATGCAAAAGCTTGAGAAGGTTGCTGGCCGCAAGGCAGAAGTTATCAACTACAACCCAGAAATCAAGCCTAACAACAGATTCGTTGAGATTCTTAACGTTGTAAAGAACGTTGCTACAACAGTAGATATCATGGATGCAAAGATTCTTGTATCTGGTGGTCGTGGAGTTGGTTCTCCAGAGAACTTCAAGCTTCTTGATGACCTCGCAGAGGTACTTGGTGGTACAGTATCTTGCTCACGTGCAGTTGTAGATGCTGGCTGGAAGCCAAAGGATCTTCAGGTAGGTCAGACAGGTAAGACTGTTCGTCCTAACGTATATTTCGCAATCGGTATCTCTGGTGCTATCCAGCATACAGCAGGTATGGAAGAGTCTGATATCATCATCGCTATCAACAAGGATGAGACAGCTCCTATCTTTGATGTAGCTGACTACGGTATTGTTGGAGATCTTAACAAGATCCTTCCAGCTCTTACAGAGGCTCTTAAGGCAGAGTTAGCTGCTAAATAATTCAAGGACTACATTTAATCTTATAAGATTAGATTTTTCCTATAATTTCTTTCTTTAATTTTATTAAAGGCGAGTCTTCGGACTCGCCTTTAAGTGTATAAAGTGGTAAAATCAACGTATGAATAAAGCAAAAATAGATATGATTCATGGCCCACTCCTGGGCAAATTAATACTATTTACACTTCCGATTATAGCTTCAGGTGTGTTGCAGCTTTTATTTAACGCAGCTGATGTTATTGTGGTGGGACGATTCGCAGGGGAAGCATCTCTTGCAGCTGTAGGTTCTACCAATTCCCTTATAAATCTCATGACAAATTTGTTCATAGGTATGTCTGTGGGTGCCAATGTGTGTGCAGCTCAGTTTTATGGTGCAGGTTTGCACAAGGATGTAAAGAAAACTGTGCATACAAGCGTGGCTTTTTCAGTGATCTGTGGATTTCTTCTTATATTTATAGGTTTATTTTTAGCAAGACCTATATTGGAGATTATGGGGTCACCAGAGGATGTTATAGGTTTGGCAGTCTTGTATGTACGTATTTACTTTTTGGCAATGCCAGCTATTATGCTATACAACTTTCTTGCGGCCATTCTTAGAGCAGCAGGAGATACCACACATCCCTTGATATTCCTTACTGTAGCAGGTGTAGTTAATGTTGTTTTGAATTTATTTTTGGTTATTGGATTCAAGCTTGGTGTTGCAGGTGTTGCTATTGCTACTGTTACCTCCAATTATATTTCCTGTGGAATGCTTTTAGTATTCTTTACAAAGCAGGAGGATGCGCTTAGGCTTGAGTTAAGTAAGGTGAAAATTGATAGAAAAATATTAAATCGTATTATAAGAATTGGTCTCCCTGCCGGAATTCAGGGAACTGTATTCTCTTTATCAAATGTAGTTATTCAGTCTGCTATCAATTCCTTTGGTACAGCAGTAATTGCAGGCTCATCTGCAGCATCAAGCATAGAGGGCTTTGTTTATGTATCCATGAATTCTGTATCCCAGACCTGCGTAACATTTGTAGGCCAGAATTATGGTGCAGGAGATGAAAAGAGAGTTAGACGAGTAATATTTGAATGTCTTGGAATTGTAACAGTAGTAGGACTTGTGTTGGGAAATTTAGCGTATTTCTTCTCGGCACCACTTCTTGGCATATACACAGACAGTGCGGATGCTGTAGCAGCAGGTACTTTGCGTTTATTCTGGGTATGTTGTCCATATTTCCTTTGTGGAATAATGGATTCATTGACAGGAGGTTTACGTGGCCTTGGAAAATCCACAATACCAATGGTTTTCTCCTTGTTAGGAGCCTGTGCCACAAGACTTATCTGGATTGCCACCTACTTCCAGATTAATCATACACAAAACGTATTATTTTTCTCGTACCCAGGAAGTTGGCTACTCACCTTAACAGCCCACACTATCTGCCTAATAATCGTATATCGCAGCTGGGTACAACGTAAATCGTCTGAAGTACGTATATAAGAAATACTTAGGAGGGGACAAAAATGTATTGGAAGGAAATGCTAGGAGCGATTGCTAAGCCTGATAAGAATGCTAAAACCTATGAGCTTAGCACAGACTTTAAATATGAGGGACTGCAGGAATACCCCCGCCCTCAACTGCAGCGTAAATCTTATATCAATCTAAACGGTAAGTGGGATTATCGTATCATTAGTGGCAAGGGCCAGGTGGTATCCTCTGGCTTAATTGAAGTGCCATTTTCTCCAGAGACCGTCCTTTCAGGCACCGACAGGCACATACTTATGCCTGAAGAAATCCTTGAGTATACCAAGCATTTTACAATCGATAAGGTAAAGAAAACCAAGAATCTGCTACTACATTTTGGTGCAGTGGATCAGGTGGCCTTTGTATCCTTGAACGGAATTAATTTGGGCTTTCATGAGGGAGGCTATACCTCATTTACCTTTGATATTTCAGATTATGTGGTAGAAGGTGAAAATGAATTAAAGGTAAAGGTAAGAGATTATACAGATAGAATAGGCTATGCCAGAGGTAAGCAGTCTTTGGAGCCAAGCGGAATGTGGTACACTGCGCAAAGCGGAATCTGGCAGACCGTATGGATGGAATGGGTTCCAAAGGTATATGTTACAAATCTGTTGGCTCTGCCAGATATCGAACATAATAAATTAAATCTAGAATTAAAGGTATCCGAATTAAAGGGGCAGGTAACAATTCAATCATCTAATCAGGATTTAATTAAAGATTATAAGGTCGAAAGTATAAAGGGTGACAAAATCCATGTAGTTGTTAACCTTAATGATTACAAGCTGTGGAGCCCAGAGGAACCTAATCTATATTTCCTAAACATAGAATACGGTAAGGATAGCTTTTCTACCTATTTTGCTATGCGTTCCTTTGGTGTTGCTAAGGATGAAGAAGGAATTCCTAGACTCACCTTGAATAATAAGCCTTATTTTATGAACGGCGTTTTGGATCAGGGCTATTATCCCGAAAGCTTAATGACACCGCCTTCAGATGCAGCCATGATTTATGACATCGAAACCATCAAGAGCATGGGCTTTAATATGATTAGAAAGCATTGCAAAATCGAGCCTATGAGATGGTATTTCCACTGCGATAGAATCGGCATGATTGTATGGCAGGATATAGTAAATGGTGGCACCAAGTACGATATGAACATGATTTGCAATATCCCTACAGTAGTAAGGCCTTTTGGTAATTCTAGGGATAAAAACAGACTGTTCCTTAGATTTACAGGCAGAAATACTGATAAATCAAAGGAAGTATGGTTTGGAGAATGTGCAGAGACTATTAAACAGCTGAAGAATGTACCATGCATAGGTCAGTGGTGCCTATTTAATGAAGGCTGGGGTCAGTTTGATGCCAAATCCTGCTTGGAGTATGCTAAAAAATTTGATGAATCCCGTCCTTTCGATGCTGCCAGCGGCTGGTTCCATGAGGACTGTGGCGATGTATTTTCCGAGCATGTCTATTTTGAAGATTTAAAGGTTAAAAGAACGGAAAAACCTTATGTGATATCAGAATTTGGTGGTTTTTCTCTTAAGGTGGGAAATCATATAAAAAGAGATGCTGTATATGGCTATAAGAAATATGAGCATGCCAAGGATATGCAGGATGCCTATGAAGAAATTATGAAAAAAATAAAGTCCCTACAAGCTGAGGGACTTAGTGGAGCAGTTTATACGCAGGCTACCGATATAGAAGATGAGCTTAATGGTTTGATGACTTATGATAGGAAGGTGCAAAAACTGTATTAAACCAGCTTTGAGGGAAGGCCATTCCTAGAATGATTCCCATTACGATGGCACCTGCTGTTTTAAGTGTGGATAAGCCATAGGTAGTAAAGGTTTCTATATTATTAGTAATTAAATAATAAGAAGTGTAATAAATTCCGGCACCAGGTACAAGTGGGAATATTCCTGCGATAATGTAGATGGTGACGGGATTTTTGCGTTTAGCAGCAAGTATTCTTGAAAAGGTAGTTAAGACAAAGGAACCAACAACATTTCCAAGAGTAGGGGCGGATAAAGCTGCTGATATAGCTATATAAAAAATCCAGCCTATAGCTCCTGATAAGCCGCAATGAATCAGCTCTGATTTTGGTGCGCTAAAAACAATGGCAAAGCAAAGTGTTGCTATCATGGCAACAATAAATTGAATTATGTAATTAATAATCATTATACGATTATTCCTCCAATCTGAACTATTGAAATGACAATACCTATTCCAACGGCAATACAGAATGCAGTTAATAATGCATCAATAACTCGTATAGAACCAGATAAATAATCACCATTAATGAAATCCCTAATTCCATTAGTAATAGGAATTCCAGGGACAAGTGGCATGATACTTCCTATTATAATTTTGTCAAAATGAACAGGAAGCCCACTGACATAGAAAACCATTGCAACGATGGCAATAACCATACTTCCCAGCACATTTGTAATTGTTTTGGAGTGTGTGGATCTGGATTCAAAGTCTAAAAATAACTTAAGTACGGCTCCAACAACTATGGCGCATAATGCATCTAAGATTGAGCCGCCAAACATATAGGAAAAGCCGCCACAACCAATGCCTGTGGCTATTGTAAGTACTGGCAGGCTATAGGATGGAATCTTTTTACATTCTTCTAATTCCTTCCAGGCATCCTCTAGGGCTATTTCCTTGGCACAAACCCTACGGCAAAGGGAATTAAGTGCAGCTATTCTAGATAAGTGCATAGGGTACATTGGCACATGCCTGATCATAGAGCTGGCATGCTCTGTGACTTCATCTGCACTGGCAAAAATTCCGTTACTCAATACATACACATCACAGTCTGTTATATCGAATGCGTTTAGTATTGCAAGAACGCTGTCCTCCACTCTATATACTTCAGCTCCATTTCGAAGCAAGATGTCTCCTAATTCAACTGCGAATGATAAGACCTTTTTTGTATCGTTCATAGTTATCCTCTTACATAAAATTACTTCTATATGATTATCTATTATAACCCAAAGTTTTTCAATGAGAATAGGAAGTTATTTACAATTGTGGATAACTTTTGGGGAAAACTATGTTCGTTGAAATATGTCTCACTTTAATAGAATTGGCTCCAAATTGCTAAACAAAAGCCTTTGCGAGAGTTGGAATTGTGGAAAAAATTGGGGATAAAGTGGTAAATAGAAGTTATCCTCAACTAAAAAATCAGAATTGTGGAAAATGTTGATAACTCGACCCTCTTGTTGAATGTAACGTCAACATGACACAGGGGCTACATTTCACCAACAATGTATCAATAATTAAACCCGAAACCACTAAGTATTGTGATATAATATGAGCTAAGTGCGTAAAGTAAATAGGAGGTTTAACATGGCAGATACAGAAACATGCGCTTCAGCAAGCTCATGTAGCAGAGGCTCTTGTGAAGGTTGCCCTTCAGCAGAGGCAGCTAAAAAGGGTGTTAGAAACACAGCATTCCTTGAGGAGCCAAATAAAAACTCACATATAAAACATGTAATCGGAGTAGTATCCGGAAAGGGTGGCGTTGGTAAGTCACTTGTTACATCATCTCTTGCAGGTGTTATGGCGCGTGCAGGTTATTCAGTTGGTGTATTAGATGCAGATATTACAGGCCCATCTATACCAAAGATGTTTGGTGTTCACGGACCAGCAACAGGAAATGACGATGGTACATTCCCAGAGGTAGCAGAAGATGGCACAAAAATCATGTCCATCAATTTACTTCTTGATGACGAGGAAGCACCGGTTGTATGGCGTGGACCAGTTATCGCTGGCGTTGTAAAGCAGTTCTGGACAGATATCCAGTGGGGCGATGTAGATTATCTATTTGTAGACATGCCTCCAGGAACAGGTGATGTTCCTCTTACCTGCTTCCAGTCTCTTCCAGTAGACGGAATCGTTATTGTTACAAGCCCACAGGAGCTTGTTCAGATGATAGTTAAAAAGGCATACAATATGGCGGATATGATGCACATTCCAGTTCTTGGTCTTGTGGAAAACTATTCATATATCGAATGCCCAGATTGTGGAAAGAAAATCGAAATCTTCGGCGAGAGCCACGTTGATGAAGTAGCAGCTTCTCTCAACATACCAGTACTTGGCAAAATGCCAATGAACAGAACTTTCGCAACAGCAGCAGATGCAGGTCGCATCTACGACGTAGAAAATACCTACCTTGCTGGTGCAAAAGACGTACTCGAGTCACTATAAACATTAATTAAATCCTTAATTAATAATGCAACTATAAATTTTATATGAGGATGGCATACTATGGTAAAGGTAGGTTGTAATTAGCAAGCTATAATATTTCTTAAGCGAAGCATTCTAAGCTGAGCGTAGAAATATTATGCTTGTTAATGTAACAACCGAGCCACAACTTATAAGCCATCCGGATTAGGAGATTAAAATGGCACAGAATCCAATAGTTACAATTGAGATGGAAAACGGCGATATCATGAAGGCAGAGCTTTATCCTGAAATCGCTCCAAACACAGTAAACAATTTCATCAGCCTCATTAACCACAATTTCTACGATGGAGTAATTTTCCACCGTGTTATCAATGGTTTCATGCTTCAGGGTGGCGATCCAGACGGAACTGGTATGGGTGGCCCAGGTTATTCAATCAAGGGTGAGTTCACTAGCAACGGCTTCAAGAACACTTTAAAGCATGAGCCAGGTGTCCTTTCAATGGCTCGTACAATGCTTCCAAATTCAGCAGGAAGCCAGTTCTTCATCATGCACAAGACTAGCCCACATCTTGATGGAGATTATGCAGCCTTTGGTAAGGTAATCGAAGGTATGGATGTTGTAAACAAGATTGCTGAAACAGCTACAGATTGGTCAGACAGACCAGTTGAAGAGCAGAAGATGAAGAAGGTTACTGTTGAAACATTTGGTGTTGAGTATCCAGAACCTGAGGTTACAGCTTAGAATCAAAATTGAGTTTATTGCATATAAGACTTATATGTGATATCATAACGGCACGCTTTTGCGTGTCGTTTTTTTTATATATATATTTATGCAAATTCAATATGGATAGAAATCTAATATTTCATTGTTTTATTCTATGGGCCATTGTAGAGGTGGCTTCTTTGTTGCACACTTTAGTTAGTGCTTCAATCATGCATTCACAGTTACAAATCAAACAATTATATTGTAGACGCCTTTTATTTTTGTTGGAAAAGGATACAAAGTCGGAAGAGCTTTTACAAAGCTTATATTTTAGTATCAATAATAGGAAATTGCAGAAAATAATATTAAGCGCTATGAAGGAAGGAAACAGGGCAGGTCAGCTGGATTATATTGAAAAAAAGCTACCTTGTCAGGCAATAACAATACTTCACCAAAATATCTTAAGCCCTGTGGCCTCCGCAAAAAATCTGGAAAGCACTATAAATAAACAGCTAAAGCTGATGAAGCTATCCGTTAAAACCATGGAAAAGACCTTGCTAAAAAATAAAGTGAGACTATTAATAGAAAAAACAATTTTCATGGTAGGAAATCTGGCTATGTATACCTACCTGAAAAATGAATACAGCTTTAGCATATTTATTATTGTAAATAGCATTGGGGTAATCTGGTTTATAGCAATGGATTATGAGAGCATTGCGGCAGTGTTTAAATTACAGGAAAGAAATTTAGAAGAGCTGCAGGTAAGACGAAAAAAGACCCTGGCTCCAGCAAATACAGTAAAGAAATTCTTTACAGCCTTTGCCAGCCTGGGCCTAATAATTAATATTTCTATGATTGCTGTGCAGTATCTCCTGCAGGCAATTTAATGCGAAGCTTTGTGATACGCTTTTTCTCGACAGAAAGCACTCTTATTATGGCGCCATTTTCAGAAACATAGGTTTCTCCGGCATTTGGAAAGTGATCAAAGGCACCAACAATATAGCCGCCAATGGTGTCATAATCTTCGCTGGTAAATCCAAGAGGGATAATATCGCACAGGTCTTCAAGGTTCATAGAACCAAGGACCTGATATTCTCGCTCGCTTAATTTAATGATAGGGTCTTCTTCGTCCTCGTCATATTCATCACGAATCTCACCTACGATTTCCTCAAGTAAGTCTTCCATTGTAATCATACCTGATAAATCACCGTATTCATCTAATACGATAGAAACGGTAGCGGATTCTTCACGCATTTCATCAAACAAATCAGAAACATTTTTCATTTCAAAGGTATAATAAACATCTCTGATGTAGTTTTTAACATTGAAATCCTGGGAAGGAAAGACACCAAGGAAATCCTTCATATTTACAATACCGATAATATTTTCAGTATCAGGCTCACATACAGGAATTCTGGTGTACATATCTTCCTTGAAGACTGCAATCAAATCCTCGTAGCTTATGTCAGCGTCCACCATTGTCATATCTATTCTAGGAATCATAACTTCCTTGGCACAGGCATCAGAAAAATCAAATACCTTGTGAATCATGGTGCGCTCGTCACCTTCAATGGCACCGCTTTCATGGCTTACATCTACCATGGTACGAATTTCTTCCTCAGTAATAGTTTCATCCTTGAAATCCGGATCAATACCAAATAGCTTGATAATAATTCCCGATAAAAAATTTACTATTGTAATCACTGGAGTAAGTAGCCACATCAGAAAGCCAATTACAGGAGCGAATAAAAGACTGAGGCTTGTAGAATTAAGTGTGGCAATCGACTTAGGTGTTATCTCACCAAAAATCAATATTAATAAAGTAAGTATGCCTGTAGCAATACCTGCACCCACACTTCCAAATATATCAATGGCAAGGGTAGTAGCAAGTGAAGACGCAGAAAGATTTACAACATTATTTCCTATTAATATTGCTGATAGCATTTTTTTAGGACGGCTGGCAACATTTAATGCACGTAAGGCTTTTTTGTTTCCATCGTCTACCATAGTTTTTAGCTTGATTTTGTTAACCGTAGTTAGAGCGGTTTCAGCTGACGAAAAAAATGCTGAAAGAGCAAGAAGTAAAATAAGAACTATAAATCTAATTAACAGGTGTGTGTCCAATTATTTTTTCTCCTTTGTGCTAATATGTCTAATAAATATTAACTATATAATATCATGTTACCATTCACAGTCAATAATATTAGATTATCCCTACACAAAGAACTGTATCTTTGTTAAAATATTTTTTATGAGAAAAAAGATTATATTATTACTACTAACAATATCAATGACCACAGCTTTAGTAGGCTGCGGCAAATACAATCAGACAGAAATAGATCTTAGAGACCAGGGAATTGAAGCATTAGATTCAGGGGACTATGATAATGCTATTGATTTATTCAATAAGGCACTTGGAAAGTCTATCGGAAAGGTTACCGATTTAGAGATTGATATAAATTATTATAAAGCGGCAGCGCAGTTTAAGGGCGGACATTTTAAGGACGCAGAAAAGACTTACACTTATCTTATTAAATATGACAAAAAAAATTACGAAGCCTATTTTTTAAGAGGAAGTATATATGCCAATGAAGGAGAGGTTGGCGAAGCCATAACTGATTATGATGCTGCAGTTGCAATCGATGAAAAAAATTACCTTCTATATATACAGATATATGAAAACCTTAATTCACTTGGATATACAGACCAGGGCTTAGTCTATTTGAATGATGCCTTAAAGGTTTCCGACAAATCGGCCAATGGCAAATACTATAAAGGCAGAATCTATTACATGCTTGGACAGACAGCTGATGCCACTGAAAATCTTGAGGCGGCCATTGATAAGGATGTAATTGAAGCAAAGCTATACTTAGCCAAGATTTATCAGGACGCTGGAGATTTTGATAAGGCGCAGAAGCTTTTGGAAGAGTACGCATCCTCAGATGAAGTAACAAGCGATGCCATGGCTGCTTTAGGTGACATTGAAATGACAAATGGTAATTATGAAAGCGCTTTAAGCTATTATCAGGCAGGGTTGACTCTTGATTCAATTGATAATATGCCAGCACTTATGAAGGGGCAGGTAGCTGCTTTGGAAAAGCTGGATAGATACTCCGAAGCGAAAGACATCTTGACACAATATCTTGATAGCTACCCAGATGATGAAGTTGCATCTAAGGAGCTAGTTTTCCTACAAACTCGATAATTTGGTAATAATGGGCATACCATATATGGTGTGTCCATTTTGTGTGTAAATACCAAATATTGTGTGTGTTGAAACATAATTCCACCTAGAAATTTATCAAATTGAAAACGTTATTTTAGGTAATTATGACGAAAAGCACTATATCTAGTTTTTATCCATTGAATGCCTTACTATATTTTGATAACATATAAACAAGTCGAGTATCTTAGATGTATGGGGAGTCCTTTTGACACACTTCTTAAGGATACTAGAGAAAGGAAATTGGTGAGTAGAATTGTTTGATGTTGTAAAAAGAGATGGACAAATCGCAGAATTTAATTTAGGGAAAATCAACGATGCGATAGCTAAGGCTTTTGAAGCTACTGGCAAAGCTTATAACGATGATATTATTGGTTTATTATCGCTTAGAGTCTCAGCAGATTTTCAGTCAAAAATTAAAGAAGGCAAAATCTCAGTTGAGGATATTCAGGATTCAGTTGAGAATGTCTTGGAGCAAACTGGCTATACAGATGTAGCAAAGGCATACATTTTATATAGAAAACAGCGCGAAAAAATGCGTAACATGAAGTCTACAGTTCTTGATTACAAGAATGTTGTGGATAGCTATGTTAAGGTAGAGGATTGGAGAGTTAAGGAAAATTCTACAGTTACATATTCTGTAGGTGGACTTATTCTTTCAAATTCTGGTGCAATCACTGCCAACTATTGGCTTTCAGAGATTTATGATGAGGAAATTGCAAATGCACACCGCAATGCTGATATCCATATTCATGATCTTTCTATGCTTACAGGTTACTGTGCAGGTTGGTCACTTAAGCAGCTCATTCAGGAGGGCTTAGGTGGAATCACAGGTAAGATTACATCTGCTCCAGCAAAGCATTTGTCAGTACTTTGCAATCAGATGGTAAACTTCCTTGGTATCATGCAAAATGAATGGGCTGGCGCTCAGGCCTTCTCATCATTTGATACATATCTTGCACCATTTGTTAAGACAGATAATCTTTCATACGAAGAGGTTAAAAAGTGCCTTGAGGCATTTATATATGGTGTAAACACACCTTCTCGTTGGGGTACACAGGCACCATTCTCAAATATTACTTTGGATTGGACAGTACCTAACGACCTTGCAGAGCTTCCAGCTATCGTTGGTGGCAAGGAGCAGGACTTCAAATACAAGGACTGCAAGAAGGAAATGGATATGGTCAATAAGGCATTCCTTGAGATTATGATCGAGGGTGATGCTAATGGCCGTGGTTTCCAGTATCCAATTCCAACATATTCAATCACACGTGATTTTGATTGGTCAGATACAGAAAACAATAGATTATTATTTGAAATGACATCTAAATATGGTACTCCATATTTTAGTAACTATATTAATTCAGACATGGAGCCAAGCGACGTTCGTTCTATGTGCTGCCGTCTTCGTCTTGACCTTAGAGAGCTTCGTAAGAAGTCAGGTGGTTTCTTTGGCTCAGGTGAGAGTACAGGCTCAGTTGGTGTAGTTACCATCAATCTTCCTCGTATTGCATACCAGGCAAAGGATGAGGCAGATTTCTATGCTAGATTAGACAAGCTTATGGATATCAGCGCACGTTCTCTTAAGATTAAGCGTGGCGTTATTACAAAGCTTCTTGATGAGGGATTATATCCTTATACAAAGAGATATTTAGGAACCTTTAACAACCACTTTTCTACAATCGGTCTTATCGGTATGAACGAGGTAGGTCTTAATGCTAATTGGCTTCGCGCAGATATGACAGATAAGAGAGTTCAGCAGTTTGCAAAGGATGTTCTTAACCACATGCGTGAGCGTCTTTCTGATTATCAGGAGATGTACGGTGACCTTTATAACCTTGAGGCTACACCAGCAGAATCTACTACTTATCGTTTTGCAAAGCATGATAGAGAGCAGTTCCCAGATATCATTACAGCTGGTAAGGAAGGTGATACACCATTCTATACAAACAGCTCACACATGCCAGTAGAATACACATCAGATATTTTTGATGCCCTTGAGGTTCAGGATGAGCTTCAGACACTTTATACATCTGGTACAGTATTCCATGCGTTCCTTGGTGAGAAGCTTCCTACTTGGGAGTCAGCAGCAAATCTTGTTAGAAAGATTGCAGAAAACTACAAGCTTCCATACTACACACTTTCTCCAACATACTCAGTATGTAAGGAGCATGGCTATATTGCAGGTGAGCATTTTACATGTCCTCATTGCGGAAAGCCAGCAGAGGTTTACAGCCGAATCACTGGTTACTATCGTCCAGTACAGAACTGGAACGAAGGAAAGACTCAGGAGTTCAAGAATCGTAAGCTCTACGATATTGCTGGTAGCGTTTGCCGTCGTGCTGGCGAGCAGTACAAGGAGCGAGTTGAAAAGGAGATGCCAGAGGTGAATCTTGAAATTGTTTCTGAGGAGCCAGCTACTGGTGTGAAGTATCTTTTCACTACAAAGACATGTCCTAACTGCGCTAGAGCAAAGGAAATATTAGAGGATGAGGATTATATCCTTGTTGATGCTGAGGAGCAGGTAGATATGACAAAGAAGTATGGCGTCATGCAGGCACCTACACTTGTTGTTGTAAATGGTGATGATGTTAAGCGCTATGCTAACGCAAGTAACATTCAGAAGTATGTTGATGAAAATTAAAAATGCTTTCAAAGGTGCTTTGGAGAAATCCAAAGCACTTTTTTTGTGCCAGGTTCTATAAAAAATGACACTTGAATAAAAAACACCGCCTTATTTATTGTTTCTTAATCGCCCATAATCAAATTAAAGTCGACAGTTCATGTCAAATATGGGAGGTATAATTACATGAAAAAAAAGGAGCTAACGAAAAGGCTCTGTGCCACAGGTTTGGCTGTAGCACTGGCATTTTCAAGTACAGGCTTGATTGCCCTTGCGGACGAAAAGGATGAAGAGCAAGTGCTGGAGCTTGAAGATGAGGAAGAAAAGAAAGAGGAAGAGAAAGAGGAGCAAGAAGAACAAGAAGAGAAAGAAGAGCAAGAGCCAGAGCTTGAAGCTGAGGAAGAAGAAAATGGGGAATCTGAAGCTTCAGTAAATTTTAAGGAAAAAGATACGGAGCTATATGTGGGAAGCGACTGGGCAGGTGCAAATGCTGATGCCGTGACCAGTAAAGACAAGGTCGACTTCCATGTGAAAAACTTTGGATGGGCAAATAGTGAGTGGGCAATCCAATATATTATCAAGGATTTAGGATTTCATAATAATACTACATACACACTTGAATTTGATATCACATCCACGGTGGACAAGGACTTCTTTTTAAAGCTGGATGATGGAAATGGATTTATAGCAGAAAAAGTTTCATTAGATGCTGGAAAGAAAATGCATTATATGAAGTCTGTAAGCTGTGGTGAGTTCAGCGAAAAACCATATCTATTCTTTGCACTTGGGCAGATGTCTGGTGAGGAGGTAAGTAGAAGTGGAGAAATCACGCTTGAGAATCTTGTTATTACAGAGGGGGAGAAAGAGCCAGTAGATATAGGTGATGACGAGAAGAAAAAGGGGAAAGAGCACGATTTTACAAAGGATAATTCAGAATTTGATGCTAAGGATTCAGGTAAGACAAAAGCTGGGTATGAATTAATTTGGGCAGATGAGTTTGATGGTAACTATGGCGATGCTAGTGTGGATAAGGCCACAGGACTTAACCTGGATAACTGGGCTTATCAATTAGGCGATGGCTCCACAGATTGTGGTAACTACGGTTGGGGTAATAATGAATTACAGTGTTACACTAATAGACCAGAAAATGTGGGCGTTAACGAGGATTTGAATGATGATGGCGAGGGTGAAGGTGTACTTAGAATCACTGCAAAGCGAGAGAATGGCTACACCTATAAAACTGAGAGTGCCAAGAATTATACATCAGCAAGACTCCGCACTACCAAGCCAACAGAGGCGCTGTTTAATACAACCTATGGCTATGTGGAGGCACGTATAGCACTGCCAGCAACAGCAGGTGCATGGCCAGCATTTTGGATGTTGCCACAAAGCACTACTGTATATGGCAATTGGCCTGTTTCAGGTGAGATTGACATCATGGAAACCTGTGGTGCATTTACAGACAAGGATAATGATGTGGCATGCGGAACCCTCCATTGGGGCACCCCTACACATGTATATAAGGGAAGTGGATATGTAAATCTTGATAGTGATTATACATATTTCCATACCTATGCAATTGATTGGCAGCCAGGGGAAATTACCTGGTACTATGATGGTAAGCCAATAAATACTCTCAACAATTGGGAGAGCGCTATTCCTGGAGCATCTGATAGTCTTGCATTTGATGCACCATTTGATATGCCTTTTTACATGCTTTTAAATTTGGCTGTAGATAGTGGTCAGTTTGGCGGAAGTGTAAACAAAGCAAGATTTGATGAAGATATCAACATGTATGTGGATTATGTAAGAGTTTTCCAAAAGGAGGATGGATATCCAGATACTGTAACAAGAAAAGCATCAGATAATGCAGCAGAAAATTGGAAGGATTATGCTGGTATTAATCAGATTGCCGATTTAACAGAAGAAAACCTTGAGACCTGTGAAGGTGGCGGCATGAGTGATTCATCAGCTGATAAAGATAAATGGTATCTTTCATATCAGCAGGATGCAACTGATGCAAAGCTTGATAAATTAACTAAGGATGATACGGCTTGGGCCAAGGTGGCTATAGCTTCTCCGGGCTCACAGGATTATTCAGTACAGCTTATTGGACATTACGATGCCAAAGCAGGCTATGTGTATAAGGTATCCTTTGATGCTTACGCTGATGGAGGAATGGTAGGAAAAACTGTAAATTGTGATTCCAAGGAATGGAAGGGCTGGAGCACCTATGGTGTGACTCAGGCTAAACTTACAAAAGAAAAGACTCACTACTCATATACATTCGCCCAGACTGAGGATTTTGATAACTGTAGAATCGAATTTAACTTTGGCGCTCAGGCTTCAGGAAATGTCTATATTGCAAATCCTAAGGTGGAGATAGTGGACCCTGCAGCCCTTGGTACCAGTGAAAAGGCTAGAACACCTTTATCAGACGGTAACATGATATACAATGGCACATTTGATCAAGGGGATAATCGAACTGGCTATTGGGCAGCTCTTTCAAACACAAAATTAAATGTTAGAAGATACACAACTGAAGCTCTCGGTTCAGATGACATGATGGTTGTGGATGTAGCTTCAAAAACAAATTACGAAGGAATAACTGATGGTAAGAAATATTACGAAAGAAGAGCAGAGATTTCTTCAACAGGAAAAAATGGAGCTACCATCTACCAGCCAGATATGAAGCTTTCAGCTGATAAGTATACTGTGGAATTTGACATGTATAGTCAGGCAGATAGTGCCGTAAAGGTTGGCGCTTATACTCTTACAGAAAAGGGGAATGAGCTTAAGCTTGGAAGACAGCTTGGAAGTGCTACAGCCTTTTATAAAAAGGCAGATGGAGTAAGACATTATACACTTGCCTTTGAAACCAGGGAAGCTGTGGAAAATGCAGTTGTTGCATTTACATTTGCTAAGGGTACTAAGGTACAGCTTGATAATGTATACATGAATGGTGCTAATCAAAAATCAAATGCTGATGAGCATCCACTTAAGACTGATAGCAGCTACAGAGGTGATAACGGCGGCGGTGTTGAAATCCCTCTTGAAAATCAGGATGGAGCCGTAACAATGTCTGGTATTACAAGCGGAGGCAGCTGGTATTCTCCTCAGCTTGCATCTGGCGATTTTGAATTGGTAGCAGGACAGAAGTATGTGCTTTCATTTGATTACAACCTTTCTGGAAATCATAACAATACATTCCAGTACATCATCCAGGAAAATGGTGGTAGCTGGCATGTATTCGCTGATGGCCCTGAGACTGTAAGCTTTGATAATTCAAAGTCTGAAGATGGATTTAATCACTATGAGAAGGAATTTGTAGCTGATGCCAGCATATCATCAGTGCATCTTAACTTTGGATTCGGTAACAGTGGAGCAAATGGTGATGCCGCCTTCGCATTTAAGAATGCAAAGATTGATTTAGTAAAGCAGACCGCTGTTGTAGGTGAAGTAGATAATGAAACTGTTTCAGATAGTGTATTTTATGAAAAGACAAATGAAAGCCCAGCAAAACCTGTAAATTCAGGAAGCGCTAGTACTATCGGCAATACAAGTGCATCAAATAATACTACAGTTATCGAAGAGACTAAAACTCCAACAGCAGGAAACGTAGATAATAGCGTTGATGTTAGCAAAACTGTTAATGCATCAGCTTCAAAGAAGACTAAAAAAACAGTAGTAAAATCAGAAGAACAATCTGAAGGTTCAGAAGTATATGCTGATGAGTCTAAAGAAGCCGAAGAAGTAGTAGATGATTCTGATGAAGTTGTAACTATTCAAAGCAATGAGGAGGAGACAACAATCCAACAGGAGGAAACTCCAAAAGGGGCAGAACAAACAATAGAAGGAAATAATGGCTTTAATGTCTTTGCTGTGGTCGGAATAATGGCGGCCTTTGCAGTTTTCACAGCATGTTCCTTTGTGGTTAGAAATCATCTTAAAAAGAGACAATAAAAGACTTTAAAAATCATTAGTCAAAAGCTAAGATTAAAGAAATAAAACATAGTAGGAGGCATACAAACAATGCAAAAATGGTCTAGATTATTATATCAGCCAGCTCTTCCACTAAAAGGGGACAGAAGAGTTACGGGCTGTGAGGAACATATCCAGCTTTCAAGAAAAGCTGCGGAGGAAGGAATGGTACTGCTTGAAAATGATGGAACGCTTCCACTTTCCAAGGAAAGACCAGTTGCATTGTTTGGAAAAGGCAGTGTAGATTACGTAAAAGGTGGCGGCGGTTCAGGTGATGTATATTGTGAATACGTACATAGCCTGTACGATGGTCTGACAGCCAAGGGCGTTTCAGTATACGAGCCACTTATTAGCTTCTATAGGGATGATTTAAAGCATCAGTATGAAAATGGCCGAGTTCCTGGAATGACTGCAGAACCAACACTTACAGATGAGCTTTTACAGGGGGCCAAGGCATTCACAGATACAGCCATCATCGTTATCAGCAGATTCTCAGGTGAGGGCTGGGACAGAAGTGATGTTGAATGCAACAACGAATACAATCCATGGGAGACAGAGACCTCTATGCCAAAGATAGCTGGGGAGATTTTCCCAGATGGAGATTTCTATCTTACAAAGGAAGAAAAGAAGCTTATTGATACTGTAAAGAGCAATTTCAAAAAGGTAATTGCAGTAGTTAATATCGGCGGTGTTATCGATTTAACATGGCTTAAGGAGGATGGAATAAATGCAGCCCTTTACATGGGACAGGGCGGTATGGAAGGCGGCGATGCTGCAGCTAACGTGCTTCTTGGTACAGTTAATCCATCAGGTAGATTAGTAGATACCTTTGCAGGCAGCCTGGATGATTATCCATCCACAAAGGGCTTCCATGAGTCCTTCGAATATGTAAATTACAACGAAGATATTTACGTGGGCTATAGATATTTCTTAACCATACCTGGTGCTGATAAGAAAATCGTGTATCCATTTGGATATGGTCTTAGCTACACCAGCTTCGAAAGTAATATTGTATCTATGTCACTTTGTGATGATACCTTCTATTTCACTGTAAAGGTTACAAACACAGGGACTAAGCCTGGTAAGCAGGTGGTACAGCTATATTACAGCGCCCCACAGGGTAAGCTTGGAAAGCCTGTTAGAGAACTTGGGGATTTTGCAAAGACAAGATGCTTGCAGCCAGGTGATAGCCAGATTCTTACACTTTCAGTTAGCAAGTACCAGATGTCTTCCTATGATGATTTGGGAAAGGTTAAGGAAGCCAGCTATGTATTAGAAGCAGGTGAATATCGCTTTTGCCTTGGAAATGATTCTTTAGATGTTGCTAAGGTAGATTTTGTGTGGGACAACGAAAAGGATGAAATCATTAAAGAGCTTACACACAAGCTATCACCTGTAGAGCTTAAGGAACGTATGCTTGCAGATGGTTCTTACGAAGCATTGCCACAGGGCAAGCATAAGGACATTAACGAAAGTGTTATCACAAAGATGGAGCCTGGTACAGAGGAAGGACTTACACCAGAGGTACGCTCACGTGAATGCTATTGCCTGATTCATCCATTTAAGGAGGGTGCTCACACTTTAGCTGAGGTGGCAGAAGGCAAGATTACCTTAGATGAATTTGTGGAGCAGCTATCCTTAGATGATTTAATGCATCTTGTAGGTGGTCAGCCTAACACAGGTGTTGCCAATACCTTTGGCTTTGGTAATCTTCCTGAATACGGTGTGCCTAGCGCTATGACAGCTGATGGCCCTGCTGGTGTTAGAATTGCACCTGAAACAGGCATACTTACTACAGCCTTCCCATGTGCAACACTTTTAGCTTGCACCTGGAATGAACATCTTCTTATGCAGGTAGGAAAAGCAGGCGGTGAAGAGCTTAAGGAAAACAATCTTGCAGTATGGCTTACACCAGCTATCAATATTCATCGTAATCCACTTTGCGGTAGAAACTTTGAATACTATTCAGAAGACCCAATCGTAGCAGGTAAGCTTGCAGCAGCTCTTGTAAACGGAATTCAGAGCAATCATGTGGGAGCATCTGTAAAGCATTTCGCTTGCAACAATAAGGAAACTAACAGAAAGCACAGTGACTCAAGAGTATCAGAGCGTGCACTTCGCGAGATATACTTGAAGGCCTTTGAAATCGTCGTTAAGGAAGCAAAGCCTTACACAATCATGAGTGCCTATAACGCAATCAACGGTGAGCGTGCATCTGAAAGCCATGACCTTCTCACAGGTATCTTACGCGAAGAGTGGGGCTATGAGGGTATGGTCACATCAGACTGGTGGACACGTGGCGAGCATTACAAGGAATCAAATGCAGGCAATGACCTTAAGATGGGTAACGGCTATCCAAAGCGCCTTAAGGCTGCAGATGAAAAGGGAGCACTTGATCACGACCAGTTAAAGCTCAACGCAAAAAGAATACTTAATACAATTTTGAAATTCGATTAATCATATTTCAAAGCATAATAAAAAAGGACACCTATATAAAAAAGGTGTCCTTTTTTTAGTGTCTGCCTTTCCATAAGATAAGAAAAGATTAATGGGGAGGAAGGATGACTATGAGCAAAATAAATTTTATTGATGAAAATGGAAGCTTTGAAATTAACAATCCGCAGCATACCAGCGGATTATATTTGCCACTTGCCAGCAACAAGGGGTTAAAGAGTGCTGTCACTCCGGATTTTGGAGGTGATGCCAAGACGGACCAAAATCATTTTTTGCTGGCGCCTAAAAGCATAATGAATTTAAGCAGTGACAGAGATACCAGAAATTTCTTTTTGATAATGGATGGAGGCCTTTGGTCTGCAACAGGTGTATCTGCTATGCAGGAAGCTAATAGGTTTACCGAGGCTGAGGACGAAGTAAAGCTTACGGCAGGTCGTATGTGGCAGACAGTCACAAGATTAAATAAGGCAAAGGGCCTTGCAGCAACGACTACTATTTTTGATTTAACAGGCGAAAATGCAGAGATAATGGTTGTTACTCTAGAAAATAAAAGTGAGACACCTATAAATTTTGAAGCGGTAGCCGCCATACCTGTGTTTGGCAGAAGTGCTGATAATCTAAGGGACCATAGGCATGTAACATCCCTTCTTAACAGAGCAGCCATAGTAGAAGATGGTGTGCTTATGCAGCCTACACTATCCTTTGATGAAAGGGGACATAAGATTAACGACAGTACATATTATGTCTTTGGTCGAGATGAAAATGGAAATGCACCAACTGAATTTATGGCTGATGCAGATGATTATTTAGGAGATGGTGGCACTTTTCTTCGCCCAAGAAGTCTTTTAGATGGAAAAGGTAAAAAGGATAAATGGATGCATTCTGGGGACAAGGTAAATGGAAAGGAATGCTTGGCAGCCCTAAGATTTGAAAAAGTAACCTTAAATCCAGGGGAGAAAAAGACTTATCAAATCGCTATAGGCATGGCATCCACTGATAATCTTGGTGAGATAGATAAGGTACGAGCATACATTAAATCCGTAAATACGATAATGGAAAAGCTGTCTGAAACAAAGACTTACTGGATTAATAAAACCCCAATTCATTTTAATACAGGAAATCCTGCATTCGATGGATTTATGGAGTGGGTGGCATTTCAGCCAGAGCTTAGAAGAATATTTGGTTGCTCCTTCCTACCTCATCATGATTACGGAAGAGGTGGCAGAGGCTGGAGAGACCTATGGCAGGATTGTCTTGCCCTGCTGTTAACAGACCCTACAGGTGTAAGGCAGATGCTTCTTGATAATTTCAAGGGAGTTCGAATGGATGGAAGCAACGCCACAATCATAGGTGATAAGCCAGGTGAGTTTAAGGGTGATAGAAATGGAATACCTAGAGTGTGGATGGACCACGGCTTCTGGCCATTTCTTACAGTAAAGCTATATATGGACCAGACAGGAGATTTGGATTTATTCAAAGAGGAGGTCACATATTTTAGAGATGCTTTAATGCATAGAGGTGGAAAACTGGATGAAGCAATGGCACAGTCTTCTGATTTAATCCAGAAAACTGTAACAGGAGCTGTATATAAGGGAACAGTTCTAGAACACCTTTTGATTGAAGGTCTTACTGCATTTTATGACGTGGGGGTACATGGTCATATAAAGCTTAGAAATGCAGATTGGAACGATGCTTTAGATATGGCTGCAGAAAACGGAGAAAGCGTGGCATTTACCTGTGGTTACGCAGGCAATCTAAAAGAGCTTGCTACGTATTTACGAATTTTCATGGCTAAATCTAAGGAAAGGGAGATGCTGATTGCAAAGGAGCTTTTGCTTCTACTAGAAGAGGATTCAGTTGGGGCATTTGCCAATCCAAAGGAAAAGCTTCATATTTTGGATAGCTACATGGATTCCATCGAAAATGGCCTGTCTGGAGAACGAGTAAATGTAAGCATAGAAAAAATCGCCTTACTTTTAGAGCATAAATCGGAATTTCTAATGAAGCAAATCCGAAGCCATGAATGGGTGACAGATGGTGAAGGAAATGGCTGGTACAACGGCTATTACGACAACAACAAAAACAAGGTGGAAGGCGTAATAGATGGCAATGTAAGGATGATGCTTACAGGCCAGGTATTTGCTATTATGAGTGGCACCGCTAAAAGGGATGCAGTGGATTCCATTATAAGTGCGGTGGATAAATATCTGTATAAGAAGGACATAGGTGGATATACCCTAAACACAGATTTTGGGGAGCTTAAAACAGATTTAGGCAGAATGTTTGGATTCTCCTATGGCGACAAGGAAAATGGGGCAGTGTTTTCACATATGGCTGTTATGTATGCAGCAGCATTGTATAAAAGAGGCTATGCAAAGGAAGGCTTCAAAGCACTTAATACATTGTTTGAGACAGCAGCAGATTTTGACAAGAGTCATATCTATCCTGGCATACCAGAATATTTTAATGCTGATGGCAGAGGCCTATATAGTTATCTTACTGGTGCAGCCAGCTGGTATTTAATGACAATGATAATAGAAGCCTTTGGCGTAAGAGGTAGTGCAGGAGATTTGAATATCGAACCAAAGCTAATGAAGGAGCAGTTTGATGAAAATGGTATAGCCACAATATCACTGAACTTCAGAGGTCATAGCTTTACAGTTATCTACAAAAACCCTAAGAAAAAAAGCTATAAGGAATACGAAATCGGTCAGGTGATTGTGGATAATACCTGCATTATTAAGGGACAGAAAAATATGGTTAGCATTCCTGAAAATCAGTTGGATTCTTGGAATGAAAAAACTCACGTAATAGAAGTGGAATTGAAATAGAAGGTATAGGGAGATAGAAAATGGAAATAGTAACAAGCGTTAAGGATGTTATTGAAAACTATGGAATAAAAAGCGAATTTGCCAGCTTTCTTCCAGGTATAGCTGGACTTCACGGAATTCCTATGTGGTGCTATACAGTAAACCGCGGGCAGGCAGTAGTCAGCTTCGGTGTGCAGGACAAGGACCATGGAATAATGGAATTCTATCCTGCACACACTGCATATCAGATGGTGGGACGCACAGGCTTTCGCACATTTATAAAAGCAGATGGAAAATACTTTGAGCCCTTCAAAAATCCAGCCTCTAAAACAAAGATGACAGTTTATATGAACAGTCTGACTATCGAGGACGAGGATGTAGAAAATCAGATTAAGGTGAAGGTAAGCTACAGTACACTTCCTGGTGAAAAGATTGCATCTCTCATGCGTGTGGTGGAAATAACTAATCTTGCAGATAAAAAAAGAGACTTTGAAATACTAGATGGTATGCCAGCATTGGTGCCTTTTGGTGTAGGACAGGAGAGCCTTAAGATGATGGCTCAAACCACAAAGGCATGGATGCAGGTAGAGGATGTGGAATCAAAGGTTCCATATTATCGTGTGCGAGTAAGCATGGAGGATTCGGCTGTAGTTAAAAAGGTTGAGGGTGGAAATTTTGCCATGGGAAAAAGAGCTGATGGCAGCTTACTTCCAGTGATTGTAGATCCACGTGTGGTATTTGAATACGACCTAGCCTTTGAGCAGGCAGTTGGTTTTAAAAATTCCGATTTAGAAAAGCTTGTTTGTGGAAGTCAAAATACCTCCAACGAATTACCTTGCGCATTCTTTGGAGAATCAAAATCACTTGCTGGAGGCGAAACAATCACACTTTATGAAATGATTGGTCAGGTTAGAAACAAGGATATTCTAATGGATTTCCTTGGAAATAAAATCGATGGAAATTATTTTGAAGGAAAGTTTGCAGAGGCCACAAAGCTTGCTGATGAATTAACAGAAAGTGTTGCAAGCCACACTGCTGACAAAATCTTTGATAACTACGTTAGATACAATTACATGGATAACTTGCTTAGAGGTGGCACTCCAATTCAGCTGGGAGGAAAGCACACCTACTATGTATATTCTAGAAAGCATGGCGATTTAGAACGAGATTACAATTACTTTTCAATGTCACCAGAATTCTATTCTCAGGGAAATGGTAACTTTAGAGATGTTAATCAAAACAGACGTTGTGATACATTTTTTAGCCCAATCGTAAAATCAAAGAATATAGAAATGTTCTATTCGCTGATTCAGTTGGATGGCTACAATCCACTTAAGATTGAACAGATGCGATACGTATCTGAAAAGGCAAAAGACCTAGGACTTATAGAACCATTTACTCCAGGCACACTTGCAGCAGCCATTATGGATAAGGCAGATGGGCAGTTTAAAGAAGAGCAACAACAGCTATTTGACCAGATAATGGCAGATGCTAAGGATATCGTAAATGCGGATTTCGGTGAAGGCTATTGGAGTGATCACTGGACCTATAACCTGGATTTAATAGAGGATTTCTTGGAGATTTATCCAGACGAGGAAAAGAAGCTTTTATTTGAAACTAAGGTAAAAGCCTTTGATGCCAAGGAAAAGGTGCGAAATAGATTTGAGCGCTATGAAAAGACTGATGCTGGGGTAAGACAGTATTACTATCTGGAAAAAAGAACCAACACTACAGAAGACCCAAGCTATGCATTTGATACACAGGGCAACGAGGTTACCATGAGTCTTATGGCAAAGCTTATTTTAATGTCTACCATAAAGCTTGCCACACTGGATGCTTACGGTCTTGGAGTTGAGATGGAGGGTGGAAAGCCAGGCTGGTATGATGCCTTAAATGGTCTTCCAGGACTTCTTGGCTCATCAATGAACGAAACCTACGAGCTTGCCAGAATGATTGAGTTTGTCAGCAATGAGCTTTGCAAATATGGCCAATCAATTACATTGCCAGAAGAGGTAGCCACACTTGTTCTTCAGATTTATAAGGTGGAGCAGGAGGTGGAGGATTCCATGGAAAAATGGAATCGTAAAAACGATATTAAGGAAGATTATAGAAAGGCTGTATACGATGGCTTTTCAGGTAAGACAAATGAAATGTCGGCAAATTTTATTAATGAAGTTTTTGCTGCCTTCAAAAACACAATGGATGCAGCAGTTGAAAAGGCAGTAGAGCTTGGAAATGGCATCGCTCCTGCATATTTCACCTATGAAATAGATGATTATGAAATGAAGGAAGCTGGTATTGTACCAAAGCATTTTAGCCTTGTGCAGGTTCCTTATTTCTTAGAAGGGCCAGTGCGTTTCTTAAAGCTTGGTAGCGATATCAATACAAAAAAGGAAATGTATTCAAAGGTAAAAGCCAGCGATTTATATGATGAAAAGCTATCCATGTATAAGGTAAATGCATCTTTGCAGGATGCCAGCTTTGAGCTGGGAAGATGTAGAGCCTTCACCCCAGGCTGGCTTGAGAATGAATCCATCTGGCTTCACATGGAATACAAATATCTGCTAGAGCTGTTAAGAAGCGGTTTATATGAAGAATTTTTTGATGATTTCAAGAAGGCTGCAGTGCCATTTTTAGAAAGGGACGTATACGGAAGAAGCACCTTAGAAAATTCTTCCTTTATTGCAAGCTCTAAGAATCCAAATGAAAGAATTCATGGTAAGGGCTTTGTGGCAAGACTATCAGGCTCCACTATAGAATTTATCAGCATGTGGAAGCTGATGTTCTTTGGAAAAAATATATTTACCCTGGATGAAAAGGGGCAGCTTTGCTTTAACGTGGCTCCAGCTATTCCAAAGTATTTGATTGATAAATGTGATGACAAATACCAAGTCAGTGCCACATTGCTTGGCTCTACAAAGCTTACCTATTGCTTTGATAAATATCAGGATTACATGCCAGAAAATTACCGAATCGAAAGCTACCATGTGGAATTAAAGGATGGCACAGTAGCAGACATTGAAGGAGAAAAGATTGCCGGAGAGTTAGCAGAAAAAATAAGAGACAGGTGTGCTATTTCTATCACTATAAAAATGACACCTAAATAAAAAAAGTATCATTTTTTCAGTAGAGGATGGCCTCTATAATTCATTACATAAACAGTAACTAACAGTTACACAACAAAACAACTAAATGGTTGGGAGGATGAAAAAATGAAGCTAAAAAAATTCTTAGCAACTCTTCTCGTAGGTGCAATGACACTTTCACTTGCAGCCTGCGGAAGCGATGGCAGCAGTGCCACCCTAGAAGGTGAGAATGTTGATTCAGCAACAGTAGGTAGCGAGGACGGAGAAAAGCTTGTTATCTGGACTCTTGCAAAGGATCTTCAGACCTTCGCTGAAAAGTATGCAGAGCTTAATCCTGATGTTCAGATTGAGACAGTAGTTATTGAGCCTGCAGATTATGTTACAAAGGTGCAGACAGCTCTTAATGGTGGACAGACTACACCAGATATCATCGTTGGTGAGCCACAGATGCTTGAAGATTTCTATGATGCTAATTACTTTGAGGATTTGAACCAGGCACCATACAATGCACAGGATTACGCAGATCAGATTGTTGATTACGTATGGAAGGTTGGCCAGGATTCAGAAGGAATCCAGAGAGCTATTTCTTACCAGATTACACCAGCAGGTATCTACTATCGTAGAGATATAGCTGAGACTGTATTTGGTACAGATGATCCAGAAGAAATCGGAAAGCTTTTTGCTGATTACGACACAGTTCTTACTACAGCAAAGACACTTAAGGATAACGGCTACAGAATCTTCGCATCAGATGCAGAAATCAACTATTTCTCAGGTGACAGCGCTTGGGTAGTAGATGGAAAGCTCAATGTAAATCAGGCTCGTCTTGATTACATGGACCTTGTAGTTGATTTATATCAGAACGATTACACAGCCTATGCAAACCAGTGGTCAACACCATGGTATCAGGCAATGGCAGGCGAGGTACCTATCCTTACAGCTGACATCCAGAACTATGCAGATGATTCAGTAAACGTTTGGGATGCTGAACAGTTCGAGGAAGCAACAAAGGATTTGGATAAGACAGAAGTATTTGCATTTGGTCTTCCTAGCTGGGGTGTTCTTACACTTAGAGATAATGTAGGCGAGACATCAGGCAAGTGGGGAGTGTGCTCGGGTCCAGCTTACGGCTTCGGCGGTGGTACATTCATCGGAATTTCTGCAAATTCTGAGCATAAAGATCTTGCTTGGGACTTCTTAAAGTGGGTAACACTTGATGAGGAGACAGCTGAGTGGTGGATTGAAAAATCTGAAGGCGACACAGTTTCACTTATCTCTGTCCTTGAAAAGCACAAGGATGATGAGAACCCAGTTTACGGTAACCAGCACATGTATTCATTCTGGCAGAGCCAGGCAGAGCACATTGATTATTCAAAGGTAACTCGTTACGACAAGGTGATCAACGATGCTTGGGGGGCTGCAATCACAGCAATCAAGACAGGCGAAAAGAACAAGGATGATGCAATCGCAGAATTCTATGATGTAGTTGAATCTACATATCCAGATATCACAGTTGAAAGATAATTTTCAGATGATGAAAAGGGGCTGGCTATTGTCAGCCCCGATATAAAAAAGGGAGGATTGGATGAAAGCTTTTTCTATGAAAAATGTGATGAAGAATAGGAATAATGCAGCATATCTGTTTGTGCTCCCATTCGTCATCGTTTTTTTAATTTTTAGTGTATACCCAGTATTTAGAACCCTGTATTTAAGCTTTACAGACTACAAGGGTTATGGTGAGCCAGTTCTGGTGGGACTGGAAAATTACAAGCGTGTTGTGGGAGATAAATTCTTCTGGCGCTCACTTTACAACACCGTAAAAATGTGGAGTCTTAATATTGTATTACAGCTTGGTTTAGCATTTTTACTTACTATCGTATTTTCGGATATTAAATACAAGATGGCAGGACTTCCTGTATTTAGAGCAATTTACTATTTACCAAATCTTATTGCGGCAACCTCAGTGGCTTTCCTTTTTAAAACATTACTTGATTGGAAATATGGATCATTTAATCAGATGCTCCTAGCAATGGGAATCATTGACCAGCAGGTTAACTGGTTGGGCCAGCGTTCTACAGCATGGGCTGTTGTATCAGTTATTCAGGCTTGGATGTGGTTCGGAAATTCCTTCATCATGCTTATGGCCGGTGTCCAGGGAATTCCACAGGATTATTTTGAAGCGGCAGCAATAGATGGAGCAGGCAGATGGAAGACTTTTGGAAAGATTACATTACCACTGCTTAGGCCAATTCTTTTATATGTAGCAGTTACATCATTGATTGGTGGATTACAGCTTTTTGATTTACCATTCCTTATTAACGGAGTGGCAGGTGCATCTACAGCAGGTGAGCCAGGAGGAACACTTCAGACTGTAGTTATGTACATGTACAAATTTGGTTTTGAAACTCATCAGGTTGGCTTTGCATCGGCAATAGCTTACACACTGTTTATCATAATATTAATTGTATCAGTACTTGAGTTTAAATTTATTGGCGGAAAGGAGGACTAGGCTTTGGCTACAAAAATAAAAAAAGTAATACTTTACATTGCACTTATAGTGCTGGCTCTTGGTTGCCTACTTCCTTTCTGGCTGATGATTGTTAATTCAACAAGATCAGGAGTGGAAATCACACATTCTTTTTCATTTGTTCCCGGGCATAGCCTAAAGGATAACTGGGTTGTGTTGTTTGCTTATGTGAATCTCTTCAGAGGTTTCTTTAACAGTATCAAGGTGGCTGTGCCCGCAACTCTCCTTACCGCTTATTTTTCGGCTATTACAGCCTATGCAATGGCCATGTATGAGTGGAAGGGAAACAACCTGTTATTCAAGGTGATTGTGGTATTTATGATGATACCTGCTCAGCTTTCTCTAATAGGCTTTTATAACCTATGCCAAAAGCTGAGACTTATCGATTCCTATGTACCATTAATCGTTCCAGCAATAGCAGCTCCAGGAATTGTTTTCTTCCTTAGACAGTATGTTAAATCTACATTGTCAAAGGCTTTGCTTGAAGCAGCAAGAATAGATGGTGCATCAGAGCTCCACACCTTCCATAAAATCGTACTGCCAATTATGGCACCTGGTATTGCAACCATGTCTATTGGCGCATTTATTGGAAACTGGAACTCATATTTGATGCCATTAATACTTTTAAATACTCCTAATAAGATGACACTACCTGTAATGATTTCTACATTAAATGCGGCTACTGATTTACAGAAGAATCAGGGAGCTATATATCTTGGCGTTGCAATATCTGTTGTACCTATCATGATAGTATTTGCATTTTGCTCACGTTATATCATTAGCAGTATTTCTGCTGGCAGTGTAAAAGAATAAACTAATGGGACTGGCGCATTTCGCGGCAGTCCTTTGCCAATATTTGTTGAAAGAATTGAGGTAAGCAAGTATAATAGGATCATGAAAAATTGCGCACAATCGATTAATAAATTAATAGCGTTATTACTGGCTACAACCATGGTAACAGGCTGCGGGGCAAAGGATGCAAAGCAGGGGGAATCCTCTTCAAATGACATTGTTACCTTGGATTGGTATATTAACTATTCCTGGTTCAACACAGGCTGGGGCAGCAATGTGGTGTCCAGGGCCATTACGGAAAAAACAGGGGTAGATATTAATTTCATTACACCGCAGGGAAATGAGGTGGAAAAGCTTAATGCTCTTATTGAATCAGGCTCACTTCCAGATTTGATTACCTTGGGCTGGTGGGAGCCACAGGTAAACGAAATGATTCAAAAGGACATGGTTTATGCCATCAACGAGCTTGCGGATGAGTACGACCCATATTTTTATCAGGTATGCGACAAACAGGCTGTAAGCTGGTACACCCAAAGTGATGGAAATATCTATGGCTATCCTTGTTCTTCTATTACTCCTCAGGACGTGGAAAACAACGAAAGGATTGGCAGTAATCAAACCTTCCTTGTTAGAAAGGATATCTATGAAGCAATTGGCAGTCCAGATATGACTACCATAGAGGGCTTTGAAAGAGCCGTTAAAAAGGCCAAGGAAATGTTTCCACAGATAGATGGAAAGCCACTTATTCCAATCGGGGCACATCTTTTTGACGATCAGGGAAATGTATCCTTTGACCAGTACATACAGAATTTTTTGGCTGTGCCTTATGAAAAGGATGGCAAGCTTTACGATAGAAACACAGACGAAGAATACATCAAATGGCTAAAGATGTTTAGAAGGCTTAATGCTGAAGGCTATTTGTCTACAGATGTTTTCATCGACCAGAGAACACAGATGGAAGAGAAGATTGCTGAGGGCAGATATTTCTGTATGCTCTATCAGTACACTGACATGGCAGCCCAGCAGAAGATTTTATATTCCAAAAATCCAAACAGTGTTTATATAGCAGTGGATGGTCCGAAGAACGAAAATAAGGATGACCATATTCTGCCTACAAACACAGCCAGCGGCTGGACAGTTACTATGATTTCAAAGAACTGCAAGCATCCCGATAGAGCAATTCAGTTTATTGATTACCTTATTTCTGAAGAAGGTCAAAAGATGGTATATCTGGGGGTTGAAGGCATCACCTACGACATGATAGACGACAAGCCTGTTATCAAGCCAGATGTTCTAAAGATGCTTAATACTGACAGAGCCAGCTACGATTTGATTTACGGAGCTGATGATGCTTATTGGATGCTGCAGGACAATGTTATGCAGCTGAAATGGGAGCCAGATATTATATCCCCTACCACACAGCTGGAGGAATGGACCTATCAGTACGCTAAGTATACCGGGCAATATGATGTTATACTTCCTGCTGATACAGAGGATGCATATATAGACGGTCAGTTAAAAGCACTGTGGGCAGATACACTGCAGCAGTTGATTTTAGCGGAAAGTGATGAGGAATTTGACAGAATTCTTGAGGACTACAAAACTCAGCGTGTAGAGCTAGGATTCGACAGCCTACAGGAGAAACGATACAAATATGTTGTTGAAGCAAAGAAAAAATTGGGAATCAATTAAAGGGTTAAAACTGAATAGAAAATTGACTGCCATAATTCTTGTCTTTGTTATGGTACCTATTGCTATATTAAGCGGGGTAATGTTCTACAACATGGAGCAGTCTACAATCAAGGAGAACGTTTCTTATCTGGATTCCACCATGGCCAGACGCCAGGATAGTATTCATAATAATATCGATTCTATCAATATGATTACGCAGTTTTTCCTTTCAGATGAAACTATGAACAGAGTGCTTATAAGTGCTAAGAACCAGGATAGCTTCACCACAAAGGAATGGATTGAGATATATAAGAATGATGTTGCAGCCCTAGAAAGGCTGATTAATACCAACCCTGTTTTAGGGGGCGCTAGATATTATGCCGCTAACGATAATGTGCAGGAGATGATGCCTGTTATGTACACAGCTTCAAGAATGCAAAGGCAGCCTTGGAAGGGATATGCCTTAGACGGTGGCTGGGTATATGACTACAAGGATAATCTTTTTTCTTCCAGTGATAATGCTCCCATGATGGCATTGATTACACCAATAAATAATAAGAAATATGGTTTTCTTGGAGCTATCGAGGCCGGTATGAAAATGAAGACCATGTTTCCATCATTGTATGAAAATGTCCCAAGTGAAATTAGCTGCTTTGTTACAGAAGATGGTAATGTAATTTTTGGTAAGAGGTCTGATGAAAAGGTTAAAAGAATCGCCCTTAATTTAGCAGCCAAAATGGAGGCTAATGCCAAAAAAATTGAGAATCAGGACATTGAAACCTACTATAGCAAGGAAGATAAAAGTGTTATATCTGGAATGTATATAAAGGAGCTTTCAGGAACCCTGGTTTCTGTTGAGGATATATCAGGCAGCCTAAATGAGGTCTACAGACAGCGAAACGCCTTTGTTATGTGGATGATATTGATTCTGATATTACTGTCATTTGTGGTAGATGGTTTGGTACGTCAGGTGTTAAAAAACTTTTATGCCGTTTTATATACCATCAGACAGGTTAGAAAGGGAGATTTATCTGTCAGAGCTTTAGAAACTGGCCGTGATGACGAGATGGGAGAATTGGCTCATCAGGTTAATCGAATGCTGGATAACATCCAAAGTCTAATGCAGCAGAATATTGATAGAGAGATTCTTGCAAAGGATAGTCAGATTAAGGCATTGCAGAATCAGATCAATGCCCATTTTATATACAACGTGCTAGAGTCCATCAAAATGATGGCGGAGATGCAGGAGGAATATGATATTTCTGATGCCATTACAAGCCTAGGAAAGCTCCTTCGATACAGTATGAAGTGGACGTCAGAGCTGGTGCTTGTATCAGAGGAATTAGAGTACATCAAAAACTATATGGCTCTTATCAATCTCAGGTTTGATTACGATATTATTCTTTCATTAAACCTGCCAATGTCCATTATGAATCAGCGTGTGCCAAAGATGTCCCTTCAGCCTATTATCGAAAATGCCATAATTCATGGCGTGGAGGAAATAGCAGAGGACACCACAATCTACATAAAGGGTGTGATTGTAGGGGATGACTGTCTCATTGAAATCACTGACAATGGCAGAGGAATGAATGATGAGGAATTAGATAGGCTTAAGAAAAAGATTTCAGGTGAAATTGCTACAGGTGGAGGCTCGGGAAATGGAATCGGTCTTAAGAATGTTCAGGATAGATTACATGTAGCCTTTGGAATGGATTATGGAATTGATGTAGCTACAAAGGAAGGCTGCTACACAAAGGTTAGTGTGAAAATACCTATGAGAAGGGTAGAGAATATTACTAACAAGTATTAGAGGTTGTTTATGAAGAAGGTTTTAGTTGTTGAGGATGAAAAGCTTATAAGACAGGGAATTACCGCCATGATAAAAAGAAGCGGTGTACCTGTGGAAGAGGTAATAGAATGCAATAATGGTATTGCAGCCATGGACATTTTGGCCAAGGAACAGATAGATGTAATGTTTACAGATATCAGAATGCCAAAAATGAATGGCATCGAGCTGGTTCAGGCAATGCAGGAACTGGACAATCCACCACTTGCCGTAGCTATCAGTGGCTATGACGATTTTTCTTATGCTGTAGAAATGATGCGTCATGGTGTGAGAGAGTATATTTTAAAGCCGGTGGAAAGGGACAAGCTTAAGACTATATTGGAAAAGCTGGATGCGGAGATTAATCATCGCATTGAGGATAAGGAAAAGCTGGATGCATTAGACAATCAGCTTCTGAAATACATGCTAAGGGATAAAGCATCTACAGATGACAACACCATGCTTTTAGCCCAAACCCTAACTAGAGAAGTTGGGGAGGCCTATGTGGTTGTCGTTACAGAGCCAGTGTCTAATGCTCACATCCATGCCGGAATTACCTTGAAAGCTATAATGGGCTGCAATGTATATATTCTTCCTGCTGATAGCTTAAAGCAGCTGCAGGGAATCAGGTACATTGGAGTGAGTGATGTTTACTCTGTGGTAACGGATTTGAAAAAGGCCTATGAACAGGCTTTCAACAGAAGAATAGAAGCCTTTCTTCAAAACATGAGTGTAGTGGACTGTGATTTACCAGCAGTTCCAGAGGAGTTGATTAAGACTGCCACAAAGCTTACCGAGGAAAATGCAATTAGCGCCAGGGTTCAGATGATGGGAGCCGACAAGCCTAAGGAATTAAAAAAGGAATGGGATGGCTTTTTCATTGCAGCAGTAAGAGGGCAGATTCCAGCAAATGATTTTCTTAAGACTATAGATACATTTGCTCTTAAGCTTGAAGCTGTTCATAAGCTTAAGCTATCTGAAGAGCTGGCACATCCTTTAGTTACCGATTGCCTGGATAATTACAGAGAAGGCTTTATGGAATTTATCTTTTCCAAGCAACAGGAGCTTTGCCAGATTTTAGAGGTAGATCAAACTGCCTTAAAGATTAATGAGGCTATAACATTTATAAATGAAAATTATGCCAGTGATTTAAATATGGCAGTGGTAAGTAACCATATATCAATGAACTATTCATTGTTTTCTACAGAATTTAAAAATGTCACGGGAACAAATTTTATAACTTACGTGAAGGACCTTAGAATGGGAGAGGCCAAGCGACTTCTTTCAGATACTGATTTAAAGGTAAATGAAATATCTGCAAAAGTGGGCTATGACAATGAAAAGCATTTTATGAAAAGCTTTAAGGCTTATGTGGGTGTTTCGCCAAGTGAATTTAGAAAGAATGCCTTGCGCGGTTAAGCACTATAGTGTACAATAATTCTGAATGTTAAAAAATAGAACTAATATATAACGTTATCAGATAATTGCGAGGGAAACTGTGGGCAATAAATTTACGATAAAGGCTCCTGATCAGGAAACTATTACAGCCGCGAAGGAGGCTCAAAAAAAATATAAAGATGCTAATGTTACCATCATGGATATTTATACCTTTCAGGCAAAGGTACTTAGCGGGGAGATAAATGATGATAAGGGAATTGCAGAGCTCATCATCAATAATTCCGTTTCAAACTACCATATACATATCAATAGAAGATGTGTAACTAAATCAGACGGTACACTCATTACCTACACAGGAATAATGAAAATGTACAAGCCTGAGGAGCTTAAGATTAAATACACTAAACGTTCTAAGAAAATGATGTCAGTAGCTCAGCTTAAACAGCTTAGAAAGGAACGAAATAAAATATCATTATCAGGTAATCCATTTGCCAAGAAAAAGTAGTGTATTAGTTTCGCAGTATTTCATCCTTGTATTTTTTAGGTGATTTACCGTATTCCTTTACAAAGGCGCGGTAGAACACAGAATAATCGCTATAGCCGTAGGTTTCGGCTACAGCAGCAATATCGGCACCGCTTAATATAGCGTCTCGACACATGTCGAGGCGCTTTTTTGTTATGTATTTATGCAGAGGAATTCCACTGGTTTCTGTGAAAATGTGGGAGATGTGGAATTTGCTTGCATGAAGCTTTTCCGCCAACACATCTAAGGAAAGATCCTCATCTATATGGTTTTCGATATATATGATGATGCTTTGGTACAGGCTGGTAGAATCAGCAGCTTCTATAGTAGGATTGGTGGCCTCAAATACCATACGGCTTACTGTCAAAATGAAATCACTTACGGAAAGCAGAATCTTCGCGTCCCGTCCAAATCTGTTGGAGTGAATCTCATCTATAAGAGTAAAGCCTTTACCCTGAATAGTGTTGAATTCAATATCAGTAAATTTGTGGATGAAGAATTTATCATCTGCAGTTTTATCAGGAAGAAAATTGTAATCGTTAGAAACGTTTGCAAGCATATCCAGATAATCCTTGGTAACCCAGAATACAAAACGTCGATAGAAGATGGAGCCATCAACCAGTCTGGCAAAGTGCTTCATCCTAGGCGGAATTACAATAAGGGTTCCAGGGGTAGGTGTAAATTCCTTTCCATCTATATGCATAATGATGTGCCCATCGATGAAGAAATAGAATTCGTAGTAATCGTGGGTGTGGGCAGCAACAGCAGGGATTTTCTTATCACTGTAATAGTAAATCTCGAAATCCCTGGAAATCATATATTGTCTTGTACTAAATTCTGATTTTAAATTCTTTTTCATAATAAGATGAAAATACCATACTACCGCAATAAATGCAATATAGGTCGCAAGGGTGACAATGGGACAATTTCGGGGGCTAATGTAAGATATTACCATCATATTAGTAATGTGAGGAGATGGGAAAAATGTATGATGAGATAAAAGCAAAATTACAAGAAATTGGTATTATACCAGTTGTTGTTTTAGAGGATGCAAAGGATGCAAAGGCCTTGGGAGAGGCTTTGATTAAGGGTGGTCTTCCAGCGGCCGAGGTAACCTTCAGAACAGAAGCAGCAGAAGAAACTATCAGAGTATTATCAGAGGAATTTCCTGATATGTTGGTAGGTGCAGGCACTGTTCTTACCTGTGAGCAGGCAGATAGAGCAGTAGCAGCCGGTGCAAAGTTTATTGTAGCACCAGGCTTTAATCCAACAGTTGTACATCATTGTATTGAGAAGAGCTATCCAATCTGCCCAGGCGTTCAGACACCAGGTGAGATGGAGCAGGCTATGGAGCTAGGACTTGATTTTGTAAAGTTCTTCCCAGCCGAGCCAGCAGGTGGTCTTCCAATGATAAAGGCTGTAGCAGCACCTTATACAAAGCTTAGCTTCATGCCAACTGGCGGAATCAACAAAGAAAACGTACGTGACTACCTAAAATGCAACCGCATCGTAGCCTGCGGCGGCACCTGGATGGTAAAGGGTGACATGATTGCAAGCGGTGACTTCGAGGCCATTGCGACCTTGACCCACGAAGCAGCGGATATCGTGAAAGAGGTTAGAGCATAATATTCATAACTAATAATGCGACCACATAGACTTGGCAAGCGCGAGCAAGAGGGCCCCATGTAGTTAAGGAGGGACCCTTTAGGGAGGATTCCTTGACTGCAATGGGAGATGGCTTGCGGGAGCACGGAGTTATAGAGGGGAGCAGTACAGATTTGGAGGAGTAATTAGATGGAAATGACACTTAGATGGTACGGTAAGGATTTCGATACCGTAACACTTGAGCAGATTAGACAGATCCCTGGCGTACATGGCGTAATCACCACGCTGTACGATACAAAGCCAGGTGAAGTGTGGAGCCGTGAGCGCATCCACGCCCTTAAGGAGCAGGTAGAGGCTGCAGGTCTTAAGGTGGCAGGCATTGAAAGCGTAAATGTACATGAGGATATCAAGCTGGGCAAGCCTAGCCGTGATGAGCTCATTGATAATTATATTGAGACTTTGAAGAACCTGGGTGAAGAGGATATTCACCTGGTTTGCTATAACTTCATGCCAGTATTTGACTGGACCAGAACAGAGCTTGCAAGAAAAAGAGCTGATGGTTCAACAGTTCTTGCATATACACAGGAGGCAGTAGATGCACTTGTTCCTGAGAAGATGTTTGAATCAATTTCAGGTGATACGAATGGTACTGTAATGCCAGGTTGGGAGCCTGATAGACTTGCTCATGTAAAGGAATTGTTTGATGAGTATAAGGATATTACAGACGAGGATTTGTTTGAGAATCTTAAATATTTCTTAGAGAGAATCATGCCAGTTTGTGATGAGTATGATATCAACATGGCTATTCATCCAGATGATCCAGCATGGCCAGTCTTTGGTTTGCCTCGTATCATCATTAACAAGGAAAACATCCATAGAATGATGAAGATGGTAGATAACCCACATAACGGCGTAACCTTCTGTTCAGGTTCTTATGGAACAAATCTTGAGAACGATTTGCCAGATATGATTAGAAGCTTAAAGGGACGTATTCATTTTGCACATGTTAGAAACCTTAAGTTTAATTCACCTACAGATTTCGAGGAGGCTGCACATCTTTCTTCAGACGGAAGCTTCGATATGTATGAAATCGTAAAGGCACTTTATGATATAGGCTTCACGGGACCAATCCGTCCAGACCACGGCAGAATGATTTGGGGCGAAAAAGCAATGCCAGGCTACGGCCTTTACGACAGAGCCCTCGGCGCTGCCTACATCAATGGACTTTGGGAAGCTATAGTAAAGAGCAACAAATAGGCTTCCCCCCTTGGGGGAAGCTGTCAGCGCAGCTGACTGATGAGGGAAAAAGGAGAGATTAAAATGAAATTAACAAACGAAGGCATAAAGGATAGAGCGGCATGGGAAGCAAAAGGCTATAAGCTTCCAAATTATGATAGAGAAGCAGTTATCGCAAATACAAAGAAAAACCCTACATGGATTCACTTCGGAGCAGGAAATATTTTCAGAGCTTTCCAGGCTAATGTGGTAGATAAACTGTTAGATGAGGGAGTACTAGATAAAGGCCTAATAGTCGCTGAGGGTTATGATTACGAAATCATAGAAAAGTATAACAGAGCTTGTGATGATTTAAGCATTCTTGCAACACTTAAGGCAGATGGAACAGTAGAAAAAAAGGTAGTTGGTTCTATTGTGGAATCTTGTATTCTTGATGAAGAAAATGAAAAGGAAATCGAAAGATTACGTGAGATTTTCCGAGCACCATCTCTCCAGATGGTAAGCTTTACAATCACAGAAAAGGGATATAAGACAAAGGCCTATATGTCAAAGGTGGTAGGTCTTATATTAGAAAGATTTAAGGCTGGAGCACTTCCAATTTCAATCGTAAGCATGGATAACTGTTCTCATAACGGTGACAAGCTTAAGGAGGCTGTTGTAGAGCTTGCAAAGGAATGGTTCAAGGAGGGTAAATGTGAGGAAGAATTTCTTGCATATATTGAGAATCCAAAGCTTGTAGCCTTCCCACTTACAATGATTGATAAAATCACTCCAAGACCAGATGACACTGTTAAGCAGATGTTAATTGAAGATGGAGTAGAAGCTGCAGAGCCTATTGTAACTAGCAAAAATACATACGTTGCAAACTTCGTAAATGCGGAGGAGACAGAGTATTTAGTAATTGAAGATTTATTCCCTAACGGACGCCCAGCTTTAGAAAAGGGTGGTATCGTATTTACGGATAGAATCACTGTAGATAAAACAGAAAAGATGAAGGTTTGTACCTGCCTTAATCCACTTCACACAGCACTTGCTATTTATGGGTGTATTCTTGGCTATAAGACAATCCATGATGAAATGGATGATGCAGCTTTAAAAAAATTAGTTACTACTCTTGGCAAGGATGAGGGAATGAAGACAGTAGTAAATCCTGGAGTTATATCTCCAGAGGATTTCCTAAACGCTGTTCTTACAAAGCGTCTTCCAAATCCATTTATGCCAGATACACCACAGCGTATTGCCTGCGATACCTCACAAAAGCTTCCAATCAGATTTGGTGAGACCATCAAGGCATACCGTGCTAATTCATCACTTGGAACAGACAAATTAAATGTCATTCCATTTGTTCTTGCAGGCTATTTAAGATATCTTGAGGGAATCGATGATGAAGGTAAGCCTTTTGAGCAGAGTCCAGATCCATTATTAAATGAGCTGAAAGGACTTCCAGCAAAGGATGTACTTAAAAGAACAGATGTGTTTGGTGTAGATTTATATGAGGATAATCTAGCGTCAAGAATCCTTGAGATATATGTGAGATTACAGGGTAAGGGCAATGTCAGAAAGGAATTGAACAGACTATGATGTCGTTTATGGATAAAGATTTTTTGCTTACCTGCGATACTGCAAAAAGTCTATTTAAGGAAGTAGAACAGGCTCCAATAATAGATTACCACAATCACCTAAATCCTCAGGAAATATATGAGGATAAATGCTTTGATAACATAGCAGAGGTATGGCTTGGAGGAGATCATTATAAATGGCGTGCTATGCGCGCAAATGGTATTTCAGAGAAGTTTATCACAGGTGATGGAAATCCTTATGATAAATTTGTGGCTTGGGCAGACACAGTGCAGAATCTTATTGGAAATCCATTGTATCAGTGGACTCATTTGGAGCTTCAAAGATATTTTGGAATTACAAAGCCTCTCAATCCAGATACCGCAAAGGAAATCTGGGAGGAGTGTAGCGCAAAGCTTAAAACAAAAGACTTTTCGGTTAGAAACCTCCTAAGAATGCAGAAGGTGTCTGTCCTATGCACCACAGATGATCCTGCAGACAACCTGCAGTGGCACAAGAAGCTTCGTGATGATGGCTTTGAAATAAAGGTGCTTCCAAGCTTTAGACCAGAGAAGGCTATGGGAATCGAAAAGCCTGAATTTGCAACCTATATCGAAAGATTAGGGGGTGTAGCAGGCCTGCAGATTACAGATGTGAGCTCACTTTTGAAGGCACTCAAAAACCGACTTAAGTTTTTTATGGAAAACGGATGTAGAGTCTCAGATCATAGCCTAGAAGGGCTTTTCTATGTAGCGGCCACAGAAGTAGAGGTCAACAATATATTCAAAAAGGGTCTTGCAGCAGCCAAGCTTTCTGAAGAGGAAATTGGCAAGTTTAAAGGCTATGTACTTACAGAGCTAGGAAAGGAATATGCAAGACAAAATATTGTAATGCAGCTTCATATAGGAGCTATCCGCAACAATTCAGAACGTTTTTATAAATTGCTTGGAGCAGATACAGGCTTTGATGCAATGGCAGATTTCAATTATGCACCTCAGCTGGCAGCGTTGCTTTCAGCAATGGATTTAACAGAGGAATTGCCAAAGACAATATTGTACTGCCTAAATCCAAAGGATACAGAAATGCTTGCTGTAATGGCATCTACTTTCTGCAGCAATGAAGAAGGTATCAAGGGTAAGGTACAGCTAGGCGCAGCATGGTGGTTCTGTGACCACAAAAACGGAATGGAACGACAAATCGAAGCAATGTCAGATGCTGGTTTAATTTCCACATCTGTAGGAATGCTTACAGATTCCAGAAGCTTTCTGTCTTTCCCACGCCACGAGCTATACCGCCGAATCCTCTGTAATAAAATCGGTACCTGGGTTGAGGCAGGAGAATACCCGGCAGACCTATCGTATTTACGTACCCTCGTAAAACGTATATGCGGTAGCAACGCAGTAGAATATTTCAGCTTATAAAAAACGTTGCGGCTTCCAAGTATTACATGCTCCCGCTTGCCAAATATATGTAGCCGCAATAATTAAATGAGCCTGTAGTAGACAAGCTATTATGTTTCTTAAGCGAAGCTTTCTATGCTGAGCGTAGAAATATAATGCTTGTATACGTAACAGGCGGACTAGGAGATTGATATGAACTTAGAACTTAGAAAAAAAGAAGATTGTAAATATGACGCAGTATCTCTAGGTGAGGTAATGTTGCGTTTTGACCCAGGCGAAGGCAGAATTCGCACAGCCAGAGAGTTTAAGGTCTGGGAAGGTGGCGGAGAATATAATGTTATCCGCGGTCTTAGAAGATGCTTCGGTATGGATACAGCAGTAATCACTTCATTTGCTGATAATGAAGTAGGTCACCTTGTAGAAGATTTTATTTTGCAGGGTGGTGTAGATACAAAGCTTATTAATTGGAAGAAGACAGACGGAATAGGAAGAGAGTGCCGTAATGGTATTAACTTTGTAGAAAGAGGCTTTGGCATTCGTGGCGCTCTTAGCTGTTCAGATAGAGCAAACACTGCAATTTCTCAGGCAACAGATAAGGATTTCGATTTTGACTATATCTTTGGTGAGCTTGGTGTAAGATGGTTCCACACAGGTGGAATTTATGCAGCTCTTTCAGAGCAATCTGCTGAAACTGTAATCAAGGCTATCAAGACTGCAAAGAAGTATGGCACAGTTGTTTCTTACGACTTAAATTATCGTGCCTCTATGTGGTCTGCTATCGGTGGTCTTGCAAAGGCTCAGGAGGTTAATAAGGAAATAGCCAAGTATGTTGATGTTATGATTGGTAATGAAGAGGATTTCACAGCCTGCCTTGGCTTTGAGATTGAAGGAAATGATGCAAATCTTAAGGAGCTTAATATCGAAGGCTATAAGAAGATGATTGATGAAGCTGCCAAGGTTTATCCAAACTTCAAGGTGGTAGCAACAACACTTCGTACTGTAAAGACTGCAACAGTAAATGACTGGTCTGCTCTTTGCTGGGCTGATGGTCAGATTCATAAGGCAAAGGATTATAAGGACCTTGAGATTCTTGATAGAGTAGGTGGAGGCGATTCCTTCGCTTCTGGACTTGTATATGGTCTTATGACCACAGGAGATGCGGCAAAGGCTGTAGAATACGGCACAGCTCATGGTGCTCTTGCCATGACAACACCTGGCGACACAACAATGGCTACATGCGCCGAAGTAGAGGCCATTATGGGTGGAGCTGGTGCCAGAGTAAAACGCTAATCACTAAACCCATTTTTCAATACTTTTTTTAGACATCCCGTTACAGAATACATTGCGTTAGTCAGTGGATACTGTGGCGGGCTTTTTTACTTTAAGATATTTTATGAATAATTGACAAATTTTAGCAGCAAAATAGTAAAGTATTTTACAAAAATCAGTAATTACCCCCAGCTATTACTCAATTTATATTGAAGATGTATTAAAAATGATGTATAAAATGAAAGGAAGAAAGGGATAATCTAAAATAGTTTAGATTAAGCTAAATTAAGGAAGAAAGGAAAGGTAAAGGGGGATAATGAAGAAATTAGCGAAAAAGGCTGTAGCCCTATCTATGGTAGCGGCTATGGCAACTCCTGCATTTCAGCTTTCTGGTGTTGGTTCTATTGATGCCAATGCAGCTGAAAAAATCGACAGAGTAATGGTGCATGATCCATCAATCTTTGAGTACAACAATGAGTACTATGTATTCGGATCGCATATTGCTACTGCAAAATCATCTGATTTAGTAAATTGGACTCAGGTTTCTACAGACTATCAAAGTGTTGGAAACAATCCAATCTACGGAAATGTAAAGGAGAACTTGGCCGAGTCCTTCAAGTGGGCAGGCTATGACGATGGAGATTGCAAGGGCGGCTATGCAGTTTGGGCTCCAGATGTAATCTACAATCCAAACTATGTTTGGGCTGATGGTCACAAGGGAGCTTACATGCTCTACTATAGTGCATCATCAACTTGGCGCCGTTCCTGCATCGGCTACATGGTAAGTGACAGAGCAGATGGAGGTTACAGCTACGGCGGAACTGTAGTATATTCTGGCTTTACAAACACTGGTAAGGTTAATTATGACGGCAACAGTACTAGAGATACTACATACACAAATGACTATCTTCCATTCAACAAGCTTATAGAAGAAGGAAAGATTGATGGTGATGTAAGCACATGGAAGTGCTTCAATTCAAACGGCAGCTGGAATAATAATTATGCTCCAAACGCAATTGATCCAACACTTTTCTATGATGCAACAGGCGAGCATCTTTATATGGTTTACGGCTCATGGTCAGGTGGTCTTTTCATTCTTGAAATCGACCAGAAGACAGGTGAGGCTATCTACCCAGGTAAGGATGGCGTAGATGCAACAAGTGGAAATTTTGTTGATAGATATTTTGGAACACACATCGCTGGTGGAAATCATCAGTCAGGTGAAGGTCCATACATCGAATACGACAAAAACACTGGTTACTATTACATGTATGAAACCTACGGTGGTCTTACAACAACAGGCGGTTACAACATGAGATTGTTCCGTTCTAAGAATCCATTAGGACCATACGAGGATGCATCTGGAAAGAATGCAGCAGGTAGTGGAAAGAATTGCTATCAGTACGGTACAAAGCTGATTGGTAACTACCAGTTCTACGGTCAGCCAGGCTATCGTGCAGCAGGTCACAACTCAGCACTCATCACAGATGACGGAAAGTATTACCTTATCTATCATCAGCGCTTCCTTGATTCTTCAAGAGGAGAGGGACATGAGGTTAGAGTTCATCAGCAGTTCTTAAACGAGGATGACTGGCTTGTAACAGCTGTTTATGAAAACAGAAACGAGCAGATTCAAAAGTACACTATGGATGATGTGGTTGGTACATACGAATATGTAAATCATGGCAATGGTGAAAAGGACGGTAGCATGATTTCTACTCAGTCTGTTGAGTTGAATGCAGACGGCACAGTTACAGGTGATGTAACAGGTACATGGTCAATGGCAGATGCAACAGGCCGTGATTACACATACGTAACAATCAATGCTGATAATGCAACCTACAAGGGCGTGTTCTTCAAGCAGACAAATGACAATGGTGAAAAGACCATGACATTTACTGCAAACGGAAATAACAACCTTGCAATCTGGGGAAGCAAATACGAGGAAACAGATGAAACAGCTGCAGGCAAGGTGATTGAGCAGCTTAAGGATATTATTCCTGAATCAACACGTGAGAATATTCAGCTTCCTACTGAACTTGGCAAGGCTAAGATTGAATGGTCATCAGATAATCAGACTGTACTTTCAGCTGATGGTAAGGTAGGCACTCCTTCATCAGATACAGAGGTTACTCTTACAGGCAAAGTTACGGTAAATAGTTACAGCACAGATGCTACATTTAAGGTGCTTGTATACGATGCTCCAAAGGTAATCGTAGGCTACGATTTTGATAGTGTTGATGGAGATGCTGTTAGTGCTACATCAGCATCTACAAAAGATAGCGCTGCAACACTTAAGGGTGATGCTAAGGTGGTTACTGATGAAGAAAGAGGTCAGGTGCTTAAGCTTGAAAATGAAGCTGGCAACAAGCAGGTAAACTATTTATCACTACCAAGCGATGTATTTTCCAATGTGGATAAAGCCGGATACACTGTAAGCATGTGGGTAAATATTGATTCATCTACATGGGAGCACAGTGCATTATTTGAAGCAGATTGGCTGGCAGATGGAGCATCTACAGGAACATATCCAATGACTAGAATTGGAGCAAACCTGATTGGAAGAATTAATGCAAATGATTATTCAGATGCAGTTCCAGGCTTATCTTACAGTGACCTTACAAACAAATGGCAGCTTGTAACCTACACAGTAGCTCCAAATGGAATTAAGGTATATCTGAATGGAAATGAGATAGTATACGATAAAAAAGATATTTCAAATTGCTTCTCTGGACAAGGCGCAGCAATTCAGAATGCTAATCATGTAATGGTAGGCGCAGGAGATATTTGGACAGATGAAGATGTTAGAAATGCAATGTTTGATGATGTTCGTATATACGATACAGCCCTTACAGGTAGCGAGATAAAGGATATATACGAAAGCACATATAAGGAAAAGGAAGAAGAGCCAGAGGAACCAGAGCAGCCTGAACAGCCAGAGGTTGTTGAAAAGGCTATCGATGAGGAAGAGCCAGAAGTAGAAGGCCAGACAAAGGTTTATGTTAAGCTTGATAACACAGAATTCCCATCTGATACATTCGTATATGCGGTAGACGAAGAGCAGAAGGATTTACTTGGAGAATATCCGGGAAAGAAAATGGCTCACATTGGTAACGGCTGGTATTCAGTAAATGTTCCATCAACAATGCTTTACGATGAGAAATTAAATGATACAGAAGAGTCTGATGTAAAAGAGGTATTAGAAGAGTCAGAGAAGAAGATAATAGATGAAGATATTACTGAGTCTGATGATGAGACAAATGATGCTGATGAAATACAGGATGATTCTGAAGCTGGGGACACTGTAGAAGAAATTGAAGGCATTGTTACAACACTACTTAAGTCTATCAAATCTGCCTTTGCACCTCTTCAGGTTAGTGCAGCAGAGCATGATATATTTAACAATGGTATTGTTGTAAGAGTAAATGATGGCAAGGATGTGGACAAAATTGCCACAGCACTTTTCACTGCTACAAGACCTTCAGCAGAGGAGCTTAAGCAAGGGGAAGCAGATACACCAGAAGTTCCTGATACACCATCAGAGCCAAGCACACCTTCTAAGCCAAGTACACCAAGTACTCCAAGTACACCAGGTACTTCAAACAATTCAGGTTCAACAAGCGGTTCGTCAAATTCTTCAAGTGGTGCAGCAGTAGCACCTGCTCCTGCAGCAAACACTGCTACTATAGTAGATGCAGCAGTTCCAACAGCAGGCGCTGTAACAAAGACAGCAAGCACTGATGCAAAGAAGACAACAAAGTCTTCAACAAAAGTAACAAAGACAGTAACAGTTGAGGATGAAGCAGAAGCTGAGGAAACAGAAGAATCAGAGGAAGCTGTAGAGGATAACAGCGCAGAAGAAACTCAGGAAACAGAAACCCAGGATTTAGAATCCCAGGAAACAGAAACTACTATAACTACTATAGAGGATGAAGAAACTCCAGAAGCAGTAGAGGAAACATCAGTTACAGCAAATGGTGTAAATCCAATAGCAGTAGTTGTAATAGTAATAGCAATCGTAGCAGCAGTAACAGGTGTTGTGATTGTTAGGAAAAGAGGGTAAATAAAAAACGAGATAGGACTTAAGTCCTATCTCGATACATCCCCTCATAAGCGCTAGCTAATTAATTTTAGCTAGCCTTTTTTTCTTGCATAACTCCAACGACCTTAAGAGTGTTTCGTGCTACAAATACAGTCTGAAATCCTTTCTGCTGAAGGTCTTCTGCCCTCCTGAAAAGATCTTCTGGTCCTGTACATGTAATAATTTCACCAATTGCCATTTTTTCACGCCTCCCCATGGTGTTTACACATATTTTCTCCAATGGGGTATCTTTAAAAACCCCAATGAACTTCTTCATCATAGTATCATTTTTGGGGTTTGTCTATGTATAAACTGTGAACAAATTATGAATTCTACTTAATCGTTTACTTAAAGCCCTAGTGTTCTTCCAAAATTGAGTATAGAATTTATTATACAGTTTTTTCATATATTTAAGGTATTATTTAAAGGAATATAAGTATTTCTTGTATTGATTCATCACTATAGGACATGAGTATGAAAAAGAGTACCTATAAGAGAATTATTAACATCATTATTCTTACAATGGCTGCGCTGGCAATTGTGCAGTCTCTTTATCATGTAGTTATTCATGTTGAGAAAAAATATAATCACGAGATAGTTGAGGATATTATAGCTAAAGATTTGGCGGAATCTTGGGATACTATGGATGATCAGCTGGTGACCATTTTAAATTTGATTTCTAATTGTCATCTTTATGATGAGGATGCAGGCTTGCTATGTGAAAGAGCAGGTCTTATTTATCTGCAAAAGGGTGATTCTATTGATTACTACAAATACCTGGGTTACGCCATCTTTTATTTAGAAGACAGCAAAGACGACAAGATATATAACATCTATCTGGATTTGGCAAATTTCTATTTAAATACCTATGCCAGTGATGCAGCAGAAGAAATGCTAAAGAGTGCAAATTCTATTAAGCCGATAGATGAAATCGAAAACCCTCAAATTAAAATCTATGCCTACAGAATGCAGGGAATTATGTATTTCATGCAATATAATTACAATGATGCGGAAACGGCACTGATGAAATCTAAAAGTATTCTTGAAGATCATATGGATGAGCCATATTCTGAAAGCTACAGTGCCATGAATGATGTGTGGCTAGCGAGAATATATGAAGAGACTGGTCGTCTGTCAAAATGCAAGGAGCTTCTTGATAAATGGGAGGATAGTAAATTGTTCACTACTCCAGTGTATAGAACTATCAGCCTGAGAGATTTTGTAATTCCATATTATCAGGCTAAATGCTACTACCTTTGCGCAGAGAATATTAAAGAGTATTCCAATACTACTATGGATAGCTCGGCAACAGAACAGGCAGTAATAGATTTCCTACATGAGTTTATGACATTGTGCGAGGAAAACAATTACGAGAAGGCTGAATTATACACAATCCTTAAGGTGCAGAAGGAATATCCTACCAGAAATGAAGCAATTCAAAAGGAATTGAACTTTGTTTTAAATGAACTTTACGCTATTCTTTTTGACCAGCAGAATATCACTTACGCCCGTGTAATTAACGATATCGTATATGATGCAAAGAATGAGCTTGAGATTAATAAGAGTAGACAAAACGATCATATAAGAAGGTTATCAATTACGGTAACGGCGGTAGTTAGCGTGGGAATATTAATTGTCCTTATGCTGATTCCAATTATAAATGCGCGTTTTGATGGACTTACAAATCTACTTACCAGAAATATTTTCACCCATGATTTGAAGTTGGCAAAGCATTCCAAAGTAAACTATGGGGTGATCATGGTTGATATAGATGATTTCAAGCATATTAATGATACCTATGGCCATCTTCATGGAGATGACGTTTTGTTTAGGGTGGGAGAATTACTCAATATGGAAACCGTACTTGGAGTAAAGGCCTATAGATACGGGGGCGAGGAGTTTGTACTTCTTGTGGAAAAAGAGGCACTTTATCATATGGGAGCCATTGCTGAAAGAATCAGACATAGCATGGAATTACAGCCATGGGATTTTGATAAGAGTTTAGTGATAACAGTTAGTATTGGTTGTTCCCAGGGAAGTGGGGAGCAGGATGTGGTAAAGCTTGCTGACGATAACCTGTACTATTCAAAGACTCATGGTAAGAATCAGGTGACTATATAGGTGCGTTACGAGATTGAATATTCAGAATATTTTCTTATATTAGACACATTTGTATAGTAAAATCAACAGTAATAGTCGGGGTATTATACCATTAAAGACTGTATGGGGGTTAAAATGAAAGAAGAATACATCGAAACCATGATGTGTGGAGCCGTTCCGACAGGATTGCCAGGTGGATTTTTTATCTACGAAGCAGGTGGCGACGAAAAAATAATTTTTGCAGAAACAAATGTAATACATTTATTTGGCTGTGAAGATTATGAAGATTTTATCAAGTACACAGGCGGTAGCTTCAAAGGGATGATTCATCCTGATGATTTGCACAAGATTGAAAATCAGATTGAAGCGCAGACAATCTATGCCGCAAAGCGTCATGATTATGTTCGCTATCGAATAATTACAAAGCAGGGTGAAATAAGATATTTAGAGGATTTTGGTCATTTGCTCCATTGGTCTAACGGAAAGAGCTTTTACTATGTTTTCATAGTTGATGTGGATCAAAATGAGTATCTTAATAAAAACCGTAATTCGTACGCCGAAGCAGAGGCATTAGTATCAGATCGTGAAACTGATGAGCTTACCGGCTTATTTAATATGCCATTTTTCTATAATAAGGTTCAGACTCTTCTTTCGCAGCCGGATATTCGCAGACAGGATGTGGCCTTCGTACATTTTGATATCCCTAATTTTAAACTATATAACGAGCGCAATGGATTTAAGATGGGAGATGAATTATTGCGTGATTTTGGAATGACCATCAAAAATGTTTTTGTGGGGGCCACTGTTGCACGTTTTTCGGATGATCATTTTGTTGTATTTACAACAATTCCTAGAGAAGAGGTTGTAGAGTGTGTGGAGGAAGTGTATAGGAGCATGCTGCTTTCCCATGACGTTAATAAAAAGGTGAAGGTAAAGGCTGGAATTTATTACATGGACGACCCACGTGCAGAGGTAGGACTTGCCTGTGACCATGCCAGACTAGCCTGTAACAGTATAAAAAGTAGGCATGATGTAAATTATTGCATCTATGACGATATCATCAGGGATAGCTTAAGAAGGCAGCAGTTTGTAGTTGATCATATCGATGATGCCATAGCTAATGATTTAATTAAGGTTTTCTATCAGCCTATCATAAGAACAAGGACAGGAGAAATCTGTGGCTACGAGGCTTTAGTTAGATGGGTAGACCCAGAGAATGGTATGCTTCCACCTGGATATTTTATCGAGACCTTAGAGCGCTTCCATTTAATTCATTTCGTAGATGAATTTGTAGTAAAAAAGGTATGTCAGGATTATAGACGTCTTTACGAGGCAGGAGAGACACTTGTGCCATTTTCAGTGAACGTTTCCCGTCTTGATTTTGAAGTATGTGATGTGTATAAAATGCTATCTGATTATTGCGAAATCTATGATGTTCCACCACAGATGATTGATGTGGAAATTACAGAAAGCGCATTTTCTGATAACACAGGCCTTATCAGGGAATCCTGCCGCAAGCTAAGAGATGCTGGGTATGAGATTTGGATAGATGATTTTGGTAGCGGATATTCATCACTTACCACCCTGGCAGATTATGAGTTTGACGTACTGAAATTAGATATGGTATTTTTGCGTAGTATTGACAAAAATCCAAAGACAAAAACCCTAATGAGTTATATAATAAAGACTGCTAATGAAATGGGACTCTCCTCACTTAGTGAAGGTGTTGAAACCGAAGAACATTACCAGTTTTTAAAGGAAGTGGGATGTGAAAGAGCTCAGGGTTTTTATTTTGGCAAGCCTATGCCTTTGGATGAGCTTCTTGAGACCATGTATACTAAGGGGATGAAATGGGAAGCAACATCCAATAGCAATTTGTAAGGGATAGTTTTATATGAATACATTGGTGCAGATGCAAGGATTAGTAAAAAAGATATTTGCTGTCCTTGCAACTATTTTAGTAATAATAATATTAGGTTTTCTATTCCATGTGATACAGGTCAATAAATTCAATAATTTAGAGCGAAAAATCACAGCTGATTCTGTTACAATGGAAGTGACTACAGACATCCATCCAAGAGGCTTAGTCACAGATTCCTGGGAAAAGAATGATGCATTTCCTGATAAGGTAATCTATGCGAAAATCTATGAGGCAACTGTCACCAATAATTCAAAATGTCTTTTAAAGGATTGGAAGCTTAGAGTAAACATCAGCGAAGATTGCTACCTCAACAATGCCTGGAACGGTGTAATAGAGGTACATCAGTTTACAGATAAGGAACGAACACAGGTTGTAGATCTTAGAAATTACAGCACCGACGATATTATTCTTAATTATTATTTAGCAGGTCAGGATTTATTAATCCCATTACGAAAAGGGGATTATTTCATTTATTATCCAGATTCAAGTCCATCCTCAAGTGAGGTACCATTAAAATCAACACAGGATTACTCTGGTCAGGCTAATATAGGAATTATTTTATATAGTCTCTCTGGAGATGTGGATTTATCTGATTATGAAATGTCTTATTATATTCATAAATCATATTTTGCAGGTGTGCCAGGAATTATTTATTTGTTCTTACTGCCAGCATGGATGCTTTTGATGCTGGTTGGTGGACTTATTGCATGGATAGTGCTTGGCTTTGAGGGACAGCTTTTAGTAAAGAATCAGATGTTGGATGACACCTTTAATCTGTGTGCTATTGTTGCTGATGCCAAGGATTATTATCACAGAGAGCATTCGAAGAATGTTGCTAAATATTCAAAAATCATTGCTGAAAATATGGGTATGGATAAGTCAGATTGCGAGGAAATCTACTATGCAGCCCTTTTGCATAATATAGGTAATTATTCAGTGCCTGAAAAAATCTTAGGCAAAACTACCAAGCTTACTGAGGATGAAAAGAAAGTAGTGCAGATGCATACTGTGAAGGGGGCATATATTTTAGAATCCCTAAATTCCTTTCCACATGCTGCAGATGCGGCTATGTTCCATCATGAAAAATATGATGGAAGCGGCTATCCAGTGGGAAAGAAGGGGACGGATATACCACTTATTGCACGAATCATTGCAGTTGCTGATGCCTACGACAACATGAATAGGGAAAAGGTATACAGAAAGAAATTTACAAAAGAGGAAATCATCGAGGAGTTTAAGGCTAATTCTGGAAAACAGTTTGATCCAGTAATAGTTGATGTTTTCTTAAGTATTATTAACGATATTGAGGAATGACATGAATTTAAAGCCTTCTAGGGAAGAAGTAAAAATATTAATTTTGGGGATAATTTTAAACCTTGTGGGACGTGCTTTGGCACTGCGCACAGGGTATCCTGGTTTTTTAAATGTTACAGGAACTATTTATGGTGCATATTATGGTGGAGCCTGTATAGGGGCTATTGTTGCCATTTCTAGCGGATTAATCAGCACTATTTTCGTACATAAGGATATTTATTACCTGTTTATGGAATTCGTATTTGCGATAATTGTCGCTTTACTAAGCAGAAATAATAAATACCTCAATCGTTTTTTTTCTGTACAAAGTCTAACATTAACCTTCACATTAGTTCGTTCTATTATGATGACCATAGTGAATATGGCATTTTTTGATGGGAAAACGGGGCTTTTCCTTCCTGATGCCACTATGGATTTTTTGAATTCTCTTAATCTGCCATTTCTAGGTCAGTCCTTTATTGCATCAGTTTATATATGCTTTGCAGACAATTTCCTAGGTCTATTTTCAATTTACATAGTAAGATTAAATATTAAGGGCTATACAAAAAAGAAGACTGCCTTGAAGCTGAAAAAAGCTTTGGGACAAAAGGCCACTTTGGTGTTGGCTATTATGCTTACAGCATTATCCTTTCCACTTGAAACAAAGGCAAGTGGCATGTCCATCGAAAATCACGTTGCTAGAATTTATAACAGTGAAAACGGACTTGTTGGAGGATGTGCAAATGATGTTGCACAAACTGCTGATGGTAGTATATGGGTAGGCACCTATGGTGGATTATATCGTTTCAACGGAACAAACTTTCAGCTTGTAAATTTATTCCAAACAGTTAGATCAATACAGAGCCTGTACGTTGATGAAAATGATAATCTGTGGGTAGGCACAAATGGTGCAGGTGTTACTGTCATAGACGATAATCTTCACGCTTATAATTTTGATACTTCAAGGGGACTTGTATCTAATACGGTAAGTAATATCGTTGAGGACAATGATTTAAAATTCTACATAGCTACCACTGGAGGAGTATGCTATGTGACCATGGAAAACGGCAAGATTTTCTTGTATAAGAAATACGAGGAAATCGGAAATGTACTTAGTATGCAAAGAGATAGTGCCGGTAGGGTAGCAGCCTTAAATGCAAAGGGCGAGGTAACTGTATTTTCATCTGGAGAAATAGTAGCAAGGATTCCTGGTGAGGATGCTGGGGCAAGCTGCGTTGCATACGATAAAGAGGACAATCTTTACATTGGAACCGATCATGAATGTATTCATAAATATGAGCTTGTAGATAATCATTACGTGAAGATTGAAGAGATTACAGCACAGGATTTAATATTCATCAACAATATCTATTTTAAGGATAATGGATATGCATACATTGCAGCGGATTCAGGTATTGGAATTATGGATTCTGATATGAATGTCACAGTGCTGAATCCAGGCAATTTTGACAGTGCTGTGGAAGAAATATATGAGGATTATCAGGGAAACCTTTGGTTTACATCATATAGACGGGGCTTGCTATGCATGAGCAAATCAAGCTTCATCGATATGTTCAGTATATGCAACCAGCCTGCATCTGTAGCTAATGTAACATACCTGCAGGACAACTGCCTGTATGTAGGAACAGATGATGGACTTGTAATTCTTGATTTGGATTCATTAGTGAGCATAAAAAATGAAGCCACAGATTATTTTGATAGTACACGTGTAAGAAGTATGACAAAGGATGCTGAAGGTAATCTGGTAATTGCTGGATATGGCAAGGAGATAATGGGAATATCCCCTACTGGTGAATTTTTCAATTACATTGAAGGGAAACAGATTACCGATAGAAGAGCAAGGCTTGTGTATGCTCTATCTAACGGAGAAATTGTTATTTCTGCAGAGACTGGTTTGTACTTTATAAAAGATAGAAAAATAGATTGTGTAATGAGATTGGATGAGGAGTTGAAAAGCTCTTCTATTTTAAATATTTTAGAGCTGCCAGATGGTACATTGCTTTTGGGTAGTGATGGAGATGGAGTAGAAATAGTCAAAAATCATAAGCTTGAGAATGTAATCACAAAGAAGGATGGACTTTCTGCTGGTGTTATCCTTAGACTTGTTAGAGATAGACGGGGAAATGGCATCTATGTGGTTACAGGTAGTGGTTTGTGTTACCTGACCGAGGATAATCAGATAAAGGAGCTTACAGGAATTCCTTTCTATAATAATTATGATATATACCAGACACCACAAGGGAATTCTTTCATTATGGGTGGAGCAGGAATATATGTGGCCAAATATGATGTATTGATGGAAAGCAATGATGCTGACAGCTTTGACCTTTTGGATGTTAAGTCTGGATTGCCAGGCAGTCTTACAAGCAATGCGTGGAATTGTGTGGACGAAAATGGCAACATGTACCTTTGTGGAAGCACTGGTGTTTATAAGCTAAATCTTAATAATTACGATATCATTGTTGATAAATACAAAAGTAAAATTACAGGTGTGGATTTGGATGGCAATAGCTATTCAGTTACAAACAGTGATGAAATAGTAATCCCACGAGGCGTAAAGCGTGTCACCTTTACATTGGATTTGAACAATTTCACACCAACAGATCCTTACGTGAGATATTATCTTTATGGCGTGGATCAGGAAAAGACCAAGGTGCTGTCTAGCAATATAAGCCCAATATCATACTTTTTAATTCCTTATGGAACCTATGAATTCCATGTGGAGGTTCTTGATGATGACAACAGGGTTATAGATGAAAACGTTTATACCATCACAAAAGAGCGAGAAGTATATGAAACCTTAGGCTTTAGAGTTTACTTCTATATTATTTTGATTCTACTTGTGAATTTTATAATAGCGTCGATCATCAACGGTGCAGTTTACATCCTCACCAAGAGACAGAAGACGGAGCATGAACAGATAGTTAGAAAGCTACAAGTAGAAAAAACCCAGGCTTTGGAAAAGGCTCTTCGCACTGAGGAGGATGCCAATAAGATGAAGTCTGCTTTCCTTGCCAACATGTCCCATGAAATCAGAACACCTATTAATGCCATCATTGGTATGGGCACAATGATTTCGAGAGAGTCCAAGGAAGACGAAACCAAAAAATACGCAAGAGATATCAGAAATGCAAGTAAGACCTTGCTTGCTCTTATAAACGATATTCTTGATTTTTCAAAGATTGAATCAGGTAACCTGGAGCTTGTCATGGGAGAGTACGACCTTGGCATTCTTGTAAATGATTTGGTGAACATGATTCAGCCAAAGGCTACAGACAAGAGGCTTGATTTTATAGTTGAGGTTGACCCTAACATTCCAAAAAGGCTCTATGGTGACGATGTAAGAATAGAGCAGATAATAATTAATATTTTAAATAATGCCGTAAAATATACTAACGTTGGCTCGGTGAAATTCGTAATGGATTATGAAAAGGTTTCCGAGGACCAGATTGAGCTGAAGGTAAGTATAAGTGATACAGGAATTGGTATTAAGGAAGAGGATATAGAGAAGCTGTTCTCTCCATATCAGCGTATTGAAGAGTTTAGAAACAAAAAGGTTGAAGGTACTGGCTTGGGAATGAGTATCACCAAGAGTCTTCTTGATAAGATGAACAGCTCGCTTCAGGTTTCAAGCATATATGGTAAGGGCTCAACCTTCTCCTTCTCAATCATTCAGTCTGTGTGTGGCACCGATACCATCGGCGACTTTAGAGACAATAATGATTTTGAAGACAGAGAAAACAAGGTTGAAAAGTTCCATGCAAAGAATGCTGTAATTCTTGTTGTGGATGATGTGGATATGAACCTTATCGTAGCCAAGAATCTGTTGAAACGTATTCAGATAGAGGTAGATACAGCATCTTCAGGTAGGGATGCAATTGAGCTAGCTAAAATACGTAAATACGATATCATCTTCATGGATGCCATGATGCCTGGCATGAGCGGCGAAGAAGCAATGCAGGGAATCAAAAAAGAGTGCACAATCAATGCGGACACACCTATCATCGTACTCACTGCTAATGCCATTAAGGGCGCCAAGGAAGAATATATTGATGCAGGCTTTGATGATTATCTTTCAAAGCCTATCGATGGTATCCAGTTCGAGGATATGATTGAAAAGCATCTTCCAGAAGAGAAGATTGCACCTGTCACAGAAAGTGATATAGCAGCCATGGAGGCTGAAAGTCATGCAGTAAACAGCGTAATTGACCTGTTTAGAAATGAGCCATTTATTGATGTCAACAAGGGTATTGAGGCCACAGGAGATGAGGATACCTATCTTATCGTTTGCAAGAGCTTCTACGATACTGCCTTAGACAAAATCAATCTTATCAGAAAGTACCAGGAAAGCGGCGATATTAAGAACTACACCATTCAGGTGCATGCCCTTAAATCCTCTGCAAGATTAATAGGCGCCCTGGACTTATCCGAAAAAGCATTGGTTCTTGAAATGGCTGGCAAGGAAGGCAATATAGACTTAATCAATACCAACACTCCTGAAACCCTATTCATCTACAAATATGTATATGATAGACTGGATTCTTTCTATAATGCAGGAGAAGCTTCTGCCAGCGCCACCTCAGACAAGGAGCCTATATCAGAGGAGGAAGTTACGGAAGCCTACAGCGTTCTCAAAGAGCTGGTAGAGCAGATGGATTTTGATGGAGCTTCCGATGTAATCGAAACCTTGAAGGAATACGCCCTCTCAACCGAGGACGAAGAAAAAGTATCTAAGCTTGGCAGCGCCCTCCAAATCTTCGATTGGGACGCAATGGAAGAAATACTAGGCTAGGTCCCGCTGTACCTACCCCGGTTTGTGTTGACCTGGGTAGGATTATTTGTTATCATCCTACTGAAAAGGTAGGTAAAAGGGGCTAATGGATAAAAATATATTTGAAAAATACGATAGATTGAAGGATTATTTGAAGGGGCTGGGCAGTGTTGCGGTAGCTTTTTCGAGTGGTGTAGATTCTACATTTCTTTTATATGCAGCAGTAGATGCGCTGGGAGATAAAGCAGTGGCTGTTACTGCATCATCTTGTTCGTTTCCCAAGAGAGAACTTAATGAAGCTAAGGAGTATTGTAAGGCACTTGGAGTCAGACACTATATTGTGGAGTCTGAGGAGCTGGAAATAGAAGGCTTTGCTGATAATCCACCAAACAGATGTTATTTGTGTAAGCATGAGCTTTTTGAGAAGATGTTTGAACTTGCTAAAAGATTGGGCATTGAATATGTTGCAGAAGGCTCTAATTTGGATGATAATGGTGACTATAGGCCTGGGCTTATTGCGGTGGCAGAGCTTGGTGCTAAGAGTCCTCTTAGAGAGATAGGCTTTACAAAGGCAGAGATTAGAGAGCTTTCCAGAGAGTTTAATCTGCCAACAGCTGAGAAGCAGTCGTTTGCATGTCTCGCCAGTAGATTTCCTTATGGTGAAACCATTAATGAAAAGAAGCTGGGTATGGTGGATAAGGCAGAACAGCTTCTTTTAGACGAAGGCTTCAATCAGTTCAGAGTGCGTATCCATGGTGATAATGTTGCCAGGATTGAGCTTCAGCCTAAGGATTTTCCTAGAATGCTAGAGGAAGAATTTAGAAATCGTATATACGATACTTTCAAGTCTTATGGCTTTGCTTATGTATCGTTGGATTTGAAGGGTTATCGTACAGGAAGTATGAATGAAACACTTCAATAGAAAGTAATATTAGAGGTATTTATGTTAAACCAGTTTTCAAGAACGGAGCTTTTACTTGGCAAAAATGCCATGGATAGCTTGCAGGATAAAAGAGTTGCCATCTTCGGTATAGGTGGCGTTGGTGGCTATGTTTGTGAGGCGCTAGTAAGAACAGGTGTAGGCCATTTTGATTTGATAGATGATGATCAGGTTTGTCTTACAAATCTTAATAGACAGATTATTGCTACTCGTTCTACAGTAGGTAAGAATAAGGTAGATGTGATGAAGGAGCGAATGCTTGATATCAATCCAAAGGCTGATATCACTATTCATAAGTGCTTCTTCCTTCCAGAAAATGCAGATCAGTTTGATTTTAAATCTTATGATTATGTAGTTGATGCGGTAGATACAGTTACTGCCAAAATCGAAATAATAATGAGATGTAAACAGGAGAATGTTCCTGTCATCAGCTGTATGGGTGCGGGAAATAAACTGGACCCTAGCAGATTTAGAGTAGCAGATATATATAAAACAACCATGTGTCCACTGGCAAAGGTTATGCGTCGTGAGATGAAAAAACGTGGTGTTAAAAAGCTTAAGGTGGTATTTTCAGATGAAAAGCCAACACGTCCAATAGAGGATATGGCCATAAGCTGTAGAACAAATTGCATTTGTCCACCTGGGGCAGAGCATAAATGTACAGAGAGAAGAGATATACCAGGTTCGATTGCATTTACACCTGCGGTGGCAGGGCTTGTGCTTGCAAGCGAAGTTATAAAAGATTTGACCGGCGTATTTGGCAGAGAGTAAAAGGGGAATAACATGACAATTCAACAAGTGCTATATGCTCTTACTATTGAAGAGTATGGTTCTATGAATAAGGCGGCAGAAAAGCTATATATAGTGCAGCCTACACTCACCAGTGCTATTCAGGAACTGGAAAACGAAATTGGAATCACAATATTTATGCGTACCAATAAGGGCGTTATTGTGACACCTGAGGGAGCAGAATTTTTAGAGGATATCAGAGGCTTTTATCGTCAATACGATATTGTAATGCAAAAGTACAAGGATGAGGGTAGCTACAAAAGAAAGTTTGGCGTTTCCACTCAGCACTACACCTTTGCAGTACGTGCATTTGTTGATACAGCAAAAGAATATGATATGAATCAGTTTGATTTTGCTTTAAGAGAGACTACTACCCACAATATCATCAAGGATGTAAGCAATCTTAAAAGTGAAATCGGAATATTATATATCAGTGATTACAATCGTAAGGCGCTTAATAAGCTTTTTAACGAGCATGCAGTGGAGTTTCATTCATTGATTAAATGTAGAGCCTTTGTATATTTATGGCATGAACACCCATTGGCAAAGCAGGAATCCATCGGCTTTGAGGATTTGAAGAATTATCCATGTTTGTATTTCGAGCAGGGCGATAACAGTGAGTATTTAGCGGAAGAGATTCTTAGTGAAAATATTTATCCTCAGACTATTCGTGTTACCGACCGTTCTACTATGCTTAATTTGGTTAAGGCTATGAATGGCTATACCCTTTGCTCAGGAATCGTTTGGGGTGATTACAATGGTGATGGATATATAGTTGTGCCATATAGAGAGGATGAGGAAAATCCAAATAGCATTATGGAAATAGGCTATATTACAAAGAAAAATTCCGTCCTAAGTAAGATTGGTGTTAAATATCTTGAGGAGATAGATGCGGCTTTAGCACAAATAGACAAGTCTGTTATTTATGAAGAATAGTTTTTTCACAAAAATGTGATATAAAGGTTATATATATATCTTTGTAAGGAGGAGACTATGGCATATTTTCCAATGTTTGTTGATATAACAGATACTAATTGTCTTGTAATTGGTGGTGGTAAGGTTGCTCTTCAAAAGGTAAAAGTACTTTTGGATTTTGGTGCAAGGGTTCACGTTATCGCCAGGGAAATATCAATGGATTTGGCTGCTTTATCAGAGGAGACGGATCATCTTTTGTTAGAGCAGAGAGAGTTTACTCCTCTTGATTTGCAGGAGCGAAAGCTTGTAGTAGTTGCTACAAACGATGAGGAATTAAACGCCCAGATTTCAATGATGTGTAAAGAAGGCGGTATTCCAGTAAATGTAGTGGATGATAAAACTAAATGCACCTTTACCTTCGGCTCTTATTTAAAGGAGCAGAATCTTGTAGGGGCATTTTCAAGTGGTGGGAACAGCCCATCCCTTACACAGTTTTTACGAAACAAGGAAAAAGAAACCCTCACACCAAAGCTTGGTGAGCTAAACGAAATGCTAGGTCGCTGGCGCCAGCCAATCTTCGAATTATTCCCATTAGAAGAAAGCCGACGAAGCGCTTTCGAACAGCTAATAGACTATGCCCTATGCTACGACGGCATCCCAACCGACGAAGAGGTAGAGGAGCTGCTGGGAGCAATAAGTATGACCCTATAACGTAACAGGCGGACTACATTAATAGAAAGAGTAAAGTTGCATGAAATATCCAGAGTATTTAAAAGAGGAAGGAGTTATCGGCTTGGTAGCTCCTTCCTTTGGCTGTACCTTTGAGCCATACAAAAGCTGCCTTGACGCAGCTATAAAGCGTTTTGAGAAAATGGGCTATAAGATTGCAGAAGGCCCAAACTGCCGAAAGGATGATGGTATCGGCATCAGCTCCACTCCAGAAAACTGTGGCAAGGAGCTTACAGAGTATTACTGCAGTGGGGATAATGATGTTTTGATTTCCTGCGGTGGTGGAGAACTCATGTGTGAAACCCTTGATTATGTAGATTTTGAAGCTATAAAAAAGGCAGAGCCAAAGTGGTATATGGGTTATTCTGATAATACCAATTTTACATTCCTGCTAAATACAATCTGCGACACAGCTTCCATTTACGGGCCATGCGTAGGTGCTTTTGGAATGCATGAATTGCATCCAGCACTTGAGGATGCAATAAAGGCTTTAACAGGAAAGCTTGATAAGGTATCGGGCTATGATAAGTTTGAGCTGGAGTCTTTAAAGGATGAGGAGCATCCTTATGCAGCCTATAATCTTACAGAGACAAAAGAGCTAAGGCTTTTCATGGGTGAAAGCGAAATGAATCGCCTTCCAGAATTTAGCGGAAGATTAACAGGCGGCTGCCTGGATTGTCTGGCTAATCTGGTGGGAACAAAATATGATAATGTAGCTGAATTCAACGAAAAGTATAAGGAGGATGGCATCATCTGGTTTTTGGAGGCCTGCGACCTTAATGTAATGTCTATCAGACGTGCTCTGTGGAATCTTGATAGAGCAGGCTGGTTTAAATATGCAAAGGGCTTTATCATAGGCCGACCTCTTGCAGCATATAAGCAGGAGCTGATGAGGCTTGATCAATACAATGCAGTAACAGGAATCCTTGGCAAATACAATGTGCCAATTGTTATGGATGCAGATGTGGGACATCTTCCACCAGCCATGCCGATTATTTCTGGTGCAATGGTGGATGTTACTGTAGAGAGTGGAAATCTTTCACTTTCATATGTGGGAAGTTTTAGTAAATAATTTATTAAGATAAAAGGAGCAACCTCAAAGTGAGTGAGGGTTTGCTCCTTTTTTCGTGATAAATCATTAATTTTTAACATTATATTGCTACAATAAAAAATTATAATCATCAAATTTCAAAATGGGTAAAAAACATGAGGAAAAATCATAGTAAGGAAGATCCTAATAACAGCAAAATTACGACTCCAGATGAGCTTTCATCCTATTTAAGAATAACAAACATAGGAGTGTGGATTGTGCTCTTTTCAGTAGCATTAATGTTTATAGGCCTATTTTTATGGGCTTCCACAGGAACTCTTGAGACAACAGTAGCAGCTAAAATCGTAGTAGAGGATCATTTGGCTAGTGTAGTAGTAATGGGCGATTACAGTATACAGGCAGGTGATACTGTAGAAATTCCAAGCGATAAATTTACTATAGCCTCAGTGAAATTTGATGAATATGATAGACCAGTTGGATTGGCAGAGGTTATTCTACCTGATGGAAAGTATGACGGAACTATTGTAAAAGACAAAACAAGTCCTGTAGATTTTTTGTTTAGCAGCAAGGAGTAAAATGGACATTAAAAAGATTAGACAACCAATTACAAAAGGTGTAGCAAAAGTTCCAGTTATTATTCAGTTGGAGATGCTTGAATGTGGTGCAGCTGCGTTGGCTATGGTTATGGCGTATTACGGGAAATGGGTGCCATTAGAACAGGTACGCTTGGACTGTGGAGTTTCACGAGATGGTTCCAATGCTAAAAATATGGCTGATGCGGCAAAATATTATGGGTTTAACGTAAAAGCTTATAGAATGAGCGCTAATGCCATAATAACTCAGGCAAGTTTTCCATGTATAATACACTGGAATTTCTGTCATTTTGTTGTACTTTGCGGATTTAAAGGAAAGTGGGCCTATATAAACGATCCAGCAAGAGGGACTGTAAGGTTATCGGAGAAGGAGTTTAAAAAATCATTTAGTGGCGTTGTTATAATACCGACTCCATCAGAAGATTTTGTTCCAGAAGGAAAACCCAAAAGTACACTTGATTACGCAAGAAAAAGGCTTGTGGGAACAGGCGTTGCCACATTTTTTTTGATGCTCACAACAGCGATTGCATATTTATTTGGCATTTTCAATTCTGTAACAGCACGTATATTCATAGATAGAATTTTGACTGGAGAAAATCCAGAATGGTTAAAACCATTTATGGGTGTGTTGATTGTTTTTTCTATCGTTCAGTTGGTTGTTATGTGGATTAATGCAATCTATTCCATAAAGATAGATGGAAAAATGGCTGTTGTTGGAAATACAACTTATATGTGGAAGGTTCTAAGACTTCCAATGGAATTCTTTTCTCAAAGATTGGCTGGAGACATTCAATCTAGGGCAAATCTTAGTGCAAATATTTCTTCATCTATAATAGAAACTTTTACTCCTTTGTTATTAAATTCCGTAATGATGATTTTCTATCTAGTATTAATGGTAAAGCAGAGCGTAATGTTGGCATCTATCGGAATTATAACAGTAGCTATAAATGTAGCAATATCTAAAATAATTGCCGACAAAAGAATTAATATTACCCGAATTTTAATGCGAGATTCGGGAAAACTGATAGGAGCTACAGTTACAGGAATTAATCTTATTGAAACAATAAAGGCAAGTGGCTCTGAGGAGGTATTTTTTCAAAAATGGGCTGGAATTCAGGCTTCTATAAATGAACAAACTGTCAAATTAATAAAGACCACAACTTTTTTAAGTCTAATACCAACTGTACTTGATATCATGGCAAATTATATTGTCCTTATTTTAGGTGTATTACTGACTATTGAGGGCAAATTTTCGATTGGTGCTGTAGTTATGTTTCAGGGATTTTTAAGTTCATTTATTAATCCAGCGGAACAACTTATTCAGGCAGGCAAAACAATGCAGGAAATGCGAACAAACATTGAGAGAGTAGAAGATGTCATTTCCTATCCGAGTGACGAAAATGATAATAGCGAAGTCAGAAATGACAATAATCTAAACAAATTGTCAGGGAATATCGAGATAAAAAATATTTCTTTTGGATATGCCAGGCTAGATGAGCCGTTTATAAAGGATTTTTCTCTTTCGATTAAGGCAGGGCAAAGTATAGCAATTGTAGGTGCATCAGGTTGCGGAAAATCTACAATGTCCAGTCTTATTGCGGGGTTATATAAAATATGGTCAGGTGAAATATTGTTTGATGGAAAAACAAGAAATGAATATCCCCGTGAAACCATGGTAGGCTCAATTGCCGTAGTAGATCAGGACATTACCCTTTTTGAGGATTCAATAGAAAACAACATTAAAATGTGGGATGAGTCAATTAAGGATTTTGAAATGATTTTAGCAGCTAGAGATGCCGCATTGCATGATGAAATAATGGCTCTTCCAGATCATTATAAACATAGGTTAGAGTATGGTGGTAAAAATCTTTCCGGAGGTCAAAAGCAAAGGCTAGAAATTGCCCGTGTTCTAGCCCAGGATCCATCAATTATCATTCTTGACGAAGCAACATCAGCCTTAGATGCGTTGACTGAGCACAAGGTTGTGGAGGCAATACGAAATAGAGGAATTACCTGTATCGTAATCGCACATCGTCTTTCTACAATCAGAGATTGTGATGAAATCGTTGTACTGGATAAAGGTATGATTGCTGAGCGAGGAACTCATGAGGAACTGATAAAACTAAATGGTTTATACATGGAACTTATAAGGAATGAATAGGGGGCATGTAAATGGGGTGGTTTAAAAACCAAATTGAGGAAAGGCAGGCGGCTGATCAGCAATTATTAGAAGATGCATACAAAAAAGTAATCTCGTCAATTTTAGGTGGGGAACAGGCCGAGAAAATACAGGATAAAAGACAGGTAATCAAGGGTAATATTGATGAAATAATGAGATTTTATCATCTTAGACCAATTGATGTGTCAAAGGAAATGATTGATGTAGATAGTGAGTTTGATTACATTCTTAAATCAAGAGGAATAATGAAAAGAAAAATAAAGCTCACTGAAGGATGGTATAAAGATGCCTTTGGCCCAATACTTGCTTTTACTAAGGAATTTAATGTACCAGTGGTTTTAATACCAGGTAACATCGCATATAGGTTTGAAAACCCTTTTACGAAAAAACGAGAATGGGTTAACAATAATAATGCGGGACTATTTGAGGTAGAAGCATATCATTTATATAGACCACTGCCTAATAAAAAGATGAACATCATTGATTTATTAGTCTTTATGAGGCAAAGTCTCTATTTAAATGATTTGGTATATATAGTACTATGCAGTTTTATGGCAACCGCTACAAGTATGTTTTTGCCAGAATTTGCAAGGATATTGGTTGGGCCTATTCTCGAAATAAAAGAATCATCATACATTGTTAGTTTAGTAATATGTATGATTTGTATTACTGTATCCTATCAATTATTCGAAGGGATAAAAACATTACTGCAAAGCCGTATTAAGACAAAAATATCCGTTAATGTTGAGTCCGCAATGATGATGAGGATTATGAGCTTACCGTCTGGATTTTTCAGAAAGTATAGTCCTGGCGAGCTATGTAATCGTTCATTGGCAGTTAACCAATTATGTAACACACTTGTAGACATAATAATGGGCTCCAGCCTTACTGCCTTTGTATCACTTTTGTATATATTCCAGATATTTAGTTTTGCAAAATCACTTACGGTACCAGCAATTTTTATTGTACTAATCACACTATTTTTTTTAGTTTCCACTAGTATGATACAGATGAAAGTTGATAGAGAGTTATTGAAGAGACAAGCGAAAACTGCCGGACTTTCATATCAGTTTATTTCAGGTATAAAAAAACTAAAGCTGTCAGGATCAGAGAAGAGAGCTTATTCTAAATGGCTTATGGCATATGCGGAGGAAGCTAAATATCAGTATAATCCGCCTTTATTTATAAAGGCAAACGCCGTCTTTTTTGCTGGAATAAATTTATTTTCAACTATTGTTATATATTACATTGCGGTGAAAAGTAATCTAAATCAGTCTTATTACTATGCATTTATGGCATCCTTCGGAATGCTTATGGGGGCTTTTGACTCGGTTTCTTCAGTGACTGATTCATTTGCTCAAATAAAGCCTATTCTCGAAATGGCCACCCCATTTTTAAAAACTGAGCCTGAGATGGAGGCTGAAAAACAACTTGTAAATAACGTTTCCGGAATGATAACAGTGGAGAATTTAAGTTTCAAATATAATGATGATTCACAATATGTGTTTAAGAACTTATCTTTAAAAGTAAAGCCTGGGGATTATATTGCTATTGTAGGAAAAACTGGATGTGGCAAGTCAACATTAATAAGATTGCTGCTTGGACTAGAACATCCTCAGATGGGTGCAATTTATTACGACAATCAAAATATTGACACCATGGATTTGCCATCATTAAGAAGGAAAATTGGGACAGTTATGCAGGATTCGGCTCTATTCCAAGGAGATATTTATTCAAATATTGCAATTACAAATCCAGATTTGACAGAAGATGAAGCCTGGCAAGCTGCAGAAATAGCAGGCATTGCAGATGATATTAAAAAGATGCCAATGAAAATGAAGACAATGATAACAGAAGGTCAGGGAGGTATCTCGGGAGGTCAAAGACAGAGGATTATGATTGCCAGAGCAATAGCCACAAGACCCAAAATACTATTTTTTGATGAAGCTACTAGTGCTTTGGACAACATAACACAAAAAAAGGTTTCCGACGCTTTGGATAAAATGGGATGTACAAGAATCGTAATTGCTCATAGATTATCAACCATTAAGAATTGTAATAAAATAATTGTGATTAATAATGGGCAAATAGTTGAATCTGGTACTTATGAGGAGCTAATAGCCAAGCAGCAGTTTTTTGCAGAACTTGTAAAACGACAGCAATTAGACGGACAGTAGTGTGACATTTTTGTGATAATAATTATATTATTATTTATTTAGAATTATAGTACAAGGCAGCAAAAAGGAGGTTTTACTATGAGAGAGGAAATGAATAAGTATCTGGAAATGCTAGGTGAAGATGAGGAAGCCCAAAAGAAATTAAAGTCACTAAATGAAGACGATAAAGAAGGTGTAATCACGGCCAGCATTGAGATTGCCAAAAGTTATGGTATCAATCTTGTCAAAGAAGACTTTAACTTAGAGACCTCAGAGCTTGATGAAAATGAATTAGAAGCTGTATCTGGTGGCGCAACTGCATGCGCTTGTTTAGGTGCAGGTGCAGGTGCATCAGGTGATGGCTTTTATGGAGGCTGTGGATGTGTTATTGGAGGAGGTGGACAATTCTATTATGATAAAAAACATAAAAAGCTAGCAGGTTTTTGTAGGTGCCCTGGAGTAGGCGGAGGCGGTGCATCATAAATAAGGAGAGTTAGCGATGTATTATCTGCTGAATGAACGATATAGGCTTTGTGGCTGGGAAAAATTACCATACGCAATTATAGATAGAAAATATGGACGAGCTCAGTTTGTTAACAAATTTATATTAGATACTCTTGAAATGTGTAATGGAAAAATAGATTTTTCTATTCCTATTATTACTGATGATCAACGTAAACTTGTAGAACAATTGGTAAAAGAGGGTGTCGTATCAGAGTGTGAAAAAGGCTCAGAGCTCAAAGAAAAACAAAAATATATTTTTTACAATAATCGCTATATGAACACAGTGCATTGGTCGATAACTGGCAAATGCAACTGTAAATGCAAACACTGCTATATGTCAGCCCCAGATGCTAAATATGGCGAACTGACCCATGAGCAAATATTGAAAATTGTTAATGATATGGGGAATTGTGGGGTACTTAGATGCACTTTGACAGGTGGTGAAGCCCTTGTACGTTCAGACTTTTGGGACATTGTGGATGGATTACTTGAAAGAGAAATACTCATTACTCAAATCTATTCAAATGGTTTTCTTGTAAATGAGAAATTTCTCGATGAGTTGGAAAAACGAGGTATTCACCCTGAAATCAATATGAGTTTTGATGGAACAGGACATCATGATTGGTTGAGAGGTATTCCAGGGGCTGAGCAGGCTGTGAGAAAAGCATTTTTGTTGTGCCAAAGACGTGGTTTTCCAACTGGTGCTGAAATGTGTTTATGGAAAGATAATGCAGGCTCTTTACGTGAAAGCATAAACGATCTGACACAGATGGGGTGTCGCAGTCTAAAAGTAAATCCAATATCAGATACTGGTGCATGGAAAGATGGAAACTATGGTAACGCCCTGTCAATGACAGAAGATGAGGTATTCAATGTTTATTACGAGTATATTGACTCTTTCTACCAGGATTTACCGAATATACTTGTACATTTAGGTGGATTTTTTTATGCAGACGGTGGTGAACCTGATTTTTATGAATTACCAGCTGTTCATATCTACGAGAATCCAATGAGGGCAAGTATGTGTGTACACGCGAGAAATACAATGTACATATCAGCCGAAGGCAGAGCGGAAACTTGCATGGGCATGGCAAGCATGTCAGATGAATTCCAAAATCAATACCCTCTTGTTCAGGAAATGGGCCTTAGAGACTGTTTGGTTGATTCTTCTTACATGAAATTGATTGATACCAGAGTAGAAGAGATAATAGCTCGAAATGAAAAGTGCATTGATTGTAAGTATAAATCATTATGTCTAGGTGGATGCCGAGCAAGCGCCATGATGTTTCATCGTGATGATGTTCTGGCTGTAGATGAAATGACTTGCAAGATTTATAGAGACGGTTGGCTCACAAAAATTATAGATAAGATATCAAAACTAAGACCAGAAGCAGTTTGTTACGGGGTGGAAGAATATTTAAAAGTGGAAAGGAGCGATATCTAATGAAAGAGAGTGTTAATAAATTCATGGAAGTTGTTTCAAACGAAGGTAACGATACTATCGAAAAATTACAAAATGCTGACGCTGAAACTATTATTAGTATGGCGTTAGAACGTGGAATTACTATAGAGGCTGATGATCTAAAGCAAGAAGATGAATTGACAGAAATGTCGATGGATGAGCTTGCTGCTACCACAGGGGGAAAAAGATGTGTATGCCCTGCAGTTGGAGGAGGATTAGAAGATAGTCATCATTATGCATGTGCTTGTGTTGTCGGAGGAGGCGGAAGAGCTAAACCTGGATATTCATATTCCTATGTTAATGCTTGTTTATGTGTTATAGGAGGAAATGGCGGAAAAGAGGACGGTTGCTATCCAGATGATCCAGATTAGAACAGTTGTAAGTCCTTTAGGATCTATGTACACGTACAAAATCCAACCTTTTAGTATAGAGGTTGGATTTTTTACGATTATTTTTATAAAAGTGTGAAGAAATTTCTATTTACTTAAAATAAAGCTGAGGCTACTATATTATCACGAACTGCCATAGATTAAGGGATTGGGGGATCTTTTTCTATGGTGTAACAAAGGACTTTTGTCTTAATTTTTAATTGGGGGAATAGTGATGATGCAAAAAGAGAACTTTAAGCGTCTCTTAGCTACAGCTCTTGCACTTTCAATGGCCTGGTCAGGGTTTACACCTGGCTCAGGTCTTTCTTTAGTGCAGGCAACTGAAGCTGGAGAGACCAAACAAGAAGAATCTTCTGAAGAAAAATCACAAGAAGAATCACAAGCATCTGAGGAAGAAACAAGCCAACCTTCTGAGGATGCCAAAGAAGTTCCTGCCTCTGATTCCTCAGCAGAAGATGTAGCAGACGAATCAACAGACGATAATGAAGCCCAAAAGGATGTTGATGAAGAAGCTGAAGAAGATGAAAATGCTGAGCTTGATGAGAAAGAGCTACTTGAAGAAGAAAAACTGTTAAAGGAAAAAGAAGAGAAAGAAGAGGATGAAGATAAGTTAAAGCTGATTGCAGATTTTGACTTTGAAAACCTCGAAGATAATGCAGCCATTACAGGCGGCGGTGCTAAGGCAACAGGTACTTATTCTGTTGTAGATAGCTTTGGTGAAAGTGGAAAGGCTATTTCGCTTTCTGATGGTAAAAAGCAATTCCTTAATGTTACCAAGGAAAATGGAGACAGCCTGCTTGCAGGATTAAAATCTGTTTCTATTTCATTTGATGCAAATATTGGAAGAACTGGAACAGACTGGTTATTCTACTCAGCCCCAAATGAGAACCCACAGTCAAGTCCAGAATATTACCTTGGTGCAGCTAACATCAATTCAAAGCTAACTATCGAGCATTTTAAAAACGGTAGAGAAAACGGAACCACAAACACACCTATTGCAATTAACACATGGACCCACATAGATGTTGTTTATTCTCAGGATGAAACAGTAGTTTATGTAGATGGTGAAAAGAAATCAAGCTTTAGCTCAGACAACAAGCTTGAGGATATCCTAGGAGCTAATCCTATTACTTATATTGGAAAAGCCAACTGGGGTTCAGGAGAATACTGTAGAGCATATCTTGATAACTACAAGATTTATCAGGGTAAGCTTACAGACAGTGACGTGGCTGATCTTTATAAGGCCTTTCTTGATAAGAAGGTAGGTAAGGCTACTGAAGTTGATTTTTCTCTCAACTTGGGTTACGTGACAGATGATATTAATCTTCCAAAGGAATATGATGGTAAGAGCATATCATGGAAATCAAATAATGAGGATGTCATCACAAACGACGGAAAGGTTACAAGAGGAAAGAAGAACAAGGAAGTAATTCTTACAGCTACTATTGACGGAGAGGATAAAGAGTTCAAGGTTGTAGTACTTCAGCAGGGCTATGATATTGAGACCTACGTTAGCAACAAACCTGCTGTTGGACAGGACGGTGGTATGAAGATTGCCATGAATGTGGATGGAGAATTCAAGCCACTTCATAAGAATCAGCCTGTTATGTACACAGCGTTAGGCAGCAAAGCATATCAGAGTCCGGTATTACTTAGAAATGCTGATGGTAAGAGCTTTTACATGGTTGCAGCAGATGGCACATCAGGTAATCTGCTTGTATATGAAACAGATGATTTAATTAATTATAAGAATGAAAAATCTGTAGCTACTGGTTCAGCTGTTTCTAATGTAAAAGACATCGATGCTTTATACGACCTTACTGATGAACGCTACGAGATTTATCTTAAGACTGGTGATGGAACATATCTTGTTACATCAAAGGATATGGAGAAGTTTGATAAGGCTGTACTTATCGAAGGATATACATTTGATGAAGTAAAGACGGCTCCATCAGATGCTGTAAATGCAAACAAGCTTGGCCTTACAGATAGTGAAGCAGGATGGCTATATGAAAAGTATACTAATCCATATAATACTGAGATTATAAAGTATTCTGTGCCAGAGATTGTAATACCTGCAAACACTACAGAAGAAGAGTTTAGAGAGCGTCTTTACACCGATTCATTAAAATATAGTTTGATGGCAAAGTATTCTAATAATGAGGAAAAGTATTACGACATCAGGTTTACTGAGGAGAGTATTGAAAATGTAGATTTGGAGCTTCCAGGAACCTACACACTAGAAGGTGTTCTGGGAGGCTCAGCAAACTTCACTGATGCTGCAGACCCACTTGTTCCTGAAAGAGCAGACCCTTATGTAGTGTACAACGAGGATGATGGTTACTACTATTTCACAGCATCTTATCCTATGGTAGGAAACGGTGATAAGGATGGTTACGACAGAATCATTCTTAGACGTGCAAAGCGAATTCAGGATTTAAGCTCAGCAGAAGAAGTTGCGGTTTGGGATGAGAACACATCAAAGGAGCTAGGCAGATTTATCTGGGCACCAGAGATGCACAAAATCGGGGATAGCTGGTATTTAGTTGCAACAGCTGGTCTCAACACAGGAAATGGTACCTCATTTAATATCAGACCTTTCATGATTAAGTTCGAGGGAAATCCTAAGAAGGAAAGCATGCTTGATGCTAATAAGTGGGGAAAGCCAGAACTTGTGAAGCCCGTTAGCGGTGACAACATTTTAAATGCAATGTCACTTGATATGACATATTTTGAGGCAGGCGGAAAGCACTATCTCGTTTGGGCTGATGAAACAAAAAATACTCAGAATCCAGACGGACTTAGCTACCTGTTTATCGCAACAATTGATCCTAAAAATCCTACACAGCTTACAAGCAAGGCAAAGCTAATTACAAAGCCAGAATTTGCTTGGGAGCTTGTTAGATACAAAGTAAACGAAGGTCCTGGAGTATTCCACAAGGATGGCAAGGTTTACATGACCTTCTCTGCATCAGGAACAGGCTCAGAATATTGCGTAGGTCTTATGTATGCAGATGAAAAGGCAGATTTACTTGATGTAAATAATTGGACCAAGCTTCCTTATCCAATCCTTACAAGCTCAGATTTTGATGATGAGGTTTCTGGTCCAGGACACAACTCATTTACAACAGATAAGAATGGAAATCTTGTTATTGTATATCATGCAAGAGAATCAAAGACTCATGCTACACATACAGGTGATCCACTTTATGACCCATGCAGAAATGCTTATGTGAAGGCAGTGTTCTTTGATAGAGACGGACTTCCAATCTTCAATATGACAGATGAGGAGTTCTTAAAGGAAGGAGCTAAATTCCAGGTTAAGGTTACTGTTCAGGGTGAGCAGATTAAGGCTGAACCAGTCCTTGAATACAACTTCAATGAAGAAATCAAAAAGAATGTTGTAAAGGATGCATCAGGAAATGGTAACGACGGTAAGGCTGTAAAAGGACAGATTGTGGAGGACAAGGATTACGGTAAGGTACTTTATCTTGATGGTAGTTCAAATGTAGGTGGCCACAATGCATACCTTGAGTTTCCTAAGGGATTCTTTGATGGCAGAGACAAGATGACAATTTCCTTTGATGTAAATGAGGTTACACGTACAGGAAATTACTTCACCTTCACCTTTGGTCAGGATAATACAAAGTATTTATTCTACAAGGCAATGCCAACAGCTGAAAAGCTTGCTATTACAGCAGAAAGCAGTAGCGGCGAAAAGAAGGTTGAGACATCAGCTAAATATCCAAACACATCAAGAACCTGGATTAACATCACCATCGTAATGGATGGCAACAAGATGTCACTTTACAGAGACGGCAAGCTTATCGGTGTAAACAAAAACACAGGTGTTAAGGTTTCTGATTTAGGTGAGGATTTACTTGGATATTTGGGTAAGTCATTCTACACAGGTGATGATTATTTCAGAGGATATTTTGACAATGTTAAGGTATACGAAAGAGCATATAAGGCTGACGATGTTGCAAGACTTTATTCAGCAGGTAAGACAGCCAGATTGCAGGAAATCAGTGATGTGGAATATGTAGCAGACAGCTATGTGATTCCTAATATGAAAAAGATTAAAGGCAGCATTTCACTTCCATCAGAAGTAAATGGAGTATCAGTTTCATGGACATCATCTGACGAAAAGATTATCAGCACAAAGACAAAGACTAATGCTGGTTACGACAGCACACCAGCAGGTGTAGTTACAAGACAGTCGGGTAATACTGATGTAACACTTACAGCAACCTTTAGTAAGGGTGATACATCTGTTACAAAGGAATACAACTGCACAGTAGTGGCAGCACCAAAGAAAGTGGAGGATTATGTAGGTTACTTATTCGTTCACTTTACAGGAACTGAAGGGGCAGCTACAGATGAGCAGGTTTACTTCTCAGTTTCAAAGGATGGATTCAACTGGGAGGATTTGAACAACAACAATCCAATCATCGAAAGCACAATCGGTGAAAGTGGTCTTAGAGATATGTACATTGCTCGTACTCCTGAGGGAGACAAATTCTACATGATTTCTACAGACCTTAGCATCTACCATAACAGAGACTGGGGTCAGGCAGGAAGCAACGGTAGCCACAGCATAGTTGTTTGGGAATCAAATGATTTGGTTCACTGGTCAAAGCCATGGCTTGCAGAAATAGCTCCTGAAAACGCTGGCTGCACATGGGCACCAGAATTTGTTTATGATGATGTGACAGGTGAATATGTTGTTTATTGGTCTGCAACAAGATTAGAGGTAGATGAGAATGAAAAGATTACTCAGGATTATGAGAACCACGCAATCTACTACGCAAAGACTCGTGACTTTGTTCATTTCACAGAACCACAGCTTTATCACGAGGGCGGAAGAGATGCCAGTGGAAGAATCATCAAGGTAATCGATTCAACAATGATTAAGGGTAACGATGGCAAGTACTATCGTTACACAAAGAATGAGTCAAACGGCTCAATCAAGATTGATGTAGCTGACAAGGTACTTGGTCAGTTTACAGATATAGGTTCTAAGTTCTTAGATAAGACATTGCCTGGAAAGGTTGATGCAGTAGAAGGACCTATCATCTTCAAGTTAAATGAGAAGAATGAAGAAGGTAAGGACCAGTGGTGCCTGCTCATAGACAGATTCAAAAGAGGACAGGGCTACTATCCAGTAGTAACTACTGATTTGGCATCAGGCGATTTTGAGTTCGTATCTGATGACAAGCTTGGTTCATACAACAAGATTAAATATCGTCACGGTTATGTAATGCCAATTACAGCTGATGAATATTCAGCTCTTACAGGCAGTGACTGGAACGATTTTGAAGAGGCAGAGGAGGTTACTCTTGAAAAGAGTAAATCAGGCAACCCAATGCTTGGCTTTGATGAAAATGGTGATGTGCTTTATGGCGGCGACCCATCTATCTTAGTTGATGGTGATACAGTTTATGCTTATGTTGGACACGACACATCTACAAATGAAAGCTATGTAATGCCTGATTGGAGATGCTATTCTTCAAAGGATATGAAGAATTGGAAGTATGAGGGCGAGTTCCTTAACGATTCTGATATCAGCTGGGTACAGGACAAGAATAGCGCGTGGGCTGGTCAGGTGGTTAAGTACGGCGGCAAGTATTACTTCTACTATTGCTCAGAGGCAAAGAGCAGCTACGGTGGTGGCAAGTGCATCGGTGTTGCAGTATCTGATTCACCAACAGGTGGCTTCAAGGATATTGGACATCCACTTGTTAAGAATGAAGATACCTACAAAGGTGTATCTACTTGGGAAGATATCGACCCAACCTTCTGGATTGAGAAGGATGAAAAGGGAGTAGAGCATAGAATCCTTGGATGGGGTAATGTTCGTTTCTTCAATTGCGAATTGAATGAGGACATGATTTCTATCAAGGATCAGGATGGTGATGAGGATAAGCTTTCAGTTGAAAAGGCATCTGACAAAAAGAACGCTGATATCAAGGTTGGTGTAATCAATGGAATGCCTTCAGGACATCAGTATACAGAAGCGCCATATTACTACAAGCACAATGTAGATGGCAAGGACCGTTATTACATGTTCTTCGCTTACGATTGGCGTGAGCAGATGGCTTATGCATACTGCGACAGCTTAGAGGACTTCCTTAACAACGAGTGGACCTTTGGTGGTGTTGTAATGGAGCCTTCAGCAACATCCAACACAAACCATATGGCAGTATTTGATTTCAAGGGACATACATATTTCGTTTACCATGATGGAAGTCTTCCACACGGTAGCGGCTTCAGACGAGTTGCTTGCTGCGAGGAGTTCAAGGTAAATGAGGATGGCACAATCCCATACATCAAAAAGACTGCAGTAGGTTTAACAGGAACAGTAAGCAAGATTTACGACTACTACAAGAATCCTATCTACGTTCAGAAGTTTGAAAATACATTAAGCGACAGCGACTATCCAATGACTGGAAAGAAGGTTGGCTGTGACAGCAAATATGATGGTGAAACTGCTGAATGGGAAATCAATCCTGGTAAGCTTAATAAGAACAATGAGGCTCTTGTTTCACTTGAATCTAATTATAAGCCAGGTATGTATTTGACAGTTGGAAAGGCTTTAGCTGATGGAAGCTACAATCTGGTTCTTTCACAGGATGTAAATGGCACCAAAGATGAAGCAAAGGCCATGACCTTCAGAACAATCAAGGGCTTAAATGGCAGAGGCGTAACCTTTGAAAGTGCCCTTTACCATGGCTACTATATCGCATCAGTAGGTGGCAAGCTCATCCTTACAGAATCACCTGATAAGAATGCAGCAAGCTTCAATACAGAAAAGATTGCTGAGGGCGGTCAGCTTGCAGCAGAGACTATTAAAAAAGCAAAGGCTCGTAAGACTGTAAGAATGTACGCTGTAGGTGAGACTGTTTCTGATGGCGATATCAGAATTAGAGCTACTCTTGATAACGGAAGTAAGGTAACAATCAAGGATGGTATTAAGCTTGAAATTCCAGCAGATGTAACAGCAGCTGCAGGCAAGAAGGAGCTTAAGGTTACATATTCATACATGGGTAACGAATACGAAACTACAGTTGTTATCAATGTAGTAGACAAGGATTACAAGGATTAGAAGCAAGGAGAATGATGATGAAAAATAAAAAGAGATTTTATGGGCTAATAGCTGGCGTCACTTTACTTGCTTTGGCAACACCCTTTGTAGGAGCAAGCATTGCAAAGGCCGATACTTTACATAGACATTTGGTGGCTTGGTACGATTTTAATGACGGCACCCTTACAAACAGTAAGGGTGAGAGCCTTGCAACACCAATTGTAAAGGGCCTTGGAGGCTACAACGGGGAAGTAAAATACGATGCCAATAGAGATGAAAATATCGCAGGACATTCCTTAAGACTTGATGGCAAATATGGTGTTAAACTAAACACAAAGAACCTTGGGGAAAACTATTCAGTATCACTTTGGGTAAAGCCAGAGAAAAAGGTTCCTGTGAATACACCAGTTGTTTTTGTTGGATATCATGACCCAGAGCTTTGGTATTCGGTTTCTGGAAATGATGATAATAACAGATTGAAGTTCTGGTACAACAATGGTGCTGAATTTAAGTGGGTTACAAAAAACTATGCCGATTATAATGCTACTGAGTGGCACCACATCGTGCTTACAGCTGATGGAACTGAAAACAAATCATATTTTGACGGAAAGCTTTTAGCAACAGATGAGTTCCTTGAGGTAATGAATGGTGAAAATCAGGATATTATCATTGGAGCTAACAATTGGGATAATTGCTACAGCGGTCTTATTGACGATGTAATGGTTTATGACCGTACCATATCAGCTGACGAGGTAAGCAGACTGTTTACCGATGATGTTAAGCCGGTTGAGCCTGCAGATAAGGAATTTGAGAAGAATCTTGTTTCTTCCTACGATTTTGAAGATGGCATTGGTGATGCCAAGGCTATTGTAAAGGGCATGGGAGCCTATAACGGTGAGATAACCTACGTAGATGGAATCAATGGCAAGGCTGTAGATTTCAACGATTTTGGTTTGGACCTTGGAAACAAGATTAATGGAACAGACTTTACAATTACATTTTCTGTTTGCCCAGACAAATCACAGGCAGACAATCAGGTGCTGATGTTACTTGGGTATCATAATAAGGAGCATTGGTTGGCACTATCAGGTGATGGCGCAGACCAGGAGTACAAGCTCTGGGGAAGAACAGATGGAGTAAAGACTATTGGAAATGCTCAGCCAATGAGCTGGACAACAGTAGGTAATCCAACAGTTCCAAATGGAGTTTGGTCACAGGTAGCAATTGTTGGTACAGATGGCAAAATTACAATGTACGTAGATGGCGAACAGGTTGTAAGTGGTATCTCCAACAATCCATTGGGAAGTGAAAATGATTCTATCCTTTTTGGTGCTAACAATTGGGATGCATGCTTCGATGGAAAGGTTGATGATATCAAGATTTACAATAAGGCCATGAACGAAGGCACTGTTGAGGATATTGCAGAAGCCTTCATAAATAGCAGAGTTCAGCGTAGCTTAGAGCTTGCATGTGGCTTTAATGCAATCAAGGGCAGCAATACAGAGGCAGGCAAGATTAGATATGACCTTTCACTTCCTACATCAGTGCTTGGTAGCACAATTACATGGAAATCTTCTGACGAATCAGTGATTTCAAAGAAGGGTGTAGTTGCTATCGACAACAAGAAGCATGAGGTTACACTAACAGCAGATGTTAAGGTGGATGGAACTAAAGGACATGTAGAGCTTCAGCTTGTTGTTGATGCATTTGATAAGACTAATCTGAATGCACTTATCGAAACTGCAGAAGGCTATGACCTTACTTACATGACAGAAGAATCAGCAGACAGACTTCGTAGTGCTATTGAGGAAGCCAAGGCTGCAACCTCATTCGATGAGATTGACAATGCAACTCTTCACATTGAAAGTTCAATCAAAGCACTTACACCAGCAGATGAGTATGAAGACCCATTTGATATGATTCCAGAATCAAAGGCTACACTAGCTATGAAGCCAGGTGAGGAACAGGAATTATTCGTCCTTCCAGATGCTATTGAAAAGATGGTTGAGGTTGAATACTTATCAAATGATGTAGCAGTAAGCTTTGTTGATGGAAAGGCTACAGCTAATGAAGAGGGTAAGGCTATTGTTACAGCAAAGGTAACAGCTCTTAGCGATGGATTTTCAATGGAATATTCAACAGCTGTAAATGTTGCAAAGGATGAGCCAGTAGTACCTACACCAACACCTGGTGGCTCAGGTTCAGGAAGCGGCTCAGGCTCAGGCAGCAGCTCAGGCTCAGGAAGTGGCTCAGGTTCAGGTAGCGGCTCAAGCTCAGGTAGTGGTGCAGCAGCTACAACACCAGCAACAACACCAGCAGTTGCAGGAGCTACAGGAAATCAGACTCAGATTGCAGATGCACAGGTTCCTACTACAGGCGGCAAGCAGTCTGCAAGCAATAAGAATAACAAGGCAGATGAGAAGGTTGTAGAATCTGCATCTACTGAAGAAACTGTGGATGAGACAGAGGATGAAGTAGTGGAAGACACTTCTGAAGCTGTAGAAGAAGACACAGAAGAAGCCGAAGAGACAGTAGAAGAGACTACGATTGAGGAGGAAGAAACACCAGAGGCAGGAGAGCAGTCTCAATCAAGCCCAGTTGCACTTATAATTGCATTTATAGCAATACTTGCAGCAGCAGTTGTTGGCCTTCTTATAAAGCGTGGAATTATAAAACTATAAAACTAATTTGAGTTTTTAAACCAGGGAAAAAAATTCCCTGGTTTTTTTTAATCAGAATATTTACAAACTAAAACGTTTAAGTTATTATAATAATCAAATAGACAGATAATACACGCAATTAAATACAGATGACAGATAAAGACCAACATAATAAAAATGAGTTTTTATACTCATGCATATCTTTTTTACAAACGGAGAGGGGATATAAAGACGCCAGGCGCGCAGGTGTCATTATATATAATTATTAAGGAGGGTATGTTACTATGCATAAAGTTAGTAAAGCTTTTTGCAAAAAGGCTTTAGCCTGCTCATTATCAGTGTTCATGGTTGCTACAGGGGTAAGCTTTCCATCAGTGAAGGCGGATGCAGCCGGAAATTATAATTATGGTGATGCTTTAGCAAAATCATTATTATTCTATCAGCTACAGGAATCTGGAAAGCTTTCAGAGGAAACACTTTCTAGAACAAACTGGAGAGCAGATTCAGGCCTAAAAGATGGTTCAGATTTTAACTTAGATTTAACAGGTGGTTGGTATGATGCCGGAGATAACGTAAAGTTCAATCTTCCAATGGCATACTCATCAATGGTTTTAGGATGGTCTTATTTGAACAATCCTGAGGCATATCAGAAATCAGGTCAGGCAAAATGGATGCTTCACGATATCAAGTGGGCAAACGACTATTTTGTAAAATGTAATCCTGATTCAAGCACATACTTCTATCAGGTAGGTGACGGCGGCAAAGACCACGGTTTCTGGGGCGCACCTGAATTAGTTGAAACAAAAATGGATAGACCAGCATTCAAAGTTGGCGATACAGCTGCTAATGGTGGTTCTTGTGTTACAGGTGAGGCAGCAGCATCTCTTGCAGTAGCATCACTTGTTCTTAAGGATACAGATCCTTCAAGAAGCGCTACATATCTTTCACATGCTAAAACACTTTATGGCATGGCAGATAGAGCAAAGAGCGATAAGGGCTACACAGCTGCAAGCGGCTTCTACACATCATACAGCGGATTTTATGATGAGTTGGCATTAGCAGGCTGCTGGTTATACAAAGCAACAGGAGATAAGACATATCTTGCAAAAGCAGAAGAATATGCAAACAACTTTGGAACAGAATTCCAGGGTGGAGACGAGATGGCATATTCTTGGACAATGTCATGGGATGACACACACATGGGAGCTTGCTTACTTTTAGCAGAGCTTACAGGTAAGGAAAAATATTACACACCAATCGAGAACAGTATTGATTGCTACAACGGTAAGAAGCCTGGTTCAAACCCAGTTACAATCACACCTGGCGGACTTTCATTCTTAAGCGAGTGGGGTTCAGTTAGATATGCATGTAATCAGGCATTTATCGACACAATCTATTTAGGATTGGAGAAGGCTGATAGCGAGCATATTGCTGGCGCAAACTCATACATTGAAAGAACAATCAACTACGTACTTGGTAGCAATGGCCAGAACTTTATGGTTGGATACAATGCACAGTCACCAAAGAATCCTCATCATAGAGCTGCTCACGGCTGCTGGTCAAACAACCTCAATGCTGCACCAGAAAATTCAAGACATACACTTGTAGGTGCTATCGTAGGTGGTCCAGGTTCTGCTAACGATTCTTACAAGGACGTTAGAAGTGATTATCAGGCAAACGAAGTAGCTTGTGACTACAATGCAGGCTTCACAGGCGCATGTGCTTATCTATATGAGAAAAACGGATTTGGTACAGTTGTTACACCTTCTGCAATCGAGCAGACAGATGGCGCAGAGTTCACTCTTAAGGGTGGAATTAACTGCCAGGACAAGAACAATGCTGTAAACTTTGTAGAGCTTAAGACTGTTGTTGAGAATCACACAGCTTGGCCAGCAAGAGTTACAGACAACTTAAATCTTCGTATGTTCTTTGATTTAAGCGATGTTATTGCACAGGGTCATTCAGCTTCAGACATGAAGGTTTCTATGACTTACAATCAGCATCCAGTAAAGATTTCTGAGTTCAAGGAATCTGACCAGAAGGGCATCTACTACATCGACCTTAACTTAGCAGGTGCTAAGATTTATCCAGGTGGACAGAGCGAGTGCAAGTGCGAGCTTCAGACAAGAATCACAGCTCCTGGAAAGTGGGATTTCTCTAAGAGCCCATGCATCACAGGTCTTGGCGGAACAAGCAACTCACAGATGTCTACACCAAGCGGAATGCAGTTATTCGAAGGCAGCAAGCTTGTACTTGGTGATGAGAACATCGTAGCTCCAGAGCCAGAAGAGCCAGAGCCAATTGAGCCAGAACCAGTAGAGCCAGAACCAGTTGATCCAGAGCCAGTTGATCCAGAGCCAGTTGAGCCAGAGCCAGTAGACCCAACACCAGTAGACCCAACACCAGTAGACCCAACACCAGTGGATCCAACACCAGTAGATCCTACTCCAGTAGCTGCAGATTTAGCTGCAACATACACAATCAACAACTGGGGTTCAGGTTATCAGGTTCTTATCAAAGTAAAGAACGATACAGCTACAAGAACAAATTCTTGGACATTAAAGGTTAACAAGAATGATGTTGGTATCGACACAAGCTGGAATGTAAATATTGAAGAAGACGGTGATTACTACATCATCACTCCAATGAGCTGGAACTCAGTAATCGAGCCAGGTCAGGCAGTTGATTTTGGTATTCAGGGATCTTCTCACATTGGAGATAAGGTAGAAATTATAGCGATAGGAAAATAACATAACAGACGGTTTTTGAGGAGGAGTACGAGAAAATGGGTAGAGGAAGAAATGCTTTTTGCAAAAAAGCATTCTTAGGGGTTTTATCTGCTTCACTTGTATTTAGTGGAGTGAGCATTCCAAATCATGTTGCACTTGCAGCAGAGGCTGGACTTGTTTCAGATTACACCATCAACAACTGGGGTTCAGGTTATCAGGTTCTTATAAAAGTTAAGAACGATACAAACAAGAGAGAAGATAAGTGGACTCTTAGAATTAATAAAGATGACGTTGGAATTGATTCAAGCTGGAATGTGAATGTTAAAGAGGTTGACGGTTACTATGAAATCACTCCAATGGAGTGGAATTCAGTAATCGAGCCAGGACAGGCAGTTGAATTTGGCATTCAGGGCACTAGTCACGTCGGCACAGCTATTGATATTTCTGTAAACGGACAGAGCCAGACTGTTACACCAGAGCCAACTGAGCCTGATCAGCCATCACAACCAGAGCAACCAGAACCTAGCGAGCCAGAGGTTCCAGACAAGCCTGACGAGCCAGAAATACCAGATATTCCTGACAAGCCAGAGCCTACAGAACCATCTGAAGCAGTTGTAGGTGATGATTGGCTTCACACAGATGGAGCAAGAATCTATGACAAGAACGGTCATGAGGTATATCTGACTGGTGCGAACTGGTTTGGATTTAACTGTTCAGAGCGTGTATTCCATGGATTATGGAGTGCAAATATGAAGAACGTTGTTGAAAGCATGGCAGATCATGGAATCAACCTGGTAAGAGTACCTGTTTCTACAGAGCTTTTATTAGAGTGGAAGTCAGGAAAGAACGTAAAGGTTAACGTAAACACTTACGCAAATCCTGAGTTAAAGAGAGCTGATGGCTCAGACATGAGCTCAAGAGAAATCTTTGACACCTTCGTAAAGCTTTGCAAGGAAAATGGTATCAAGATTATGGTTGATTGCCATAGTGCAGATGCCAACAATTCTGGTCACAATTACAATGTTTGGTATGGACCAAAGGGCTTTACTACTGAAGATTGGATTGAAGGCTGGACATGGCTTGTAAATGAGTATAAGGATGACGATACAATCGTCGCTTGCGACCTTAAGAATGAACCACATGGCAAATTCTCCCAAGCAGAAGCAGTAGCAGCTAAGTGGGATGATTCCACAGATGAAAACAATTGGCGCTACGCTGCCAGCCGTTGTGGTAAGGCAATTCTTGATGTAAATCCAAACCTTCTCATTATGGTAGAGGGTACAGAAGAAACACCAAGAGCAGGATATGATTTTAACTCTGGTACACAGAATCCTAATGCAACAGAGGATGAGCTTAAATACTATGGCGGATGGTGGGGCGGAAACCTAAGAAATGCCGGAAAATATCCAGTAGACTTAGGCAGCCATCAGAGCCAGTTAGTTTATTCTCCACATGACTATGGCCCACTTGTTTACAAGCAGGTTTGGTTCGATAAGGATTTCACTGAACAGACATTATTAGATGATGTTTGGTATGATAGCTGGTTCTACCTTCAGGATCAGGAAATTGCTCCTCTTCTTATTGGAGAGTGGGGTGGCTTTATGGATGGAGGAGACAATGAAAAGTACCTCAATCTTATGGCAAACTTCATTGCTAAAAACCACATCAATCATACCTTCTGGTGCATTAATCCTAATTCAGGTGACACCGGCGGCCTCCTCAAGGATGACTGGATGTCATGGGATACTGCAAAGTATAATATGATGAAAAAGACCCTTTGGTCTGATTCAAAAACAGGTAAGTTTGTTGGTCTTGATCATGAGATTCCATTAGGAAGTAATGGTGAGACAGTAACTACATATTACAACTAAAATTAAGCCTTGCTAGAGAAATCTGGCAAGGCTTTTTTATGTTAATATTTTGTTAAAAAATGATTTCTTATGTTTACTATTTATCCAAATAGTGTTAATATATCTTGGGTTAAATTTTAGTTATAGTAGTTATTGTTTATATAGAAGGAGTGTTGAAATGAGAAAGACAAAGATTATTTGTACAATCGGACCTGCATCAATGAATGAGGAGACTCTTACAGCGATGGCAAAGGCTGGTATGAACGTAGCCCGTATGAATTTCTCTCATGGTGATCATGAAGAGCAGGGCATGAAGATGGATTTAGTTAAGAAAGTTCGTAAGAAGCTTAACCTTCCAATCGCCATTCTTCTTGATACAAAGGGACCTGAGTACCGTATTAAGACATTTAAGGACGGTTCTGTTACTGTTAAAGAGGGTGATACATTCATTTTCACAACAGACGATGTAGAAGGTGATCAGACACGTGTTTCTGTAACACATAAGAACCTTCACAAGGATCTTAATGTAGGTGATACACTTTCAGTATGTAACGGTATCGTATTCTTCGAAGTTACAGATATTAAGGGACATGACGTTATCACAAAGTGTACTGCAGGCGGTACAATGTCAAACAAGAAGTCTATGAGCTTCCCTAACAAGGTAATGTCAGGCCCATACCTTTCAGAGCAGGATAAGAAGGATATCTTATTCGGTATCGAGAACGACATTGATTTCGTTGCTGCTTCATTCGTTTCTACAAAGCAGGATATGATTGAGCTTAGAACTTTCCTTGATGAGAACGGTGGTAAGGATGTTGTTGTTATCGCTAAGATCGAGAACCAGCCAGGTGTTGACAATGTTAAGGAAATCCTTGAAGTTGCTAACGGTATCATGGTTGCTCGTGGTGACCTTGGTGTTGAAATTCCATTCGTTAACCTTCCAGCAGTTCAGAAGGAGCTTATTTCAACAGCTCGTTCACTTGGAAAGAGCGTTGTTACAGCTACAGAAATGCTTGAGTCTATGATTTCTAATCCACGTCCTACACGTGCTGAAATTTCTGACGTTGCTAACGCTGTATATGATGGAACATCAGCTATCATGCTTTCAGGTGAGTCTGCACAGGGTAAGTACCCAGTTGAGGCTGTTGCTACAATGGCAGAAATCGCTGAGACAACAGAGAAGGATATCAACTACGAGAGACGTTTCCGCAAGGAAGATATGGAAATCGCTTCTACTCCAGATGCTGTTTGTCACTCTACATGTTCAATGGCTATCGATGTTAACGCAAAGGCAATCGTTGCTTGTACAATGTCAGGTTACACAGCAAAGCGTGTTAGCCGTTTCCGTTGCCCAGTAGACGTTATCGCTATGACAACAGACAAGAAGGTTTGGTTAAGACTTGCTCTTAGCTGGGGTGTTACACCAGTTCTTGTTGACAAGTACAAGGCTCTTGATGTTATGTTCGAGCGTGCAGTTGAGCGTACAAAGGAAATGTTAGATCTTAACAAGGGTGATATGGTAGTTCTTACAGGTGGCCCAATCAATGGTTCTGTAGGAAACACAAATACAATCAAGGTTGAGACAATTTAGTAATAGTAATAAATTATGGCTTCCCCTTGTGGGGAAGCCATTTTTTATTTCAATGTCGCATTCAGTTCACAGAGTATTCACACAACTTACATTATTTTGACAAAATTATCAGTTAATATATACTCATCTCGAGAGAGATACAATTTTTTCATAACATTATTCTCCCTTTTGAAAGAGACGCTCCGCTGGCGTCTCTTTCGTATTTTAATTAGTAGAATATGTCAAAGCACCATTCTGAGCTCCAGCATATTTTACAGTCCAATTTTTTGCGGATTGTGGGTCGCGAGTACTGTATCCATAATTGTTGCCAGGTCTAAAGCTTGATGGACCTGCAATCTTTGCGCTAGAAATATTCCAAGATAAAATACTTCCGCTATCGGTAAATCTACCGATGTAATCCATTGCATTTACAACACATCCTTTGTGGCTGCCTGCCTCGAAGCAGTTCTTCTCAGAATAGATATTGCAGTCAGTATAAGGTGTATAGCCTAAGTCAAAGTCATATACATAGTTGTTGTAGCAGTGGAAGTAACCATATCTCATTAATCCAGGGGCGCGTGTAAGTGTCTGATTGAAGTAGCAGTTGCTTATGGTCATGCAAGGATAGCCTGTGTATGTACCATGGCCGTCTTCACCTGGATAACCAAGAATTAATCCATATTTGTGTCCACCGAAGAAGCAATCATTAACTGAAACAAAGTTTGCCTTAAGTCCAACATAGAGGAACTTATCTGTGTCATTATGATGAATGCTTGTGTCCTGATTCATGTTATGTCCTGGCCAAGAGCAGTGGTCTAACCAGAAGTTATTTCCATCAGAAATGTACATCTGAATATCATCATTGTTATTGATGTTTACAGAATGAGTAAACGTAATATTCTTGTAGATATTATTTCCAGATGCCTGAATGTTTCTAAAATGAATATTGTTAAGTGTATGCACTCCATAAGAGCCGATGAATGTTTTGTTGCTTCCTACATTGACCTTTGTAAGAGCATTCTGTGACAGGTTTGCACCGATGATAATTGTGTATGGTGTTGAGCCAGTTGCATATTTCTGCAAATCATTTAATGACTTAACAGTTACAGTTTGTCCAAATACACCACCAGTGATACAAGCCTTTTCGCGACCGGACATATCTTTTGAATATCCTGCAAAGCCTTCAACTCCATAGGAATTTACTCTGAAGCACTGGCTAGTAGAACCATTATAGTTTGCTAGCTTGTAGCTTCCATTTGAAAGAGTAAGTGCGAGATTAGAGTTGTTGTAATTTACAATCTTGTAATTTAACGCAATGTTATTTGCATCATTCTTTACAGCAACAATTTTCCAGTATTGAGATTTGTCGCCTGAAGAAACAGTAGCTCCAGCTACACCATTTCCATCTGATACCTTGCTAGAAAAAGGAGTGAGGCAGTAGCCTGTTGCTACGTTTACAATTCTGAAAACGCCATTATTTGTAAAGGAAAGAATCCATCTGTTAGAAGCGCCACTTGTTCCATTGGATGTAATTGCTCCACCATGAGTGCCGTTATCGTTTAGGTATTTTCCATCACTGCAGTTTACAAAGCTAATCTGCTGATTTGGATAAACATTGCTAAGAGTGGATTTAGCGTTTGTATTGCCGCTGTTGTTGCCCTGGCTTGAAGAGCTTTCATTGGCAATAGCTTCAAATCTAAACTGCTGACATGCTAAACCATTATAGGTCCATGTATTAATATTTCCTTTGTTTTCTGTAGACCATCCGTAAACATCAAGTGCCTGCTTGTCCCCAGAACACTTTGTTGTTAAGCAGAAGACTCCATCCTCAGCGGTTTTAATAGGCTTGAATTTTTGAGGGTCCAGTCCGTTTGCATTGTAGAGTTCTACGTTTGTTCCATCTGTTGCTTTTCCTGCAGTTACATCCATCATTCTTCCGCTGGACATACCTGTTTTGAGGGTGATATATCCTCCTCCCACATTTGTAACATACCATCTTTGACATGGATAACCGTTGCCTTGATACTGCTGTACATTTGCTCCGTTTTCATCCTTGCCGTCAGCTACCTCTACATACTTCTGGCTGTTGATGTTTTTGATGTAGTACCAACCATCAGCAATGTAGCCTGTTGTTAGTGCTAAAGTTGTGTTGTTTGAGGAATTGTTGCTTGAATTGTTTGAGTTATTGTTAGATGGCCAGGGTGCAGATTCAAAATACCAGATTTGATTGTCCTTGCCTGTGTTGGCGTATTGATGTACATTAGCGCCACTTGTTGTTTTAGCACTGTTAACATCAAGTACGGAATTGAAATTTGTTACTTCAGATGCAATAAAATAGCCCATGTTAGAATCTGCTGGCTTGATTGCAAAATTCTGAGCTGAGCAGCTATTATTACTCCAAATTTGAATGTTAGTTTTGTTTTCTGCAGAACCATTTGCTACATCTAATGACATACCGCCAGTCATATCTGTAGCAGGATGAATTCTATAATTGCCAGTTGAACTGTTCTTTTCAAGAATCCATCTTTGGCCCTCTGAACCAGTACCAGTAGCCTGCACTACATTGGCACCATCGGCTGATGAATCCTTTTCAACAGTCAGGTAAAGGCCACTGTTCTTGTTCTTGATGTAATAGATGTTTCCTGTTTCGGGCGTCACCGCTGCGGCGTGAACCTCTAGCACAGGTAAAGCTACAAATGACATTAACGTAAACACTAAAGCAGCCGATAATGCCAATGCTTTCCTTAACTTCTTCTTCACTTCATTGTTCTCCTTGTTTTGAATTTTCTTCAAAACTCATTTTACTCCCCCCAATCCCTCAGTTAAGCAACACCGTAATTGTATCAAATGGTAGCAGGAGTGAAAGATTAAACTGTGTATTTTGCAACAATATCCACGAAGTGCACAAAAAATTACACTTGAAATTTGTGGGTATTTTCAAGATTTTTATTATTTTAGAAACTCAAAACTTGCGATTCAGTTTCCTAAGTTATATTTTCAAGTGCAATATGACTATATAAATGATTATCAAACGTTATAGATATGTGCTAAACAGATAAATATTATTAAACTATAACAATATACTTGAAAACCACTCAAATGCCCATTATAATTCTCATTGTTTTGTGAAATAAATGTGAACGTTTTTTAGAAAGGCAAGATTATGAAAAAGAATAAAAAACTAGTTCGTCAAATATTATGGTTTGCTGCTGTTTTAGCGTTAATGATGTCTACTTCAATTGCAGTTATCGGTATGTCTTATGTTAAGAAGGCATATTTTGATTCCTTTTCAGAGGAATTACATACTTCTGCAATGTTTTTACAGAATGCACTTGATACTCAGTGGAAGGGTGACTGGGAAGTTACATCTACAGGAAAGATTCTCAAGGGAAATTATGCAGTACATGATGATTTCCAAGCTCAGTTAGATGCATTACATGAGCAGACAGGAGTTAACTTCACTATTTTCTATGGAGATACAAGATATATTACATCTCTTACAGATGAGAAAGGTGAGCGTATGGAAGGCACACAGGCTTCAGAAGAAGTTGTGGCCAAGGTCGTTGAGAATGGAGAAGATTATTTAGCTACTAATATCAAGATTGGTGGTAGCGATAGCAAGTGGTATGCATATTATATTCCACTTAAAAATGCAGATGGCACAGTTGTTGGTATGATTTTTGCTGGCCGTGAGACAGATACTGTACAGGCAGCATTATTACATGCAAGACTCATTATGATGGGAGTTTATGCATTCTTCGTTATTTTAGTACTTGTGCTTGGCCACATGATGATTATCAAATCTACAAAAGCTATAGAAGAAATTGTTTCAGGCCTTAAGAAGCTCGAGGATGGTGAATTATCCTTCTATATTGAAGACCATGCATTTGATAGAAAAGATGAAATTGGTGTTATTGCTGAAACATCTGCTGAACTTCGAGATAAGCTTCAGGATGTTATTAAGACATCACTTGATCTTTCTGACCAGGTTACAAACGCAGGTGAAAACCTTGCAACCAGTGCTGATACTGCTTTACATGTAGCTGATCAGGTTTCAAATGCCGTAGAGGATATCAGCAAGGGTGCTGTATCGCAGGCAGAGAGCGTTGAAAATTCACTTAATAATACATTAGAGATGGGCGAGAGCATTGATGATATTTCTGATAGCGTAAAAGAGCTTTCAAAAGCAGCTACAGAGATGCTTCAGGATGCTAGCAAGACAGTTGATTCAATTAACGAGCTTATGCTTCAGAACCAGCGAGTTATGTCAGCTATGTCAGAAATCCATGCTCAGATTCAGGCTACAAACGAGGCTGTAAAGAATATCGCTGATGCGTCAAACTCAATTACATCTATTTCAGACCAGACAAACCTTCTATCACTTAATGCTTCTATTGAAGCTGCACGTGCAGGTGATGCAGGTAGAGGCTTTGCTGTAGTTGCATCTGAAATCGGCTCACTTGCCGTTCAGTCAAAGGATGCATCTGTTTCAATCAACGATATTGTTGCTAAGCTTGTTGAGGAATCTCAGAAGAGTGTTGATACTATTGAAAAGCTTAATGCTGCATTTAATCAGCAGAATAGCCAGCTTAACAACACAAAGGCTGATATGGATTATGTAGTAAAGAATGTTAATAGCGTAGATAACAGCACAAAGACAATCGCTGATAAGGTTGATTTATTAAACGGATTAAAGGTAAGCTTCAATGATATTATTTCTGAGCTTTCTGCTATTTCTCAGCAGAACGCAGCATCATCAGAGGAAACAACAGCATCAATGGAAGAGTTGAATGCAACATTTGCAGTTATTACAGAGGCTGCTGATGAGCTCAGAGATTTAGCTGTAAACCTTAACGAAAAGATGAATTACTTCAATATTGAAGGCTCAATGGCTTAATTAAAAAATATTTGCCCTCACATCTAAGCAAATTGATGATTCTGCCGATAACTAAATCGGTACCATTAAAGAATAATATTTTCAGTGTGACATTAATGTGACAAAAGTGATGATATTATTCTTTCAGAAACAACAAATTAAGAATTTTGGAGGGTATAAAAATGGTTGTAGGACAGATCATTAATTGCAGTACAGTAGATGAGGTTATTAGAAAAGCTTTTGAGTTAAAAGATAAGGGAATAATGACAGAATTTATTTCTAGCTGTGCACTAAGAGTTGTGTGCATCGGATAAATTTGGGGCTGTTCGTAAACAGCCCCATTTATTTTTATAGAAGGATGAAGTTTAAGGTGTTACCAATTGAACCTGAACCGTTAAGTCCGAAGGTTGCGTTACCGTTAGCATTAATCATGCTATTCCATGTCTCAGGAGTGAATACGTAGTATTCACCTTCTTCAGCGACTTTTGCACACCAGCAATTGTCAACTGTGATATCTGATTTCTTAATCTTTAAAGTCCAGCCATTTACCTGTGTTGTAGAGTTATTTACAACCTTGAAGTTTACAGTGTAACCAGCACCCCAGCTATTGATTTCATACTGAAGACTTAAGTCTGACTGTGCAGGAGTAGGGTCAACAGGAGTAGGGTCAACAGGAGTAGGATCTACAGGAGTAGGGTCTACAGGTGTAGGATCTACAGGTGTTGGCTCTGGTTTTGTTGGAGGAGCCATAACCTTCCATGAATCTAAGTAAACAGTTGCGCCCTTAAATGTTGCAACGAAATAAAGGTCATGCTTTCCTTCAATACCAGAAGCAACCTTTACAGTCTTTGTAGAGAAATCGCCAGCGTTTAATTTAACATTTGAAATCAACTGGCCCTCTGGGCTGTCCAAACGAATTTCAAGAACGCCAAGCTTTGAAGCCTTAGCTGTAACGATAAAAACAGCGAGGCCATCTGTAAAATCTACATTCTTAACAGCAGCATAGCCATTAGAACGAATCATAGCGCATCTTGTGTTATCAACTGTGATTGCAACTGCTGCCTTCATTTCCTGTGAGTTCTCACCCTCTACAGTTTCATAAGGATTAACTGTTCCTGTAAGGATAGAAGGATCTGCAGGTGTTGGGTTGCTTGGATCTGTAGGCTCTGTTGGTGTAGGCTCTGGAGTAACTGGCTGCTGACCAGGTGGAAGTAGTGCTTTCCAATTATCAATATCTGTTGCGCCTACCTTACCTACGAAATATAAAGTATGATGACCTTCTACCTGCTTTGCAGAAGCAGAAACCTGCTTGAAGGCACCATGTGTGTTTCCAACTCTAAATGTACTGATTAAATCACCATCTGCCTTGTCGAGGCGAACCTCAAATAATGAAGGTGCGTTAGTACGAACATTTGCTGTAAGTGAAACAACGCCTGAAGTAAATTCAAGTGGTACAGTAGAGAATGTATCTCCGCTCTCTAAACCTGAAACATATTTTAAATCTCCCTCAGTAGTAACATCTACACCGTTTTTAGTAGCTGTCATTTCAGCCTCAAGTGTAGAATAAGGACTAATTTTTGGTACGGCGAAAGCTGTAAGGCTTGTTACAGAAGACGCCATGAGTCCAAGTGCTAAGGAAGCACTTAGAAGGCTTTTATGTATTCTTCTCATAAGGGCATTTCCTCCATTCATTTTTCGTAAACGTTTTCGTGCTCGAGCAAGAATATCGTAACAATTTTGTAATATCTTGGCTTTGCATTTGTTGCCATTTAATTTCGAAAAATTGCCTTAAATATACACAAAAAGACTATTGAGTAATAATTAACAAAATAGTATGATAATAGATATATAATATTACTTAAGACTGAAATGGGGTTTTTCGTGTGACATTTATGTGACAAATACCATGATAAACTCTTTTTCGTAGAAGAGATTAAAGTAATTTTAGGAGGTATGAAGAAAATGGTAGTAGGACAAATTATTTATTGCTGTACAGTAGACGAGGTTATTAGAAAGGCTTTCGAGCTTAAAAACCAGGGGATAGTTACTGAATTCGTAGCAAACAATTCGTTGCGTGTCGTATCCGTAGCGTAGTTTTAAAGTATTAAAAAGCTCCTGTTACGGCAACAAGCATTATATTTCTACGCTCAGCTTAGAATGCTTCGCTTAAGAAATATAATAGCTTGTTACCTACAGGAGCTTTTTTATTATTTAAATGTATTAGTCATCTAAATCGCTTGAAGCCATTTCAAGTACGGTACGCTTACGTGCCATCTCATCAGACTCAAGATACTCATCGTAGGTTGTCATCTTATCGATCATCTGTCCGTTTGGAAGAATTTCGATGATACGGTTTGCTGTAGTCTGTACAATTTCGTGGTCACGAGAAGAGAAGAGGATAACACCTGAGAACTTCTGTAAACCAGTATTAAGTGCTGTGATTGATTCCATATCTAAGTGGTCAGTAGGCTCATCAAGCATAAGTACGTTAGAGTTTTCAATCATCATACGTGAAAGAAGAACACGTACCTTTTCACCACCAGATAATACCTTCATTTTCTTAGCGCCGTCATCACCAGCGAAGAGCATACGTCCAAGGAATCCACGTACATAAGTAGCATCCTTAATTTCAGAGAACTGTGTAAGCCAGTCTACGATAAGAAGGTCTGTGCTGAATATTTCAGTGTTGTCCTTAGGGAAGTATGACTGTGAAGTAGTAACACCCCACTTGTAGCTACCCTCATCAGGCTCCATCTCACCAGCAAGAATCTGGAAGAGAACTGTCTTGGCCTTTTCGTTTGAACCAACTAATGCAATCTTGTCCTCACGACCAACATTGAATGTAAGGTGATCAAGGATAAGCTCACCATCAATAGTCTTTGTAAGATTCTCAACTGAAAGAACCTCATTACCAATTTCACGAGCTGGGCGGAAATCGATGTAAGGGTACTTACGGCTAGATGGACGGATGTCATCAAGCTGAATCTTCTCTAATGCACGCTTACGAGATGTAGCCTGCTTAGACTTAGAAGCGTTAGCAGAGAATCGCTGGATGAATTCCTGTAATTCCTTAATCTGCTCTTCCTTTTTCTTATTAGCTTCCTTACGCTGCTGAATAATAAGCTGTGAAGACTGATACCAGAAATCATAGTTACCAGCGTAGAGCTGAATCTTACCGTAATCAATATCTGCTGTATGTGTACATACCTTGTTAAGGAAGTATCTATCATGAGATACAACGATAACTGTATTTTCAAAGTTAATAAGGAATTCTTCAAGCCAAGCAATAGCATCTAAATCCAAGTGGTTAGTAGGCTCATCGAGAAGAAGTACATCTGGTGAACCAAAAAGTGCACGAGCAAGAAGAATTTTGACCTTTAATGCACCTGGAAGCTCAGACATCTGAGTGTAGTGGAATTCAGTATCAACACCAAGTCCGTTAAGGAGCTGAGCGGCATCTGACTCTGCATTCCATCCATCCATTTCTGCGAACTCTGTTTCAAGCTCTGCAGCACGGATTCCATCCTCGTCAGAGAAATCTTCCTTCATATATATAGCGTCCTTTTCCTTCATGATATCGTAAAGACGCTGGTTACCCATGATAACTGTATCAAGAGCTGTGAACTCGTCATACTTGAAGTGGTCCTGCTCTAAGAATGAAAGACGGTTGCCAGGGCTCATAGTGATTTCACCGCTAGTAGGCTCTAACTGACCAGATAAGATTCTAAGGAAAGTAGACTTACCTGCACCGTTAGCACCGATAATACCGTAGCAGTTACCTTCTGTAAATTTGATATTAACTTCTTCAAATAAGGCCTTTTTGCCGAATCGAAGAGTGACATTATTTGCTTGAATCATTTAACTTCCTTTCTCTATACAAAAAAACAAGTTGGAAAACAAGGCAAGCCAATGAAGTCCAACTAATAATCAAAACAGGTTAATGATATCAAAAAATAGGGTTTTTGTACAGATAGAACTAAGAAAAACTAAACCAAACCACCAAAAAACTTCCAAAAGAAACCTAGAGAATCATAGAAATTTCGCTATTAGTATTATTGCTTTTTAAAATGTTAAATTATATAATATTTAATAAAAAATTTTTGAAAGGTGGTGATACCATGGCAGAGTACAATCAAACTGAAATTGAGCAGCTAGAGCACAAGGTTGCTATGGATAATCATGGTGTCATCGCTACGGAAGATTTTGTGGACCCAGATGTTCTGTATAAGGAGCTTATCGACAGGGTTCGTAAATATCACCCAAACACTGATATTTCTATGATTGAAAAGGGCTATCAGCTTGCCAGCAAGGCTCATGAGGGCCAGGTGCGCAAGTCGGGAGAGCCTTATATCATACATCCACTTTGTGTAGCCATCATTCTTGCAGATTTGGAGCTTGATAAAGAGACTATCGTTGCAGGTCTTCTTCATGATGTGGTAGAGGATACCATATACACTAAGGAAGAAATAGCTGCAGAGTTCTCTGAAGAAGTTGCAGAGCTGGTGGATGGCGTTACCAAATTAGGCCAGTTGAATTATGATGCGGATAAGGTAGAAATCCAGGCTGAAAATCTTCGTAAGATGTTCCTTGCTATGGCAAAGGATATCCGTGTCATCCTTATCAAGCTTGCGGATAGACTTCACAACATGCGTACTTTGAAGTACATGCGCCCTGAAAAGCAAAAGGAAAAGGCTAAAGAGACCATGGAAATCTATGCTCCTTTGGCACAGCGTCTTGGTATCAGCAAGGTTAAAATCGAGCTTGATGATTTATCACTGAAATATCTTGAGCCAGATGCTTACTACGATTTGGTAGAAAAGGTTGCCCTTCGAAAGAATCAGCGTAACGAATATATCAGTTCCCTAGTGGATGATGTGGCAAAGCACATCAAGGATGCAGATATAGATGCAGAAGTTTACGGAAGAGCAAAGCATTTCTTTAGTATTTATAAAAAGATGGTTAATCAGCACAAGACCATCGATCAGATATATGATTTATTTGCAGTGCGCATTATTGTAGATTCTATCAAGGATTGTTATGCTGCGCTTGGTGTCATCCACGAGATGTACACTCCAATCCCAGGCCGTTTCAAGGATTATATTGCTATGCCAAAGCCTAACATGTATCAGTCTTTGCATACCACTGTAATTGGTCCTAACGGTTCACCATTTGAAATTCAGATTCGTACCTACGAAATGCATCGTACCAGTGAATACGGTATCGCAGCTCACTGGAAATATAAGGAAAGTGGCGAAGGCTCCACTGTTATGGGCGAGGAGGAAAAGCTCTCATGGCTTCGTGAAATCCTTGAGTGGCAGCAGGAGATTTCCGATAATAAGGAATTCTCTAGCTTGCTTAAGTCGGACTTGAACCTTTTCTCAGATACAGTATTTTGCTTTACACCATCTGGTGATGTTAAAAATTTACCTAATGGTTCAACACCTATCGATTTTGCCTATGCTATTCATTCAGCCGTAGGTAACCGTATGATTGGTGCCAAGGTAAATGGTAAGCTTGTACCTATCGATTACATCATTCAAAACGGTGATAGAATCGAAATCGTAACATCTCAAAACACTAATGGTCCTAGCCGTGATTGGTTAAACATTGTCAAAAGCTCTCAGGCTAAAAATAAAATCAATCAGTGGTTTAGAAGCCAGTCCAAGGATGAAAACATTGCAAAGGGTAAGGAATTACTCATTGCCTCAGCTAAGCAAAAGGGTGTAGATCTTGGTGAGGTAAACAAGCCTAAATATCAGGATCTAATTAAAAATAAATATGGCTTCCACAGTTGGGAGGATTGTCTTGCAGCTGTAGGACAGGGAGCCATCAAGGAAGGCGCTGTCATCAATAGAATGTTCTCTGAATGGCAGAAGGACCACCCAATCAAGATGACTGATGAGGAGGTTCTTGCAGAGCATTCAGGTGGTGGCGATAAAATCAAGCCTAAGTCTAAAAACGGTATTACCGTTAGCGGTATATATGATGTTTCCGTTCGTTTCTCCAAGTGCTGTAATCCAGTGCCAGGAGATGAAATCGTTGGCTTCGTAACCAGAGGCCGTGGCGTTTCCATCCATCGTACCGATTGCATCAATATGATTAATCTTCCAGATTTTGAAAAGGAAAGATTAATCGAAGCTGAATGGGCAGCTGATACAGAGGAAGATGGCAAGAAGGGTGGAGTATATCTCACAGAAATCAATATCTATGGTAACAACCGTACGGGACTTCTTGTGGATATCACTCGTATCTTTACAGAAAGAGAAATCGATATTGATTCAATCCATTCTAAAACCAGCAAGCAGGGAGTTGCTACAATCACAATCAAGTTCGGCACCCAGAGCCGAGAGCAGCTTCGTTCTTTGGTAGAAAAGATTAAGCAGGTTGAATCCATCATCGATGTTGAAAGACCTAGAGGATAGTTTGAAATTAATAGTAACGACTATATAGAACAGCTATTTCGCAAAGGATAGCTGTTCTAACATTTTGGAGAGGATTATGAAGGTAGGAAAAGTAATGCTGCCAGCGGCAATGGAAAATTGCTATTTGGCGATTAACGAAGATACAAAGGAATGTATCATTATAGATCCAGGCTCAGCTGCAGAAAGAGTTAAATCTGCAGTAGCTCAGACAGGCACAAAGCCTGTAGCAGTGCTACTTACACATGGTCATTTTGATCATGCTGGAGAGGCAGCTACAATAGCAGATGAATATGGAATAAAGATTTATGCTCACGAGGCCTGCGCTGACGAGCTTAAGAATCCAGTTATCAATCTTTCTGGTGATATGTACGGAAGCAGCGAAGCCTATAGAGCAGACATCTTCCTTAAGGATGATGAGGAAATAGAGCTTGCCGGCCTTAAAGTTAAGTGCCTGTTCACACCGGGCCACACACCAGGTGGTTGCTGCTATTATTTTGAAAAGGAAGGAATTGTATTTACAGGAGATACACTGTTTTGTGGTTCCGTGGGACGTACCGATTTCCCAGGCGGCTCAATGTCTCAGTTAGTAGGAAGCATCAAATCAAAGCTTATGACACTTGATGATGACACCATCTGCTACCCAGGCCACAACGAACCTACAACAATTAGCGAAGAAAGATTATACAATCCTTATTTAGGTTAAAATTTAGAGGAGTAAACTGTAGTAGACAAGCTATATATATACTTAAGCGAGACATGTTGTCGAGTGAAGTATATATATGCTTGTATACGTAACAGTTTACGGAGTAAAGATATGATATATGTAAAGTTAAACGAAGATAATTTTGAATATGACATTTATTCTTTGGTAAAGGCATTTTATCCTAAGCAGGAGGTGCGCATCGGCACTGCAGATGCACCAGCAGATGAGGATATCCTATTTACCATGGATGTTAAATACGCCGACCACAAGCTTACCTTAGATGGTCGTGAGGTTGAAATAGATTATTCTAATCGCCCAGATACAAAAAATCGCTTAAAGCTTGCCATCTATGAAAGCTTAAGCGAGCGCACAGGAAAGACTTTGCCTTGGGGTACACTTACAGGCATTCGTCCTACCAAAATCAGCCTTGGTATGATAGAGCAGGGTGCATCAGATGAAGAGGTAGCTGATTACATGCGAAAGACCTACCTTACATCAGATGAAAAGATAGCTTTAAGCCTTGAGGTTTCACACAAGGAGCACGAGCTTTTATCCAAGATTGATTATGACAATGGCTATTCTGTTTACATCGGAATTCCATTCTGTCCTAGCACATGCCTTTATTGCTCCTTCACTTCATATCCAATCGGATTATGGAAGAAAAAGCTAGACGATTATCTGGTTGCTCTTGAAAAGGAGATGGCATTTACAGCCGAAGCATGCAAGGACAAGGAGCTTACTACCATCTACATCGGTGGTGGAACACCTACATCCCTTGATGAAGAGCATTTAGATAAGCTGTTAACATTGGTTGATAGATATTTCAACACAAAGGATTTACTGGAATACACCATCGAAGCTGGCCGTCCAGATTCCATCACCTACGAAAAGCTACAGGTTATGAAGAATCATCCGATTACCAGAATTTCCATCAATCCTCAGACCATGAATCAAAAGACACTTGATTTAATCGGAAGATTCCACAAGGTAGAGGATATTTACAGAGTATACGGCTGGGCAAGAGAGCTGGGCTTTGATGATATCAATATGGATTTGATATTAGGTCTTCCAGGAGAGACTATTGAGGATGTTAAGTACACACTTTCAGAGGTAGAAAAGCTTGCGCCTGATAATCTGACAGTCCATTCATTGGCACTGAAGCATTCTGCAAGGCTTAATATTGATAGAGAAGCATACGACGATTACCTAATCGAAAACTCGCAGGCACACATGGACGCCTGCCTTGATACAGCTAAAAAGCTTAATCTGATACCATATTATTTATATAGACAAAAGAATATGGCGGCAAACCTTGAAAATATTGGATATGCCACACCAGGTAAAGAGGGACTTTATAACATCTTGATAATGGAAGAAAAACAAACTATAATGGCACTTGGTGCAGGCTGCTCTTGCAAGTTTGTAGCAGACCATGGCGCCACAGTTACAAGATGTGAAAATGTCAAGGATGTCCAGCTTTACATGGATAGAATTGATGAAATGATAGAAAGAAAAAGAGAAAGACTTAGAGAGGATTTAAAATGGCTTTAAACAAGAAACCAGTTAACGGAATGAAGGATATACTTCCTTATGAAATGGAAGTTAGAGACTATGTTACTTCTATCATAAAGGAGACATATCGCTCATTTGGATTTACACCAATCGAGACACCAGCTATGGAGTCTATTGGCAACCTTTCAAATAAGCAGGGTGGAGAAAACGAAAAGCTTATCTTCAAGGTAATGAAGCGTGGCGAAAAGCTTAACATCCCTGAGGCTACTACAGAGGAAGATGTTGTAGATTTCGGTATGAGATACGACCTTACAGTACCTCTTTGCCGTTTCTATTCAAACCATGCTAACGAGCTTACTTCACCATTTAAGTCACTTCAGATTGGTTCTGTTTGGAGAGCTGATAGACCTCAGCGTGGTCGTTATCGCCAGTTCACTCAGTGTGATATCGATATTTTGGGCGAGCCATCAAACCTTGCAGAGATAGAGCTTATCCTTGCAACTACTACAACACTTGGCCGCATCGGTTTCAAGAATTTCGAAATCCGTATTAACGAGCGTCGTATCCTTAAGGCTATGGCAGCTTACGCTGGCTTTGCAGAGGAAGATTACGATTCAATCTTCATCACACTTGATAAGATGGATAAGATTGGTCTTGATGGAGTATCTAAGGAGCTTCTTGAGGCTGGTTACCCACAGGAATCAATCGATAAATACGTAGGACTTTTCACAGCACTTGAGGGTGTTAAGGATGTTGCAGCAGGAATGGATGTACTTCTTGAAAAGCTTGGCGAGTTCCTTGATGAAGAGGTAGCAGATTGGATGCGTGAAATCGCAACAGCTGTTAATGCTACAAAGGAAGCTGAGTTTGAGCTTGTATTTGATCCTACACTTGTACGTGGTATGAGCTACTACACAGGTACAATCTTCGAAATCGCTATTCCAGAATTTGGCGGAAGCTGCGGTGGCGGCGGACGTTACGATAAAATGATTGGTAACTTCACAGGCCAGAATACACCAGCCTGCGGCTTCTCAATCGGTTTTGAGCGTATCATTCTTCTTCTTATGGAGCAGGGCTTCAAGGTTCCTGGCGCTAACAAGAAGGTTGCTTATCTTGTTGAAAAGGGGTATCCAGCAGATAAGCTTGCAGAGGTTATGGCTCAGGCAAAGGCAGCTCGTTCAGAGGGCCAGACAGTTCTTGTTGTTCGTATGAACAAAAATAAAAAGTTCCAGAAGGAACAGCTTTCAGCAGAAGGTTACGAGGAATTCGTTGAATTTTTCAATAGATAATATTTTGTAGGGATAATGTTATGAGACTAATTGGGGGCAAAAGAAAATTAGGAAGCAACAGTGCACTTGCTATTGCAGCAGGCTGCGCTGTTGCTTTTATGTTTATTGCTACAATTATTAGCACTATTTTGTATAAGCATCGAATGGAAGAGGCAGTCAGTCTGATGGCAGAGGCAAAATACAGCCAGTACGATTCCTATGTGGTAATGATTTCCTCTGACGATGATTCTGTCTTTTGGCAGCAGGTTTATAATACAGCAAAAAAATATGGGGAAGAAAATGGCGTGTATGTAGATTTGCTTTCCGAAACAGTTGATGAAAGCTACAGCAAAACTCAGCTTTTAGAAATGGCTATTGAATCAGACTGCGACGCCATTTTCCTGGAGGGAGATAGCATAGACGAGACAGCTAATATGCTGCTACGCGCCAAGAAAAAGGGAATACCAGTATTTTCCCTGGGAACAGATGTGGATGTAGAAAGTCGTATCAGCTACATTGGTCCCAACAGCTATTCCATCGCCAGTTTATATGGCACCTCCCTTGTGGACAAGCTGGTAAAGCAGAAAAGGGTTTTGGTGCTAGGCTCCAACAGAGTGAGCGTAGAGGATGAAAATGCATTTGTAAACAACATTCAAATTGCACTTACAGGGGCAGAAATCACTAACGCACCTTTGGAATTTGAGACTAGAACTATTACAGAAACTGGGCCATTTGCTACAGAGGAATACGTCCAGAACATGTTTAAGGAAAACGATTTGGCACCTGTTGTAATCTGTCTTGATGAGGAAACCACTGCGTCATTTTATCAGGCTATGATTGATTACAATAAGGTAGGCTCTATCCTTTTATTTGGAAGCGACAAATCCTCTACAATCCTTACAGGAATAAAGCAGGGGGTTATTGCAAGCTCGGTATATGTAGACGGTTCCAAGCTAGGGGAGGCAGCTGCAGCAGCCTTTGTAGAATATAGGGATGCAGGCTATGTGTCGGACTATATCAGCGTAGATGCCAAGCTGGTGGATGCTAGTAACATAGCAGAAGAGCTTCAGGAGGTGGATGATGAAGAAGATTAAGACCAAATCCATGTCCTTAAGGAAAAAAATGATATTGGCCTTCTGTTTGCCTACCATCCTTCTGTTTTTGGTAAACATGATGCTTTATTTGGGAACCACCAGAGTGCTTAATTCTTTGGATGCGGTGTATTCAAGTAACAATGATTTGAATCAACTAAGCGTCGGCCTGGATAGCCTCCAGACCGCCACCGAGGGGTATCTTAATACCAAAACAAGTGATGCTTTGGAGCAGTACTATATTCGTGAGGAGGAATATAGGGATTTGCTTATAGCTATAGATGATAACAGTGATGAAAATGAGAACCGTGTCATCGAAAGAAATATAAAGCGAATGTCCTTAAACTACCTGGATTTAACTAATCAGGCAGTGGAAAGCAAGCGAGGAGGAAATGTAGAAAAATACAAAAGCATTTACGAGGAGGCCACCAGAACCTTTGGCTATATAGATAGTAGTATAAACAGCCTAAACAACAGGCAGTTTGTAAACAACTCTAAATCCTACGGTGCTATGATGGCGGCATTGCAGACCATTGAACGACTAAACATCGTAACACTTGTAATAATAGGTCTTGCCAATCTTGCATTCGTAGTTTTGATTGCATCCACTATCGCAGATCCACTGGTAAGGCTGGCAGCTACAGCCAACACTGTGTCCGGTGGTGATTTCGATGTTCAGCTTCCAACAGTTAGAAGCAATGATGAGGTGGGGGTTGTTACCATGGCCTTCAACAAAATGGTGCTTTCTATCAAGGACTACATCAAGCAGCTTACAGAATCGATGGAGGCCACCAGAAAGCTTCGTGAGAACGAGCTTATTATGGAAAACCATGTTAAGGATGCAGAGCTTAAATATCTTCAATCACAGATTAATCCACACTTTCTGTTTAACACCTTGAATGCTGGCGCCCAGCTGGCCATGATGGAGGGAGCAGATAGGACCAGCAACTACATTCAGCGAGTGGCAGATTTCTTTAGATACAACATCAAGAAAAACAAGGATGTGGTTACTCTAAAAGAGGAAATCGAGCTGGTGGATATATATATTTACATTATAAATGTACGTTTTGCGGGAGAAATACAGTTTACAAAGGAGATAGATGAGGGACTTCTTGATATAAAAATCCCAAGTATGATTCTTCAGCCTATAGTTGAAAACAGCATCAACTATGGCCTGCGTAACATAGAATGGACTAAAAAGATAAAGCTTTCCGTATATGAGCTGGGGGATTACGCCTGCGTAAGCGTAAAGGATAATGGAACTGGAATTGAAAGGGAAACCATCGAACGAATATTAGATGGAAGCTATGTAAGCACCCCTAATAAATCAGGCTCAAACGGAGTTGGATTAAATAATTGCATAGAAAGGTTAAATATTTTCTATGAAAGGGATGACGTGCTTGATATCATATCAGAAGGAAAAGATAAAGGCACCGAAACCATCCTATATCTACCAAAATAAAATGAAGGCTTCTCCCTTTTAGGGAGAAGCTGTCAGCGCAGCTGACTGATGAGGGTTTTTTCATGTACAAAATACTACTAGCCGATGACGAGGGGATTGTCATCGATTCACTAAAATTCATAATTGAAAAAGAATACGGCAGCAATTGCGATATTCGCACGGCCAAAACTGGTCGCCAGGTAATAGAGGTTGCGGAAGAATTTCAGCCAGATATTGCTTTTATGGATATCCAGATGCCTGGTATAAATGGCATCGAGGCTATGCGTGAGATCAGGCGAACCAATCATCATGTGGTGTTTATCGTCATGACTGCGTACGATAAATTTGATTATGCCAAAGAAGCAATATCACTAGGAGTCCTTGATTATCTTAATAAGCCTGTTAGTAGAGAGGCAATCCTTGATGTGCTAAACAAGGCTATGGGGCAAATCGATGGGGAGCGCAAAAAACGTAGCAACGATTTGCAGGTAAGAGAGAAGCTTGAGACTGTAGTTCCTATCATTGAAAACGGCCTTATTCAGGATTTGCTTTTCAAGGAATATTTCAAGGAAGATATAGATAATTACAAAACTCTTCTTGGCATCGATTCAGAATATGGCTATATGGCATGCATGGTGTTTGGTAGAGAATTGGTGGGCAACTATATGACAAGTGCCGTAGCTGTATCCATTCAGGCTCAGAAGGCTTACAGGGAAATCCACACCATAACAGAGGATTACATAAAGGGAATTATGGGTGCTGTTATGTCCAATAAAATCCCAATCCTCATCCCAACAGACTCACCAACCCTTTCCTACAACGAAAGAAACCAGGTGGTGGAAAATGCCAGAGCCCTATGTAGAAAGCTATCTGACAGATTTGATATGGATTTTCGAATTGGTTTTGGTTCGGTGAAGCCTCTGGAGCGAATGAGCGAATCCTATGAGGAAGGCAATTCAGTGCTGATAGCCACCACCAGTCATGTGGCGCATGTGGATGATATGCCTGTGGCCTGCAGATATGAAGAGGATTACCCAATGGATTTGGAAAAGAGGCTGTTTAACGAGGTAACCTTGGGGAATGTTAACGAATCTACAGCCTTGGCCCAGACCTTCTTTGAATGGATGGAGGAAAATTATTCCCATGACAATGACAGTATCAGGCTGAAATGCTTGGAATTTGTCCTTTGGTCAGAGCATCTTGCATATGAAAAGACAGGCAGAATGTATGAATTCCAAAGCAGGTCTAATTACCTGTCTGAGCTGCTGAGTCTTGCAGGGCTTTCAGAGGTAAACAGATGGTTTGTGGAAAAGATAAAGGCTGCAGCCTTTTGGGTTTCAAACAAGCACGAGGAGCAATCCATGAGTGCAGTAAACAAGGCCAAGCAGTACATTGATGAAAACTATATGAAGGAGCTTACGCTAGATGATGTTTCCAGGGTGGTAAACATAAGCTCTTATTATTTCTCAAAGGTATTCAAGGAGGAAACGGGAGAAAACTTCATTGATTATCTGACAAAGCTTAGAATTGAGGCAGCAAAAAATCTGCTAAAGACAACAAATAAATCCATGAAGGAAATTGCACTTGAGGTAGGATATCCGGATCCAAATTATTTCTCTAGAAACTTTAAGAAATATACAGGAAAGACACCTACTGATTATGCTAAGGGTTGAATATATAAAGAGGGAATAATGTATGAAAGGTTTTACAAAAATAATATCACTTGTAGCTGCATCAACGTTGCTATTTAGTGGGTGCGGGAATATTTCCGCAAAGGCAGACAAGCCCCAAACGAAGGATAAGGATGGTATAGAAATTGGCTTATGCTTTGATTCCTTTGTAATTGAACGCTGGGAAAAGGATAGAGATGTGTTTGTAGACACAGCATCAGGGCTTGGGGCTACAGTGAATGTTCAAAATGCCAACGGTGATGTGGATAAGCAGATTGAGCAGATAGAGTATCTTGTGGATAAAGGGGTAGACTGCCTGGTCATTATTCCTGTTGATGGTAGCGTGCTGGGGGACGCCGTGGCACTAGCCCATGAAAAAGATATTCCTGTAGTATCCTACGATAGATTGATTCCAAATGCAGACACCGACCTATACATATCCTTTGACAACAATATGGTGGGGCAGATGCTTGGGGAAGCTTTGGTAGATGCAGGCGCAACAAAGGTAGTAAAAATTTGCGGCCCACACACAGACAACAATGTGTCTCTTGTAAGCGATGGCTTTGATTCAGTGATAAAAGAGCACAATGTGGAGATTATCGACAGCTATTATTGCGATGGCTGGAAGGCCGAGCTTGGTGGAGCTTATGTGTACGACAACATGGACACTATCAGACAGGCTGATGCCATCATGTGTGGAAATGATGATGTGGCCACATCTGTTATCAGAGCACTTGCTGTAAGCCAGCTTGCCGGGGTAGTTCCAGTAGTAGGGCAGGATGCAGATTTACCAGCCTGCCAACACATAGTAGAGGGCACCCAGCTTATGACTGTGTACAAGCCTGTAGGTGAGCTTGCCAAGCAGGCAGCAGAGCTTTCTTACAAGCTGGCATTAGGCCAAGCTCTATCAGTGGAAACTACTATAAGTGATGGCTCCCATGAGGTGCCATACGTTACCATAAATCCTGTGGCAGTAACAAAGGATAATATCGATGATGTGATTATTGCAGGGGGATTTCATTCACATGAGGATGTGTATATGAATGTGGAATGACCCCTTAGCCTTCCCCCTCTGGGGGAAGGTGCCCCGAAGGGGCGGATGAGGGTATTAGTAAAAAATTGTGATTGTAAAAATGGACTAGCACAAAAAAATGCTAGTCCTATTTTTATGTCCTAGAAAATCATGACAAAAATATGAAGAAAGTAACAACCATTTTCAGCTGTCCATCTGTTACATTATTTTTAGTAACAAACACACCTAAAACGAAAGGGAGGTTTTTCGAAATGAAGAAAAAGTTATTAAGTGTACTATTGACAGGTGCTCTTGCAGCTTCAATGTTTGTAGGCTGCGGTACAAGCACAGAGACAACAGACACAGGAGCAGCTGGTGGGGAAACAGCTACTGAGTCTACAGAGACAAGCACAGCTGGCGGCACAAAGGTTGGTGTTGCAATGCCTACAAAGGATCTCCAGAGATGGAACCAGGATGGCGCTAACATGCAGAAGGAGCTTGAGGCTGCAGGATATTCAGTAGATCTTCAGTACGCTTCAAACGATGTACAGACACAGATTTCTCAGATTGAGAACATGATTAACTCAGGATGTAACGTACTTGTAGTTGCAGCTATCGAGGCTTCATCACTTGGTGAGGCTATGGATATGGCAGCAGAAGCTGGTATCCCAGTTATCGCTTATGACCGTTTGATTATGAACACAGACGCTGTTTCATACTACGCAACATTTGATAACTACAAGGTAGGTACAGTTCAGGGTGAATATATTGAGAAGGAATTAGACCTTAAGAACACATCTGATAAGTTCACAATGGAAATCACAGCTGGTGACCCAGGCGACAACAACGCTGGTTTCTTCTATCAGGGCGCTATGGATGTTCTTCAGCCATACATCGACAACGGAACAATCACAGTTAAGTCTGGTCAGGTAGAGTTCTCTGATGTTGCTACAGCACAGTGGGCTACAGAGACAGCTCAGTCACGTATGGAGAATATCCTTTCTTCTTACTACGCTGATGGCACAGACCTTGACATCTGCCTCTGCTCAAACGATTCTACAGCACTTGGTGTTGAGAACGCTCTTGCAGCAAACTACAACGGTGAATATCCAATCGTAACTGGTCAGGATTGCGATATTGAAAATACAAAGAACATGATCGCTGGAAAGCAGTCAATGTCAGTATTCAAGGATACACGTACACTTGCTTCGCAGGTTGTTAAGATGGTAGGCCAGATTCTTAATGGTGAGGAAGTAGATGTTAACGATACAGAGACATACAACAATGGTAATGCAGTAATTCCTTCATACCTTTGCGATCCTGTATTTGCAGATGCAAACAACTACAAAGAGCTTCTTATCGATTCTGGATATTATACAGAAGATCAGTTGAAATAATATGAATGGGTTTTAGCGGGGCGAGCACTGCTCGCCCTATTTTTAAGAGAATATCTTGAAGATAGCAAAAAGATATAAGGAGGGAGACTTAAGTGGGAAATATATTACTTGAGATGAAAAATATCACCAAAGAGTTCCCTGGAGTAAAGGCCCTTGATAACGTTAATCTTAAAGTAGAGCAAGGCGAGATTCACGCTCTTGTTGGCGAGAATGGTGCGGGAAAATCTACTCTTATGAACGTATTAAGTGGTATTTATCCATTTGGTTCTTACACTGGAGATATCGTATACAATGGTGAGATTTGCCAATTCCAGAAAATTAAAGATTCCGAAGAGAAGGGAATCGTTATCATACATCAGGAGCTTGCACTTATTCCTTACATGTCAATTGGAGAGAACATGTTCCTTGGAAATGAGCAGGGAAGCAAGGCAGCAATTGACTGGGACAAAACTTATGCAGAGGCAGACAAGTTCCTAAAAATGGTTGGACTTACAGAAAGCAGCCGTACTCTTATAAAGGATATCGGTGTTGGTAAGCAGCAGCTGGTTGAAATTGCAAAGGCTCTTGCAAAGCATGCAAAGCTTTTGATTCTTGATGAGCCTACATCATCTCTTAACGAGACAGATTCAAAGGCACTTCTTGATTTGTTACTTAAGTTTAAGCAGGAGGGAATGACATCCATTATCATTTCTCATAAGCTTAATGAGGTTTCTTACGTAGCAGATAAAATCACAGTTATCCGTGATGGTTCTACAATTGAGACACTTGATAAGAACGTTGATGAGATCACTGAAGACAGAATTATCAAGGGCATGGTTGGTCGTGAAATGACAGATCGATTCCCTAAGAGACATAATGTTCATATTGGTGATGTCGCAATGGAGGTCAAGGATTGGACCGTATATCATCCACAGTTTGCTGAAAGAAAGGTGGTTGACGGTGTATCAATGAATGTCCGCAAGGGCGAGGTTGTTGGTATAGCAGGTCTTATGGGTGCAGGACGTACAGAGCTTGCAATGAGTATATTTGGAAAGGCCTACGGCACAAACATTTCTGGTCAGCTTTTATTAAATGGCCAGGAGGTTAAGCTTAAGAACATCAAGGATGCCATTAAGCATAAAATTGCTTATGTTACTGAGGATAGAAAGGGCAACGGACTTGTTCTTACAAATCCTATCAAGATTAATACAACCCTTGCAAATCTTTCAGAAATTTGTAGCAAGCACGTTATTGACCAGGATAAGGAATATCAGGTTGCAGAGGAATACAGGGACAAGCTTAAAACAAAATGTCCTACAGTAGAGCAGAACGTTGGTAATCTTTCAGGTGGTAACCAGCAAAAGGTGCTTCTTGCAAAATGGATGTTTGCAAACCCAGATGTACTTATTCTTGACGAGCCAACTCGTGGTATCGATGTTGGTGCTAAATATGAAATCTACTGCATTATCAATGATTTGGTTGCAGCAGGAAAATCGGTAATTATGATTTCTTCAGAGCTTCCAGAGGTTCTTGGAATGTCAGACCGTATATACGTTATGAATGAAGGCAAGATGGTTGGTGAGATGGCTGGTGCGGAGGCCTCTCAGGAAAGCATCATGTCATGTATCTTAAAATCATAGAAGGGAGAGAAAACATGGTTTCATTCAAATTTTCAGAAGTCATCAAAAAATACACCATGGTTATCGCCCTGGTGGTTATCATCGCAATTTTTTATGTTGGTACAAACGGAACAATCTTACTACCACAAAACATCAATAACCTGCTTTCACAGAATGCTTACGTGTTCGTGCTTGCAACAGGTATGCTGATGTGTATTTTGACAGGTGGTAACATCGATCTTTCCGTTGGTTCAGTGGTTTGCTTCGTAGGTGGTATCGGCGCTGTTATGATGAGCAAAGGTATGAACGTTTGGTTCACCGTGCTTGTAATGCTTCTTGTAGGTATTGCAGTAGGTGCATGGCAGGCCTTCTGGGTAGCTTATGTAAATGTTCCACCATTTATCGCTACACTTGCTGGTATGTACGCCTTCAGAGGATTATCGAATGTAGTCCTTAACGGTTATGCAGTTTCAATTACAAACACAACCTATCTTAATGTGTTTGGCGGTGGAGCCGATTGCTACATTCCAGATTTCTTCCACGGTGCAAAGCTTAACACCACATGTATGTTGGCAGGAATCATTGCAGTAGCTGTGTATGTTCTGGGTTCTCTTAGAAGCAGAATTTCAGCAGCAAGAAAGGGATATGCTACAACATCAGCAGTTGGCTTTTATGTTAAGCTTGTTGCTATTTCAGCAGTAATCCTGTTCCTTTCTTACAAGCTTGCAGGCTACAAGGGTATTCCTACATCACTCATCTGGATTATCATAGTAGTTCTTGCATATCATTATTTCACCACAAAGACTACAATGGGACGTTACCTATATGCAGTAGGTGGAAATGAGAAGGCTACACAGCTTTCAGGTATCAACACAAAGAAGGTTTACTTCTTCGCATATACGAATATGGGATTTTTAACAGCTTTAGCTGGTATCCTTACAGTAGCTCGTGCTGCAAGTGCTCAGCCTACCTACGGTATGTTCTACGAAATGGATGCTATCGGTGCCTGCTTCATCGGTGGAGCAAGTGCTTACGGCGGAACAGGTTCAGTATTTGGAGCAATCATCGGTGCCCTTCTGATGGGTGTTATCAACCAGGGTATGTCAATCATGGGTGTTGACGCCAATTACCAAAAGGTAGTAAAGGGACTTGTACTTCTTATAGCGGTTATCTTTGATGTAGTTTCAAAGAGAGAAAAGAAGTAGGAAGGGAGGATCAAAATAGTGAAAGACAAAGTATTAAAAGTATTTAAAGAAAACACAATGCTCATTGTACTGGTCCTTGTTGTCCTCTTCTTTAATGTGATGACAAATGGTACAATGCTTCTTCCAAGCCAGTTCAATGCGCTGATTACACAAAACGCATATGTATATGTTCTTGCAACAGGTATGCTGATGTGTATGCTTACTGGTGGTAACATCGATTTGTCCTGCGGTTCTTTTGTTTGCTTCGTAGGTGTTATCGGTGCAAAGGTTATGGTAGATATGAAAGCATCTACTCCAGTAGGAATATTGGTGATGCTTCTTATCGGTGTGATTTATGGATGCGTTCTTGGATTTGTAATTGCTTACATCAACATTCCACCATGGATTGCAACACTTGCAGGCTTCCTTGCACTTCGTGGCTGGGGCGTAGCTTTGATGCACGGTGCTTCAAACATCAGCCCACTTCCAAAGGAATTTTGCGCAATGTTTACAGGCAAGATGAACGATCTTTTTGGTGGTCCAAGAATTAACGGCGTTCAGTACAATATGACAAGTATTGTGGCTGGTCTAATCGCTTCAGTTATTGTTGTATTACTTCTTTTCAGAAGCCGTTCAACAAAGCTTAAGAAGGGATATGTAGCTGATAGCCTCCTTGCAGTTATTATCAAATGCGTGCTTATTGATTTTGTAATTATGCTATTTGCATACAAATTCGCACTTGCAGGTGGTATTCCATACGCACTCATTTGGGTGGCAGTAATCGTTCTTATCTACAGCTTCATCACATCTAAGACAGATGTAGGACGTTACTTCTACACAATCGGTGGTAACTCAGAGGCAACAAGACTTTCAGGTATCGACACCAAGAGAATCATGTTCCTTGCATACCTTAACATGGCAGTGCTTACAGTTATATCTGCATTCCTTACAATGTCACGTTTCTCGGCTGCAAACTCTACAGCTGGTACAAACTACGAGATGGATGCAATTTCAGCCTGCGTAGTTGGTGGCGTAAGTGCTTATGGTGGTTCTGGTACAGTATTCGGAATGATTGTTGGTGCTACACTTATCGGTGTAATCAACCTTGGTATGTCCCTTATGGGAATCGATGCTAACTGGCAGAAGGTTGTAAAGGGAGTGGTTCTTCTAGGCGCTGTAGTTTTTGAAATTCTTAACAACAAGAAAAATGCAATTAAGTAATGAAGGTTTACTATCTTCATATTATTCTCTTAATTTTGCCCGCGGTTAATTCCGCGGGCTTTTAAGTTTTATGGTTTAGTGTTAGTATATAAAGTATGGAAATTATAAGAGGGTTTATACAAAGAAAAATGGTTATATTACTTGCAGCAGTTGTACTGGTATTTTTTGTTTTGTTTAATTCGGGCTTTTTTGGCGGAAGCGACGAGCGAGTCAGGGTGTCCTGCGTAGGAGATAGCCTCACCTACGGAAGTGGCGTAATCAAGACCAGAGAGATGGATTCTTACCCTGCCCAGCTCCAGAAAAAGCTTGGAACATCACATCTTGTTAGCAATTTTGGTGTGAGAAATGCCACTGCATCAGCTGATGGAGATGTGCCTTATATCGAATCAAATGCATATAAAAAGTCTTTAGAGTCTAGGCCTGATATTGTCATTTTGATGTTGGGTACCAACGATTCTAAAACCTACAATTGGGATGCTAAATCTTACGAAGAGGGTATCAGAAATCTGGTACAGACCTATCGTAATTTGAATACAAAGCCTACTGTGTACCTTATGATTTCTCCTTATTGTTTTTCGCTGGATGGAAGCAATATTGCGGAATATCAGGTTCAGCCTAAAGTGGTTTCAGGAGAGATTAGAGACATAGTAGAGAAGGTTGCCAGTGAAGAGGGGGTAGATGTAATCGATTTGTATTCTGTTACAGTTGGTCACGAAAAGAATTACCGTGATGGTATTCATTTCGACGCTGAGGGATATAAGCTCATTGCTGACTATGTATACAATATTGTTAAATAATTGTGTTCTTAATATTTTTTATAAGTAAACCTGTTGACAGATTTTGTCGGCAGGTTTATATTTTAATCAAACATATGAACAAGTGCTCATATGTAAAAATGAAAAGAAAGCCCAAATGGGGACGGAGGAATTTAATATGAAAAAGACATATAAGATTGATGTTGATTGCGCAAACTGCGCTAATAAGATGGAGCAGGCCGCTAAAAATACAGCAGGTGTTGCAGATGCTACTGTAAATTTCATGGCTCTCAAGATGAACGTAGAGTTTGAAGAAGGAGTAGATGTTAAGGCTGTTATGGCAGAGGTACTTGCAAACTGCAAGAAGGTTGAGGACGATTGCGAGATTTTTTTATAGGAGACGATTATGAATAAGAAGCAAAAGAAGGTATTGATGAGGATAATTGCAGCAGCTGCTATGATGGTGGTATTACTGTTGCTTCCTCTTGAGGAGAAAAGCATATTTAGATTCTTATTATTTTTGATTCCATATTTTACTATTGGCTATGATATTTTGCTAAAGGCATTCAAGGGAATCAGAAATAAACAGGTCTTTGATGAGAATTTCCTGATGGCGGTAGCCACAATAGGCGCTATGGCTTTAGGAGAATACACCGAAGGCGTGGCAGTTATGCTTTTCTATCAGATTGGAGAGCTATTCCAGTCCTACGCTATTGGAAAGAGCCGCCGCAACATATCAGCTCTTATGGATATCAGACCTGATTTTGCAAATGTAATGATTGATGGAAGTCTTACTCAGGTTGATCCAGATGAGGTTGAGGTTGGCAGTGAAATCATCGTTCAGCCAGGAGAGAAGATTCCAATTGATGGCGTGGTTTTAGATGGCACATCTACCTTAGATACAGCAGCTCTCACAGGAGAAAGCGTTCCTAGAAGCGTCAAGCCAGCTGATGAGGTTATATCAGGCTGCATTAACATGTCTGGTGTGCTTAAAATCAGAACTACAAAGGAATTTGGTGAATCTACAGCATCAAAGATATTGGACCTTGTGGAAAACGCATCTTCCAAGAAATCAAAGCCAGAGAATTTCATTTCAAAATTCGCCAGAGTTTATACACCGGTTGTATGTTATTCAGCAGTGGCACTTGCATTGCTTCCACCTGTTGTTAGCCTACTCATAGGAATTGATGCTAACTGGTCACAGTGGGTTTATAGAGCTCTTACCTTCCTTGTAATCAGCTGCCCATGTGCACTTGTAATCAGTATTCCACTTACATTTTTCGCAGGAATCGGTGGCGCCAGCAAGGCGGGCGTGCTTGTAAAGGGCTCTAACTATTTAGACATGCTCTCAAAGGCAAAAATCGCCGTTATGGACAAAACAGGAACTCTGACAGAGGGCGTGTTTAAGGTTACAAAAATTGTTCCAGTGAATGTCACTAAAGAAGAGCTTCTAGAGAAGACAGCTATTGCGGAGGTGTACTCTAATCACCCAATCTCAAAGAGCTTAAAGGAAGCCTATGGCAAGCCAATAAATACTGGCTCTGTAGCTGATGTTGAGGAAATCTCAGGACATGGTGTGAAGGCTGTTATTGGCGGCATTACTGTTAATGTTGGAAATGAAAAGTTGATGGAAAAAATCGGCGTGACAGCCCAGTCTGTACGTGAGCCAGGCACTGTTATTCACGTTGCCTTTAACGGTAACTATGCTGGCTATATCCTTATATCTGACGAGCTTAAGCCTACCTCTAAGGCTGCAATTTCAGCAATGAAGCATGCTGGTATCCTAAACACAGTTATGCTCACAGGGGATAGCGCTCAGGTGGCAGAAATCGTGGCAGGAGATTTAGGACTTGATAAGGTTTACGCAGAGCTTTTGCCAGCTGATAAGGTAACAAAGGTAGAGGAGCTACTTGCTACCAAAAAGGAAAAGGAGCAGCTGATATTCGTAGGCGATGGCATCAATGATGCCCCTGTTTTATCAAGGGCCGATATTGGAATCGCCATGGGCGCATTAGGCTCTGACGCCGCCATAGAGGCCGCTGATGTGGTTCTTATGGATGATGACCCAATGAAGATAGCAAAGGCTATAAACATCGCTAAAAAATGCATGAGAATAGTGTATGAAAACATCTATTTCGCCATCGGCATAAAGATTGCCTGCTTAATTCTTGGCGCAATTGGTTTGGCAAATATGTGGCTTGCTATATTTGCAGATGTAGGTGTAATGGTCATTGCAGTGCTCAACGCTATTCGCGCGTTACGCGTACATAACGTGTAAGATAGCTTGTAGTAAACAATAATAAATTTTCTGAAGGAGACATCAGTCGACGAAAGAATATTTATTATTGTTTGCGTAACAAGCGAGAAGTACTCAGGAGGTAGACATGGAAAAACATGCACAGTGTTGTGATGAACAGTGCGTACATACAGAACTGGTTAATAAAGTGCTTAATGAGCTTCCGGATGAGGATGCCCTTTACGATCTTGCAGAGCTTTTCAAGGTATTTGGGGATAGCACAAGAGTTAGAATTTTATTTGCATTATTTGAATCAGAGCTATGTGTCTGCGACCTTTCAGAAGCCTTAGATATGACTCAATCAGCCATATCACATCAGCTTCAGATACTACGCACCAACAAGCTTGTAAAAAGCCGTCGTGAGGGCAAGCAGATATATTACAGCCTTGCCGATGAACACGTAGTCACAATCATAGCCCAGGGCTTGAGCCATATTTTGGAATAAGCGCTGCACTATCGAAACAATTTATCATTAAGAAAAAAAGTGTGAAAAAAGTATTGACTTCAAACTTCGGGTAGAGTAACATAACCACAGTTAGCAAAAGCTAACTTAGAAAGAGGAAGTCAACATGTGTGAAGAAGTATTCGAGATGATTTGTTCCATGGACAGGCGAAAAATAGAGCTGCAGCTGGTTTTACAGTGCGCACCTACAATTGCGGGACTCAAACCATCTAATCTTCTCATAGTACCTAGGGATTTAGAGGATAAAGTCAGACTGGTGCTTAGGCACTCCGGGCTGTTGGGTTACCGCCTGGTGTATGACAAGAAACGGGTAATCTTTCTAGTATTCAATAGGGACATGTTGATGGATTATCTTTCAAAGGACGAGGTTAGAGCTTTTCTTATCAAATATGGATATAGAACAGATGCCTTCGGATATTGCTTAAGGTATTTTCAAAAGCGTTATGATTCTTATGTTCATGATAGAAAAGATTTTCCTCATGAGATGGGAGTGTTTTTGGGATACCCACTTCATGACGTGGAAGGCTTCATAGAAAACGGGGGAGATAATTTCCTGGTTTCCGGCTACTGGAAGGTTTACTTCGATGCAGCTAAAGCTAAGGGGTTATTTGAAAAGTTTGATATTGTTAAAGATGATATGGTTCGCATGATTTCGAAAGGAAGCACAATTAAAAGCATCGTTTCGTATTATGCAAACAGTGCTACAGAGGTAGCAGTCTGATTTATTAAACTATCTACAAGGAGAGTAAAGTCATGAGTAAAGTAAATGTTGTATTTTGGTCACAATCAGGTAATACAGAAGCTATGGCAAATGCTGTAGGTGCTGGTATTACAGAGGCAGGCGGCGAGGCAAATGTTGTATTTGTTGGCGACGCTTCAATAGATGAGCTTAAATCTGCTAAGGCTTTTGCTTTAGGATGCCCAGCAATGGGAGCAGAGGTGCTCGAGGAAGGTGAGATGGAGCCTTTTGTTACAGATTTAGAGGGCTTTGTTTCAGGTAAGACAATCGGTCTTTTCGGTTCTTATGGCTGGGGAGACGGTCAGTGGATGCGCGAATGGGTTGATCGCATGACAGCCGCAGGCGCAACAGTAGTAAACGGTGAGGGCGTTATCTGTCAGGAAGCTCCAGATGGGGCTGCAGAGGCAGAATGTAAGGCATTAGGAAAGGCTCTCGCAGCTATTTAATTGTATTTGCTTATTTCCTTTCCCTAAGTTTCTAACCGGGTTTCTTGGGGAAGTTATTAGACTCCTTTTACAGCCTCCAGGTATGCCAGTGCCTGGGGGAATTTTTTAGATTTAGAATCTGTCTGAATATCAGAAACTTTTTATTAAATTCTAACAATTAAATTTCGAAAAAGTTGTTGACATTAGGCGGGTTCTAATATATACTTCTTTTTGTTCGCGAGAGAGAAACGAACGAAGCAAACTTAAAGATATCGGGGTGTGGCTCAGTTTGGCTAGAGCACCTGGTTTGGGACCAGGGGGTCGCAGGTTCGAATCCTGTCACCCCGACTTAGGAAATAATTAGTTTGCGGGTGTGGTTCAATGGTAGAACATCAGCCTTCCAAGCTGAATACGTGGGTTCGATTCCCATCACCCGCTCTTTATTTTCAAAATTTGTTAATATGTGTCAGTAGCTCAGCTGGATAGAGCAACGGCCTTCTAAGCCGTGGGTCGGGGGTTCGAATCCCTTCTGGCACATTTATAACTTTTAAGTTATCAGTATGGTGGGTGTGGCACAGCTGGTTAGCGCGTCGGATTGTGGTTCCGAAGGTCGAGGGTTCGAACCCCTCTACCCACCCTTGTTGCGGTAGCAACGAATTAAATAAGGGCACTTAAGTCCTTTGTTGGGCTATCGCCAAGCGGTAAGGCACCAGATTTTGATTCTGGCATTCGCTGGTTCGAATCCAGCTAGCCCAGTTTCGAGTCTATGCCTTTTTATTATGGCAATACTCAACTTACCAACTTAATATGGGGTTGTAGCTCAGTTGGTAGAGCACCTGACTTTTAATCAGGTTGTCGGGAGTTCGAGCCTCCTCAGCCTCAGCAAATGAAAGCCTTCAGATTCGTCTGAAGGCTTTTTCTTTTATGTAGGAATCTGTTATATTATTTATGTAGGAGTTAATTTAACAAAGGAGATTAAATAGATAAATCAAGAATCTTTTTCGTTTGTAATCTACATGATTCATGCTTGTGCTAATAAGTGGGGGAAACTACCATCCGAGGTTTATACTATGCTTAGTAGTGTTGATTGTATAAATAATTATTTAGTTAAGCATTTTGATATAATTCATACTCAAAGCACGTCCTATGTTATTGATGACATTACAGATTATTTAAATGCGAGAGGTGTTAAAATATGATTGTTTTAATAAGGATGTGTCTATAGTTAACTGTTACGAACTGAAAGCTGATTATGATTCCTTTAAGGTAAAAACAATTCCTGATGATTTGATAGAGTGGATAGATTTTGTATGCTCATGTAGAGATGGAAATGAAGAATACAAACAATATGATATCATCATTGGAAAAGTAGCTGATGATAAGGTTTTTAGAGTTGTAGATATGTATCATCAAGGCATCTGGGATAGAGATAGAGCTTTGAAAGAAATCAAGGTATATGAAACTTATGACCAGATAGCTTTTATATCACAAAAAGCTATAGATAATCTTTTGGCTTATAGTTCTTCATATGAGGTTAAATAATGGATGATAAAGTATTAGAACAGGTATACCAGGAAAGCTTGGAAGAGAGATTGATTTCTTATATAGCAAAAGAAAACAATGTTTCTCTAGAGAAAGCAATGGCTATCTATTATGGTAGTAAGCTTTCAAATAAAATAAATCAAGGCAAGGAAGGAATGCAGTATCTAGACTACAAGGTACTTGCGGATATATTAAAAGAGACAGAGCCAGAGTTGTTTGAAAAATAGTCTTCATATGAAGGCTTTTTTTCGTAATTTCCTAAAGCAACAACCCTTTAAAAACTATACCTTTTCTTTCAGAATATTTTGAGGCCAGACTTCAATTCGAGCCTCTTCAGCCCCAGCAATGAAAAAACTATTGGCTAGAATGGCAAGATATGAAATAGTATAGATGCTTCGCTTTTACAAGGTATGTAGGATTTTTTTACATTCAATATCTTCTAAGATTCAAATCTAACTATAATATATTCTCAGAGATCTAGAGAAATTTAGGTCTCTATTTTTATATAAAAAGATAATACACATACTCTGTGGCTTTTCACAAATATTTAACAAAATGTAACATTATATCGATTGACGAAAATTGCAATGAGGGGGTATTATATAACACAGAGTTAAACGATTTTAATTCGGAGGTTTAAGAAAGATTTATGAAGAAGAACGTTATTAAGACATTTTTAGCGGCAGCTATTGTTGCTACAACAGTATTAACAACAGGTATTACAACACAGGCAGCTGAGGCAACTGCAGCTGCAACAACTGAGACACAGGCAACTAAAGTTTTACTTACATCAGATTCCATTTCTGCCCTTAAGGCAGTATTTGATGCAAAATATTATGCTGAGACATACCCAGATATTGTTACTGTGCTTGGCAATGATGAGAGCGTCCTTTTTAATCATTATATAACAAATGGTATTTATGAAGGTAGAGATGCTTCGGTGTCATTCAATGTAAGTTTTTATTCTTTAGCAAATGCAGATGTAACTGCTATTTATGGAGAGGACTTAAATGGTTATATTAGCCATTATGTAAATTACGGAATCAAGGAAAATAGAATTGCTTCTGCTCAGGCATTTTCAACAGCGAGCCCAGCTGCTCAGCAAGTTGTTTTAGCTGCAATAGATTCTGTGAGCAATTCCGCAAGTGCTACAAATGTTGCAACTGCAACAAGTTCAGTTATAAACACTCCAGCAACATATTTAGCAAAAATGAAGCAGGCGCAGGACAGTGCTCTTAATGGCGCTACTAAGGGAGGTCTTTTAGAGCAGACTATTATTGCAGATTATAATAGAGCTGCTTGGGCAGATTTCTTTGTAGAGCATGGAATGTCTACTATGGCTGAAGGTACAGTTTTTGGACGAACAGGTTTTACAGGAGCAGTCGGAGAAAAATTTGGCGTTGCACACACAGGCTCAGATGGAAAAGAATATGTTACATATTATACAATGGGAGAGAATCAGCAGATTACAAAAACAAATACTGAATCTTATTCAGATCTAGAATCTAGAATTGCAAAGAAACAGTCAGATATGGAATTTATAACAAGACGTGAAGCGGAGACCGCAGCTTATTACGCAGCAAAGAATGCAAATTCAAGTTCATCTTCTTCATCAAGCTCATCTTCGATATCAGAGTCATCTACAAGCTCTGATTCTGATGAAGAGTAATATCAAATTATTTTTAGAGATCTAGAGAAATCTAGGTCTCTTTTTATACATTTATAATATGTAATGTCCTATATAAGAAGTAGCAATAAGTTTCCGAAAGGAGTAGATAAATGAATAGATTATTTAGGACATTATGTGTGATAGGATTCACTGGAGCAATGTTTGTCGCGTGTGGACAGACATCTGTTAAAACAAGTGAAGATTTGTCTTCAGAATCAATAGCAGAACTAGAGACGGTTGAAAATGGCAGATTTTCAACCATAGATAATGAAGGAAATGCAGTCTCGGATTCTATTTTTAGCGATTATGACGTGACTATAGTTAACTACTGGGCAGTATATTGTCCATACTGCATTGAAGAAATGCCAAATCTTGAAGAGTACGCTTCACAATTAGGTGATAACATTCAGCTTATCGGAGCTGTTTCGATACAAGATAAAGATGAAGGTATTAGAGCTATTCTTACTGAGGAAGACACAGCAACTAAAGCTAAATCTATAATGGACGAAAATAGCGCAACTTATAAAAACGTTATTTCAAATGAAAGTTTTAAAGACTTCATTCTTCGATGCAGAGCCATATTATGAAGACGGAGAAAAATTTGTTTTAGAAAATGGTGAGACTAAGTTAACTCTCACAAATACTTACTCATACACAGTTAAGCTTCCAGGAATTATTGACCTTACTTACAACGGCAACAAAGACGGTGTTTCTTTGTATGATATAGACAAATGCTGAGTAAAAGCCGATATGTATAATGAGGAATACATCGGGTTTTGTTTTTGTTCAAATATCACGTTTACACAGTCTTTTTCGGATGTTAAAATGTATATAGAAACAAATGTTTAGGTGAATTATAGTTCATAATGGATGTATATATATTATTAGAACAGGAGGTAGAATAATGGTGAAATCAAATAAAAAGTTAACGATAGACGACCTTTCTGTAGGAATGAAAGTTAAATTTGAACAAATCTCAGATATATATGGTGCTTGGATATATATTAATCCTAAGACTGCTCACGACGAGTACATTGAAGTTTTATATTTCTGTACAGACGAGACTCGTGATGAGGCTAAGATTGATGCTATTACTAAGAAGTATGGAAAAATAAGTGTCATTTATCAGCCAGAATTCTATAGGGATGATGAAGAGGTGTTTGATGACTAGAGGTTTTCTTGAGCTTGAATTAACGCAATCCCGTGAATTTAGAACAGATTTTGCTTGTTCGATAAATGGCATTGAATTGGAGTTCCCATATCTGGGAAGAAAAACAGGTGTTAAGATTGACACAGGTGCTTTTGGAACATTGATTCCATTAAGGACTCTTGGCTGGACACCAACACAGATTAATAATCTTATTGATTATTATTTAGAGAATGACAGAAGTAAGTTCTCCGTTGTACACGGAGTTGAGGCACTTAATAAGTTGAGTGCTTCAAATCTTATATCTCAGTCGGATGATTTTATTAGAAATTTTTCAGGTCTGGCTATTAAAGTACACGCTGATTATATACAGGTGGCTGATATAGTTTTTGAGGATGTTGATATCCGAGTTACTACTGCAACTAGTGGCAATGTTCTGTTAGGTATGGATTTACTTAGCAGGATGGATGTTCATATAGGGGAAAGCAAGATATTGAAAAATACATTACTTCTTGCTTGTCCTAATAATACTATGTGTGATGAGTATTTTTTGAATTTGGAGAATCATTTCCAACTGGGAACCACGGTTAATGCTGCGGTAAGTAGAAGATACCATTAAATTTATATTAGATTTTCAAGACCTTATCGGTGCGTTTAGCAAATTGTCAGGTTTAACCTGTGGTTTAACTTATAAATGCAGAGGAAACAAATTGTCACCGGTTGAGGAGGCGGCTAGGCTATGGAAATTGCTCCGAAAGAGGCTCTGGAAGCATCTCTAGGAATTATTTTTTTTAGCTATGCATCCCAGAGGGCAAAAAACATGATTTGGGCTGCATGGTTTTTAGGAAGTTTACGGTAATAGCTGCATTTTAGTGGTATATCCCGTAATTTACAGATAAAGAAGCGGACTATAATATACGGCATGTAATATATGTGGCATAGTTGCGCCACACCCTCTAAAAATATGCATCCCGTTTTGGGGTTTTTAGCATTTGGGATGCATAAGCAATTTCTATTACATATATTTTTGAAGGAATATGTCAATAAACAGTGAAATGAGATGTTTTCTTCTCAGAAATATGGTATAAGGTATTTATAGGTATTTTTACTGTTACTGGCGTATGAGTAAAAGGAGGTTGGCTATGAAATTTTTTGTTTGTAGTGTGTGTGGCAATTTTGTCAGCATGATTAAGGAATCCGGGGCTCCTATGACTTGCTGCGGACAGAAGATGAAGGAACTGGTTCCTGGAACATCTGATGGTGCAGTTGAGAAGCATGTACCTGTATACAAGGTAGATGGTAATAAAGTCACAGTTACTGTTGGTTCCGTAGAGCATCCAATGGCTCCAGAGCATTACATTGAGTGGATTGCTGTTGAGACTGCTCAGGGTGCTCAGCGCAAGGTGCTTAATCCTGGAGATAAGCCATGTGCAGAGTTTTTGCTTACAGATGGTGATTCAGTGGTTGGTGTATATGCATATTGCAATTTACACGGACTTTGGAAAGCGGAATAATTGAAAATTATTGGGCCTGGCTGCAAGCTAGGCCTTTCTTTTTGCAGTCTGTTATGGCATAATATTTCCAATTTATTAGGCATGAGGAGAATAGCTATGAAGGAAAATATTGTTTTGATTGGTATGCCAGGTGTTGGAAAAAGCACTCTTGGGGTTGTTCTTGCAAAGGAATTGGGCTTTCAGTTCGTGGATGCAGATTTGCTGATTCAGGAGCGTGAAAATCGTCTTTTAAAGGAGATTATTGCTGAAGACGGAGTGGAAGGCTTTCTTAAGATTGAAAATGACGTTAATGCTTCAATAAGGGCTGAAAAGACGGTAATTGCCACCGGCGGAAGCGTTATTTATGGAGCAGAGGCCATGGAGCATTTGAAGGAAATTGGAACAGTGGTTTATTTGAAGCTGGATTACGATACCCTTGATAGCCGACTGGGAAATCTTAAGGGACGTGGTGTGGTTTTAAAGGATGGCCAGACTCTTCAGGATTTGTATAATGAAAGAATTCCTCTCTACGAGAAATATGCCGATGTGATTGTAGACGAGGGCGGCCTGGACCTAGAACAAACTCTAACACAGGTTTTAAAGCAAATATAAAAGCCATCTAGTAGGTAACAAGCTCAAATATTTCTTAAGCGAAGCTTTTTATGCTGAGCGAAGAAATAATTTGGCTTGTTACCGTAACTAGATGGCTTTGTTATTTCACAGTTTATTGTCTTTCAGATACCTTCTTGTATCCAGTCTTTACCAGCCACTTCTGGTCGATGATTTTGATTTCATCGCCGAATGCGATGTGAAGTCTTACAGATGATGGCTGCTTTTCAATATCCTTTACAGTGCCTTCACCGAATTTAGGGTGAGATACTGTGTCTCCAATTTCATATTTAATCTTGGAATTTTCCATATTTTTATATGCGCGCTGTGTGCGGTATGTGTCAAGCATCTGCACCTGAGCGTGATCAACGTTTGGACGTTTTAATACAGAATCATAATCTACCTTTTTAAGACTCTGGCCTTCTACATAGTAATCAGATGGAATAGCGCCGATTAAGCTACAGCAATATTTCCATGCGCTACCGTGAACACCAGGCTGCCAAGTGTATTCGCTAGGAATACTGATATGGCGTGTCATATAGTGTGCATATTCATGCTTGTAAAGATTGATGCGGTCTGTTTTTGATAGCTGCTCATTCAAGCAAAAGCCAATAAAGAATAATGAGAACTGGAACTGTTCTTCATCATCATAAGATGGTGGAAGATAAGAGCCTAATGCCTTTTCGTCCATTCCAAAGGTGATAGGAACCTCGGCACCATGCAAGCCAAGCTTGTGGTCCAATACGGAGTATAGTGCAGTGATTTCTGCTCTAAGCACAGGTTCCTCATCATGTAACATTTTGAACATTTGTTGCTTAGTCATTGTGTCTCCTTAAAATCGATATAACTTACAAAAAAATAGTATATCAACTGAAGTTGATTTTTACAATTAAAGGTGATAATTTTGTTAATTTTTTCCGATAAGTTTGACTTTGAAATTGCCGAATATTAGTATAAAAATATAAAGGGGAGTATGACAATTAAAAGGTAGGAGTGAGCTATGAAAAATAGAATCTACAGATTTAAGAGATTTGTGGCTATATCTTTGGCTGCACTGATGGTTGCCACTGTTGCAAGTCCATCCATCATTTCAGAAGCAGCTAAAAAGAAATCTTCTGGCCCAACATACGCGGCAGGAGATGATATTGCCTTTGGACATCTTGATGGTAGCATTCTTAGTTGGACAATTCTGAACTATGATGATACCACAAAAACTGCCCTTGTAATTTCGAGAAAAGGGTTAAATTCTAAATCCATTGTGGATTATAGAAGAGCAATTGAAAATGTATATAAAATCGCTGGAAAGCCACCAGCTTACGTGAGATGGTCTGAAAACTATTGGAGAGGTTGGCTGAACGATACCTTCTATAAAAACTGCTTCACAGATAATGAGCGTGCAAAGATAATCAAGACCACCCTTACAGCAGAGGCAGCCAAAAACAGTATCCAGAATTTTTACCATGATACATCCTTAGATGCGTATTATCTGGCTAATGGAAAGAAGAATCCAATGTTTATGGATATCTACGAGTCTCAGACCACAAGTGTAGACCATATTTTCTTCTTATCAACAGATGAGTTTACCACTTATAAGGATACAATCAAGTTTGAAACAGCGATTTGGCCTCTTAGAACCAACGCTTATGATGATCCGGGACAGGGACTATTTGTAAACGATACCACAAAGCTTGTGGAGAGAAAGTATTATTATTCCGGAGATTCTATCAGACCAGCTATGTACATCAGACTGGGCGTGCCTGAAGCTGATGATTCAGCCTCAAAGGATTCTAAGACAGCCACTAGTACAAATAAAACTACCGACAAGAAGACTACAGAAACAGCAAGTACAACAAAAAGCACAGCAACGGCTACAGATACAACTAAAACAGCAAAAGCTACTACCAGCACAAAAAAGACAGCAAAAAAGAGCTATGCCAACAATGGTACTAATGTAGGAAATATTACCCTGCCAGATGACGCAGCCTATACCTTGAAGCCAGGTGGAACGGCGCAGGTGGCGCTTGATATGGATTACCTAAACAGCACAGACAAGCAATACAATATTACCTACAAAACCTCGGACGCTAATATTTTTACTGTCGATTCCACTGGGAAAATCACTGCAGCTAGTTCTGGTACAGCAAATCTGACTGTGCGCATGAAAAAATCAAACGGCAAGGTGTATACTATGTCTTGTAGAATTGATGTGAGCTAGGAGCAATTAGTGACAGAAAAAAATTACTTACGAAACAAAATTATTATTAATAATGTAAACGAATTACAGCCTGACTATGAAAGTGGCACGTTGGTGCTCACTGAAAGTCAGGCTGTTGTTGATGAATGCAATTTACGGGGGATTCCTGTTGCCGGCATAGAAACGGAGGGTGGAAAAAGCCTTAGCTGCCAGCAGCTGGTGATGGATGTTGAGGAGCTGGAGGATGAGGATTTAGAAAGAATCTATAGAAGATGCGCAGGGATTCCATGGGATATCGCATATACGAAGCGATGCTACATAAGAGAGTACTCTGAAGCAGACCTGGATGATTTGTTTGCACTATATGCACAGCCTCACATGACCGATTACATGGAGCCTCTTTTTGAATATCAGGAGGAGAAGGAATACGAAAGAAATTATATTGAATACATTTATAAGCTCTATGGCTTTGGAATGTGGTTGATTTTCGACAGATTCACAGGTAAATTAATAGGTAGAGCAGGAATCGAAGTCCGTGATACCTGCGATAAAGAAAATCAGGCGGAGCTAGGATTTGCTATCAGTACCACCAGATGGAGGCAGGGACTTGCATTTGAGGTATGCTCAAAGATAGTGGAGCTGGCGAAGGAGGAATATGGCCTGAGCAGTCTTATTGCAAGATGTGCTCCTGATAACGAAGCCAGCAAGGGACTTTTAGCAAAGCTGGGATTTGAACAGGTTGGCTTTGAAGCGGACGGTGATTGTAGGTTTTTTAGGGAGATTTAAGAATGGATTTAAAAGATTATCAGCATGAAGTTATTGTGACTGATGAAGGGCTACCTTTCAAGCTCTTCGCCTTTGAAGGGCAGGATGGCGGCTATATTAGAGATAAGCATTGGCATCGCTCTATCGAGATTTTTGCAGTGTGGGAGGGCAAGCTAGATTTTACACTTCACGAGAAGAAGTTCCCTCTTACAAACGGTGAATTTGTTATTGTAAACAGCAATGAGGTGCATAGCATTGTTGCGCCTGAGCCAAACAGAACAGTAGTGTTACAGATTCCGCAGGAGACCTTTGAGGATTATTTTACAGATGATCAGTTCATCTGGTTTTCACATGGTGACAGAGAGACAGACCACAGAGTGTTTACTCTCTTGCAGGAGATGTATCTTATTTATACAAATGGTGAAGAGGCTAATAAGCTACAGGTGCTCAGCCTTTATTACGAGCTTCTTTACATCCTGGTTACAAAATATCGTAAATTCAATGTAAACGAGGACATTTTAAAGAACAGTAAGCAGTTGAAAAAGCTTTCAAATATCACAAGATATATGAAGGACCATTATTCAGAGAGCATTACACTAGAGTCGATGGCAGAGCAGTTTAACTATTCGCCATCTTATCTATCCAGAATGTTCCAAAAGCATGCTGGAATTAATTTTAAGGATTATCTTTTGGGCATTAGATTGGAGCATGCAGTACGCGAATTAGAAGAGACAAATGGGCAGATAGTTGATATTGCTCTTGGAAATGGCTTCCCAAATTCTAAGGCATTTTCAAATGCCTTTAGGGATAAATATGGCATTTTACCTAGCGAATACAGAAGGAGTAACGATAAATAATGGCAAAAAAGGTCTATGCAATAAAGGCAGGCAGAAAGCCTGGGATTTATAACACATGGGACGAAGCAAAGGCTCAGGTAGATGGCTTTAAAGGTGCTATCTACAAGGGCTTTACTTCTATGGAAGAAGCAAAGGCTTTTATGGAAGGAGCCACCACTTCCACTACTGGCGCCGCTAAATCCGTTGCCGTTAAGAATGATATTGTTTCATCAAAGGCAGCCTTTGAGAATCTTCAGAAGGTCACTGTAGAAGATGGGGGCAAGTTCAATATTATGGATGCCACTATCAAGAATCAGTGCCTTGATAAGGTTGCCCTTGTTTCAAAGGCCTTCAAGACCGCCTTCGCAAATCCTGTTGATGTGGAATTAATAAACAGTAACGAGGATGTGCAGACTCTTAAGGTCCGCTATGGATACGATTTTTCAGATATAAATACAAGTGAAAATATTGCCTTCGTTGATGGAGGCGGAGATAAGGTGGGGGCTAATTTTGAAAGCACCCGCATTCTTTTTGGTGTAGTTTTTTATGACGCCAGCAAAAATCAGCTTTCTATGTATCGCTATGCGCTAGAGCGTGGTGAAGATTTTGATTGGCTGTTTAGAGCCAGCAACGTAGCTGGAGAAGAGCTTGCTGCTTTGTTTGCCATCTATATCGCCAGCAGATTAGGCCTAAAGCAGCTTCATATCTATCAGGACAACAATCTTCCTGCCAAATACTATTCTGGCGCCTTCAAGAAAATCCACAAGCTGGATGATTACATGCTTCAGATTTTCATCAACGCCAGCATCCAGTATTTAAAGCAGGGTATGGATGTAAATTTCTTATACGTTCCTTCTGAACATGCTGCCTACAAGGACAAATCTAAGGCCACAAAGGGCAGAAGTGTCTACGAATCTCAGGACATTCCAAAACTTCCATTTGAAATGGCAGAATTCCTAAACGGAGTATCAGACAGACTGGCGGATTACCGCCAGTAAGCCTGGTTTTTATTACACAGTTCTATTCCCAGCCAGTACCTCGTGGTAATCCTCAAGGTTCTTTCTTAAGAGTGTAGGTATTTGTAGCTCGTATGGGCAGTGGGTCATGCATTTGCCGCAGTCTACGCAGGCGTTGATTTTTTCCATTTCTGCCTGCCAGTAGTCGCTTAGCCATGAAGCGCTAGGTGCGCGGCGAAGCATTAGGGACATGCGGTTGCATTGGTTGATTTGGATGCCTACGGTACATGGCATGCAGTAGCCACAGCCACGGCAGAAATCACCCATAAGCTCTGTACGTTCCTTTTCTATATATGCTTTGATTTCATCATCCATTTCTGGAGTGTTATCCATCATTGCAAGCCATTCGTCTAATTCAGATTCACGCTGAATTCCCCAAATAGGAACAACTCCATCAAACTGAGAAACGAATGCCATGGCAGCCTTTGAGTGAGTGATAAGTCCTCCAGCCAAGCCCTTCATACCGATGAATCCCATGTTGTGTTCATTGCAAAGCCTGATAAGCTCTAGCTCCTTGTCAGTGGCAAGGTAGCTCATAGGATATTGCAAGGTCTCGTAAAGACCTGATTCGATAATGGCTTTTGCAACACCAAGCTTGTGGGCAGTGCCTGCAATGTGACGAATCTTGCCCTGAGCCTTGGCTTCAAGCATGCACTCGTATAATCCGGTGCCATCACCAGGCTTAAAGCATTCAGGCATCATGTGGAACTGATATATGTCGATGTAATCAGTTTTTAGATTGGTGAGAGAGGTATCTAAATCCTTCCAAAAATCCTCTGGAGTTTTTGCAGCAGTTTTTGTGGCGATGATAATATCTTCACGCTTAACATAGCCTGTGCCGAAGGCCTCTCCAAGCTTTATTTCACTGTCAGAATATGCTCTCGCAGTGTCAAAAAATCGCATACCACCGTCGTATGCTTTTCTAAGAATCTTAACGGCCTCATCAACAGATACGCGCTGGATTGGTAGAGCGCCAAATCCGTTTTGAGGAACCTTTATGCCAGTACTTCCTAAAATGATTTCCTTCATATGAAATCCTCCTTTTAAAGATATTATAAGTGAAAGATTGAAATACTCAATGGAAAAAATCTTTTAACAAATGCTTGACACTATATAGGTCTTGTCGTAAAATCTTCTCAATTAAATAACATCTTCAGGGCAGGGTGTGATTCCCTACCGGTGGTATAGCCCACGAGCCGCAAGGCATGATTCGGTGTGATTCCGAAGCCGACAGTATAGTCTGGATGAAAGAAGATATGTGATTTATCAATGGATTATTACGCCCTGGGATTATTGTAATCTCAGGGCGTTTGTTGATTTATTGATGGATTCTATTTGTGTAAAAGTCCTGGAGAAATCTGGGACTTTTTTTCGTGGGAGGAAAAGATGGAAGACAAAAATTACATGCAGCGAGCAATTGAGCTGGCAAAGAAAGGAGCAGGCTTTGTAAATCCCAATCCGATGGTGGGAGCTGTTATAGTCAAGGACGGGAAAGTTATTGGAGAAGGATATCATGAACAATTTGGTGGGCTACATGCTGAAAGAAATGCATTAAAAGACTGTAAGGCAAAAGGCACTTCGCCTTCAGGAGCCACCATGTATGTGACATTAGAGCCTTGCTGTCATTATGGCAAAACACCACCATGCACAGAGGCCATTATTGAAAGTGGAATAAGCCGAGTGGTCATAGGCACCCTTGATGTGAATCCTGTGGTGGCAGGAAAGGGAGCAGAAATACTAAGGGCAAATGGCATAAGAGTTGAGGTGGGGATTCTTGCTGAAGAGTGCAAAAAGCTAAACCGGGTGTTTAACAAATATGTAGTCACTGGCCAGCCCTACATCGTTATGAAATATGCCATGACAGCTGATGGAAAGATAGCCACAGCCAGTGGGGAATCAAAGTGGATAACAGGTGATGAGGCAAGAGAAAATGTGCATAGGCTTCGCAAGAATTTGTCGGGAATTATGGTAGGTGTGAATACCGTAATTACGGATAATCCAATGCTTGATTGTCGCCTTGATGAAGCTGCAAAAAATCCTGTTCGAATTATATGTGATTCGTATTTACGAACTCCCCTGGATTCTAATGTGGTAAAAACAGCAGATAAAATTGATACCATTATTGCCACAGCATGTGATGATGAAAAAAAGGTCGCTGAGTATGAAAAAAGAGGCTGTAAGATATTGATTCTTCCAAAGGAAAAGACTGGGATTGATTTAAAAAGTCTTATGCTAGAGCTTGGAAAAATGGGGATTGATAGCGTGCTTATTGAAGGCGGTGGAACACTAAATTACAGCGCCTTGGAAAGCAAAATTGTTGATGAAATTCACATCCACATGGCTCCAAAGATTTTTGGAGGAAGCAGCAAATCACCTGTGGAAGGGCTTGGGATTGATGACATCACAAAGGCCATCAAGCTGAATCCTATCAATACAACCTGGGCAGGGACGGATTTGATTATAGAAAACGAGGTGGTGTACTGATGTTTACAGGAATAGTTGAGGAGCTGGGAACAGTTGCAAGAATCATAAGGGGCAGTAGCAGGCAGCGGATATCTATAGGCTGTAGCAAAATCCTTGAGGATATTCATATAGGCGATAGCATTGCAGTAAACGGTGTGTGCCTAACAGTGGTGAAATTCACAGACCATGGCTTTTCAGCTGATGTAATGAATGAAACCTTTATGCGCTCTAGCCTTGGGGCGCTTAAATCAGGAAGCCCTGTAGATTTGGAGCGGGCTATGCTTGCAGGTGGCAGATTTGGCGGACATATTGTAAGCGGTCACATTGATGGCACAGGTGTGATAAAAAGCATCAGATTAGATGCAAATGCAGTCTGGTTTGAGATTAAGGCTGAGAAAAAAATCCTAGATGGTATCGTGGAAAAAGGCTCCATCACAATAGATGGAATCAGCCTTACGGTGGCAGAAGTGGGGCGAGATAGCTTTAAGGTCAGCATCATTCCACACACCCTGCAGGAGACAGTGCTAGGTCACAGGAAAAATGGAGATATAGTGAATCTGGAAAATGATGTAGTTGGAAAATATATAATGAAGCTTTTAGGAAAGGAAGAACAATGCAAAGAGAGTCGATTGAAAGAGCTATTGATGATTTGAAAAATGGCAAGGTCATTATGGTGATGGATGATGAAGGGCGAGAGAACGAAGGAGACTTCATTTGTGCAGCAGAGTTTGCATCTACTGAAAATGTAAATCTCATGGCCACAGTGGGAAAGGGATTAATCTGTATGCCAATGAGCGAGGCCCTTGCAGAAAAGCTGGCGCTGTCTCCTATGGTTGCCCATAACACAGACAATCACGAAACCGCATTTACGATATCCATTGATTATGTGGAAACAACCACTGGCATATCGGCAGCAGAACGTGCCCATACAGCCAGAAGCTGTGTAAATGATGCGGTGACACCATTTGATTTCAGACGCCCAGGCCACATGTTTCCGCTGGTGGCAAAGCCAGGAGGCGTAATTGAGCGCCCAGGCCATACAGAGGCCACAGTGGATTTGATGAAGCTGGCAGGGCTAAAGGAATGTGGACTTTGCTGTGAGATTATGGCAGAGGATGGCAATATGATGCGAGGCGAGGCTTTGCGCAAGCTGGCAGAGGAATTGGGGATAAGCTTTATCACAATCCCAGAGCTTGTGGAATACAGAAAGGTGTACGACAAGCTGGTGGAATGTGTATCTATCGCAAAAATGCCAACACGCTACGGAGAGTTTATGGCTCACTGCTACATCAATAAGCTTAATGGAGAACACCATGTGGCCCTTGTCATGGGAGATATCAGTGATGGGCAAGATGTGTTATGTCGTGTTCATTCTGAATGCCTGACAGGAGATGTATTTGGTTCTATGCGCTGTGACTGTGGCCAGCAGTTTGACGCAGCCATGAAGGCAATCGCAAGGGAAGGCCGAGGAGTGCTTTTATACATGCGCCAGGAGGGCCGAGGCATTGGACTTGTGAATAAGCTAAAGGCATACAAGCTTCAGGATGAAGGCATGGATACACTAGATGCCAACATAGCATTAGGGTTCCCAGGAGACATGCGAGAGTATTACACCGGTGCCCAGATTCTTAGGGACCTTGGAATCCATTCCCTAAATCTTCTTACAAACAATCCCGACAAGGTCTACCAGCTAAGTGATTACGGAATGGAGATAGCCCGCCGCGTTCCAATCGAAATAGAAGCAAACAAATATGATGTGTTCTATCTAAAAACAAAGAAAGCACGCATGGGACATATATTGGAAGTCTAAAAGCCTTCTCCCTCTGGGAGAAGGTGTCTGCGAAGCAGACGGATGAGGGCATATTTAAAAGGAGGATAAAAATGAAAGTTTACGAAGGAAAATTAGTATCAGAAGGTGTAAAAGTAGGCATTGTAGTAGCCCGCTTCAACGAATTCATCACATCAAAGCTTTTAGGTGGTGCAATCGACGGCCTAAAGCGTGAAAATGTAAAGGAAGAAAACATCGAAGTGGCCTGGGTGCCAGGTGCCTTTGAAATCCCACTTATTGCCAAAAAGATGGCTGATAGTAAAAAATATGATGCAATAATTTGTCTTGGAGCAGTTATCCGTGGGGCAACATCTCACTACGATTATGTATGTGCAGAGGTTTCAAAGGGTGTGGCTCAGGTTAGCATGAACGCAGGAATCCCAGTAATGTTTGGGGTGCTTACAACAGACACAATAGAGCAGGCTGTAGAGCGCGCCGGCACTAAGGCTGGCAACAAAGGCTTTGAGTGTGCCCAGGGGGCAATCGAGATGGTTAATCTTATCAACGAGCTGAAAAAATAATAAAGACAAAAAATTGACATCACATAGTAAAGATTTAAAAGTCTCATGAAATTTTTGTTTGATATTATAGCATTATCAAACAAATCGTTTATGAGGCTTTATTTTTTGTAAAAGGAGCCGGTATTTTAAGGAGGGTAATTAAAATGACAAACATGCCAAATGTTAAAATTGGTGTAGTAGCAGTTTCTCGTGACTGCTTTCCAGAAAGCTTATCAGTAAATAGAAGAAAGGCACTTATCGAGGCCTATACAAAGAAGTACGGTTCAGAGCACATCTATGAGTGCCCAGTATGTATCGTAGAGAGCGAAATCCACATGGTTCAGGCTCTTGAAGATATCAAGAAAGCTGGATGTAACGCACTTTGCGTATACCTTGGAAACTTTGGTCCAGAAATCTCTGAGACACTTCTTGCTAAGCACTTTGATGGACCTAAGATGTTCTGTGCAGCAGCTGAGGAGACAGGCAATAGCCTTCTCGATGGTAGAGGAGATGCTTACTGCGGTATGCTTAATGCTTCTTACAACCTTCAGCTTCGCAATGTTAAAGCTTACATCCCAGAGTATCCAGTAGGTGATGCTGAGGATTGTGCAGATATGATTCACGATTTTGAGCCTATCGCTCGTGCCGTAATCGCACTTTCAGACCTTAAGATTATCAGCTTTGGTCCAAGACCAATGAACTTCCTTGCTTGCAACGCACCAATCAAGCAGCTTTACAACCTTGGTGTTGAAATCGAAGAGAACTCAGAGCTTGACCTTTTCGAAGCATTCAACAAGCACGCTGGTGATAGCCGTATCCCAGAAGTTGTTGCAGATATGGAGAAGGAGCTTGGCGCTGGTAACAAGAAGCCAGAGGTTCTTGAGAAGCTTGCTCAGTACGAGCTTACACTTAAGGATTGGGTAAGAGATCACAAGGGATATCGTAAATACGTAGCAATCGCTGGCAAGTGCTGGCCTGCATTCCAGACACAGTTTGGTTTCGTTCCTTGCTATGTAAACTCACGTCTTACAGGTGAAGGAATCCCTGTATCATGCGAGGTTGATATCTACGGATGTCTTTCAGAGTTCATCGGTACAGTTGTATCAGAGGATGTTGTAACACTTCTTGATATCAACAACTCAGTACCAAAGGATATGTACAATGAGGAAATCAAGGGTAAGACAGATTACACACTTGAGGATACATTCATGGGATTCCACTGCGGAAATACATGCTCTAGAAAGCTTGCATTCTGCGAGATGAGAAACCAGAAAATCATGGCTAGAGCACTTCCTGTAGAGGTTACAAACGGAACACTTGAAGGTGATATCGCTCCAGGTGAAATCACATTCTACAGACTCCAGTCTACAGCTGACAACAAGCTTCGCGCTTACATTGCACAGGGTGAAGTTCTTGATGTTCGCACAAAGTCATTCGGTTCAATCGGTGTATTCGCTATTCCAGAAATGGGACGCTTCTACCGTCACTGGTTAATCGAGAAGGGATTCCCACATCACGGAGCTGTTGCATTCGGTCACTTCGGAAAGGCATTATTTGAAGTATTCAAATATATCGGCGTAGAAGTAGATGAGATTGGTTACAATCAGCCAGCAGGTGTAAGATATCCAACAGAGAATCCTTGGAGATAATATAAGGCTTCCCCCTCTGGGGGAAGCTGTCAGCGTAGCTGACTGATGAGGGGATATTTACTATAATATGCCCTCATCCACCGCTAATGCGGTCCCCCTTCCCCCAGAGGGGGAAGGCTTTTTTTATTTTTATAAAGGAGATTATAGTTATGTATTATATCGGAGTTGATTTAGGAACTTCTGCAGTTAAGCTACTCCTGATGTCAGGGGATGGCACGATTGCAAAAATCGTTTCAAAAGAATACGACCTCAGCTTCCCACATCCAGGCTGGTCTGAGCAGAAGCCAGAGGACTGGTGGACTCAGGTAGTAGCTGGTATTAAGGAGCTTACTTCAGAGGTTGACAAGACTTTAGTGGCAGGTATCTCTTTCGGTGGCCAGATGCACGGTCTTGTAACACTTGATGCTGATGATAATGTTATCCGTCCAGCTATCCTTTGGAATGATGGACGTACAGGAAAAGAGACTGAATACCTTAACAACGTAATCGGAAAGGACAAGCTTTCTCAGTACACAGCAAACATCGCTTTCGCTGGTTTTACAGCTCCAAAGATTCTTTGGATGCAGGAGAACGAGCCAGACCTTTGGGCAAAGGTAGCAAAGATTATGCTTCCTAAGGATTACATTGCTTACAAGCTTTCAGGAAGCTTCTGCACAGATTATTCTGATGCCAGCGGTATGCTTCTTTTAGATGTTAAGAATCGCTGCTGGAGTAAGGAAATGATGGACATCTGCCACGTTTCAGAGTCTCAGCTTCCAAAGCTTTATGAAAGCTATGAGGTAGTAGGCAATATCAAGCCTGAAGTTGCTTCTGAGCTTGGATTTACAAATGATGTTAAGATTATCGCAGGTGCTGGCGACAATGCTGCAGCAGCTGTTGGTACAGGTACAGTAGGAGAGGGCAAGTGCAACCTTTCAATCGGTACATCAGGTACAATCTTCATCTCTAGCAAGAACTTTACAGTAGACCCTGCAAACGCACTTCACTCATTTGACCACGCTGATGGTGGTTACCACCTTATGGGATGTATGCTTTCAGCTGCATCTTGCAACAAGTGGTGGATGGATGAAATCCTTAAGACAAAGGATTATCCAGCAGAGCAGGCTGGCATCAAGAAGCTTGGTGAGAACCGTGTATTCTACCTTCCATATCTTATGGGAGAGCGTAGCCCACACAACAACCCAGATGCACGTGCTATGTTCATCGGTATGTCTATGGACACAACTCGTGAGGATATGACACAGGCTGTTCTTGAAGGTGTTGCTTTCGGTCTTCGTGATTCACTTGAGGTTGCTAGAAGCCAGGGAATCGTAATCGAGCGTTCCAAGATTTGCGGTGGTGGAGCTAAGTCGCCATTATGGCAGCAGATTATCGCATCAGTTATGAACCTTAAGCTTGATATCCTTGAGAACGAGGAAGGCCCAGGTCTTGGTGGTGCTATCCTTGCAGCAGTAGGTTGTGGCGAGTACGCATCAGTTGAAGAGGCTTGCGACAAGCTTGTAAAGGTAAAGACAACAGTTGAGCCTGATCCAGAATTAATTCGTAAATACGAAGCGAGATATCAGGAGTTCAAGAAGCTTTATCCAACAGTAAAATCATTGTTCTAATTTATATTTTATTTTTGAATTATAGAGAGCCATTCTATAGGTAACAAGCTCTATTATTTCTAAAGCGAATCATGTTAGATGAGCGTAGAAATAGTAGGCTTGTAACCGTAATAGAATGGCTTTTAGTATTCTTCAGGATATGTTAAATTATAATTAGATTGGTTGCCTTGGGGGAAAGGGGTACAATATGGAAAAATATATATTAGGTACTGCAGAGAATAAAGTCTTTGTTAGAGAGATGAGGAATAGCTTGTTGTCCTTTGGTCATCAGTTTCCATCACCTGGCGGAGGTTCTTACTATTTAGGAGATGATGGCTCTCCTTGGAAGGATAGGCCTAGAGAAACCTGGATAACAAGTCGAATGGCTCATGTTTATTCAATGGGGACTATGATGAACCATGAAGGAAGTGGGGCTTTAGCAGATGCTGCAATTAAGGGACTTCGAGGCGAGCTCCACGATGACGAACACGGTGGATGGTATGCAGGTCTGACAGCTGATGGGCAGGTTTTGCCAACTAAGCAGTGCTATGCTCATGCATTTGTTATTTTGGCTGCATCTTCAGCCTTGCTGGCCGATAGACCAGGAGCCAGAGAACTTTTGAAGGATGCTCTTGAAATATACGATAAATTCTTTTGGGATGAAAAGCTGGGGCTTTCTGTAGATACCTGGAATACTGAGTTTACACAGCTTGATGACTACAGAGGAATCAATGCAAATATGCATACAGTAGAGGCATTCCTTGCAGCAGCTGATGCCCTTGATAATGAGAATTATAGACTTAGAGCTGGGCGCATTATCAGTCATGTGATTGGATGGGCAAGGGAGAATAATTACAGGATTCCTGAGCATTTTACAAGTGATTGGAAGCCGGATTTAGAGTGTAATAAGGATAAGCCTGATGATAATTTCAAGCCTTATGGTGCAACACCAGGTCATGGAATTGAGTGGTCACGTTTGATTGTTCAGTGGGCAGTTTCCACCTATGGAAATGATGGTGAAAATACAGCAGATTACATTAAGATTGCTGAAAAGCTATATAACAGAGCAGTAGAGGATGGCTGGAATGTTGATGGAGCACCTGGCATTTGCTACACCACTGGTTGGGATGGCAAGCCAATCGTCCACGATAGAATGCATTGGACCTTGGCGGAGGCCATAAATGCATCTGCAGTGCTTTACAGAGTTACTGGCAACGAAAAATACAAAAATGATTATGCTGCATTTATGGAATATCTTGATACTAAGGTATTGGACCATGAGACAGGCTCTTGGTTCCATCAGCTTGATCGGAATAATCAGTTGCTTACTACTGTATGGCCAGGCAAATCTGATATTTATCATGCATTGCAAGCTACAATGATTCCTTACAATGAAAAGGTTGGAGTATCCATTGCAGCAGCCATTAAATAAATTGGCAGATTATGCAGTTGCCTAAAATAAGCCAAATTAAGGGTAATCAAACTATCTGAGGGGCAGTCTTTTTGAGGGGCTAGTTTGAGGGTACGGTTTGAGGGGCACTTTTGAGGGGCTGGTTTGAGGGTTCGGTTTGAGGGGCTAGCTCCATTTACATAAAAAAATAAGCCAGGATGTTCAGTTTGGTTACTGAATAGCCTGGCTTTTTTAGGACTTTATTGTCCTTGTTATCCTCTTTGAATATCATATTTTTGAGCAAATCATATGAAGGGAGGATACACATTGAATAGTATCACACAATTACTAGACCTTGAAGATAACGAAGTAATAATCAGCGATATTTCAATTCAAGGTAACACAAAAACACTTACGATTGAAACTGTTCCTTCAGCACACTTCTGCCCCTCTTGTGGCTATAAGATGCATTCGCGTGGAGTGAAAAATAGAACAATCAATCATCCAAT
>NZ_FOQF01000051.1 GCF_900113655.1 Pseudobutyrivibrio sp. OR37 | reverse complement strand
TAATAAAGGTTTCGTTTCATTAAGAAACTTAAATGAATTTCAAGGATACATGTTTTAAAAACTTGTATTAATTCAAGGTTTGTTTCACTGTTCAGTTATCAATCTTCGTTTTGTTGTTGCCCTTAGCAGCAACTCGTTTATAGTATCACGATTGAAGCTTTTTGTCAACAACTTTTTTTATTTTATTTTCTCGAATTTCTTTAGAAACTCAAGGCTTGCTGTTCTTTCGAATCAGCTTGTAAATAGTAACATCTGACTGACATTTTGTCAAGCACTTTTTACTATTTTTCGTTGCCGATAATGAGTAGTAAAATCACACATTTGTTATGTTTGCTACCCGTTCGCGACAGCTTGTTTATAATATCAAACAGACCCTACACTGTCAACAACTTTTTGATATTTTTAAAGGATTTTTTTCAAAGCCTCAACAGAAGCTTCTGTGGTAGCCCAGCTGGTGGCAATTCTTATTACAGTATGGCTATCATCATACTTTTCCCAGAAGCCGTATGATACCTTCTGTCCGAAGGTTTTTAGGGCAGAGTTATCCATGATTACAAATATTTGATTGGTAGGATTTTCCATGTATAGATTGTAGCCTTTAGCTTTCAATTCTTTTCGTATTTCATCTGCACATTTAACTGCATGATTTCCCATTTGAGTATATAGATCATCTGTAAAAATGGCATCGAACTGTACTCCTAATAATCTACCTTTAGCTAATAGAGCGCCGTGCTGTTTGATTTGAGTAACCATGTGCTTAGGAGTGTTATGTTTAGTAAATACTACAGCTTCTCCAAATAGAGCGCCAACCTTTGTTCCACCAATATAGAATACATCAGATAAACGAGCTATATCTTCTATTGTTACATCCTTAGATGCAGCGAGGCCATAAGCTAATCTAGCTCCGTCAATAAACAAAGGAATCTGGTATTCATTGCATATAGAAGAAAGGGCCTCTAGCTCTGCTTTAGAGTAGAGAGTACCGTACTCCGTAGGAAAGGATATATATACCATTCCAGGATTAACCATGTGTTCTGCACTATCATCTGCATAATGATCCATTAAGAACTGTCTTAGTTCGTTGCTATCTAGCTTTCCTTCGTGACCAGGTAATGTTATAACCTTGTGTCCGCTGTATTCGATGGCACCTGCTTCATGGACTGCCACATGACCTGTGGATGCAGCTACTACTCCATCATAATTGGACAGCATAGAATCTATTACCGTTTGATTGGTCTGGGTGCCACCTACAAGAAAGTATATGTCTGCGTCAGGGCAATTGATATAGCTCTTAATCTTTTCCTTTGCCCTCTCACAATATATATCTTCGCCATAACCTGGAGTGGATTCCATATTTGTTTCAGTTAGAGCTTCTAAAACCTTTGGATGACAACCTTCTGCATAATCACATGAAAAATACAACATAACATTACCTCCTCAAATACCTGGATATACAAAAATAGGCAACCGCTTTCGCGATTGCCTTATGTAACGCAGAGGGTGGGATTCGAACCCACGCGCCCTTGCGGACAAACGGTTTTCAAGACCGCCTCGTTATGACCACTTCGATACCTCTGCATGTGTATCTCTCGAACACGAATAGTATAATATCATTGCCAACCCGTTATGTCAACTGAATTTCAGAAGTTTTTTCGAAAAATTTTATATTCAGAAAATTGTGACAATGTACCGATTTTACTGGCATTTTTAACAGTTGATTACTGCCTACTTTTTAGGATTGCTTCGCCAAAAGCAACGTCCTCTGGAGTAGTTACTTTAATGTTGGTGTAAGACCCTTCTATCATATGGACATCATGGTCTGTAGCCTTTTCTACAATCATTGCATCATCTGTTATAGATGTGTCTGCGTCAGCGATAATTTTATCATAGGCTCCACGAATAAGATTGTACTCAAAGCATTGTGGTGTCTGAACAATCCAGACATTTGATCTGTCTGGCGTATCCAGTACCTTTCGATGGGAATCGGTGAGCTTTACTGTATCCTTTGAAGGCATACCAACAACACATGATTCATATAGTGCTACCGCCGACATACATCTATGAATAATATCAACAGTCACGAAGGCCCTAGCGCAATCGTGAATCAAAACGTATCCATCATTTATAGCCTGAAGGCCAGCGTAGACAGAATTGTATCTTTCCTCTCCGCCTTCAACGATGGCTACGCATTTATCGATATGATATCTTTCGATGATTTCCTGACGGCATTTTTCTACATCACCTGGAGCAACAACAAGTACAATCTGTGTTACCTTGCTTTCCTGAAAGGTACGCAAACAATGCACCATAAGAGGTGCATCGCCAAGTCGCATATATTGTTTTGGAATGTCCTGTTCCATTCGCTTGCCACTACCGGCTGCAAGAACTATTGCTGTAAATTTGTTCATATTATCGTTCGCCTAATTTTAAATTTGGAATAGCATTTAAATCCCAACCATCGCGTTTGCCAGCTAGGAATTCATAGTAGGCCGCTGCACCTATCATGGCAGCGTTGTCAGTACATAGTATTGGTGATGGGTGATAGAATTTTACACCCTTTTCCTGGCACATTTTTTCCATAGCTGCACGGAGAGTTTGATTAGACGCAACTCCACCTGCGATAGCGAATTTATCCATGCCAAACTCATCAATAGCAAGTGCTGCATGATCGCATAATGTATCAATAACTGTCTGCTGGAATGAGGCCGCTATATCCTTATCGTTTACAGTTTCACCCTTCATCTGGGCGCCATTGATATAGTTGAGAACCTGTGATTTAAGTCCACTGAAGGAGAAATCATATACTCCATCTGAAACCTTTGGACGAGTAAAGGTGATAGCCTGAGGATTGCCCTCGTGCGCTGCCTTTTCGATTTTTGGACCACCTGGATAGCCTAAGCCTATAGCACGGGCTACCTTATCGAAGGCTTCTCCCGCTGCATCATCACGGGTACGTCCAAGTATTTCGTATTTACCATAATCCACTACTCTTACAAGATGAGTATGACCACCAGATACAACAAGGCATAAAAATGGTGGCTCAAGCTCTTTGTTTTCGATATAGTTGGCGCTGATATGACCTTCGATGTGATGAACACCAATGAGTGGCTTTTTCTGAGCAAATGCAATCGCTTTTGCTTCGGCAACACCAACCAAAAGTGCTCCAACTAAACCAGGGCCATAGGTAACAGCGATAGCATCCATATCCTCTAATGCCATATCTGCATCCTCAAGAGCCTGCTCTATAACCTGGTTGATTCTTTCTATATGTTTTCTTGATGCAATTTCTGGGACTACTCCGCCATAAAGAGTATGAAGTGGTATCTGTGTAGATATAACATTACTTCTAACATCTCTTCCGTTTATAACTACAGCTGCTGCTGTTTCGTCGCAGGAGCTTTCAATTGCAAGTATTTTTATTTCTTTAGTATCCATTTATTTCATCCTCTGTAGACAGCCTCCATGTGAGGATTTTCCAATTGCCATTAGAATCCTTTCTAAGGCAAAAATCTTCGTAGGTTCTATCGTAGGAGCTTCCTTCCCTAATAAAATAATAGGTGGTAAGGAAAGCGCAATCATAACCATTAACCTTTTTGTACTGAACTTCCTTTGAATCACTGACAGTACTTGAAACAATGACTCTACTACGATTTCGATAATCCTCAACCTCAAGAGCAAGGCTTGCCAAATATGTATCCTTTGGATTGTATTTTAATAATTCATCATCCATAAGCATTCTAGCCTGGTCTGCCATTTTTTCAAGCTCTTCTTGAGAATATTCCTCCGTATAGTAGGCTGTAATTATTCGATTATACCATTTAACAACTGCTCTCGGTGTAGCAGGATATTCCTTCGCAAAATTCTTCGATGTAATAGCTTGAACCTCTGAAAGTTCAACATTTGAATCTGCTGCTGCAGAATCATTTCGACGTGACAAATACGCATAGTACCCCACAACAAGTGTCACCATACAAATTATAGCAATTCCTATTCGTATCGCCTTTCTCATACTACTCCTCCGCAAAATCAAGCTCTAGAAACTTGCCGTCTTCCCCCAACTTGGCCTGTGGGAAAATATCGCAGACCGCTTTCATGTATCTTTTATGTCCCGTCATAGATGGCGAAAAATGTGTCAACCAAAGCTCGTTTACATTGGCATCCCTAGCCACCTTTGCTGCTTCATAAAATGTCATGTGCTTGTTTTGTCGTGCTTTTGCAAGCTTTTCCTCTTCTGCATACATCCCCTCGCAGATAAGAAGGTCTGAGCCTTCAGCAGCCTCCACCAAGGATTTTGTAGGTCTGGTATCGGTGCAATAGGTAACCTTAAGGCCCTTTCTTGCCTGTCCCATAACCATATCTGGTGTAAAGGTCTGGCCATCAAACTCCACTGTATTTCCCTTTTGGAGAGGATTCCACATGGTAACAGGAAGGCCTAGCTCTCTGGCTTTTTCTACATCAAACTTTCCTTTTCTAGGAATATCGATTGAATAGCCATAGCAAAGCACATTATGATTTACTTTGAATGCATGGATGTGGAACCCTAGGATTTCAAAGAATTCTTCATCCTGCTGCAATTCATGAAACTTTATCTCAAAGGGAAGTTCTGGGGCAATTACACGAAGTGCATTGACCACACGCTCTAGCCCTTTTGGACCAACAATTGTGACAGGCTCTGTTCTATCTGAGTTGCCCATGGATAGTAGGAAGCCTGGGAGACCACTGACGTGGTCGGCATGAAAGTGGGTGAGGCAAATCACTGAAATAGGATTTGGAGAGAAGCCTGCTTCTCTCAAGGCTACTTGGGTGCCTTCGCCACAATCTATGAGTAATCCTTCTCCATTAAATCTAAAGAGACAGGAGGTAAGCCATCTATTAGGAAGTGGCATCATGCCAGCTGTTCCCAACAAACAAACATCTAACATCTATAAATCCTTTCAAGTTACTTTAGTCTTTCTCTCGCTTGTTACGCTCACAATATCATATACTCTTCCAGTCGCTAAAATGCTCCTTTCAGAGTATATAATATTGTGAACTACAAGCTATTTTTAATCTTCTTATGCAGGCATATATTATATACGCTCAGTCGCTAAAATGCTCCTTGCAGAGTATATAATATTGTGAACTACAAGCTATTTTTAATCTTCTTATGCAAGCATATATTATATACGCCCAGTCGCTAAAATGCTCCTTACAGAGTATATAATATTGTGAACTACAAGCTATCTTTAATCGTCTTATGCCGGCATTTTCCGCTATACGTTATTCTTCCATACGATATGACATGCAGATGGCGTCTTCGATGGGGTTGGAATAGAAGTATTTGCGTTTGCCGATTTCTACGAAGCCGGTGTGGGTGTAGAGGGTGCGGGCAGGTGTGTTGCTTACCCTAACCTCTAGGAAGATTGTGTCTATGCCTTGGGCTTTTAAGAGAGCTATTGACTCACTCAATAAAGCTCTGCCGATACCCTGACCACGATATTTTTCAGATACTACGATATCGGGTAGTTCTGATTCGGGTGGAGTCAGGTAAAAAACGGCGAAGCCTGCGATGACATCAGCTTCGGCGGCCACCAGAATAAAGGCATGCTCCGAATTAATAGCCTCAAGGTAATTATCACGATTCCAAGGGGCGCTCATTGCTGCCTCTTCAATGGCAACGATAGCATCTACATCTGATTCTGTGGCGTATCTATATGTGAAAGCCATTAAGCTTTTCCTTCCTTTTCAAGACGCTCTCTTTCCGCCTGTGATAAACGTAAATATTCTGGGCGATGATCTGCTGCTGTGTCACATTCGCCCTGGGCATAATAAATTGAGCCAAGTGTTGCAACACTAGAGGCATGCTGACGATTAAGGTGAGCTGGAGCAAATCTGTAAGGCACTGTAAGTAGCTCCTTGATTAATTCCTCAAATACAGGGACGCCATCACCTAAGAAGGTAACAGCTTCTCCTCTAGCATTAATATCTGCTGCAATATCATGGAAATCTACTGCGCATTGTTCTCTAAGTACATTAAAGCTTCCATCTGATGCAAATGAATATAAGCCTGTGTATACCTGGCCACGTCTTGCATCCATGATTGGACAGATGATGCCAGTGTTGCCCCAAAGATTGAATGCTAATGCATCAACTGTAGGCACTGAAACGATAGGGCAGCCAAGTGATAGGCCAAGGCCCTTTGCTGTGGCTGATGCGATACGAAGGCCTGTGAAAGAACCTGGGCCTGCTGCAACAGCTATAGCATCAATTGAATTTAAGTCTAATTCTACCATGGTGCTTAAAGCATCAAGCATAGGTAGTAATGTTTGAGAGTGTGTTTTCTTGTAGCCTGTTGTGTACTCACCAATTAAATTGCCATCTTCAACAATTGCAACTGATGCAACAAGGCCTGAACCGTCTATTCCTAAAATCATCATGTTAAATACTTTCTACCGTAATCTTACGATAATCAAATCCTTTTTCTAAATTTTTCTCTATGGTAACACGTGTGTAGTTATCTGGCAAAATATCCTCAATAAGATTAGCCCATTCGATAAGAGATACGCCATCACCATAGATGTAATCTTCATAGCCAATTTCATCCATCTCTTCGATATCGCCTATACGATATACGTCAAAATGATAAAATGGCATACGACCACTATCGTATACCTGAACTATAGTAAAGGTAGGGCTACAGATAGGTTCATCTATTTCAAGGCCCTTTGCAAAGCCCTGGGTGAATACTGTTTTGCCTACACCTAAATCTCCTATGAGAGTAAATACCTGACCTGGATTGGCTGCTTTTGCAAGTCTGATGCCAAGCGCCTCTGTTTCTTCTGGTGAATTTGTTTCAATTATTTCTATCATTTTATTTGTAATTTATAATCCTCTACATGTGTTTTAATATATTCAACTATATCCTGATACTGGCCGCTGATATCAGCCTTTGGAAGGATATAGGCGTTTACCCTATTGCTGTAAATAAGCAGGTAGTCCTTCCAGGTAGCAACTTTATAAATGTATTGCCATGGAAGCACTGCAGGTTCTTCTGCTGATGGTGAAGAAATCCAAATGCCATCCTCCTTGAGCTCGTATGTGAGAGGAAATGAGAATACCTCCTGCTGCATCTGAGCCTTCACTCTAAGCTTGAGTGAAAGAGGAATATAGATCAAGAAAATCACCGCCATGAGCGGATAGAACAGCCTGTAAATAGGCGATAGTACAGGGAAGCGTAATATCCACACAACTATAAGAAGTGCAAACAATATTACTGATATTAATCCCTGCGAGGTACTATAAGTATGATGTAAATTGAAACGATATAAATCGTCCTCTTTTATTTTTACACTGAATTTAATATTCTGTCCCATATTCCATTAATCTCCCAATTATTTTTTATTTTATCATATTTTATAAGAAAATAAAAATAGAGCGAGTCGAAACCCCTAACGACTCGCTCTTATCCCATTTCTCCTAAAAAGCACATTGGCTGTAACTTTCTCTAACTAATGAACAGTATAGGAGTGTTGTTGATAATTGTCAATTGAAAAGACTGTTTGCATACACATTTTGTTGAATTATAACAATTTCAACATATTATTTATGTATATGATTACAATAAGGATACACCCTCATCCGTCTGCTGCGCAGACACCTTCTCCCAGAGGGAGAAGGCTATTTTTTATTAAGCTTCATAGTGAGGGCGATGCGGCCCTTCTTTTCATCTACGGACATTACCTCTACATCTACAATATCACCTACCGATACAACCTCAAGTGGATGTTTGATGTAACGGTCTGTCATCTGAGAGATGTGTACAAGTCCGTCCTGGTGTACACCGATGTCGATAAAGGCACCGAAATCAATTACGTTGCGGACTGTACCCTTAAGCTGCATTCCTGGCTTTAAATCCTTCATCTCGAGAACATCACTCTTTAAGATAGGCTTTGGCATATCCTCACGTGGATCACGACCTGGCTTTTCAAGTTCCTTTACGATATCCTCTAATGTCATCTCGCCAACACCAAGTTCTGTGGATAAAGCCTTAATATCAGAAATACTCTTGTGGATATCCTTAAGTGTACCTGCTGCAATATCCTTTGTATTGTATCCAAGCTTCTCTAAAAGAGCCTTTGCTGCATCGTAGCTTTCAGGGTGAACTGCTGTAGAATCAAGAGGATTCTTTCCACCTGTAATACGCATGAAACCTGCACACTGCTCGAAGGCCTTTGGTCCAAGCTTTGGAACCTTTTTAAGCTCTGCTCTGGAATTGAAACGGCCATTTGTTTCACGGTATTCTACGATATTTTTAGCAAGAGTTTTGTTGATACCTGAAACATATTCAAGAAGAGATGCTGATGCAGTGTTGAGGTCTACACCTACCGCGTTAACGCAGGTTTCTACAACACCTGCTAAGGTCTCATCAAGCTTTTTCTGGTTCATGTCGTGCTGATACTGACCTACACCAACTGACTTTGGATCAATCTTTACAAGCTCTGCAAGTGGGTCCTGAAGACGGCGTGCCATTGAAGTTGCTGAACGCTGTCCTACATCGAAATTAGGGAACTCTTCCGTAGCAAGCTTGCTGGCAGAATAAACTGATGCTCCTGCTTCGTTTACGATGATATATTCAACCTTTTCTGGAATCTCCTTTAACATATCAACAATGATCTGCTCTGACTCACGGCTGGCTGTACCATTACCTAATGAAATAAGTGATACATTGTATTTTTTGATGAGAGACTTAATAACCTTCTTTGTCTCCTCAACCTTGTTCTGTGGAGCTGTTGGATAAACTACTGTAGTATCAAGTACCTTTCCTGTAGCATCTACTACTGCAATCTTACAGCCTGTTCTGAAGGCTGGGTCCCAACCAAGTACGTTGCGGCCAGCGATTGGAGGCTGCATAAGAAGCTGTGTAAGGTTCTTTCCAAATACCTTGATAGCTCCATCCTCTGCCATCTCTGTAAGGTTGTTACGGATTTCATTTTCAATGGATGGTGCGATAAGTCTTGTGTAGGCATCTTCGATGGTTGAAGCTAATACCTGATTCGTATTTACGTTATCACGGCTGATAACCTTCTTTTCAAGGTAACGTAAAATATCATCTACAGGAGCTTCGATAGAGACCTTAAGAATCTTTTCCTTTTCACCACGGTTTAAAGCAAGGATACGATGGCCTGGAAGCTTTGCAACAGCTTCATCATAATCATAGTAATTTTCGTATACTGATTCTGCCTCGGCATCCTTTGCCTTTGAAACAATTCGACCATTTTTGAAGGTCTTTTCTCTAATCCAGGTACGATAATCCGCATCATCAGAAATAGATTCTGCAATGATATCACATGCTCCCGCTATAGCTTCTGCTGGAGTGTTGACATCCTTTTCAGGATTAAGGAAAGCCTGCGCCTCATCTTCAAGGGGCTTGTCTGTCATCTGAAGAATAATGATATTTGCAAGTGGCTCTAAGCCCTTTTCTTTTGCGATAGTTGCACGGGTACGGCGCTTTGGACGATATGGACGATATAAATCATCTACTGCAACCTGTGTGGTTGCCTCTAAAATTGCCTTTTTTAATTCCTCTGTTAAAAGTCCCTGCTCTTCGATTGATGCAAGGCAGGTTGCCTTCTTTTCTTCAAGATTACGTAAATACGTTAATCTTTCAGAGAGAGCACGAAGCTGTTCATCATTGAGACCGCCTGTTGCTTCCTTTCTGTATCGAGAAATAAATGGAACTGTGTTTCCCTCGTCAAGTAACTTAATTGCAGCATCAACCTGTCCTACACGAACCTGAAGTTCTGATGCTATCTGTTTAGTAATATCCATGTTGTAACTCCTCGTAATATATATTTTGTTACTAAGTTTTTACATTTATACAACTCCATCAATCGGTTTGGTTATGCTCATGATATTATTGACCTTGAGTCAATCAGGTAATAGTTCTTTCACTCCTTGTTGAGCCTTAATGGTTACTTCATTAATAGTCAGTTCCCCTGGCACGGAAGTTAACTTCAAACCCACTAGCTGTTTGTTAGAGTTCATGGTTTCCCATTGGCAGTTGGGTCGCAACAAATCATCTCTAACTGAATTCTTTTATGCGAGGTTGTTGATGCTCCGCGATCATGGGCATTACCAAACCGATTGATTCACCAATACACTGA
>NZ_FOQF01000058.1 GCF_900113655.1 Pseudobutyrivibrio sp. OR37 | reverse complement strand
GCTTAGGCGGTCGTTCTTTCTTTTTTGAAAAATAACCAAAAAGAAAGGGACTTTTCAAGATTTTTCATCTTGACATATCACCGCTAGACTATTATCCATTTCTCCAAAAGGATCAATGCCATAAATACTGCCAGGACGAACAATACAATAATTCGGCAACTTGCTGATAACTTGCTCAGACTTTATTTTTCCATTGAAGTAATGATGATTATAGCTTTCTTCCGTCCTAAGAAATGGTTCAACGCTTTCAGACATGTTTTTCTCATAGGCAACTGAAGTAGACACAAAGATAAACCTTCTAGAACCTACGGCATCACAAAGGGCAGGCATCACCTTTTCAGCAATCTCTTCCTCACGTTCATGATTCATCACTGTCCAGATAATAACGTCAGGCTTATATTCCATCACGAGAGCAGTCAGACTGCTTATTTCGAAAACATCCAGTTTAATATAATCTCTATTTTTATTATTCTTGCTGTACGTTCCTAATACTTCATTACCACTATTCTTTATTTTCGAATAGATAGTGCCACCAAGGAACCCACTGGCTCCCAAAATCAATACTTTCATACTTCCTCCATAAAACTTAAAGTTAATCTATTCAGAAATATAATTGTCTATCAGCCTTTGAATGAATTAAACCAGGCTCTCTCTTCAAAAACTTTTTTCTTAGGTAACACTGGGGTGCTTTCAGCCTCCCCTACCGGTAATATACATACAACTTCATATCCCTCAGGTACCAAAAGAATGTCAGCTATTTTGTCGCATATTCTATCTTCACCCGTAATATGACCTTCATACCAACAGCTCTGATATCCAAGCTCAACAATTGTAAGTAGCATGTTCTCAATTGCAGCAGAGTAATCTTGCACTGCAAAGCATCTATCACGATATGCCTTTATTCTTTGCGTCAACACTACGATTAGAGCAGGCGCCGTTTCGCATATTGGAGGATTTATAACTTCATTAATTTTCTACTAAACTATCTTCCGATATAATCTATTATCCCGACAAATTTCGACTTGTTAATTTAACTGTCTTCAATTATACAGAATCCTCATCCATCAAGGAACACACAATTCAAAAATTGGTAACAAAAAAGATTTCACAGGCTCTACTTGCTGAATAAATAGGTATAACCATCTATAATTATTGCTCTTAGTTATACCTTTTTAAATTCAATATAATGTTCCATAGCTCACTAAAAGGTATAACCTTCCATAATGTTCCTCGCTAGTTATACCTTTTTGACTTCAATATAGTGTCTCATTGCCCACCAAAAGGTATAACCCGCCATAAATTTCCAAGTCAGTTATACCTTTTTGACTTCATATTAATCCCTCATAGATCCTATTCTCTGTTCCTAAGCAGTGCTACAGCCATTTTTGACTCCAATACTGCTCATTTTGAGCTCGAGGATTCAAATTTACCGATGTCTTCTTTTATAGAAGAATCTGATTTTCTGCTATCCCCCTCTATGGATTTATGCTAACAGGAAATCAACAATCATTTCCTTCTCTTCATCTGTTAAAAAGTTCATATGACCGCGCCCTTTTAACAAGTAGGTCTCACAATTGGGAATGATTTTATTTGCTCTTTCGATTACGCCATTTCCTGGAAACAGACAATCCCTTTCAGCCGCCATCACAAGTGTTGGTGCAGTACATTTTTTCATTAATTTCTCATCAACATTGCTTGGCATGCCTTTTTTTATCTTAACATGGTCAATGCTCAGTTTTGCTGTTTCATATATGTCTTTTGTAATATTATCTTCGGTTATAGCCATTGGGAGCATGCACTTTTTTAGCCATTTATCCTTTCCAGTAATCCAATAAGCTATCATCGGCAGCATCATACTTGCACTTTTTATTGCCAGTGCATTCTTTATTCCTGAGGGAACATATAGCACAACTCGATTAATCTTATTAGGGCAAACGCACATTGTTTTCGCAATCACACCAGCACCAAAGGACCCGCCAAAAAGACTTATTTTATCGTACTTAAGGCCATCTATTACTTCGCTAACCCATTTTCCATAATCATATCCCTTTGATGGCAGGCTTGTTTCTGCACTCTTTCCAGGATGGCCAACCATATCCACTGCATATATATGAAAATCATTCATTATAAAATCGCAGGCAAGAAGATTGTAAGCTGTGGTGGCATTTCCACCGTGAAAAACCAGAAGTGGTATACCGGTTAAGTTACCAGTCTCGATAATATGTGTCTTCCCGAAAGAGGTATCTACATAGACATCTTTCCAAGGTGCTAGCAGCCTTGAAAGCTGACTGTCATATAGATTCAATATTTCTTCTTTTCCTTTTTCAGATTTGTATATCGTTTTCATAAAACCCCCATCAGCTCAATGAATCTTGACATTATTTGTCTCTCTAAATTCTTAAAGATGAGTTACAGGTAAATCCAAATACTCCGAAACTATATCAGCTGCAATTCAGCTAAAGAAATATAGTGTTTAACCATAAAGTTATCTGGAGCATTTTCCATAAGCATCTTCATATGTTCCTCGTTCCATGCAGCAAGCTGTTTATCATTCATAGCAGCTCCAACTCCTCGACATGCGCGCATACGTCCGTGCCAACCTTCTTGCGAAAAAGGAACATCAACACGAAATTCCATGCGATTAACGATATCAAAGAATTGCAACAGCTCATCCGGAACATACACCGGTTTCACTGTGTCGCCGTAACTGGACCAATTTGGATTATACTTTAAAATAATCTCTTCGCTCTTACCAGCAATTGGATCTTCATATGGTAACCATCCCATGTATAATATTAAAAACTTTCCATTAGGCTTTAACATCTTAGCAAACTTAGGTGCAATCACTTTAGCATCCAAATACCAAATACACTGACAAGCGGTAATTACATCAAAAGTCCCATCCGGATAGTCCACATTCTCTGCTGGACATGTGAAAAAATCAATATCCATACCCGCCTCAGCAGCCAGTCTTTTCGCCTGAAGGATCTGATTTTCTGTTATATCTGTTCCGACCCACTTTGCGCCATAGCGGTACATGTTTCGTGGCAACACCCCAGTGCCAGTTCCAATATCCAAGACATGTTGTCCATCCCTACAAAGTCCCAAATCTAAAATAGTCTGATAGAACTCCTGGGGATAAATGTCTCTGTATTTTGCATAATCTTCAGATGTATTCCCCCATTCGAAGGCATTGCCATTGTCTATGTCATTAATTATCATATTATCCCCCCCTCTCTTAACTATAAATTCATTCCAACCAAAAACACCCCTGATATTACCAAAAGAACTATAACAATCTTTTTTACAACTCTTTCATCCAAGACTTTTGAACTCTCCATTCCAGCAAACAATCCAATAATCATGAACGGAATAAGGATTACTGTTTGTTTCAATGAATTAAGTGTAAATACTCCAAGCAAATAATATGTAAAGATTCTTACAGTATTTTCAACAATAAAAACCGCGCTTATATTGGCTTTAAATTCATCCGTTGTATTAGTCACTCGCCCAACATAGGCAGCAAGCAACGCTCCTATCCCAAACAGGCCACATAATATACCAGACAGCACGCCAATGATACCTAGTAAAAGATTAGAATCCTTTGCATTTGTACGTTGATATTCTCTAAAAAACATTTCAACAGCTATAAGAATAACAACGATTCCAAAGAACACTTTTAAATGCCTAACATCAACACTCTTTAGAAGGATTGCTCCCGGAATACTACCACCCAAAACCAACAATGCTAAAGGAATATAGACTTTTCTCTCAAGCTTATTACGATTCTTCCAAGTCAATATTAGATTTGTCGGATACCCAAGTAATAATTCCACTGGCGATATATTAACGTTTGCCACTCCAAATCCTAAAATAGATGTAAAGACTAATGTATTTGCAAAACCACAAAGTCCCTTTATAAAAAACGCACACAGTGTGGCTATTATCCACAAAATCAAGCAATAATCCCCCTTATACGATTTAAATGCTTATCTGCATCCACCATGCCTGGCTTATTCATTATTTCCGACTGTCCATAGAACATTTACTAAATTTAAATTTATCACTATTTACACCTCTGATTGTCCTTCTGCAATCCACTTTTCTGCTTCTTCTCTATTAATAAAAAATGTAATTACATTCTTATCTGGATATTTGGAAAATAGTTCCATCAACTTTGGTTTGTTCTTACGCTCGTAGTTCTGAACCAGTTCTACAAGTTCTGGATCAAGCTCGCTTTCTATCCATGGCATATCAGGACGCTCCTGACCTACTCTTCCGGTAATTCCATCCATGCAAACTTTTTCTCCATAATCCAGGAAAAAGATGGTATCGCAAGCTTTAATACGGTTTTCATATGTTCTGCTGTAATCACCATCTATAATCCAAGTGTCACGCTTCACAACATCAGCAAGATTCGCATCAAACTCGTCTCTTGAAATATGTGTCCTGTCAGCATTCCACCAAATATTATCAAGATGATATAAAGGAAGCTTAGTCTTTTTCTGAAGTTTTATGGAGAATGTACTTTTCCCGCTGCCGGAGCAGCCTAAAACTAATACCTTTTTCAATCTATCCTCCTTTATAAATCGTAAATTTGATAGTATCAGTGCCCTATTATACCAAATATACTTTTTCCACGAAAGTACTCTAGTGTCCTTTTTCTTATAGATTCCCCAATCCTCTTTGTCTTATTTCCTCTAATTGTTCTGCGCTAAGTGTCCCTGCCTTGTAAAGCTTTAGATATTCATTTTCAATTGAGGAATCAAAAATTAGAAGATCATCAGTATTTATGGTCACTCTGACCCCATTTTCTACCAATGTCTTAATTGGATGTGATTTATAATCCTTTGCAAAACCCAGAATTACATTGCTGCTGGGGCAGACATTAACCTGTATATGATTATCCGCAAGAAATCTCATGGTTTCTTTGGATGTTGATGCATTAATTCCGTGATGCACCTCAGAGAGACCAAGAGTCTCTACAGCTCTTCTTACATCTTCAGCTGAACCCGTTTCTCCAACATGCATCTTCTTGGTTAAATGGTACTCCTCAGCTTTCCTATATAGCGGTAAAAATGCTTCAAATAGCTGAACATTTTCTCCTGCGCAAATATCAATTGCCTTGAAGTATCCGGACTCGGCATATTTGTCGAGCTCATCTACCTCTTCTTCCACGTTTCCGAAGGAGGGATATGTCAGCTCCGCTTCAAAGATACTATCAGGACAATATGATTTATGGAATCCTTCTATAAGCTCTCGAAACTCTTCTACTGTTCCTACCTGATTCACTTCAGCTGTACCAAAATTCATTACAAGACGAATTATGTTATTTCGCCCAGCCTCAGCAAAAGCACCTTCCCACCTGAGAAGCATATTTTCATAGCCATCACATACAGGTTTTATATTTGACCTGAACCAATTCTGCATACCTTCCAAGCCATCAAGGTGCTGTGGAGGCTCTGGAATATCAACCTGAAGTAGCTCTGCAAGCCACGCTCTTCTGCAGCCTTTGGTCGAGTGATTGTGGAGGTCACTTTTAGGTGCAGATAAAAGTTTGTTTATATTATTTTCTTTTAAGCCATCTACAAAAATATTCTCCACACCAATCCTCCCTTTGAGTTTTTTCGATATTGCAGTATTGTATCAAAACAGATACTCCTCGTAAATAAATATACGAAAAAAGACCCGGTATATCATACAATGTCATTAAGTTAAGAGGGATGTATAAAGATCTCTGCATCAGGAATGATGCAGGGGTCTTTTTTCTATAAAGGGTTGACATTAATGCAGAAAAGTGCGGCCGCTTTCGCTACTGATTATTTTCAGAGGTAGCGAAAGCGGCCCTTGAAATTGTAAGTATATTTACAAATTTCAGGGAGGCGCACATGAAACCACAAATGGTAAAGAAACTTTTGATGTCACAAATTAAAACAATTGCAGATAATGCAAAATCTTTCTGTATTGATTCTGAAAGAAATTTCTCACGGAAAAGAAAATTGTCTATGGAAAAAGTCATTACAGGAATTATTGGTA
>NZ_FOQF01000046.1 GCF_900113655.1 Pseudobutyrivibrio sp. OR37 | reverse complement strand
AAAGAGCTTGGGCTAAAGCTGGATAGGTTCCTATATCTTTCTCCAAGTGTTAAAATCATTAAAAAGCTTGGAGGTGATTCTTATTAGTAACAACAATCCTGTAGATGAAATAAGAACTAAATATATCCAAAATCCACCTGAAGGAATGACGGCATCTGACATCAAAGCTATGAGCGATGATGATTTATTAGATATGCACTATTTCCTTGAAGATGATGATTTTGATCCAGAAGATGAAGTAGGTGCAGAAGGTTTTTATATCTTCTAAGTAATACTTCTTGTTTTCATGCCCGCCTCCGCGCGGGCCTTTTTAGTTCAAGATTTCTCCGAAGGAGAAATTTCCTATAAAGTAAAAAAAGTCCGGTCCCACCTCTGTGCGACCGAACTCCTTTGTCCCCTTCAAAACGCCTTATACAAAAGAGGAATTTCCTCCGAACGTTTCCTTCCTGTGCAATCCAACAGTGATGCTGGTTGTTCACCGTAACTAGCTACATACAATGAAGGTTCAGGATTATTATCATCTATAGTTGCATAATAGTGTGCAGAACATACAGGGCAGTAAAATGGTCCTAAATTTCCATATCTACCATCATTTGTTTTGATTAAAATTTCATTTTGACATTCTTTACAGGAATATAAATATCCATAGTATTCACCATTAATTGTTACTGATGGTATACCTTTTAATTTTTCCTTAATCTCATCAACTTCCAATTTTGTCTTATTGTTTTCGCCGGTCATTCCGTCTCTAAACCTCCATCACTTATATATACCTCCACTCCACGAACCCGCAGTTCTGAGCAGACTTATAAACCGGAAGAATCACCGCCTCCAGTTCCTTTTCAAATCGTTCGTATTCGATATCCGATTCGTATATGCGATATCTCAATCTATCATCATTGAAATGTTTCTGTGCGACCAGCTGTAATTCCCATTATAAAAAAAATAAGCTACCTCTGAATAATCCTCTCCATGTAGTCTTTATTTCGTTCCAGCATAAAGGAAATACCATCTTCTGACAATACACCTCGTTTTAAATCTTGAGGCAACAAGCCCTGTTCGTCAGCTGTGAAATCATCTATCCATCTTCATCATACACATATACAAACTCTCTCCTGTAGGCTGTCCCTTTTCATCTACGATGTCAAAAATCTCTTCTGCCATTATAATCCCTTGCCTACCTTTTCTCTTATTAATGAAATAACTGCTGCCTCCAACTCAACCACTTCATCCTGAACATTTTCTTTTACTGGTTGGAATTGTTCAGACACAGTGAAATCAAATGCTGTTTTAAAGCTCTCTTTAGGAAGCTTTCCTGCAATAACCTTCGTAAGTACAATTGCAATCAGAAAATCACCAATTGCTGATGCATGTTCGCCATCTCTAAAATATAAATCAACGTCAGATGAATTTAAAACTTCACTCCATAACTCACCAATTGGTGCAAGCCTAGCATCAAGCTTTGTCGCAAGGCTTCTGTATCTACGGTTCATCTCTATCTGATTTTCTGGCTTTGCCTTCTCAGCCCAGGTCTCAAAGATAACTGGCACTGTCCCCACCCGTTTGCAGAGTTCCACTATCTTTGTTGCGTACTTTATAGTGTCTTCCTCTGCAGGCATTGGATGCGCCTGTTCCTGAATAACACAGTAATCATATTTCCCATGTAGAATATTAAATCGCTCCGAGAAATACTCTTCTTCCATATGCCACCTTAGTGATCTACCTGAATAAGCTAGCATGTAAACTTCACAAGCTTCTCCTGTCGCATCTTCTATCATACGTCTGGCAAGCTCTGGCATGTCATTCATGTATGTATGGCTGTTGCCTATGAATAAAATTTTCATTTCGGTTGTCTCCTCTAGTTAATGCCACTTCTTTATTTGCATTCAATTATACAAAACCTAAAGCCAAATTAAAATAATCCACACATATCATTAATTCACCGCTTACTGAAGATATTATTAAAAGAACCATTGAAACTTACCTACTGGACAAAAAGGTATAACCCTCTATAATTATTGCTCTTAGTTATACCTTTTTAGCTTCAATATAATGTCTCATTGCCCACCAAAAGGTATAACCTCCGGTAAATTCCCACTCTGGTTATACCTTTCTGACTTCAATATAATGTCTCATTGCCCACCAAAAGGTATAACCCACCATAAATTCTCTCGCTAGTTATACCTTTTTGACTACAATAAAATGTCCCATTGCCCATTAAAAGGTATAACTACCTCCCATATCAGCCCAAGATTATACCTTCACAGAAAAAAGGAGCCCGCCACAAGGGCAGGCTCTAACAATTCAATTATTTAATTCTTCAAACTGGAATTTATCGATGTCCTCTCTCATTGAAAGAGCCCTACAAAGGCCGATTGTCTATGCTCTTTAGCCTATATTCCAATAACAAACCACTAATCCCAAGCAAACCTCTTTCCCTCTTTTACATGTGAGAAGATAAACTTATTGTTTTCCTTTGCCAACTGTACCGGAACCGAATCCCTTATCTGCCTAGGACTTCTGGATGGAAAAGATTCCTGAGCAATGTATACAATACATATATCTATAATATATCTTTTAATATTCCAAAGGTTTCTCTAACCATGTTGTTAGGAAGATACTGGTATTGTGTAAAAGCTGCAATACCTGATATTTTGGCATTTGTGTATCGTTTTGCTATCATCACTCCTCTAAATACATGAAAGTTGTTTGTGACAATGCATATCTTCATGTCGTTATCTGTATCTATTAGTTTTAGTGCATTACTAATATTTTCGTCAGTATCAACTGAATCCTTTTCCACTAGAATTCTATCTTTATTAATTCCTTGTGATAAAAGATATTCTTGTCCACCTTCGCCTTCTGATACAGATTCATTAGCCCCTTGTCCGCCTGTAACTATGACTTTGGTATCAGGATTATTATTTAGATATTCAATAGCTGAATCAAGCCTAGCTTTATAAACTACGCTTGGTCCCCAGTCTCTCATTTGGGCACCTAGGACTATTATGTAATCTGCTCCCGGCTCTCCTTTTGAAACGAACTGCGTTAAAATACATCCCTGACAGATGACAAAAACTGCAACCCCTATAGCCACGATAATTCTAAAGGCATATCTTAAAGCTTTTGGTACTTTAAGCCACAATCTTTTCTTTTCCATGATATATAAGAATCCAAAGAATATAGCTGCAAATATCCATATGATAAATGAAAAAGTTCCGCTTCCTACCATGAATACCGCTACAGAGTAAACCAATGAAAGAATAGCAAGAAGTGCATACACTCGTCTTAGCTTATGCATTACTGGGCAGCCGTTTTCACTTCTTAGGGTTTCTACTATTTCTTTTAATCTATCGATTTCTGCCATAGTTACTACTCCTTGCAGTCTTATATATTTTAGCGGGTAATCTCATCAACAGGCTCATTATATACTTCTTTTGCCAGGTTAAATACAGCCCACGCCTTTGGCCATCCCGCATAGAAAGCCACATGTGTGATAATAGCAGCCATCTCCTTTTGTGATACACCATGATTTTTTGCATTCATAATGTGATATTTCAAACTGCTGTCTGTGATTCCCTGAGACATTAATGCCACAACTGTAATGATACTCCTCGTCTTTACATCAATATCCTGATTATTCCAGTTCTCTCCAAATAAAACATCATCATTAAAATGCGCAAAGTCTGGGGCGAATTCTCCAAGCTGTTCTCTTCCTGCTGTCTGTACTATCTTTTCACTCATGTTCCTCACTCCTTCTAATCAATCTCTAATCCTGATATCCAATTTTTTATCTCATCTTCTGTGGCACTTCCACTAAATCTGTTTCCAGATAGCCAATTTCCTGTTCCGGCTTTTTCTACCAGGTTTGCGCTACTACTCTCGATACCACTACTTCCTGAAGTACAGAATGGTATGATAGTTTTTCCTTCAAAATTATAGCTTTCTACAAAGGTATCCATAATTCGTGGTTCCTGCCCCCACCATATTGGATAGCCAATGAAAATGGTAGAATAATCATTTTCAATATCCACCTGAATATCTTCATATTCAGGTCTTACATCTGGATCATTTGGCATCTCTCTTATTTTCTTATAAAATCAGCATCCTTGTCTGGCATGCTTGCATCAGATACGTATCTTTCCACCGTCATATGAAGATCATATTTTTCGCGAAGATCCATTATTGTTTGCATCATAGGTGAAGCATGATGGACATCAATAGACTCCTGATCTTCCCAACTATCTATCAAAAGGATTGTCTCAGGGTCATCGAATGACTGATAATACTCATACCTGAGATTTCCTGCCTCATTTCGTATTTTTTCAACAGTTCCGCTTTTTGTCATTTCCTCTGCAAATCTTTTTGCAGCACCATCTGTTCCTTTATAACGTAAATTGACTGTAATGCTCATCATAAACCTCCAATCACAGATTCATCTTTGCACAGTTACCAACTTTTTCTCCTGTTACGAAATATTCATAGGTAGGGAATTCAAAGAGTACAGGCTTAAATACGTGATAATCAATCTTACCTGCCTCGTTTAAGACAGTTTCATCTGCGTAAGTAGCAAGAATCTTTCCGATGAAATTATCAAAATTCTCAAGCTCGTAGTTATAATCCATCTCACACTCAATGGATACCTTTGCATCGTCAATAAGTGGGGCACCGTTTTCTCCAACGGTATATTTAAATGCTTCCGACTTATCTTCCTTATTTCCTGAGATGACTCCCATTCTGTCAGCTTCCTTAAGCCAAGATTCATCTACCACATTTACTGAAAACATTTTGTTTTCACGGATTCCCTTATTTGTATAGTGAGCCTGAACCATAGAAACCATAAGGTGACTATGTGCCACTGTTCCTGCATGTGCTACAAGTGTCCAATTAGGTTTGCCATCAACCATTGCTCCTACAACGATTACAGGTGATGGATATAATGCAAGTGTTGCTCCAATATTCTTCTTCATTTAAATTCCTTCTTTCTTCAATCATAAGATCAGCTTTAAAAACTGATTAGTCATTTCATAAATTGTCGTGTCCATATGAGAGAGTTTTACCTCATCCATTGCAGATATCTGTTTATCTGTAGGAAATGAGTATGGGTAGATTCCATACATATATGGGAAGAATGCATATCGTATCTGCTCGCTCTTTTGATTGGACACCTTAAGATGTTTTTTTAAGCATTCATCAAAAAGTTCTATCGAATTCTTGAAAGTTCTCTTGTAGTCAACAAGAAGTTCTTCCCTACTATTTTCCTCTATCTCATACAGATTCATGGCAGAAATTTTCAGAAGTGTCTTACGTTCTTCCATAGATTTTGCTATTGCTTGCGCCAAGGAATCTTTATCCATATCAGAGTTTCTTCCGATAATGTTTTTAAGAGCTTCATTCCACTTCATATATTCACGGGTCAAAAGTCCTAAAAAAATTTCTTCCTTAGTCTGGAAATAATTGTATATGGAAGGTCTGGAAAAGCTGGTCTCTGTGCTAATAACCTTTATGTTAATGCTCTGAAAGCCCATTGTTTCATAAAGCTTTTCACAGGCATCCATTATTTCCTCTCTTCTTTTATCAATTGTCTCTTTATTTTCTACTGCCATGTTTTTCTCCTTAAACTGTGTATCAATACTTTTATATTATCGTTTAGTTGACACGCAGTCAATCGCAGGGTAAAAAAATTATTCCATCTTCTTTTCCCACATATCATTGCCCCATGCCCATGCACCAAGTGCAATCTTAGGTAATGCTTTTGTCATTTTTATGTACTCCTTTCTGTTGACATCGTGTCAATCGATGATTGCATCATATCACCTTCTTGACACTGTGTCAACTATCATTAAAAAAAAGATAAAACAAAATCCATTGGTTTATTCCACGGTCTCTTGACAGGCCTAGACCTCCTCCAGGAGCTGTTGGATTGGATTATTGGCTAGCCTTTGGATTTTGGCTATACCCAAATCTTACAATTCTTATTGCTATTAAAATAATCAATAATTTGCTCACATAGCCTAGATAATCAACCCCGCCAATTGCTAACTGCGATAATACATTTATTAAAGAATGAGTCATCACACATAGCCATAGATTCTTTGTTTTTACATAAAGTGCTGAAAGAATAAAGCTGTTTGTTAATAACCCAATAAGAAAAGGCACTACACTTACATCAGCAATTGTTCCTTCTATATAAAAGTATAAGAAATGCCATATGCTCCATGACACAAAAGTTATTAGCGTTGAATAAATGTAATTAAGCTTCTCTTGTAATGCTGGCTGATAGAAATATCTCCACCCAATCTCTTCAAGTCCACCAAATGCTATGTGTTTTACAAACATCATTAATGGAATATACCAAGAATTAATTATAAATTCACCGCCTAATATCACTGGTAGAAAATCTATAAAGAGGAACAATAGAACTAACATATAATCCTTATAGCTTTGCTTGAATTTGAAAAAATCTGCTACGATTGTTTTAAAAGATATTTTTCTATATTTTAAAGAAACTATTATTCCCCATAAAGCTGATGATATGCCGCCTATAACAATAGCTATCATGCCTAATGGAGAAGTATAGTCTATGGTAAATCCGATATTCCTAAGCAGGTACACAACTAGACATACAAATGCAATCTGGCCTAAAGCTCCTGCGATATATATGGATATAGCTTTAGTTCTTTTCATAAGTCGCCCCTTCGTAAGTTATAATTCTATATCATTGTTATTAGCTATTCTGATTTTCATTTAACATTGCTCCTCTGGACGTAATATCTTCCTTTTAATATATCTTTTCTATTTCTTCTTTTATATCATACATTTCTTTAAAGATTGCAAGATCTTCAGGAGTTTTAATCAACATTACATCTTCAAATACCCCTGTGGAAATATCTTTAAAACCCGCAACCTGTTCTCCAGTGCATATACTAGCCTTAATAACAGGTTTCTTGGTTGATTTATCATATTCTTTTTTCTCAATTTTTTTCTTGAAAAACATAAATAATCGAAAAACCCGCCCTCTCTTCACATAGTAAATTCCCACTCTGGTTATACCTTTTTGACTTCAATATTTTTTGCAAATTCACCTGCCACATCTATATATTTAAGCTTTAGCTCTTTTAAAATATAAACATTGGGATGTAACCTGTTTACTGTAAAAATTTAAATTTTTATAGGTATGCATCCCATAGAATAAAAACCCACATTTGGGTTGCATAGTGTTAAATACTTTTTCATCCCAAATAGCAAAAAATTACCTTTGGGATGCATTGTACCGAAAATCATCTGATAACTCATGCATCCCAAAATCCCAAAAATTGCCTTTGGGTTGCATTTCTGTATAATCCGCTCTAAAGCTATACATCCCAAAATCAAAAAAATCACATTTGGGTTGCATAGGTTCAAAATAGCCTCCATTAGCATTCATCCCAAATCTATAAAATTGCTATTTGGGATGCATTTTTTAGAGGTTTGCGTGTCTCCCGCCTTTACATCATCTATGAGATTATAAATTCTCTGAGCCAGATGAAGCATAGATTCGCCGGTTCCAAATCTGCTTGCCATATCCTTTTTGGCTTCATGGAATTTGGCTCCGATTTACCTTTTGCAAAACTCAAATACTATATTGTAAAACTTAAACATAGTGATATCTATTTCTATACTTTAACAAACAAAGTAAGGAGAATGCAAATGCCATTCCTTCAGCCACAACGATAGCCGCCCACACTCCATTCAGTCCAAATAGTTCTGGCAGAATCAGTACCGCTATTACCTGGAACACTAATGTCCTTAGAAAAGAAATTGCAGCCGATATTACTCCATTGTTAAGTCCGGTAAAAAATGCCGATGAGAAAACGCTCCATCCAACAAATAAGTATGCAATGGAATAAATCATAATTGCATGTCGCGTCATCTCATATAATGCAGCATCATTCTTTGCAAATATGCCAGCCATAAATCCTGCAGCCAAAAGGGATACAACTGTCATAACGAAACAGGCACTTGCTACAAGTTTGATACTTCTTTTGAAAACATTCTTAAGCTCATCATAATTTCCAGCTCCAAGGTTATATCCTGCGATAGGCGCAACTCCCATGGAATACCCCATGAAAATACCGATAAACACGAAGTTCGTATACATGATGATGCCGTATGCAGATACGCCCTGCTCTCCGGCAAATTTCATCAACTGAAAATTGTAAAGCATATTTACAATCGACATAGATACATTGGAGCAAAACTCAGAAGAACCATTCACTACTGCTTTACCTAATGCCGAAAAATCTAATAACGGCTTACCAAGTCTAAGCTTCGACCCATTTGGTCCAAAGAAATAAAATAGCGGAACTAATCCACCAATAAACTGTCCAATAATCGTAGCAAGTGCTGCACTCCAAAGTCCCCAGCCAAAGAAACCCATAAAAAGTGCATCAAGAATCATATTCGAAATGCCAGCAATCAGGGTAATCTTAAGTCCAAGCTGTGGCCTTTCCGCTGTAATCATAAAGGACTGGAAACAGTTCTGGAGCATAAATGCCGGAAGTCCAACAAAAGAAACCCTGGCATAGATAATGCAATATGGCAGCATCTCATTGCTTGCGCCCAGAAGCACCGCCACCTGTGGTGTAAAAATAAATCCAATGATAGAAAGCAATATGCCTAATCCAAGTGCCGTATATATGATAAAGGAAAAGATACCATTTGCTTTTTTCTCCTCTCCAAGTCCTAATGTCAATGCTACCAAGGCACTTCCACCTGCACCAAACATAAATCCAATTGCAGAGAAAAACATGATAAATGGAAAGATCAAATTCAACGCTGCAAAAGGTGTACTACCTACATAATTTGAAACAAAAAATCCATCCACAACTGTATAGATGGACGCAAATATCATCATCAACATAGATGACATGGTAAATCGAATTAAGGAAGAATATGTAAAATGATTCGAAAGTTCTATCGCATTATGTTTAACTTTTTTTCTAAAAATACTACTCACAAATACCTCACTAAATCTCTAAACTATCACACTCATCCTTGAGCATGTCTAAATACCTTGTGTACAAATCAATAAAAATTTTCCTTTCATCTGGTGACCATGATGTAAAAATCCTATTTTCCATTTCAATAAGGATGCTTATCTTTTCTTTGATTATCTTCTGCCCCTTTTTGGTTGGGATAAGATTTTCATTCTTTTGACCAGACAAAGGCTCTAGGATTCCATCCTTAATCATCTTCTTAATCGCAGAATTGATTGTCTGCTTACTGAGACCTGACAAGCTACAAATAGCCTTTTGGGAAACATTTTCATCAACTGCCACAGAATACAGCACAATAGATTCCGTATCAGTCAATCCAAGCTTTCGATTGATTTCATGATATACATTTGATATCTCTCCATAAATGGCATCAAACTGATGCATTGTATTATCCTGCTTTTGCATAGTACCTCCTTAGTCCGAAATCAGACTTTAATGAATTTTAGTCCGATTTCAGACTTTTGTCAAGTCAAAAAAATAGGAGGCACCGCAGTGTCTCCTCTCATATTATTTTTTTTTACCGAACAAAGCTCGCGTCAGCGAGTGGTCTGTGGAGCTCGGGCAGACCTGGGCCTGGAAGGCCCTACTAGGGATGGTCCCCTACAAAATATCTAAAAATTTCATCAGTTCTCTGGCTTCCTCATAATCCTGGCTATAGAAATTCACATGATTTATATCTGTGCTTCTATTTGTAAATGCTGGATATAGGAATCCCGCCTCAGGCGAATGGGGCACCTGCTCCTCATCCACTGGAGAAATCGCCATTATCAGATACTTATAAACCTCTTCAGATTCATCCTGATAAGACTTGTCGCTGCCCTTGATTGGCACATCATAAGCACCATAGTATACATATATGGCATAGGGTCTTCCCTTAGGATATTTCTCTGCAATCAGCTCGTATAGATTCAGCATCAGCGCATCATTTTTCAATTCGCATTCACGAATTGCATATATCATCTGCCAGATAGAACCTGGCCCCAGCCCAGGAATTGTATACTGAATCAACTCCTCATTTGGCTTTGCAAATGGTATCGTCTTTGCGATATCCAGGCATCTGTTCTTTTCCGCTCCCTTTATGTTCAGGAAGCTTGTATTAAAAGTGCCGTCTATGTAGCCTTCCTCATCTATGTAGGCACCTGCGATTCTTGCTAGGTTGCTGCGAGCTGATGTGAATCTGCGTGTCAGCTCCAGCATGTCGTCTCTGTTTATCTGTCCCATGTTTATTAGCAACCCTTTTTACCAGCAAGATGATCCTCAATAGAACATGAAGATGCACCATCATATTCAACCAGCCCTGCATCAGCCGGATTAAGACTGACACTACCATCCTCGAATACAAAACAAGGGATTCCTATATCGCCAATCTCCTTTGAATGATCAAACTCTGGGCGATTATCTCGTAAATCCATGAACTCGTGCATATACTGAACATGCTGGCCTATATCAATGTATTTATACTGGTCTTCTTTTCCTTGAATCTGTGGCTGAAGAAAGTCACAATATGGGCATGTGTGTAATCCATAAATTTTAATCATAGTTTATCTCCTTTAAATTTTTATATATGCCTTATTACTTCAAATCGCTGTAGGCTGATTGGCTCATTCTCTCCAATGCCGCCCTTTTGTCTGGCAATAGAAATCTGCTGATTAACAGAGGTCACCCCGTCCAAATCCGGAAGAAGCAAGCCTCTTCTGCCGCCGCTGCTAACTATGACGCCATATCGTTTAACATCCAATTTATCCGGTGAATCAATGGCCTCTGGCGCACTCAAAACATCTACATTTATTTCCAAATCAGGAATTTCCTCTGGGCTGATAGGATTGAATCTTGAGTCCCTGGTAGAGGCGCTGATTGCATTTTGGATAATCTCCTCGGCCACGCATTTGGTGGTAGGAAGAATTGTTCCAATGCAGCCTCGTAAGCGTCCTGCTTTGTGAATAGATACGAATGCCCCTGCCTGAGTTTCCAGCATTTCCTTTGGCAAATCCTTTGGAAGTGACAGCACCTTTTGATTTAGAATGTAGCTCTCCAAAGATTTTCTTGCAAGCTTTACATATTCATCTGAGGATGCGTTTGAATCATCTAATGTCTCTCTTAGCTTGGCAAGATAAATGTCTCTGAAATGACGGCTTGCGTCCTCCCCTGCTGGATAAAATGATGCTATGCCATAGCCCACTCCGGTTACATCCTGATGAGAATACACGGTAGCATCTACGGCCATTCCGTCCAGTGCTCCTGCCATAATCACAAACGAGCGATGGCCACATTCCGCAGCCTTTTCGCAAAAATCTTCCTTGAAATCAAACATTTCGCCAAAAGCGGCACGCTTTGCCACGTCCATAATTCGCTCATCATAAACAGGCCCTTCCTTTGAAAAGCCGTAAGGTCCATATTCCTGCAGTTTGTGGGACAAATCCCCGCTAGCCACGAAAACCACTCTTCTATTTGTGGCATTTACTGCCTTTTGAATCATCTGCCCAAGCCGATAATGATCCAGCAGTCCCAGGCCAGATAAACCGATTCTCACAATCTTTCCGCCCTTGTATTTTTTACGAATAAACCATAGAGGAACCATGGTGCCGTGGTCCAGCTCCGGCTCCCGCTCCCCTAAAGTTCCTGCAGCAAAATCCTCCTCATAAGCAATATCACTAATCGCTTCCACCAGCTTCTCATCATACTCCTCTTCAAAAGAAACTTCCGGCGCATTGAATCTGGCAAATGAGCCTTTTGCTCTCTTTCCTGGAGAAATATGAAAATAATCAGTGTACATAATGCTGTGAGGGCTTGTGATGATGATGGTTTCCGGCGCGATGTGTGCTATCTCATCTGCCACCTTCTCATAAGCCTCAGTAGTTTCTTGAATTTGCTTTTCTCCACCTCTTCCAACAGCTGGAACAATCAGCGGTGGATGTGGAACCATAAATGCAGCTTCTATTGCCATAGTCGTCCCCCCTTAACAGTTTCCTGTATATACGTATGTCAAATGCTTTTCTGCTATAGTTTTCAAGTGATAGATTGTCTCTACCGGTGTTGCTTCCCTGTCTAGCATATGAAATCTAGGAAAGAATCTTGATATATGAAGTGGTATGTCCTTATTTAATGAAGCAATCCAGGCACTCAGCTCATCCATTTCTTCATCGGAATCATTTTCCCCTGGAATTATCAATGTGGTCAGCTCTAGGTGGCAATGCTTTGTAGCTTCACTAATAAAATCCATTACCATCTTTCTATTTCCCTGCAAAACATCTTCATAATAGTGATCCGTAAATCCCTTTAAATCGATGTTCATAGCATCTACGTATTTAAAAAGTTCTTTTACAGTATCAACCTCTGCCATACCGTTTGAAACAAGTACGGTTTTCAGCCCCTTTTCTTTCAACAGTCTTGCGGTATCTAGCACATACTCATAGTAAATGAGTGGCTCATTATACGTAAATGCGATACCAATATTTCCATTAGCCGTTTGTTCCTCTGCTATCCTTGCAAGCTCTTCAGGAGAAACATAGGCTGCTTCTCTTTTAAAAGATTCTACCTCATTTCCCCATGAAATATGATAGTTCTGGCAAAATGGGCATCTTAAATTGCAGCCATAGCTTCCAACTGATAAGATTTTGCTTCCCGGATGAAAGCGATTCAGTGGCTTCTTTTCTATCGGATCTAAGGCTATAGATGTAAGCTTTCCGTAATTATCAAGAATGACTTTACCATCCTTACAGGTTCTTACTTCACAAAACCCAAAGCTCCCTTCGGTAATATTGCATTGTCTGAAACATAGATTGCATTTGGCCATAAGCAATACCTTGTCCCCTCCTGTTTATTCATTATCATGCATTCCAAGGACGATTACTCTGCGTCCACCCCTGCTTGTTCCAGTACTCCATATCCTTAGGATTGTATCCATTCTTTTGAATCATTCGGCATAACATAAACCACGCCTTTAATTTGATGCTTGGCTTAACTTTTCCATGGTTGTTTTTGATTGCTGCCGCAATTCTATCTGTGGCCTTATGAATCTTATCCAACTTCTTTTCAGAAATCTCGTTCCAGCTTGTAGCTGCCACAGCAATTCCATATTTATAAATTTTTGGAATGCCCCAATTGAACAAGCTGTCTGCCATGTCTTTGTTGGTAGATTTCATTCCTGCCCCTGCTGCAGTGCTTAGGCAAACCGCCTGCTTTTTAAACATCTTCGCCTCTGGTCTATGCACCATCCATCGATAACCCAAGTGGTCCAAAAATGCTTTCATCGCCCCAGTCGCATGCATAACGTAAACAGGGCTTGTAAGTATCACAACATCAGCCTCATCTATAGCATCAATGATAGGCTTCAGCTTTTCATGATGTGGACAAGTCTCCTCTCCTTTTATGAAGCAGTTTGTACACCCCAGACAAAACTCACCAAAATCTTTTGGTAGAAAAACTTCCTTAATCTCCCCACCAATTTTATCTGCCAATTCTTTACCAATATGATAAGTTGAGCCATGATGATTCTGCCCATTAATCACTATTGTTTTCATAACTTTGAGCTCCTATTTCTACCCTACCAACTGTATTTTGTTACATTATTAGCTTATCACATCTCATATATGAAATAGAAAATATTTTAAAATTTTCTAAGCAAAAAGGACTGCGATTTTTTGCAGTCCTTTTCCTCCATTTCTATTCCTTTACATCAACCCGTTAGCGGAAAACCACTTCTCTACAGCTGTTTTCGCATTTGCAGCCTGACTTCCGGTAATTGCAAGTCCATTTTTCACATCTGCGCCCTTAGCATACTTTTTTACATCACGTTCACTAGAACCCATTCCACTTCCTTCATTGGTACAAAGCGGAAGTACGGTCTTTCCTGTAAAATCATATCTTTCAAGAAATGTCGCTACTGCCATTGGAAATGTTCCCCAGTAATTTGGATATGCAAGCACAATGGTGTCGTACTCATCAACACTGTCCAAGTAATTTGTAAGCTCTGGGCGAGCATTTTCTCTTAAATCTTTTTTGGCTTCATCAATGCAGGTCATGTACACCGGAGAATAAGGATTTAACATCTCAATCTTGAATGTATCTGCATCTATAAGCTCCTTCATCTGATTAACGACTATTTCTGTGTTTCCGACTTTCACATATCTCATCGCTCCGCCAAAATAATTTTCATCCGCTCTTGAAAAGAATGCTATTAATGTTTTTGCCATCTTTGTTTCCTCTATTCAGAATTTCTATCAATATCTGTTATTCCCAATTGGTTTTGTCCTTTGTTGTTTACATTATCTCACCTCAGTCTTATTATATCCAATAGAAACATTAGATAGCTTTTTGAAAAATGAATCCGACATTGTATTTGCCTTGGAGGAACAGACAAAACAGCTGGCAGGCACAATCGTCCACCAGCTGTTTAAAAGCCATACAACGAAGCGATTGCCTTTCCTCTGTAAACCACTTTTTACGTTTTTAGAAAAGCTTAAAATTCAGGCTAATCTTTACGATTCTCCTTAGCATAATGTATCCAATCATCTTTTCTTATAAAGAACAAGTTCTGGATTTGCCCCCTCTGCCTCATATGTACATACCATTATAAAATCCATACTTGCAAGAATCCCGAAGCATCTATCTCCTCCAAACTCTGACTCAAGCTGGGTTCCAAGATAAGTTACACCATCGTCTAAAAATTTCACCTTTGTCCCGTTTGGCAATGGATATTCCAGATTAACATAACTGCCCACCAGTGCATACAGCTTTTCTACCCTTGGCAGTCCTTCAATATGAAGATCGTTAATCTCCTCTATCAACTGGTTTTTAAATTCCTCAAACTGTCCATCATCACTAAGCTCTTCGTATCTTTTCCAATAATCAAGCTTAGGCAGTTCCTGTTTCAAATATTCACGAGCCTGCTCCTCTGTAAAGTTCTCATTAACCATGTTTGGAATGCACACTTCAATAAGAGTATTCATATCACTGTAAATATAAGTCCCATCAGCATAGCACCATTTACAGTAATCTTCATTCAACGAGCCGTCCTTGTTTTTGCCAATAATGGAATCCTCCAAAGGCATACCACAACACTGACAGATCAGCTTGTGGGGCGAACCAAGCAATGTGTTTATTGAAACATTATAAAGATTAGACAACAATTTTAAGGTCTCCGTGTTTGGGACTGTATCACCATTTTCCCAACGTGAAACCGCCTGACGAGTCACAAAAACCTTTTCAGCCAACTCATCCTGAGACATATTATTCTTTGTTCTAAGCTCCAACAAAACATCTTTCGTATTCATGGAAATCCCTCCTTTACTAATATTATAGTAAGAAGATATTCATATTACACGCAACTCTTGGTTGCTAATGAAGTGTCATATCTGCCCGGAAAAAAATTAAAATCCTGTAATTCCAACTAATATAAGAATAACACATATGGATAGAATTCCAATTACTTCCTTCCCATAAGAATCGCTGAGCCTGTAAGGGCCATCCACGTAGATTCCCACTTACTCATGAACATTCCGTTTGTTGTATCAACAAGCTTTACTTCTTCATAGCCCATGTCCTTAAGCTTTTTAACAAAGCTTTCCATGTCTCCGTACTTCGAATTTGACATGATATCGTGAATAGCAAAGATGCCCCCCTTCTTCAGTGTCCTTAGTGTTTCTAAAAGAATGGCCTGCCTGTCCTTACTAGGAATGTTGTGATATACATAATTACTGGTAACTGCATCAAAGGTCTCATCTGGGAAATCCAGCTTACAAGCATCCCCTTGCTGGAAAGAAGTATTGCTCACACCCTCTGCTGCTGAATTACTCTCACATAGGTTCTTACTGAATGAAGCGTACTCCTTGCCCCATCTATCAATTCCAACAACCTGAGCATTGGGATTTCTTTTTGCAACTGCAATACTTAATGCGCCGCTGCCGCAACCAACATCCAGGCACTTGCCACCATCAGGAATTTTCACATAGGAAGCCACTCCTTCGATAATCTGTTTTGACATCTGTCTCGTGCCATTGTAAGAAAAAGCTCTGTGCATCAAAAACATCCATAGCGCCATTAGTGCACATAAAATGGTCAGCATCAGCACAACCTTTCCCACTACAGATGCAACTCCTATAATCGCAGTTGCAATACAAAATACCACTGCAACTGCAAGAGTTCCTAATATCATTCCCTTTGGCATCCAATTCTTATAATCTGCTTTCATCTTGTCCTCCAATCGTTGTGTATTTTTATGATTTTATAATACTACTTTTAGTTAGCTTTGACTAACCTTTTTTTATAAATAGTCCCCTAAACAGATAGAGCAGGTATTTTTCATTCATGCCTTTTCTGTCGGGTCCTTATAGCTAATATAACTGCGCCAACTCCAGTCAGTACAAGCACAAGTATTCCATAGACCATCACAACAAAAGCACCAACAATAGGTGTCTCAGGATCCGAACTTATAAAATAGTCTAGCGGTGATATGTCAAGATGAAAAATCTTGAAAAGTCCCTTTCTTTTTGGTTATTTTTCAAAAAAGAAAGAACGACCGCCTAAGCCCTGCCGTACTGTTTCAAAAAAACAGGGCGTTAACTCCTAAAGTAGTATTTACTACTTTGAAACAGGAGCTTTGTATAGCTGATTAGTCTTCAGCATACTGTAGACCAATCTAGCAAATTTACGGGCAGTAAGTGCGAGTGCGCGTTTGTGCTGGTTCCTGTTGACTTCTTTGTATTTG
>NZ_FOQF01000039.1 GCF_900113655.1 Pseudobutyrivibrio sp. OR37 | reverse complement strand
AGATATCTACGATATGCTCTGTTTAACGCCACTATCTTTGTCTGCCATTGGGATCCGACGTTCAATGCTTACCTTGCCAGAAAGCGTGCTGAAGGAAAGCATTATTATGTTGCCGTATCTCATGCCACGAAGAAGCTCGTGCGACTGATATATCAGCTTGAGAAAACTCGTCAGTCATACAACAAAGCCGTTTAACTAATTCCATACAAATCTTTTTTAATGAGCATCTCAGATGATGCTCTATTTGTCATGCAGTTTTCAAGGTACTGATTACGATGAAAAGCCATCGTCGCTCTATTTAAAACATTTCTGTTTCAAATCATTTTTTATTGACAATCTTTAATAGTTAGTCTTTTGTTGGAGAAAATATTATCTGATTACTGTGCACTTTGAAATATCTAGTTTAGATTATTTTTTAGGGGTCAGTTTACAGAAATGTGTAATTAGCTTTTGCATTTTAAGTAATCTTTTTAGCAGAATCTAATCCAAGATGAAGTATAATAGATTTATATTTGAGAGGATTTTTATTTATGGGAGATTTTTCAATAGAGAAAATTACTTATGAAGATTGTGGCCTTTGCGGCCAACCTTATGCTCCAGATGAAGATAAACAAAGAAAAGGATTTCAAATATTTAGAGGACTTGACCTTAGAGGAAAAGCACGAATTACATCCATTGAATTCTATGAGAATTTTCATAATTACGTTAGATACAATCTGTCTAATGAATATTATGTAGAGGCCTATGATACTGAAGACAATAGAGAATTCTGGTTATGTAGGACATATGCTGATAAGAAGTATATGCTTATATCTTTTGATAAGGATGATGATATAAAAGAGTACGGGCTATTTGAAGAAGAATTTTTTTATATTACTCAATACAACATTGAATATATTTTAAAGCTTTCTGAAGACCTTGAATGGATATTTATAGATAACGATTTTTATTTGACAAGCAAATTGCTCGAAAAAAAGAATAAATACATATATTTAGTATAGAGGGTCTTCGGCCCCTCTTTTATATATAAGTGGATAGAAGTATACAGTGACATCTATGTATCCACAGTTAAATGTGTTCAAATTATTCAAAACGAGCTGTCTTATTATATATATTGATAATAATATATTGTTTTCGACAATTGCAAGACAATGGTATAATTATTCTGTCTAATTATAAACGGAGGATACGGAATATGATAACAATTGCCTTGGATGAAGCAGGAGTATTTGAAGAGTCTCAGAAAGATAATACCAATGATAGTTTAACAACACTTATTGGTGGAATTTTCTTCGACGACAAAGGAGACGAATGCGAGTTTGACAATGAAAAGAAACGAATAGAGGCTTACTATAGATCGGTTATAGATTCTGTCAACAAACAGTTTCCAGAATTACATGCATCATATCCGATGGATCTCCACTCTAGAAATGGGAAAAATAATCATAAGGTTAGAAATGTTAAGAAGAAAGTGTCAGAGACACTTCCTGGCTTTTTGCAGGACGGGTTATATGAAGGAAATGCACTAATATATGAAAACCAAGAATTACCAGAGAGAACTGGAAAATATATTATATGTGCAGTAGTCAAGAGTTCAAAAGGAAAAACTGATTTATTGAATCGTGAGTTGGGAGAGTTCTTTAGGGATGATGTCGCCTCCAACATGTATTATCACGTGGCATCTGATGTAGTTGAACATCTAATCTTCCATAATCCTTTATATCCTAACATTGGAAAATTGAATTTAGACATTGCTACAAGACAAAGCAGTCTATTAGACCAGGAGAAGTCAGAGAAATATGAAGAATTTGGGTATACAAGGAATAATCGAGATGATTTGGAAGAAGGTATAAAGCAATATTCTTTGATGAACTCCGATGTTTTTAGAACAATTCTAACTGAACAGATGCTTAATGAACCGAAGAAAGATATTAGTATAAGTTCGTATAAAGTGCGTTCAATTAGTTATTATCCTAATAAAAAAAGTAAGGACCATGTATTTTTATATATGGCAGATACCATTTGTTCATTTCTCACAAGGAATATTGGGGAAGATGATGTAGTAGAAGTTCGAAAGAGAGCGCAGAAACTTATTAATCAAAAAAATCTTATTTTTGCATATGATGAGGTAGATTTATATTTCAAACGTGCATGGCAGGCAATGGAGATTAAGGAATATTATGATGCACTTAGAGAAATATATACAATCTCAACTATGGACACGCCTGAGGCAAAGTTATATCAAGAATATTGGATAAGATATATAAAGGAAAAGATACAAAAGGAAACTTTGGAGGATGTTAAAGATGGAAGATTGCCTTATGCGTTTTCTGAAGCACTAGATGAGCTTAGAAGTGCGTATATGACTAATGCTTTAAATCCAGCAAGAGAGGAATTTATCTATAGTGTTCTATCACAGTCAAAGAAAGCTCTTGAAGAAGATATTAGATATTCAAAGCTACTATATTATATTAACGATATTGGTGTATTGATAAACTGTCACAAAGGTAATTTAAAAGATGCCGAACCATATTTCGAAAACTGTGAGAAATATGCTGGCTCTGTTGATTTGGAGGAATATACTCGAACAAGAAATCGATATACAAATACATTGCTCGATTATTTTGAATATGAGAAGGCAATTGGAGTAATCAGAGTCACACTGGATTTGCTTGGAGGACTTTATAATCTCTCAAGACAAAAGCTTGGAAGAAGTAGGCTTTGCTTTGGAAAAACTGAATATGTAAAAACGCTTAGTCAAGCTGGTCAAACTGCTGCTTTCTTGAGAGATAATGAGGCATTAGGTTTTTTTGATGAATCGCTAGCGCTAATGGAAGATAATCTTGCTAATAAAAAAATAACTCAGTCATACCGCCTACATTATCTAATAGATGCAGGCGAAAAAGAGTTATATATTGATGGAATGAAGGAGTATTGTGGAGATGTCATTATGCCCTCTGAGCAACTAATTGCGCTAAAAGAAATGGGACATAGAGGAGATGTTAATCCAAGTTTTGCATTATATCTGTTTTTAAAGGGAGCGTATTTCTTCTATTCTAAAGATGAGTTAGAGAATGTTTGGCGTGAGATACTTGATTATGAGAAATCTATTGATATTGGGCGAAAATCATCACATCCTTGGGAGTTAATCTATAAATACCTTGGATTAATTTCATTAAGGATTGGAAAAATGGAGCAGGCAAAACAGTATAGTAAACTGATTCTTAAGTCGATTGAAATCAAGGATGAATCACTAGTAGCAGCAATAGCATTATTTGCAGAGGCTGAATTGACAGATGCTATGGGAGATGGAGCTCTTGCAGGTAATAAATATACAAAGTTATATGAAAAGTTGGAAAAGAACTTTCCATTATTTAATCCTGATTGTGTTAAGCAATATAAATCTAAGGATAAGAAAGAGTATATGAAAAAGAGATTTAGTTATATGTACAATTAGCTTAATCAGAGGAGGTCATAATGAAATTTTCAAAGGAATCGCACAGAAAAACTGCTGTTGGTGTAACAGAATCAAATGGAATAATTGGTCTATTATACAAGGATCCTTTAAATGAAAAGGAAAAAATAGAGGATGTTGTTAATCAGCGTGCGAATAGTACAAAAAGATTATTTAATCTTTTTGGTACAGAAGCAACAAGTAAGGATATATCAAGGGCATCAAAGGATTTAGCAAAGGTTGTAAATAAAGCGATTGGAAATTTAAAAGGCAATAAAAAGTTCAATAAAAAAGAACAGATAACAAAAGGACTTAATACAAAAATAATAGTTGAGGAACTTAAAAATGTTCTCAAAGATGAAAAAAAGCTTATTGTTAACAAGGATATCATTGATGAGGCATGTTCAAGACTATTAAAAACCAGTTTTAGAACAGCAAAAACCAAGCAGGCAGTAAAAATGATTTTAACTGCTGTTTTAATTGAGAATACAAATCTATCAAAAGAAGACGAGGCTTTTGTTCATGAATATTTTGTTAAAAAATTGGTAAACGAATATAACAAGACCTCTGTAAAAAAACAAATTCCTGTTGCTCTTAGCAATCAGAATATGGTTATTCAACCTAATAGTGTTAATGGTACGCTTGAGATTTCTGAAACTAAAAAGAGTAAAGAAACAAAAACAACCGAAAAAGATGCATTTAGAGCATTTCTTAGAGATTACGCCACTCTTGATGAAAACAGACGCCACAAAATGAGATTGTGTCTACGAAACCTAGTAAATTTATATTTTTATGGAGAAACTTCAGTTTCTAAGGATGATTTTGATGAGTGGAGAGATCATGAGGATAAGAAGCAGAATGATGAGTTGTTTGTCAAAAAAATTGTTTCTATTAAAACTGACAGGAAAGGTAATGTTAAGGAAGTATTAGATGTCGATGCAACTATAGATGCTATAAGGACAAATAATATAGCATGCTACAGACGTGCTCTAGCGTATGCTAATGAGAATCCAGATGTTTTCTTTTCTGACACCATGCTTAATAAGTTTTGGATTCATCATGTAGAAAATGAAGTAGAAAGAATATATGGACATATAAACAATAATACAGGTGATTATAAATACCAGCTTGGTTATTTAAGTGAAAAAGTATGGAAGGGTATTATCAACTATCTAAGTATTAAATATATTGCAGAAGGCAAAGCTGTATATAACTATGCCATGAATGCATTGGCAAAGGATAATAATAGCAATGCATTTGGCAAACTAGATGAGAAATTTGTAAATGGTATTACGTCTTTTGAATATGAACGAATCAAGGCAGAGGAGACTCTGCAACGTGAGTGTGCCGTAAATATAGCATTTGCAGCCAATCACTTGGCTAATGCTACGGTAGATTTAAATGAAAAGGATTCAGATTTTTTACTACTTAAACACGAAGATAACAAGGACACATTGGGCGCAGTTGCAAGGCCTAATATACTTAGAAATATTTTACAATTTTTTGGAGGGAAGTCTCGCTGGAATGATTTCGATTTTAGTGGGATAGACGAAATACAATTACTAGATGATTTGAGGAAAATGATTTATTCCTTAAGAAATTCTTCTTTCCATTTTAAAACAGAAAATATTGATAACGATTCATGGAATACAAAACTAATAGGGGATATGTTTGCCTATGACTTCAACATGGCAGGAAATGTTCAAAAAGACAAGATGTACTCTAACAATGTGCCAATGTTTTATTCTACTTCCGATATAGAAAAAATGCTGGACCGATTATACGCAGAGGTTCATGAAAGAGCATCTCAGGTGCCTTCATTTAATAGTGTGTTTGTACGAAAGAATTTCCCAGATTATCTGAAGAATGATTTAAAAATAACATCAGCTTTTGGAGTGGATGATGCTTTGAAATGGCAAAGCGCTGTTTATTATGTATGTAAGGAAATTTATTACAATGATTTCCTTCAGAATCCTGAAACTTTCACCATGCTTAAAGATTATGTTCAGTGCCTGCCGATTGATATTGATAAGTCTATGGATCAAAAGCTTAAATCAGAGAGAAATGCTCATAAGAATTTTAAGGAAGCCTTTGCTACATATTGCAAGGAATGCGATTCTCTGTCAGCTATATGCCAAATGATTATGACAGAATACAATAATCAAAATAAAGGCAATCGTAAAGTAATTTCTGCTAGAACAAAAGATGGTGACAAATTAATCTATAAGCATTATAAGATGATTTTGTTTGAGGCTCTCAAAAACGTATTTACGATTTATTTGGAGAAAAATATAAATACCTACGGTTTTTTAAAGAAGCCTAAACTTATAAATAATGTGCCTGCAATCGAGGAATTTTTGCCAAACTATAATGGAAGACAATATGAAACCTTGGTAAATAGAATAACTGAAGAAACTGAACTGCAGAAGTGGTATATCGTCGGAAGATTACTAAATCCTAAACAGGTGAATCAGTTGATAGGCAATTTTAGAAGTTATGTTCAATATGTTAATGATGTCGCAAGACGAGCAAAGCAAACAGGAAATAATCTTTCAAATGATAATATTGCTTGGGATGTGAAGAATATAATACAAATATTTGATGTATGCACAAAACTAAATGGAGTTACTTCAAATATTTTAGAAGATTATTTTGATGATGGTGACGATTATGCCAGATATCTGAAAAACTTTGTTGATTATACAAATAAAAATAACGACCATTCTGCCACATTATTAGGAGATTTTTGTGCAAAAGAAATAGATGGGATAAAGATTGGAATTTATCATGACGGCACAAACCCAATAGTGAACAGAAATATAATCCAATGTAAATTGTATGGTGCAACAGGAATTATCTCTGATTTGACCAAGGATGGAAGCATACTATCTGTGGATTATGAAATAATAAAAAAATATATGCAAATGCAGAAAGAGATAAAAGTCTATCAGCAGAAGGGTATATGTAAGACCAAGGAAGAACAACAAAATCTCAAAAAATATCAGGAATTAAAAAATATTGTTGAACTTAGAAACATAATTGATTATTCAGAAATCTTAGATGAACTTCAGGGACAACTGATAAATTGGGGATACCTACGTGAGCGTGATTTGATGTATTTCCAATTAGGCTTCCATTATCTATGCTTACATAATGAAAGTAAAAAACCTGTAGGGTATAACAATGCTGGTGATATTTCTGGCGCTGTTTTATATCAGATTGTTGCAATGTATACTAATGGACTGTCGCTCATAGATGCAAATGGCAAATCAAAAAAGAATGCTAAAGCATCTGCTGGAGCTAAGGTTGGTTCATTCTGCAGTTATTCAAAGGAAATAAGAGGTGTGGATAAAGATACAAAGGAAGATGACGATCCAATTTATTTGGCAGGAGTAGAATTGTTTGAAAATATAAATGAGCATCAGCAATGTATAAATCTAAGGAATTATATTGAGCATTTCCATTATTATGCTAAACATGACAGGAGCATGCTTGATTTATACAGTGAAGTGTTTGACAGATTCTTTACATATGATATGAAATATACAAAGAATGTTCCTAATATGATGTATAATATACTGCTTCAACATCTAGTGGTACCTGCGTTTGAGTTTGGTTCATCAGAAAAAAGGTTAGACGATAACGATGAACAAACGAAACCACGTGCAATGTTTACTTTACGGGAGAAAAATGGTCTTTCTTCTGAGCAGTTTACATATAGGTTGGGTGACGGAAATTCAACCGTAAAACTATCTGCTAGAGGTGATGACTATCTCAGAGCAGTGGCATCCTTACTATATTATCCTGATAGAGCACCAGAGGGATTAATTAGGGATGCTGAGGCAGAAGATAAGTTTGCAAAGATTAACCACTCTAATCCAAAGTCAGATAACAGAAATAACCGTGGAAATTTTAAAAATCCAAAAGTTCAATGGTATAATAATAAAACAAAGAGGAAATAGTAATTAACATAGATGCGCTAGATAGGGGGTGTTTTTAAATTTTTTATGACATATTTATGCATTCAGCCATAGAAAGACTAAAATCAGTTACTCTAAATATGATATAATAAATTCTCAGAATGACTGAGGAGAAATGAAAATAGCCCGACACAGCGGGCAATCACGAGAATTTTTAATGATAATCGATAACAGGCGAAGTCACTATCAAAGGTAAAGAGAAATGAAAAAAGCCCAACACAGCGGGCAATCACTTTAAAGAGTTGAAAGAATTCCTTCAATTTCTCTAAGGCCTGTAACGAGAAATGAAAAAAGCCCGACACAGCGGGCAATCACTGAATGGCAAGATATTATTTGATGCGAAGGAGAAATGAAAAAAGCCCGCCATAGCGGGCTTTAGATATATGATTATTTGACAGCATCCTATTTGTTCATATTTTTCAAAACGTCCTGTAGTACTATTTCCCCATAAACAAAAACTTCATATGGCCAGCTGAATCTGAATGGATTCAACTTCTAAAAAGCCTATGAGGTATAATGATGTTGATGTGAAGCTAATTGGGGGAGAACACAAGAATTATGGAGGAGAAAACATGGCTTATAAATATGAATTCCAATTTGTGAATCATGGTTTAACTAAAGAACATCAAACTAGTGTAAATAATGAAATTTGGTTAGATGTAGGATCCTCCGTAGAATTAGGGGTATTTGATCATCACGATACTAATAATAAATATAAAAGTACGGTAGATTTGTTGTTTAGAGAGTTAGATTTATTAGAAAAGACAAGTGTATTTCTTGATAAGACACAGCCTGTTAGAGTTATAGTCCATAAAAATCCGGATACAGATGCGTTGTTTTCTATTTTTTTGGTGCAATGTTTTTTGGATAGAGGAAGAGAAGCCTTTGAAAAAAGATTCCTGGAAACGAAGCTTGGAGAAATTGTTCGTAACTACGTCAACGATATAGATGGTGGTAAGAATAAGTGTATTAGTCACCTTACCCTATATAATTTGATTTGTAATATTGATTTAAGTGAGGTTAGAGAGCAATTTGGTAGCTTAGAAGGTTTTGCACTATATAACAAAGAAGTTGAAATCGCAGTTTCATGGATAAAAAAGGCGGTAAACCTAGTGGAAGAAAGAATGAATACTAGCGAACCGTTTGATTTATATAAAATGACATTTCCGTATGATAAGGAGGATGTTGTTGCAGAGGCTATTGAGAAAGTAACCACAGGATACCAAGAGAGTTACAATAGAGATAAAATCGAAAATAAACTTGTTTTTGAAGATATATCTATATGGACAAAAGATGGAGAGATAGAGACTGTTAAAGCTGCAATATGGAATACAATTCCTTCTTGCCAGAGTACTGGCTATATTTATGCACGTGAGGAGGGAGCGGTTTTAACTTTTGTTCCACACAATGAATCAATTAATGGGGCACGAATCTCAATTAATCCGGACATAGAGGGGGCTATAGATAAATACTCTTTAAGAGAGCTTGCCGAGATGTATGAGCAATTAGAGCAAATTAAGGATAAAGAGTTGTTTGAAAAAGAAGGACGACTTCGAAGAGATTATAGCTGTCCACGAGGGAATGGAAATAGTGGTATCTTTTTAATGAAGCCTTTTTCATTAACTCGTGATCCTTGGTATGTTTCTTCTAATGGCGATATGGTAGATGCTCCTGGTGGTGGCACGTTAATATCTTATAACGAGCAAATTGAAATATTAGAAAATATCACCAAAATGGTTAAAAAATCATTTCTTGTCAAATATGATTTAAAGCCAATCGGTGAAAGCTTGTATTCCAGTGTAGACCGGGTTAGTGACGGAGCAGAAAGTCTACTTAAATGGACATCAAAACTAAGAAATATATTGAATGATAAAAAAGATAATACATACCCTTTAGTAATTGCAGAAGTTGATGCTGCACTAATTTCCCATAACAATTATATTTTAGATGCATATTTCATGGGACTATCTGATGGCGGTTATCTAGATGCTGATGATAAAAATGTCTTACGATTAGATTATCGCACACACCTGTATGTAAATCAGAGTCATGCCGTTTTATTTATAGCCACTTCAAGCGAAACAAGTAATGCTGTACAAATGGATGGAATGTTAGATTGGACTGATACAAAATCTGTAAAGGTAAGCTGTATAGTTGGTTTATTTGATAAGATTCTGTATCAGCGAGAAAGGCTGAAAGAGATTGGACGATTTCTTCGAGAATTTGAGAAGAACGAACGAGAGGTTAGTAATAAGAATAGTGAATTAATAAAACTCTTAGCCAAAGCTCAAGCGGATGAGTGTATAGACTCACAGATTGAGATAGATACTTATAAGTTTGTATATGAGGTGTTGAATGTATCCTCTCTTCGTGAAAATGTTCGAGAGACCACGGCTTTGGTATCAGAGCATACCAAGGAGAGGGTATACAATAATTTGAATCTAATATCAGTATACGCGATACCATTTATATTGCTATCTACATTGTTTCAAATCGGACTCATTGAATTTAAACCGATTTTCTCTATAGGAGAGGACTATATTTATAACCTCATTGCGTGGATAGTATTCCTTTTAATTACCATCGTTGTAACGTTTGTTATTCGTAGAGGTAAAAAGTAAAAAGGAGAAATATCATGATTTACATGACCGGAGATTGGATTTATACAGTCACTTTATGTGGCTGTATTTTTTTTGAAAATTTTTTTTATTTTTTTTAGGGTTTAACATTTCACAAGAGAATAAGTATGTGTAATCAAAAATAAATAAAAAAATCATTTATTGAAAAGGAGAGAAAATTATGAGTACAAACACAACAAATTATAGCGCATGGGGAAAGTTAAACGTATTTTTAGGAGCAGTTACAGGCATAGGGTTATTATTATTTTACGTAGCAGCAAGTGATGGAGACCTTGGCTCAAATCCAGAGTATTTCCTATTCTTGTTAGCAGCAATTGCATCAGGTATTATTTTATTCATAAGAAACAGAAAGCTAGACAGTATGGTAGCCACAATCGGTTTTACATTACTTCTTACAGTGCTTGGTGCATTTCTTTATTTAGTTGCATTCTTACAATGGGGAATGAGCTTTGTTTGGGGTGGTGAGTATCATTCATTCTTCGGAATGATTGACGCATGGACATCAGGTAGAAATTATTCAGGAAGTGGAGAATATATCAATAATCCTGGAATGAGCAATGTTACAACAAATCAGAATACAGGTAGTGTTCAACCAACAGAAGAGTTTACAAAGTACGAGGATTCAAAGGCCCAGATGATTGGTTATGCAAGTGCAGCAGATTACCAGAATCGTACAGGCTTCAATGGACATAACATCTATCCAGATGACAATATGTAATCAAGGAAGTCAATCTTGCAGGGGAAAGGAAATCCCCTGCAAGAACAGTTACTTTATTAACAAAACGGAGGATTATCCAATGGCAAAGGTGATGTTTTTAGACAATGTATTATATGAAGGCGAGGATGCAGAGGAATTATTTCCAAAGCTAAAAAAGGAGATATTAGATGCTTGCAATTTTATAAGATATGACATTCTCACAACATATTTCAAACGCCCGGGGGATTCAGATGAAGACTACTACGAGAATTTAAAGCAGTTGAATCCAGAATTGAGAGATATGCTAGAATGCATAAGACAATTGACTGGCGACCCTGAGGCTTACTACGTATTTATGTCGCCAAGTGAGAGTGGAATAATGCTTTATTATCATAGTAATGGTAAGTTAGAATTTACATCAATTGCAAAGATTGGCATTGAACTAGAATATGATGTCACCTACAAATTTAAGAAAAGAACTTTAAGACTAGAAAAGGATGAGCCTGTGGATATGGAAATAATGAAGGCAGGAATGCTAGGACTCATGGTAGGTGATGCCCTAGGTGTGCCAGTAGAATTCATGACTCGAGAGGAAATAGCCTTTCGTGAGAATGGTCCTGTGACAGATTTGGAGAGCGGTGGCGCCCACAACATGCCGGCAGGAACATGGTCGGATGACAGCAGCATGGTCCTTGCCACTCTTGATAGCATCAGAGAAAAAGGTGGCATCGACTTGACTGACATAATGGATAAGTTCGTCCTTTGGAACTATAAGGGAGAATATACTCCGGATGGATTCACTTATGACGTAGGAAATACTTGTGATGAAGCCATAATGAATTACAAGAAAAACAAAGATGTAACAACTTGTGGCAGAACAGGTGAATATGCAAATGGGAATGGAGCCTTGATGAGAATTCTTCCCGTATCAGTATATTGGGCGAATAGACAAATGAATTCAAAAAAAGATATCACGGAGGATGCAATCGATAGCATAGAGCAGGTTGGGGCACTGACACACAACCATCTTAGAAGCGGCATTGCATGTGGCATTCATTATTTCATAACCAAAAACATTTTAACCTATAAAGGTAAGCTTAAACTTAATGAAATCATTCAAAAAGCCATTGATGAAGCCTTTGATTTCTATAGTAACGACGAGGCACACAACGCAGAATTGGTATTTTACGAGGAATTATCCGAAATAGATGAACTTCGTAAATACGATAGTGAAAAGATAGTTGGTTCAGGCTATGTAGTGGAGTCTCTCATTGCAGCAGTGTGGTGTTTAGTTACTACAAACAGCTACAGAGAATGCGTACTAAAGGCTGTTAATCTCGGGGATGATGCAGACACGACTGCTGCTATAGCAGGAGGGCTAGCAGGACTTTACTACGGATATACGATGGGAACCTATGGCGGTAAACAAACTATACCAGATTCATGGATGGCAAAACTTAGAGGCAAGAATATTATTAAGAGAATATTGAATATTTGAGGTGAAAAGGGAGGTAAAGATATGTCAAAAGAAACAGATAAGATTTATAAGGAAGCAAAAGAATATAAAGAGAAATTATTGCGAGAATCTGGTGGGTTAAAAAAGTGGGACACAATGAATGAAGATACAGCGGTTCGAGTTGTAGGATTCCGCAGAACTATGGACTGGGCAGACGGAATGGGAGATTTTGAGGTCCACTGTAGAATGCAGGATTCGTTTTGGGTAGCAGTAAATAGATATCGAGAAATGAGTAAGAAAGGGTACGATGAATATGTAGTTAGCGCGATTCTTGGGCTGGGTTGTGTTTTTGATGTTAGATTTGATGGAATCCACGTTGATGATGAGTACAAAGAATTGGTTCATTATGATGAGGTAGATATTTCTGATTTAGAATTTGAAGACATGAGTAAATATAGAACAGAAGTATTTTAGCAGAAGGAGGAGGAAAGATGGCAGGCGTGAATGAAATCACTGCTGACACTTTGGTTACAATTAATGGTACTCCAGACTTGGTGGAAGAGTGGAGAGATTGGAAGGTTACATGTCCTTTGTCCCAGAGTTTGGAAGTGGCTCTTAACAGATGGCGAGAAATGATTCCTGATGGCGAGAAATACGCAGAATATAAAATTTGGACTAATAGGTGGAATATTTTTGAAATAGAACCTTGGGGAATCAAAATAGATAGAAGACTGAAAAAACTATTGCGATATGATGAACTTGATTTTAGCGATATAGAATTTGAACTAGAGCCTCTTTTGAATAGAAAATACAATGAATACAGAGGTGATAAACGAGGTGGCATTGCCAATGCAACTTATATCGACGAAGATTTATTTCATATGATTTTAGATGAAAGTTATGAGAGCTATAAATCAGGTAAGATATTCAATGCAGAGGAAGAATTTGCAAAAATAATGGCGAAAATGCCTGAGGACTTTCCAAATCCGCCAACGGTTACAGGAATATCTAATGTTTTCTTGACAGACTATGCAATAATTGATGCAAAAGGTCTTACAAGAATAGGAAAATACAGACCTGGAGATGGCCATGGTGTAAAGGAATTCAGTACGGTTGCACTCACAATTCTTGATATTGAGAAATTGCATGCGTTTGATGATTTGTTTTATTGTGAACCAGAACATTCTAGAGGGATTTACCGTAGAATCATCAATGACTATATGATTTGCTACATCGTTGAAGATGATAAATTCATTGTGCTGGATATATTTATGGGCATGCTTGGCCATAAGGATAATATGATTGAGCTGTGGGGGGATGATAAGAAAAAGCCTAGGATAATTGATTGGATATAGGACAAAATGCAGTCACAATTGTGGCTGCATTTGTGATTTTAATGGAGGGAAAATGAGAATGTTGTCGGAAGAGGAAATCCAAGAGAAGCTGCAAAATGCAGATAAATTTACTCAAAGCGAGAAGATAGCTTTTATTATTGAGGCGGCAGAGTCTGGGAATATTGATGCAATGCATACACTTGGAGTTATGTACGAGGAAGGCCGATGGGTTCCGTACGATGAGATAGAGGCTACCAAGTGGTATTTAAAAGCAGCACAGCAGGGACATCCAATAGCTCAAAAGGACATGGGGTATCGATATCTCAACGGTGAAGGTGTGGAGGTTAGTTATGAAAAGTCCCTTAAATGGCTAAAGGAAGCCAAGAAAAACGGCTATGATGACAGCGAAGATTCCATCGAAATTAATAGCTTGATTGAAGGGATTAGTGATTTGATAGAAAAGCTGAAAAATGAGGAAAAAAAGATTGATTAACAAGTGTCCATAAACGCCCAGAAGTATTGAATTTACTAAGGTGTGTATGATAAAGTGATATTATAATTGTGCGTATATTTTCAAATGATAAATAGTGATAAACGCTATTGCATTAAAAGTGCAGAAAGAGGAAATAAATGTATTCAGAGTTATTGAGAAAATATGGAATTGATTCACAGCTTGAACCAGAGAAAATAGTTGATTTATTAACTGGGGAGCAAAATAGAAAACAGGATATTATAGATAATATAGACGATGAAAATCGTATTGCTAGGGTAAAAAAAGAAATGTCGGATATTGATGACGCTATAGCATATTATCTTAGCAATAAAGCACCTGAGGTAACAGGTATTTCTAGAACAGTTAATGCTAATACTACGTCGGCTTCATCTGAAAAAGCTGAAGTTGTAGAAGAAGAACAACCTCAAAAGAAAAATGAAGACGAAATGGATTTAGAGGAATATGAAAAAAATCCACCAGAAGACCCTAAGCTTCAAAATAAAATAGCTTGGGAATACTACAAGTGCAAGGATTATAAAAAATCTGCAGAGTGGGCACAAAAGGCTGCGGATAATGGTAAAGCTGGTGCTATGGAACTTTTGGCAAATTATTGGTACTGCGGTTACGGTGTTTTTGAGCCAAATATGGAAAAAGGGACTGAATACCTTAGTGAGTATTATAAGACGTGGAAAAGCAATTTAGCTAAAAGAAAAAAGGAATTATATGAGGAAGCTCACGAAAAAAAGATGTCTATGGAAGAGGCAGATGACTATGTATATAGCGATGAGACCGTAATTGAATGGTCGAGGTATCTAGCAGCTGAACTAAGATTTGGATATCCGCTTTTGCAGGATAAAGGTACGATTCTGAAATTTGTAGATACCGTAGAAGTGGGAATGCTTTTGCGCCCACTTGTAAAGCGAAATAATCCACGCGCGATGGTTATCTGGGGAAATGTTATGTTTCAGGGTGATCTTTCGTCGTTTGGTATCGACTGGTATATTAAAGATGGTAGGAGTGGATTATCACAATTAGAAGGTGTGAATTTGTTAAAGCAGGCTGCTGAATTAGGAGAGAAAGAGCCAACGGTTTGGTTGCAGCGAATCTATTATTGGAATCCTGAAAATAGATTTCCATCTGAGAAATATCTAGTTGAGAATAGCCACATGGCAACTTCAATTTATTGGTTATTGACAGGTTTGGAGCGAGGAGCAAGATTTGATGATAAAGCTTCCGTGGAGCAAATAGAAAATATTAAGAAAAAATATAGATTAGACTACTACACAGGAATATTAGCAAAATACAATATCTCAAAAAATCAGTCTGATTCTGATATTTATAACGCATTGCTTAAAGTAAAAAAGCAAAAAGAGCATATGATATTAGAAACAAAGGAAATGTCTGAAAAAGCGTCTATTTCTAGAATTATAGGTTTTCTTGATGACGCATTATCCTACTATGTACCTTCTGAAAAGGTTGATTTGAGTGATGCAGAGTTTTTAGAACCAAAAGGCAGTAATGCAAATCAAGGTATGACATATGAAGATGCTTTAAGATTTCTAGCCTCAGAAGAGGAGGACTATCAAGAATATGGCCTGGAGTGGTTAGTGAAGCTTGCTGATCAAGGAGATATGCACTCATTGGCAAAGCTTGGTGATATGTATTACATGGGAAACCGTGTACCAAAGGATATAGATAAAGCCTTTTCGTATCTCAAAAAAGCAGCAGAAGCAGGACATATTCCATCTCAGTTTACCCTGGCATTTATGTATAACAAGGGTGAAGGAACTGAAATAGATAGTGAAGAATATGCTTATTGGATGAAACAGGCAGCACTTGGCGGTGAGCCTACAGCAATGTTAAATACAGGCTGGAATTACATTAATGGATATGGACTATGTCGTGATCCTAAAAAAGGTATTGACTGGTTAGAAAAATCTGCTGAAAACAATGAACCAAGAGCCATGACTGCCTTGGGAGAATGCTACTACAGGGGAATCGGCGTATCACGAGATCTCTACAAGGCTAAAGAGTGGTTAGAAAAGGCTATAAATCAAGGAGATAAAAAAGACGCTGAGCCATTTCTTAATGAAGTAAAAAGAGAATTAAATATTAATGATGCTTTAAGACGTGGTTTTTAAAATAATTAATTTTTGAGGTTGAGGATGAATATTGGAATAGATTTAGGTACTACTTATTCAGTGGCTGCCTATGTGGATGAAAATGAAAATGCAAAGGTAATACCTAATTCAGACGGTGATTATTCGACACCATCTGTTGTGTTATTTGATGATGATGAAATCGTTGTTGGAAAGGAAGCTAAGGAGAGCTTTGTCCTTTGGCCACAGAAGGTTAGACGAGATGTTAAAAGATCTATGGGTAAAAACAAAGTAATCATCGAGAATAATGGCACAAAGTATACACCAGAGGCTGTATCTGCACTTATCATTCAAAAGATTGTACAGGATGCCGAAGAAGCCTTGGGTGAAGAGGTTACTGGTGTGGTTATTACTGTACCTGCATACTTCAAGGACGCCAAAAGAAAAGCAACACAGCAGGCGGCTGAGATGGCAGGAGTTAATCTCATCACAATGATTAATGAGCCTACTGCAGCAGCAATCGCATATGTAAAAGCTCATGATATTCGAAATGAAAAAATCATGATTTATGATTTGGGAGGCGGTACCTTTGATGTAACTATTCTACATGTTAACGAGCAGCAGAAAATGCGCGTTATTTGTTCCGGCGGTGTTAACGAAGCTGGTGGAAGACTCTTTGACCAAAAAATTATAGATTATGTTGTTCAATACATGATTGACAATCATGATATAGATATGCTTGATGATGAATATCAGGATGATTTGCAGGAATTAACTAACAATGCCGAGGATGCAAAAATCCGTTTGAGCAAACGTAAATCTGTTCCAATTAATATGAAAATTGGAGATGTAAAGGCACAAATTACTATTACTAAGGAACAGTTTGAGGGATTTATCCAGGCTATATACCTACGCACAGAGAATAAAATAGGTGAAGTTCTTAAAGATGGCGGCCTAGAAAAGAGCGATATAGATAGAATTTTAATGGTTGGTGGTTCCAGCCGAATTCCTTATATCCGCGAGAGGATAGCAGAATATATGGGAATGGAGCCTTCAAAGGATATTCATCCAGACGAAGCAGTAGCACTTGGTGCTGCTATAGCTTGCAAGCTCCATGAGGAAAATCCAGATTATTTTGTGGATGCTTGTTCCCACAGTATTGGTGTTGCTGTTACTAACGATGATGGCAGACTTGAAAATGAAATTATCATACCAAAGAATAGCTCACTTCCAGTAGCTGGCGAAAAAGTCTTTGGTGCAATGGCTGATGGACAGCGTAAATTCGAAATTACTATTACTGAGGGTGAGGACATTGAAATAGAAAATGTTACTGAAATCGGAACTGTAATGGTAAACATCCCTAGTGAAATAGCTGTTAGAAAACATGAACCTGTTGTAATTGAAATTAATCTAGATGAGACACAGTTGGTATATATAAAGATTAAATTGCCAGAACACGATTTTGAAGAGAATCATTATCTCAAGCGCAAGGCGAATCTAGAAGAAGAACAGGTAATAGAATATACAGGTATACTTAAAAATTTGAAAGTAAGGTAGGACTTCCTTAATGAAAAAGAGCGAAGTAAGTAAATATTTATCTGAAAAAAAGTATGAGGAGTTAATTCCTCTTCTAGAAGCAGAATTGGATAGCGACAATGAGTATGTGATGTATGCCCTATGTAGATGTTACTGTACTGTTGGAAATGAAAAAGCAGCGCGAAGATTGGCTAAGCGCTGCAAATTTGTATACCCTGGCGGAGACTATATTGATGAAATAGAGGCAATTCTAGAGGATTCATCTAATGGTGTTTATAAGGATGAAGTTAAGTCAGCTCCAAAGCCAACTACAAATATATCTAGTTCAGTAAACACTATTTCTTCAGTTGTTAGGGACAATTCTGCACCAAAACAAGAAACAAAGGAACCTACAAAGGAAGCGCCAAAGAAAGCAGAAACAAAACAGGAAGCTTCATTGACTGAAGCTTTTGCTTCAGTATCTAAAAAGAAGACTCAAAGAAAAATTGCCCGTAGTGTTAATGAAAGCTTTAAAGACCATGGCATTGAAGGCATGGAGGGACCAAAGCAAAAGCTAGACGTATTCTTCAAACATTTCCGTACTCAAAGAGAACGTGAAAATGAGTTGAATTTTAAAACTGACACTATAAAATCAACTAACTTTATTATTTCAGGTGGTAGAGGAAGTGGAAAAACAGAATTAGCTAACCTTATAGCTAATCTATTGTCAGATTTAGGTATCAGAGGTACAAGTGATTGCTTCGAGGTTTCTGCGAGAAAATTGAACGAAGTATATTGTAATGATCATGAAAATGGAATTTCAGACTTTTTCCATAATAACGACGATGACACTATCATAATAGATAATATTCAAAACATATTAGATGATGACGACGATAACAACACTGCAATGGCTGGTTTATTTGAGGCCCTTCGTGAATATATGAAGACTGCCAATTCGTCTATTATCATTACAGGAACAGATGCTGCTGTAACTAAAATGTTGCTTATAGATGAAGATTTACGAGATTATATGTATGACGTCATAGAGATTGGTTCTTATACACCAGAGGAGCTATTAAACATCACAAAAAAATATGCTGCAGCTCAGCAATACTTTATCGATGATAATGATCCAAAGACCGACATATTGCTTCTTAAAAAATTAACTATTATGTCGAAAAATCCTGATTTTATGAATGGCATCGCTGTAATAAGAATGGTAGATGATGCTATCAAGAAAAGAGCCACTAGATATCAGGACGGCGAGGATGACGATGATACAGCATTATATTCACTTACAGCAGAGGACTTTTCAGATGATTTAGACAGTGAAAGCATAGAAGAACTATTAGCTCAGCTTGATTCTATGATTGGTCTTACAGGTGTTAAAAAGAGAATTAGGCAATTGGTTCTAAACCTGCAGTATGATATGAAAAATGAAGCGGCTGGCATTAAAAGTAAAAAAAGTAAGGGGCGTTCTATGCATATGCTCTTTGCAGGAGCTCCTGGTACAGGAAAAACTACCATTGTGGAATTAGTAGGAAAGATTTATAAACAGCTTGGATTATTGCCAAATGGTGACAAGGTAGTAGTGAAAAGTAGGGGTAATCTAGTAGGTGTCCACGCAGGCGAAACTGCCCACAATGTAAGAGAAAGCTTTAAAGAAGCTGAAGGTAGTATTTTATTCCTTGATGAAGCCTATGGGTTATATACAGGTGAGAATGACACATTTGGAATGGAAGCAATAAATGAGATTGTTGACCAAATGGAAAAATGCAAGGATACAGTTATGCTGGTTCTTGCTGGATATAAAGACAAAATGGAAGAGTTCTTTAGGACTAATGATGGCTGGGCTAGCCGATTCGGAGAACAAAATACCATTTATTTTGAGGATTATACCCTAGAGGAAATGGCTGCTATTTTTGAGAAGAAGGTAATAGGAGACGAAAAAATATTATCTGAAGATGCAAAGAAAGCAGTATTGCCATTGCTAGAGGTAAAATCTAAAGTTCCTAATTTTGGAAATGCCAGAGGTGTTGAAAATGTCTTCAATTTAGTTTGCGAAGAGATGATTAATAGAGTAAATGAAGAAGACCCTGAGGGTGAAGCACGAATCACTATCACTCGAGAGGATATTGAGAAAGTCTCTGGACGCAAGGGTGAGAATGAGAAAACATTAGATGAATTACTAGATGAATTGCAGTCTTTAACAGGTTTGGCCTCAGCAAAGCAGGTGATTTTTGAAATAATTAGTAGCGTCAAGGTCAAGAAGGTAGAAAAAGAATTAGGACTTAGTAAAAAGGAGAACTTCGGCAATTTAAATCTTGTATTCAAAGGAAGTGCAGGAACAGGTAAGACTACTGTAGCCAGACTGCTGGGAGATATATACGCAAAGCTTGGAGTACTTAAGAAAAATGTCTTAATTCAAGTAGGAAGAAAAGACATAGTAAGTGATCATGTTGGCGGTACTGCTAAAGCCGTTACGAAATACTTGGATATGGCTGATGGAGGTATCCTATTTATCGACGAAGCATATAGTTTGGTAGATGGCAATCAAGGAGGTTTTGGCCAAGAGGCAATTAATACATTAGTAGATGAAATAGATAAAAGAAGAGATCGCCTCATGGTAATAATGGCAGGCTATGAAAAGGATATGGAGAAGTTTTTAAATGCCAATGAGGGATTAGCCAGCAGATTCCCAAAAGATGTATTTTTTGAAGATTATACAAATGAAGAGCTTGTTAGTATTTTTAAACAAATGATAGCCCAAGCAGGGGAAAATGTTCCTTACAAGCTAGAGGCTGGTATTACTGATGAGATGATAGAAAAAGTTATCAAGGCTAAGAAGTCGGAGGCAAAAAAACTAAGTAGAAACTTCGGTAATGCTCGAGGAGTTAGAAACATAGTAGAGGCAGTAATTAGAAAAGCGAAAGTTAGAATTGAAGAGCTTATGAATCAGGGAGTTACAATGACTGCTGATATTTTGAGAACTATTGTTGAATCAGATTTAGATATTTAGGAGAAAAATTATGGAAGCAGTTAACACACTAGCTAAAAATAAAACAAAGACCGCAGCAGAGGCTGGGGTGCAAGAAAAAAAGACTTTTGCGCCTTTAAAAGCTGCAGTAAAAAGTACACCTTCAGAGATTGAAAATGATAGAAAAGAACTTAAATTTCCTAGAAGCAGAAAATATATCAAAGCTATTACTAGAACAAAGGATGCTACTTGGACTAAAAATGATATAGAAGAATCTACGGAAGAAGTAGTAGAGGCACTAGAAGATGCTGATACTGAATCCATGACAATGCTAAAAGAGCAGATGAAGTATGTGCCTCTTCCAAACAGAATGCTTGGCATATTGTCTGAGTGCGGTATTACAGGATGTATCATTCATTCAATTGATATCTATGGAAATATTATTGAGCACTATCGCAGTGTTGCTGAGATACCAGAGGATATTAGAGAAGGATACCTTAAATGGGACCAGCATCCAGGTCGTACCATGGTCGAAATATATACTCACACATTATGCTTTGTTTATGATGATGGCTCTGTTGAGATGGAGGACAGAAAAAACATTTAAAAATTTTTGATGTTTTTTAGGGTTTGGCATTTTCCGGTGGAATAATATAGTAAATGATAATTATTCAGGAGGAGTTGAATATGGTTGAAAACATTATTTCGCTGGTAAGTAAATATTTAGAGGAAAATGATATTAAGTCTCAGCAGATTGCTGAGAGAACTCTTATAACTAGGTGGAAAATAGAAAGTGGCCACATCGATGTGTATCTTCATTTTGATGAAGAAGGCCACATGGTTAGAGTTGTTGGCACGAATTTCCTTGATGTAGAAGAACAGTACTGGGATTGTTTCTATGAACTCATAAATGATTTGAATGAATCTAATCTATTTGTAACTATTGTTCTTGATAAAAAAGAGCAGCAGATTAGGATCGAGTATGAACATTTAATAAATGAGGAAACATGTGCAGATATTTGTTTCAATCTCATGATGCAAATTACTAGAGTCGCAGAAAAGATTTACCCAGTATTTATGAAAACTATCTGGGGTGGAACCACATTTACAGTATAGGAGGTTCATAATGAGTGAAGATTTAAATAAAGATACCATTGTGACAGTCAGAGGTTTTCCTGAACCGATGACAAATGCAATAGATTATATGGAAGATTGTCCGCTGAGTGAAAGCTATAAGAAAGCTGTCGAACGTTACCATGCTGCCATAGACGGTGGAGATTATGATTACCTTTATCAGGTTACGGTATGCTATGGATTTGACGTTTTGATGAGTATTACTGGTACGTCTCATGAGGATATGGACATAAAATTGGATCATCCTATTTTTCATGAGGAAGGTTTTCAGGAGGAAGGAATATGTCAATGGTAGTAGTTGAAGGAGAGTATCATGAATCTGAATATGCTCCACCAAGGGAGAATTATGAAACTGTGATAGTAACTGCAGTTGATGGCAGACAGATAAAAAAGACTAGAAAACTGTATTTAGGAATAGATGGCCGAATACTTAAGGCAGAAGAATGGATATATGAAATTGTTGATGAGAAGGGAGAAAAGAGTAGTATATGTTCGAAATATATGGAAAAGATGATGAAAAAGCTAATGAAAATGCTAACGAAGAAAAATCAGATCCAAGATTGATAGATAAAATAAATGAGGAATATCTTCGTATATGCGATAATCCTGAGGCTGATTTGACAGATTTATATAACATGCTAAAAAGATACTTATATCGAGTAGTAAAAGCCAATTTGAATTTTGAGACTCAGTCTTGGCTAAAGAAACAAGACGTTGAAGATGCACTTCAGGAAATACTTACATTTCTTCTAACTGATGGAATCAAAAAATGTAATCCTGAATTAATGAAATTCTCATCCTATTGTTACATGACAGCTAAAAGAAGGTCTATAAGTGCCTATAAAGACTTTCTTAGAGAAAAAGGTCTTGACGTACCAGATGAAATGAAGAGTACAAATGATGGAGGTGCTAATGATTCTTTAATGGATTCGACAGCCCTTTCAGATATATTAAAAGACACATACCATTCAAATCCTGAGCGCATATTTGTAAACCAACAGATGCGAAGGGAATATATGGAGCTGACAAAGAGCGCATTGGAAATCTTTATGAATCTAGATACAAAACCATACAAACTAGTAGGTTCGGGATATTCAATGTTTTTATCAAAAAAATATCCAACAAATAATAATGCAAATGATTTAACTTCCCCAACTTGGGCACTAGAGCAGCTTGAGGATGTTACAGTTAAAAGTGGCTCAAAGGACTTTATTAATGAATTAAATGATTGGGCACAATATTCCCAATTTCAGTGGGGCCCAGAATTTGATGAAAATATGAAAAAAGAGGAGTTTGGAAAGCCAATTTCTAGACTTGTTTTCGGTGACCATTTTGACAGAAAAGCCTTTGAAAACTGGGATAATTCAATTCGTAATAAACTTAAAAAGGAGCTTCACAGGAAAGAAGACAGAATTGGAGAAATGATAGATTGGGGGAAGAGCAATGGATAAACATTTAACCCTAGAAGAAATAGAATTATATGTTAGTGATAGTACAGATAATATCTCATGGCTAGATGAGGCTATTGACCATGTTGTGGATTGTCAGCTATGCCAAAAGAGAGTTTCAAAATATCTACAGATTGAACGTCTTTTTGAGGACGATGGAAAGATGCTTGCTGTTGGATTAGAAGAACTAGCTAATACTCCTGCACCGAGAATAACCGGTTTTTCTGTATACGGAGGTGAGTCTGGTCCTTATGTACCACCAGCTATTGATCCAAGATTCAAACCTGTAGATGAAAGACCTATTTATGGAGGTGTAGCTGCTTGCGCAAGCTCTGCACCGAGAATGCCTCAGGAAGAACCTAAAAAAGAGGAACCAAAGAAAGAGAGCTTCTTTGAAAAGTTATTTAGAAAATTTAAGAAGAAATAATTATATTTTTAGGGTTTAGCAAAAACTTCGAGAATAAGTATATATAAATAAATTTTCGGAGGATTAAAAAATGGAAAACAAAGAATTAATTAAAGAATTTATAGCTACTATCGAAGCAGACATGGAAGAAATGGGCTTCGAAGTTCATAACAACAACGATACCATGACTACTATTGAAATTGAGACAGATACAGTACCAGTTGATGTAGTTGTAGGCATTGTAGCTGAGGAGGATGGCTTTTTCGTTCACGTAGAAGGGGCTAATTTTTATGAACTTCCAGAAAAAATGTCTATGTCATTGTTCGTACTATTAAATGAGATGAATAGTGAATCAATTTTTGTAAAATACAGCACTAACTACGAACTCAATCAAGTAACTGTAGCTGCGGATGCAATGGTTTATGCTGATACATGTGTGAAAACATGTAGAAATTTGATTGCAAGAGTTGCTGCAGGGGCAGAGTATTGTTACCCAATACTACAAGCCTTTAAGTCTAAGAAGTAGAGAGTAAATAATGGGCCTGCACTTTAAAGTGCAGGCCCCGTTTTTTTATTTCGGTATTTACTTATTATTTAAAGTAGCGGTTAAGAAGACCCTCAAGTGCCTTGCCGTGTCTAGTCTCATCTAATTGAAAAGACTGCGCGGATATAAATCGAAATATATGCCGATATATGTTAAAATATAATAGAAAAGGAGGCGGATATTATGACTAATGCTGACGCATGGAATTATGCAATAGGTATGATTAAAGTAGACGGTCTAGAGCCAACTAAAGATTTTAAAGAATATATAGAAAAAGAAAAACGTGGTGAAGTAACAATGGAGGATGCAAAGCGTTTTTTAGATAAGAAATATAAGATGAAGGAGTCCACAAATGCGTGATCCATATCTTTATGAGGACGTTCCTGTACTAAAAAATATTCTTGGTATAAAATCTCAAGAATTGCTGGATGAAGCTGAGGCTGATTATGTTGTATATCGATTAAAAGATGTAGCAATTAATCCGTTGCCGGGAGATTATCACACGGAACATTTTCTTAAGATGCATCAGGTTATCTTTCAAGATATATTTGATTGGGCGGGTTCGCCTCGAACTATTTCGATTTATAAAGAGGAAGATGTTTTAGGTGGACAATCTGTAGAGTATTCTGATCCGTTTGATATTGTTTCTGATATTCATTATGTATTGAAAGACATGAGAGAAAAAGAATGGGATGCATTTAATCAGGAAGAATTAGCAAATCAATTCTGCGATTCTTTAGCGGCATTGTGGAAAATTCATCCATTTAGAGAAGGAAATACTCGAACTACAATAACTTTTTGCTGTCAATTTATTGAAGCACAAGGAATAATGATTAATCGAAAGCTTTTTGAAGAAAATGCTGGCTATGTTAGAACTGCTCTTGTTGCATACAATGCATTCTTTTCTGATGGAAGTGATTTTAGCAAAAAAGAGTATTTATATAAAATTGTTTATGATGCTCTTTCTGAGCAATAATGTGAACGTTGCAAAAAGTGTCGTAGGATAGCACACCACTTCAGGCAGCTATCGCTAACAAGTAATCTGAGATTATTTGTAGAACTAACATAATTAGATTTTTAAATCCAGGTTTTCCGGTTTTGGAAGACCTGGATTTTTTCTAGGGGTGTGAGGCTATTTTTGTGTTCAAATTTGTCAACCTAATTAAATATTTAACTTCATGATGAGCAGTTTTATAGCAAAAAAATGTGAGGATAAGCCATAAAGTGCCCCATAAAATGTGATTTACTTCATTGATGTGCCTATTTTTTTGTGATAATATGTGCTTGGAGGTAAAGTAAATGTATTACAGACGAAAGATTGATGATTATTTAAGTAATTGGAAAGCGGATCCAGCGCATAAACCTCTTATAGTAAATGGGGCACGACAGATTGGTAAAACAGAATCAATCATGCATTTTGCTAAGGCTAATTATGAAAATGTTGTATATATAAATTTTGCTTTAGAGAAGAAATTCTCGCAAATACTTGCAGATGGATATGATGTTGCAAGTGTTATAAAGAATATATCATTGGCTGATCCATCTATAAAGTTTGTCCCTAACAAAACGGTTATCATTTTTGATGAAATTCAGGAAAACCCCGATGTTGCAACAACACTTAAATCATTTAAGATAGATGGTAATTATGACGTTATTTGTAGTGGTTCTATGCTAGGAATTAA
>NZ_FOQF01000013.1 GCF_900113655.1 Pseudobutyrivibrio sp. OR37 | reverse complement strand
GAGCTGGGTTCAGAACGTCGTGAGACAGTTCGGTCCCTATCCGGCGCGGGCGTAGGATATTTGAGAGGAGCTGCCCCTAGTACGAGAGGACCGGGGTGGACGGACCACTGGTGTATCAGCTGTCGACCAACGGCATAGCTGAGTAGCCAAGTCTGGACGGGATAAACGCTGAAGGCATCTAAGCGTGAAGCCCCCCTCAAGATGAGATATCCCATTCCTTCAAGGAAATAAGATCCCTTATAGACGATAAGGTAGATAGGTTCAAGGTGTAAGTGCGGTAACGCATTCAGCTGATGAATACTAATAGATCGAAGGTTTATTCTAAAAAAGAAAATGTAGCATTAATTCTTAATCTGTATGAAGTTTTGAAGTTGTTATCAACTTTATAAAATGGCCTCATGGCTCAGTTGGTTAGAGCGCCGCCCTGTCACGGCGGAGGTCGAGGGTTCAAGTCCCTCTGGGGTCGTTTATATTATCTGGGATCTTAGCTCAGCTGGGAGAGCATCTGCCTTACAAGCAGAGGGTCACAGGTTCGAGCCCTGTAGGTCCCACTTAATTGAATCTATGTTGTTAATATGGGCGGTTTCCCGAGTGGCCAAAGGGGACAGACTGTAAATCTGCTGCAAATTGCTTCGGTGGTTCGAATCCACCACCGCCCATCTTATTACTATCGCGGGATGGAGCAGTCTGGAAGCTCGCCGGGCTCATAACCCGGAGGTCGGTGGTTCAAATCCATCTCCCGCAACTACGTGCCCAGATAGCTCAGTTGGTAGAGCAGAGGACTGAAAATCCTCGTGTCGTTGGTTCGATTCCGACTCTGGGCACTTATTTTTTACTCTTCAGTTGTTACTGAAGAGTTTTTTTGTTATATACCTTTTTCAATTAATATAATTATGGCATAATGACTAAAGATTAGTTTAAGGAGGAACACTATGAAAATTGTATTTCTAGATAGAAAATCAATTGGAGAAGATATAGATTTATCTGCTTTTAATGATTTTGGTGAAGTAGTTATTTATGATTATTCAACAGTAGAAGAGGCTGCTGAACGTACAAAGGAAGCTGATATTATAGTTTTGAATAAGGTTCCTATTAATGAGCAAACAATAGGTATGGCAAAAAATTTAAAGCTTGTTTGCGTAACAGCAACAGGAACTAATAATTTGGATAAGCAATATCTTGATAAGAGAGGAATCCAGTGGAGAAACGTTGCTGGATATTCTACAGAGGCCGTTGCGCAGCATACTCTTGCATTAGTTATGTATTTAATGGAACATCTTAATTATTATGATAACTATGTTAAATCCGAGCAGTATGTAAATGATAAATTGTTTACCCATTTTGAGATGCATTTTAATGAAATTTATGGTAAAACCTGGGGAATAATAGGTCTTGGAGCCATAGGTAAGCGTGTTGCTGAAATTGCTACATGTTTAGGAGCAAATGTGATTTATTATTCTACAAGTGGAAAAAACCATTCAGATATCTACAAAGAAGTGGATTTTGAGACCTTGTTATCAACATCGGATATAGTTTCAATCCACGCTCCTCTTGATAAGAATACAGAGCATTTAATGAATGCAGCTGCATTTAAGAAGATGAAAGAGTCAGCTATTTTAATCAATGTAGGAAGAGGTCCTATTATTGTTGAGAAAGATTTAGCTGACGCATTAAATACAAATACTATTGCAGGGGCAGGCCTTGATGTGCTTGATATTGAGCCAATGGCAAATGAAAATCCTTTAAAGCTTATAAAGGATAGTAACAAGCTTATTATTACGCCTCATATTGCATGGGCTGCAGTTGAGGCTCGCCATAGATTAATGGATATTATTTACGGGCAGATTAAAGAGTTCCTTAATAAATAACCATTTTTATAAAGGCAAACCGCTTAAATAGCTTAAATCACTCAAACTTACTAGTAGACTATTTCTGTAATGTAGAAATTGATTGGTTTCTTTTACGACATCTGTTTCTGAATCAATGAAAGCTGTATTACCACAAGATTTCATATATAAATCCATTCGTTCAATGTAATCAGGCATGGATTTGTTAATCAAATCAAATACACTTTCTATATTTAAAACAGATGGGTTCCATGGATTATACCAGGTGTTATGCTCCTCGTTGCATGGATCAGCATATTTAATAATAGAATCACTTGGTATCATAGATGAAATTACGGCGCATTTGAAGAAGATTTGTTCAATCTTCCTGATGCGTCTTTTTTTACGCCCAGAAGGATCCTTCATTTTTGCATTTAGCTTAATAAAGGAATTGATGGCATGAAGTATTGTACCGAAACGAATTTTATCTTCTGGATAAGTTCTGTTAATGGCGATATATAATAACTCCGAGATTACACGTTTTTCATTAGGAGAAGGACAAACGGAACCAGCGTAATCAAATTCGCTAGGGAAAACATGCTTGTAATGGTTTAGTACAATATGATCAATATCAGTTTCTAAAGACACGTGTCGTCCAAAATCGTAAGCTTTACCCTGCTTCATATTTTTAAAGTGTTCACTTTTGTAGTAAATATAAGGATGACAGACAGTATCTAATGAATAATGTCCAATAAATCCAAGAATATAGGCGTCGCAGATTCTTCTTGAATGAGCATCCTCAAAGCTGTTTCTGGCATCAAAAAGACAATCAAAGAAAATCATAGTACGGCTTCGGTGCATGATATTCCCAATATTCTTTTTATAGCATAGATAAGCAGGAATATGATAAAAGAAAAAATCAGGACCTTGCAGACCTAGGGAAAAAGCGGTCTTATGTCTTTCTATTAAAGACCTTGTATCCGCGGATTCAATAAATGAAATAGATTGTTCACCAAAGAGCAGATGAGTAATAAAACCAGGCATAATAACTCCTTATAAATAAACAAAATATACTGAATTTTAACTTTAATTTTACATAATTATAGCACAATAATTGAAACAAAATACGAATGTAGTATGAATACAAAAAAAAGAATGTGTATAAAATACTATTACAGAAAAAGAGATGTGTTTAAAAATGTATATCAAAAAAATTTTTTGTATATGGTGAAAATTAAAGGGTTTTCTATACTAAAAGTAGAAAAACTGTAAAAGGGAGGACGTAGAATGGGAGTTAAAGATAGTGTTGAACGTGCAGCTTTTGGTGCAGCCATTGATGGTGTTCTTAAGAATATCAAAAAGGACCCAAAGACTAATTTATTAAAGCTTGTAGATTTAACAGAAAAAATGATGGGCGGAAATGCTAAGGGCTTCCGTTCAGGAGCTTTTGCAGGAGCTAGAGATTTAATAAATCAAGAAGATTCGAAGTGGATGAACTATGTTACAAGACTTCTAACAGAAACAAATCCACATGTTGCCAAGATGACAGCTTTAAACCTTGGATATCAGGCGGCCTTCAAAGGCACAAAGATGATTAGAGAAAATAGAGAAAAATATGGTTGCAACATTCCATGGTTAATCCTTATGGACCCAACAAGTGCATGCAATCTGCGATGCAAGGGCTGTTGGGCTGCGGAATATGGCCATAAGCTTAACCTTACATTTGAGGAATTAGATAGCATTGTTACTCAGGGTAAGGAACTTGGCATATTCTTTTATATGTTTACAGGTGGTGAACCTCTTGTTAGAAAAGATGATTTGATAAAGCTTTGTGAGAAGCATAATGAATGTGCCTTCCACAGCTATACTAACGGAACCCTTGTAGATCAGGCTTTCTGCGATGAAATGAAAAGAGTTGGAAACTTATCACTTTCAATTTCCTTAGAAGGTTTTGAGGATGCAAACGATTTCCGTAGAGGTGATGGAGTATACGCTAAGGTCCTTAAGGCTATGGATTTATTACACGAAAATGGATTAATCTTTGGAAATTCAGTATGCTATACTGCTAAGAATATGGAATCAGTAACATCTGATGAGTTCTTTGATTTACTTATTGAGCATGGATCAAGATTTGCCTGGTATTTCCACCTTATGCCAGTAGGAATGAATGCAACACCAGAACTAATGCCATCTCCAGAGCAAAGAGAATATATTTATCATAGACTTCGTGAGGTCCGTGGAAATAAGGGCGGAAAGGAAATCTATGTTATGGACTTCCAGAATGATGGTGAGTTTGTAGGCGGATGTATTGCAGGCGGAAGAAATTATTGCCATATCAATCCAAAGGGAGATGTGGAGCCTTGCGTATTTATTCACTATTCAGGGGCAAATATCCGCCAGAATACACTACTAGAGGCACTGCAGCAACCATTGTTTATGGAATATAGAAAGGGACAGCCTTTCAACGATAATATGCTTCGACCTTGCCCAATGCTTGAAAATCCAGAGCTGTTGCAGGAGATGGTTAAACGTTCAGGAGCCCATTCAACGGATGTTCAGGAGGAAGAGCCGGTAGAGCATTTATGCGGCAAGTGCGCAGAATATGCAAAAAACTGGAAGGATACAGCAGATAGATTATGGATGGCTCATCCATATAGACAAAAAGGATATATCAACTATGCAAATGCAGAAGAAAAAGGCTATGCATATAAGGTTGAGTAAATAATAGATTTCCCTTGGCCTGACGGAGGACAGCCGTCAGGTCTTTTTTTGACCATTAAAAGGTAAAAAAACATATTACATTATTGATTAAAATAGGGGATAATGCTAAAGTAATGAGTGTTAAATTAACAAACATTAAATTACTTTAGAATAATTAAAAGTGAATGTATTTTAATTTAGTGATATTGCAGTAATAGTTGAAACGTGATACCATGAGTTTGCACGCGTTATGCAGTGTAAAGGAGAGGTGTTATGTTTAAAGGTAGAAGTGACGAGATAGAAAAGCTAAATAAGTTTTATGAGGGAGATAATGCTGACGTAGCCATAATTTCTGGTCAGATTGGTATTGGTAAAACCGCGCTTTTAAAGGAATTCTTTGGGGGTAAGGAAGGAATATTCTTTGAAGCCTACGAAACGACTAGTAAGCACCAGTTTGAGCTTTTAAGCAGGGTTATGGGCTCTGATTCAATTCTTGATGCTGATGGATTCTGTAGTGAAATCACAAAACGTGCTTCAGAAACCAAGCAACTCATAATTATCGATCAATATCCCCATATAGCTAAAGCAGATTCTGATTTTGATAAAAAGCTGCATGAATATATCACTGGTGAGTGGAAGAATCTTCCAGTAAAGCTTGTGCTTTGTTCTGATGCATTCATGCTTGTTGATAAATATATAAAAGGGAAGAAGGCCCTATGGAAGGATGCCATTTCCCTGGATTTAATGTTACAACCATTAGGTTTTTATGATTCATGCCAGTTCTTTGGTGATGCAAGCCCAAAGGAGGCTGCATATTTATACGGAATTACAGGTGGTATCCCTTATAATCTTGTAAGGGTAGCAGCATTGCTTGGTGTGGAGGATGCTCCAGAGCTTGGATTAAAGCCTGTAGAAGCCGAGGATAAGGCTAAAGAAATTACAAAAAAACTATTTTTCGATAAAGAAACTAAGCTTGGCATCAACCCGGAAGCGGTTATGGCCACAGAGCTTAGAGAATTAGCATATTACAATCATATGCTTACCACTCTTGCAAAGGGAATCAATAGAGTTAATCAGATATCCGCAGAGGTTGAAAAGCCAAAGGATGTGGTGGTTCCTTATTTGAATTCACTGATGGCAGTAGGAGTTTGTAAGAAGGACACTGCAATCACTGAAATCACAAATAGAAAGAAAACACGCTATTCAATCGTAAACTTGAGCACATTATTCTGGTACAAGGTAGTGGTGCCAAATTACGATGATTATATATCAGGTAACATGGATGCCTTATGGGATAGGGCATTAGAGGTTATGGATGAATATATGAAGGACGTATTCATCAAGATTTGCGCCGAATATCTGAAGGATAGAAGCGACAAAAACATGTTGCCATTCACAGTTGAAGAAATTGGAAATTGGTGGGTTAATGACGATGAAACTGGCACAACAGATGGTTTCGATTTAGTATCTTTAGGTAAATGTGAAGGCAATCCAGCCACAATATTTGCTCAATGCTACTATGTAAACGAACCGATTGAGGTTGCACAGCTTAAATCGTTGATTGAAAAAACAAAGCAGTTACACAGACATGGGGATGCATTCTATATAGTCTTCGCAAATGCGGGATTTCATGAAAATGCTATTACCATTTCGTCAGCAATAAAGAACATCATGCTGATTACTCTAGACGAAATGAGATAATATACAATGGGTAAACCATTTAATTGTATAGGAGGAGAAAAATGACAAACCAAGAGCTAAAGAAAATTGCTACTGAGGTTCGCAAGGGCATCATTGAAGGTGTTCATGCTGCAAAAGCTGGACATCCAGGCGGATCACTTTCAGCAACAGAGGTATTCACATACCTTTACTTTGAGGAGATGAATATCGACCCAAAGGATCCAAAGAAGGCAGACAGAGACAGATTTGTACTTTCTAAGGGACACACAGCACCAGGCCTTTATTCAACATTGGCACAGCGCGGATTCTTCCCAGTAGAAGATTTAAAGGGACTTCGTAGCATTGGAAGCCACCTTCAGGGACATCCATGTGTTCAGCATACACCAGGTATTGATGCTTCATCTGGTTCACTTGGCCAGGGAATTTCTGTAGCAACAGGAATGGCACTTTCTGCTAAGCTTTCAAATGATTCATACAGAGTTTACACACTTTTAGGTGATGGTGAAATCCAGGAAGGTCAGGTTTGGGAGGCAGCAATGTTTGCCGGCGCTAAGAAGCTTGATAACCTTGTAGTAATCGTTGATAACAATGGTCTTCAGATTGATGGACCTGTAGATGTTGTTAATACACCATACCCAATTCCAGATAAGTTCCGCGCTTTCAACTTCCACGTGGTAGAAGTTGCAGACGGTAATGACTTTGACCAGCTTCGTGCAGCTTTCAAAGAGGCTAGAGAGACAAAGGGAATGCCAACAGCTATCATCATGAAGACTGTTAAGGGTAAGGGCATTTCATTTATGGAAAACCAGGTAGGATGGCATGGAAAAGCTCCTAACGATGAGGAGTATGCTATCGCAATGGAAGAATTAGGAAAGGCTGGTGAGTAAGAATGGCAGACGTAAAGAAAATCGCAACTCGTGAGAGCTACGGTAACGCTCTTGTTGCTCTCGGTGAGAAATATGATAATTTAGTAGTTCTTGATGCAGATTTAGCAGAGGCTACAAAGACAGGTATTTTTAGAAAGGCTTTCCCAGAGCGTCACATCGACTGTGGTATTGCTGAGTCAAACATGGTTGGTATCGCTGCTGGTATCGCATCAACAGGAAAGGTTCCATTCTGCTCATCATTCGCTATGTTTGCAGCAGGACGTGCTTTTGAGCAGGTACGTAACTCAGTTGGTTACCCACACCTTAATGTAAAGATTGGTGCTACTCACGCTGGTATTTCAGTAGGTGAGGATGGTGCTTCACATCAGTGTAACGAGGATATCGCTCTTATGCGTACAATCCCAGGCATGACAATCATCAACCCTTCTGATGATGTAGAAGCAAAGGCTGCTGTAGAGGCTGCTTACAAGATGGATGGTCCAGTTTACCTTAGATTTGGACGTCTTGCAGTACCTGTAATCAACGACAGACCAGATTACAAGTTTGAGATTGGTAAGGGTGTTGTTCTTAAAGAGGGCAAGGACCTTACAATCATTGCTACAGGTCTTGAGGTTAACGAATCTCTTGAGGCTGCTAAGAAGTTAGCAGAGGATGGAATTGATGCTGAGGTTATCAACATCCACACAATCAAGCCTATCGATGCAGACCTTATCGTAAAGAGTGCATCAAAGACAGGTAAGGTTGTAACTGTAGAAGAGCACTCTGTTATCGGTGGTCTTGGTGGAGCTGTTGCAGAGGTTCTTTCAGAGAAGTGCCCAACAAAGATGCTTCGCATCGGCGTGAAGGATACATTCGGAGAGTCAGGCCCTGCTGTTAAGCTTCTTGCTAAGTATGAATTAGATGCAGAAGGTATCTACAAGCAGATTAAAGCTTTTATATAAAAAAAAGCCTTCCCCCTCTGGGGGAAGGTGGATGCGAAGCAGCCGGATGAGGGTCAATTGTAGTAAAGCCCTCATCAGTCACCTTCGGTGCCAGCTTCCCCCAAAGGGGGAAGCCTTTTTTTATACAAATTTATAAATTGTAGTTGAGTGAGCCTTAACGCCAGCTTTTGCGATTGGCTGATCAAACTCTGGTACGTTGATGGCATTTGGGAAGAACTGTGACTCGAAGCATACGCCGTGACGCTTGTCGTAAACACATCCGCCCTTACCGATGTGAGATGTATCAAGATAGTTACCAGCATATAGCTGCATACCAGGTAAATCTGTGTAAACTTCCATCTTTCTGCCGCTCTGAGTTGATTCAAGTGTGCAACTTGGCTTATCTAATGTGTGATGATTTAAGCAATAGTTGTGGTCAAATCCGCCTGCCCAGTTAAGCTGGTCGTAATCAGCATCTGTATCCTTGCTAAGAGCCTTTGGAGTAGTGAAATCCATTGGAGTTCCTTTAACTTCGGGGCATTCGCCATGTGGGATAGACTCTGAATCTGTGTGAGTATATCTGTCTGCATCCACCCAAACGATGTGATCCATAACTGAACCAGTATCGTGACCATTAAGATTGAAGTATGAATGGTTAGTTGGGTTGAATATTGTATCAACATCTGAAATGCCTGAATAATCAAGGCGAATTGAGTTGTCATCACCTAATGTATATGTGATAGTGATGTCCATTTCTCCTGGGAAACCACATTCCATATCAGCCTTGTGGCATGTGAATGTGATGTGCTTATCATCTACTGATTCCACATGCCAAATGCGCTTGTGCATAGGATGGAAGCCTGAATGAAGATTGTTCTTGCCATCGTTGGCATCAAGCTTGTATTCAACACCATTGAGAGTGAATTTGCTATCGCCGATGCGATTGCCATTAGGGCAGATGCAGCAACCGAAGCCTGGGCCATTTACAAAATAATCTTCAATATTTTCATATCCTAAAACAACATCTGAAAGAATTCCTTCTGAATCTGGAACCCAAAGCTCAAGCAGATTACAGCCGAAGTTCATTATTTTTGCCTGCATACCATTTTCATTGATAAGAGTGTAGGCAATGATATCTTCACCGTTTTTGGTGACACCAATTTTTTCTTTTTCCACGGTAAAACCTCCCTATTTTTAGACTATATCTATATTACGAGTAAAAGGCTTTAAATACAAGATTATAAAAATAAAAAACAAATTTTTAAAGGTAAAAATGTCAAAGAAATGACATTATGGTACTATAGAAGTAGGACACACTTTTGGGGGTAGAAGGTAAATGAAATCCAGGGATAAAAAAATCCTTAGATTAATCAAAATCCAAATAGTGCTACTGCTCGTAGTAATTGGGGGTGTTACGTATTATTACGTGAGTGGGTATGCAGCCCAGGTTTCTGAATTAAAGACAGAAGCCAATCTTTTAGTGCGCAAATCTAACCAAAATACCTTTAGACAGACGGAAACCAGTGAGGTGTACGATAAGAAGGGCGATACCATTTCTGTGCTAAAGGGCGAAAAGGATGTTTATTATATCACCTATAACGAAATACCGGAGGATGCCATAAAGGCCCTTGTATCTATTGAGGATAAGAAGTTTTTCGAGCATAACGGCGTGGATTATAAGGCCATTGCCAGAGCTGCCTATGTAATGATTAAGGATAAGGAGCTGGCACAGGGCGGTAGTACCATCACCATGCAGCTAGCCAGAACCATTTTCCTAAGCAATGAAAAGACCTGGCAGCGTAAGTTGGAAGAGATATTCATAGCCTCCGAGCTGGAAAAGAAGTATTCTAAGGAGCAAATTCTAGAGTTTTATCTAAATAACGTATATTTTGCGAATGGCTACTACGGCATGGAGGCCGCAGCAAAAGGCTATTTTAGCAAGGATATATCTGAGCTGGATTTGGCTCAGATATGCTATCTACTGGCAATTCCTAATTCACCAACCTACTACGATCCAGTAGTAAATCCGGAAAACACAATCACTAGAAGAAATCTGATACTTACAGCCATGAAAAATGATGGTGTAATATCTGAGGCTACCTATAACAAGACTAAAAAGGAAACCATCAGTCTGCAAAGGCCAGATAGTATAAAGAATAATTATGTGGAGACCTATGTATATTACTGCGCTACCAGGGCGCTTATGGCGGCAGATGGCTTTGAATTCAAGAATGATTTTAAAACAGATGAGGAAAAGGGGATTTACGAGAAATCCTATAATGATAAATACAACGAGTGCAATCAGGGGCTATTTACATCGGGCTATAGAATCTACACTTCGATAGATTTGGATATGCAAGAAGAGCTCCAGAATTCCATAGATAAGCAGCTGGAGGAATTCACTGATGTTAATGAAGAGGGAATCTATTCACTTCAATCTGCAGGAGTGTGCATAGACAATGAGACTGGCATGGTAAACGCCATAGTTGGAGGTCGAAGCCAGGAGGTAAACGGATACACCCTGAATCGTGCCTTCCAAAGCTTTAGACAGCCGGGAAGCTCTATCAAGCCGCTGTTGGTTTATACCCCTGCACTGGAAATGGGATATACGCCAGATACAATAGTTGTGGATGAAAAAATAGAAGATGGCCCGGAAAATGCCAGTGGAAGATATAGCGGAGAGATAACTTTAAGGGATGCAGTATCAACCTCTAAAAACACAATAGCGTGGCAATTATATACAGAAATTACACCAGATAAAGGCATAGATTATCTTAAAGCATTAGGCTTCTCTCATATTGGAAAAGAGGACTATGGAATGGCTGCCTGCCTGGGTGGATTTACGGTAGGAGTGAGCCCGCTTGAGATGGCAAAGGGCTATGCAACCATATATAACGACGGATATACCAGGGAGCCAACCTGCATATTAAAGATAAAAGATTCTGTGGGTAACGTTATTTTTGAAGGTAACCAAGAAGATGTTAAAGTTTATGAAGAAAATGCTGCACGAAACATGACAGATATGCTACAATCAGTGTTGACTGACGGAACGGCAAGGGGAACATCCCTGGGTGATATGCCTGCGGCAGGCAAAACAGGCACTACCAATGATAATAGAGATGGTTGGTTTGTAGGATATAGTAAATACTACACCACCAGTATTTGGGTAGGCTATGATCAGCCTAAGAAGGTGCCTGGTCTAACAGGTTCATCCTATCCAGCAGCTATTTGGCAGGATTTCATGGTCAAAATCCATGAGGGGAAGCTTCCTGCAGAGTTTAAAAAGCCAGTCGTTGTACAGGATGCTGATGAACAAGAGGCAGGTCCTGAAGGAGAGTTTGGTGAGTTTGATCAGGAGAACCCTGAAGTGACTGATGGTGAAGGCACATATCAGGTTATTACTCAAACGTTTGAGGGTACAGAAGTACCAGAGGGGGTAATACCAGATAATGCTACAGATGTACAGATTACTACCACAACAGAACCAGTGGTTGAAGAATAGATTAGATATATGGAGGATATTAAAAAAATGGCAAAGTATGGTTTTGGACTAGATTTAGGTGGCACAACATGTAAGTGTGGGTTATTTACAGCTGAAGGAGAGCTTCTTGAGAAGTGGGAAGTGCCTACAGATACATCAAACGGCGGTGTTAATATTCTTAAGAATTTAGCACAGACTGTTGTAAAAAAGATGGAAGAAAAGAATATCGCATCAGATGATGTGGTTGGTGTTGGTATCGGAATCCCAGGCCCTGTATCAGCAGAAGGCGTGGTTAATAGATGCGTAAACCTTGGATGGGGCGTATTCAATGTAGAAAAAGAGTTTTCTGAGTGCCTTGGTGGTCTTAAGGTTAAAGCTGGTAATGATGCTAATGTAGCAGCTCTTGGAGAATCATGGATGGGTGCTGCAAAGGAATATTCCAGCTCAGTTATGGTAACACTTGGAACTGGTGTAGGTGGCGGTGTCATCATTAATGACGAAATCATCTCTGGTGCTCATGGTGCAGCAGGTGAAATCGGACACATCAGAGTTAATTACACAGAGGAAAATGTATGCGGATGTGGAAATCATGGATGTCTTGAGCAGTATTGCTCAGCTACAGGTATCGCTAGATTAGCTAAGATTCGTCTTGCTCAGAATGAAGATGAGAGCACTCTTAGAACAGTAGAGCAGCTTGATGCAAAGGCTGTATTTGACGAGGCTAAGAAGGGTGATGTAGTTGCAAAGGAAATTGCTAAGAGAGCATGTGAGTACCTTGCACAGGGCCTTCAGGTTATTTCTTGTGTTGTAAATCCAGAAGCATTCGTTATCGGAGGCGGTGTTTCTAAGGCTGGACAGTATTTAGTAGATGAAGTTGAATACAGATTCAACCAGATTGCTTTCCATGGCTGCCGCAATTCAAAGATTGTACTTGCATCATTAGGAAATGATGCTGGTATCTACGGAGCTATGAAATTAATCCTTTAGAAAATAAAACTCCTGGTAGGCATTAGCTACCAGGAGTTATTTTTTTAATAATTAGTTTCTGTTGATGATACCTGAGTATCCGCTTCCAAGAAGCTTACTAGCAGTATCAGTAAGTACAGAGAAATCTGTATCTTTTCCTTCCTTTAGCCAGTCCTTATAGATAGCCGTGATGGCCTTGGTATAAGAACGAACGATTGAAGGATGCTGTGTCATTGAGAAGAACTTAGAAAATTCATCGCTCTTCAAAACAGTATCTACAACCTCGTTGTAGAAAAATGCATAGTGCTCATCACACATAAGCTTCTTTTCAACCTTTGAACAAGACTCAAGGTATTTGTAGAAATAAGTTATACAACCTTCGAGGTCAAGTTTTTTTGCGTATTCGCCAATATTATCAAGAATTTCTCTAGACATTTCCTCTTCAACTTCGGAAACCAAATCATCTAGTGAAGAATAATGCAAGTAAAATGTTTTTCTGTTAATTCCGGCTTTTTCAGTGAGGTCAGTGATAGAGATTTCATTGTAATTACGAGCCAATACAAGGTCATTGAATGCTTTTCTGACTGCAGTGAGGGTTCTCCTTACTCTTAAATCTTTACTTCTTTCTCTCATTTGCATACTCCTTTTTATGATATTAATTATTTATACTGACAATAAATAACGTGAGTTATACTCTTTGTCTACTATACCACGGAAAAAACCCCTCGTGGAATTTTTAATAGTTTTTTTAGAATTTGTTTATTGATTGGACACAAATTCAGGTGTATAATTGCGATTAGTTCGAACTCGGACTATTCGGATTCGGACTATCCGAAATCGGACGAAAGGAGAACTATGGATCATAAAGAATTTGATAGTAGAACACATTTAGGTTTTTTATGTGATTGCTTAAGCCGCGAGGTGAAAAACGCCGTAAATAGAGGCCTTAGCGATGCCAAAAGCTGCAGCACAGCCTCAAAAAATGGATGGCTTTTAGCTTATTTTGTCCGTCAGACAGAGCCTATTTTTCAAAAGGATTTGGAGCAGATTTTCCATCTTCCAAAGTCTACATTAGCTGATATTATACAAATTTTTGAAAAAGAAGAGCTGATAGAAAAGGTTCCTGTAGATGGAGATGGCAGAAAAAAGCAGATTGTCGTGACCGATAAGGGACGTGAATTAAACCTCACTACTGAGGCCAAAATCATGGAAGTTGAGGATTTTATGACTGACAGTATTTCTGAAGAGGATATCGAGGTAGTTGTAAAGGTGTTAGACAAAATGCAGCAAAATGTCAGAAAGTATAAATCACATATAATGCTAAAAAAGGAGGACTAGAGATTGGTAAAACGATTATTACAGGAAACAAAAGAGTACACCCTTTCGGCAATACTCACCCCTGTATTCATGATTCTCGAGGTTGCCATGGAAATGGTTATTCCACTTCTTATTGCAGACCTTGTAGATAAGGGTGTTGAAGCAGGAAACATGGGTGAGATTTACCGAATAGGTGGATATATGATTATCTGCGCGGTAATCGGTTTATTCGGAGGTATCATGGGAGCGGTGCTTGGTTCAAAAGCATCAGCAGGACTTGCTAAGAACCTTCGTAACAAGATGTTTGAAAACATCCAGACCTTCTCATTTGAAAACATTGATAAGTTTTCAACAGCAGGTCTGGTAACACGTCTTACAACAGATGTTACAAACGTGCAGAACGCTTTCATAATGGTATTAAGAATGGGCTTTAGAGCCCCAGTAACAGTTATTGTTGCCATGGTGCTTTCATTCAGAATTAATGCCCGACTTGCATCAAACTTCCTAATTGCAATGATCCTTATCCTTGCTTTTATGGGATTTGTAATGGTCAAGACTAGAAAGCTTTTTGAGACTTTATTTAGAAAATACGATGATTTGAATGCATCGGTGCAGGAAAATATCACAGGCATCAGAGTAGTTAAGGCATACGTTAGAGAAGCCTACGAAAAGTCAAAATTTACAACAGCCAGCCAGGGCATTTATAAGGCAGCCACATCTGCAGAAAAGATGATTGCTACAACAATGCCAATGATGAACTTAGTTGTATACGTATGTATCATCCTAATCAGCTGGTTCGGTGCCCACTTCATCGTTGTAGATGGCACACTTACAACTGGTGAGCTTGTATCATTGTTCTCATACTGCATGAACATTCTTATGTCACTTATGTTCTTCGCTATGATTTTCATCATGATTACAATGTCAGTAGCCAGCATCAAGCGTATCTACGAGGTACTTGAAGAAAAGACTACAATCACAAACGGAGAGAACCCAATCTATGAAGTACCAGACGGTTCAATCCAGTTCAAGGATGTAGTATTTGGTTATAACAAGACAGCTGAAAGACCAGTACTTGACCATATTAATCTTGAGATTAAGTCAGGTGAGACTATCGGAGTGCTTGGTGGAACAGGTTCAGCAAAATCAACACTTGTATCTATGATTTCACGTCTATATGATGTGGACGAAGGCGAGGTAATCGTTGGCGGCCACAATGTAAAGGATTATGATGTGGAGACCATCAGAAACCAGGTTTCTGTAGTGCTTCAGAACAACGTGCTTTTCTCTGGCACTATTGCTGAAAACCTTAGATGGGGCGATAAGAATGCCACAGATGAAGAAGTAAGACGTGCAGCAAAGCTTGCCTGCGCAGACGAATTCATCGAAAGGTTCCCAGACGGCTATGATACTTATATCGAGCAGGGCGGAACTAACGTATCTGGTGGACAGCGCCAGAGACTTTGTATCGCCAGAGCTCTTCTTAAGAAGCCAAGGATTCTTATCCTTGATGACTCAACATCTGCCGTTGATACAGCTACAGATGCAAGCATCAGACGTGCTTTCAGAGAAGAGATTCCAAATACAACAAAGCTTATTATTGCACAGCGTATTTCATCCGTTATGGATGCAGATAGAATCATCGTTATGGACGATGGAAAGCTTAATGATTTCGGTACTCATGAAGAGCTTATGGCTAGAAACGAAATCTACAAAGAAATCTTTGAGCAGCAGACAGGCGCCGGCAGCGGCGACTTCGATAAAGCAGAGGAAGGAGGCGAGGACTAATGCCTAGAGGACCACAACCAGGATCAGTACCAAAGCTGACAAAAGAACAGAAGGCCGCTAGACGTGGAGTGCTTGGCCGCCTTGTAAAATATGTGGGTGGAAGATATCCAATCCACCTTGTTGCAGTAATAATCTGCATTTTCCTTTCGGTAATATGTAATGCCAAGGGAACAGCATTTATGCAGCAGCTTATCGATTCCTACATTCTTCCAATGCTTGAAACTGGAAGCAAGGACTTTGGCCCACTTAAGGATGCCATCTTCCACTTGATTGGATATTATGCAGTAGGTATCGCAGCAACCTTCGCTTACAACTGGATTATGATTTTCGTAGGTCAGGGAACACTTAGAGACCTTCGTGATGAAATGTTTGAGAAGATGGAGGATTTACCAATCCGCTACTTCGATACACATGCCCACGGCGATATCATGTCTATCTACACAAACGATATTGATACACTCCGTCAGATGATTTCACAGTCATTCCCACAGATGTTTAACAGTGCAATCACTATCGTAACAGTATTTGTTTATATGCTACTTCTTTCGCCTACACTTACAGGCGTAACAATAGCGATGATTGCAGTAATCATCCTTATTACAAAGACACTTGCTGGTACATCAGGAAAGTATTTCCGCCAGCAGCAGAAGGCACTTGGTGCAGTAAACGGTAACATCGAAGAAATCATGAATGGTCAGAAGGTAGTTAAGGTATTCTGCCATGAAGAAGAAGCAATGGAGAAGTTCCAGGAGCTTAATGAGCAGCTTTACAACAATGCTTACAAGGCTAACAGACTTGCAAACTGCTTAGGACCAGTTAACGCTCAGATGGGTAACGTAAACTACGTAATCTGCGCGGTAGTAGGTGGAACACTTGCTCTTAACGGATGGACAGGCCTTACACTTGGTGCACTTGTATCATTCCTTCAGTTTACTCGTTCATTCATCATGCCTATCATGCAGGTATCACAGCAGTTCCAGTCTATCGTACTTGCAATGGCTGGTGCCGAGCGTGTATTCGGCCTTATTGACGAGAAGCCAGAGACAGATGAAGGCTACGTAATGCTTGTAAATGCCAAGGAGGAAAACGGTGAAATCGTTGAGTGCGAGGAGCACACAGGAATGTGGGCTTGGAAGCACTTCCACAAGGCAGAGGGCACAACAACATATGTGAAGCTTACTGGTGACATCGTATTTGATGATGTAGATTTTGCTTACAACCCTGATAAGACAGTACTTCACAACATCAAGCTGTTTGCAACACCAGGCCAGAAGATAGCCTTTGTTGGTGCAACAGGTGCAGGTAAGACCACAATCACAAACCTTATCAACAGATTCTATGACATCGCTGATGGTAAAATCAGATACGATGGAATCAACATTAACAAGATTAAGAAGGCAGATTTACGCCGTTCACTCGGTATCGTACTTCAGGATACACACCTGTTTACAGGTACTATCGCTGATAACATTCGATACGGAAAGCTGGATGCCACTGAAGAAGAGGTAATTGCAGCAGCAAAGCTTGCAAATGCAGATAGCTTTATCCGCAGATTGCCACAGGGCTACAATACAGTAATCAAGGGTGATGGCGGTAACCTTTCACAGGGACAGAGACAGCTGCTTGCCATTGCCAGAGCTGCCATCGCAGATCCACCAGTACTTATCCTTGACGAGGCTACATCATCTATCGATACTCGTACAGAAAAGATTGTACAGGATGGTATGGATAAGCTGATGCACGGACGTACAACCTTCGTAATTGCCCACAGACTTTCAACTATCAGAAACTCTGATTGCATCATGGTTCTTGACCAGGGACGCATTATAGAGCGTGGTAACCATGAGGAGCTGATTCAGGAAGGCGGTAAATACTACCAGTTATATACAGGAAAAATTCAGAATGCTTAAAATAAAGGTTGTAGTTGATAGAAATGTCAACTACAACCTTTTTGTGAACAAGGTTTTTTAGAAAACCATTATATGATATAATAAGCTTAAGTTTTTTGAAGGTAAATGTGGGTATATATAGGGGAAATGGTTAGATTATATGAAAATAATGACGATAAATAAGGAGAGACTAATGTCCACAGATGAGAAAATAGCCAGTGTCTCAGCATCATTTGCCATGGAGGATATGATTCTTACAGCTAAGGAACTAGAGAGAGGCAGAATGATTATAGAGAACGAGGTTGATGTAGAGGATGTGGTCCGTGAGATTACATCAAGGTATGTTTCAGTAGGATAAGCCTATGATGGATGAATATTACCGTTATGAGTACGAAGATAACGGCCAGTACTGTTATCCACACACTCATATCCTTAAAAACAAATTGGATATTCGCGATAAAGAGGAGCTCTTTAAGGTAGAACAGGAGCTTAGTTCAGCGCGTTATTTTGAAATCGTCAAGCGTCCTATACCTGGCGATTTTTCTTTACAGCATCTTCAGGCCATTCATCGCTATCTGTTTCAGGATATCTATGATTGGGCGGGGGAGATTCGCACAGTCGACATTTCAAAGGGCACCATTTTCTGCCTGACACAATTCATAGAAATCGAATTTAAAAAAGTGCAAGAGTGGATAATTCAGAATAATTATCTGCTGGATGTGGATGACAAGGAAGTTATGTCTAAAAGACTGGCTTACCTGATTGGTGAGATAAACATGATTCATCCATTTAGAGAGGGCAATGGCAGAGCCCAGCGTGTGTTTATAGAATATATTTGCAAAAACAGTCAGCACTTTGATATAGATTTTTCAAAAACCACTAAGAACGATATGATTCTTGCAAGCAAGGAAAGTGCTGTGCTTAACTATGAGCCTTTTGAAGAGCTTTTGTTTAAGTGTCTGGTAGAAATCTAAAGTTAAAATCTTATTGTTAAATTCATAGAAAATTCATATTTATAACGCCAGTTGTCTGTAAACTTAATAATGTTATTTTCCGATATTGATAATGTAGTGGAATGTCTATGTCTTTTTTTTGTATGCAAAATTCACTACAAAATCATTAGGAAAGACGTTAGAAAAGGGTTCTAACAAAGGGGAATTGGCCTATGAACAGCAGATTAAATTTCTTCAAAAGATTGACAGCATTTTTGCTGGCGATGTTGCTTGTGACATCAATGATGGGAGATGATTTCTTCTCCTTAGCTACAAGCGATGAAATAATTACGGAGGAAAGTGTGGACAGTACTGATGCCAGTGCAGAGCCAGAGGCTACACCTGCGCCTGAATCAGTGGATATGCCGGCAGAGCCACAGGCAGAGGATATAGCGGACGTGACAGAGGAGCAGCCAGCTGATGAAACAGAAGCTACTGATCCAGAAACACCGGCAGAGCCATCAGACCCACAGCCAGCAGTAGATGAAAACGGAAATCCAATAGAACAAAACGAGACTCCAGAAGAACCAAAGGAGTCTGTAGATGATGCCAATACCCCAAACCCTGAAAATATAGATAGTGAAGAAGTAACTGAAGAGGAAGAAGAAGTTATCGTAGAGGAAGCTGAAGAAGAGACAGAAGAAGATGAAGAATGTGAGCATGAGATGGAATACATCTCTAATGGTGATGGAACACATATCATCAGATGCTCAAAGTGTGGCGAGGAGCAAGGGACAGATTATTGTGATTTTGATGAAAACGGAGTATGCCGCCTTTGTGGATATGAGGATATGTCACTTACATATCAGAAATTTTCAAAGGAAATATTAGGAACAACTGTAACTGTAGAAGGTGAAATGCCAAGAAATGCTGACGTAACAATCTACTACGTTGGTAAGAAGGCAATGGAGAATATTGTTAATGATTATCTGGATGAAGGTGTGTTCAAAGCATATGCAGCCTACGACATCACTATTTATGACCGTCATGGAAACAAGTATCAACCAGATTATGACAATAATACTGTAAAGGTTACATTTGAATCTGTTAATAAGCTTGATGAGGTTCCAGATGAGGAAGTAACAGTATTCAGAATTGAAGATGACTACAGTGTAACGGAGATTGAAGCTGATGCATCAGGCGAGGATGTAAGCTTTGATGCTGAGCACTTTAGTACTTATGTTACAGGTCAAGTAGGTACCAGTGATTATGTTGAAATTTATGATTATAATCACGTGGCTTATATTGGAACTGCAGAAGCAGGTAAATATACTAGAGCATTATATGCAGGCTTCGATTTCTATGCAGATGCAATAGGTGATTATGTATTTACAGCACAATCCTATAAGAATTTGCGCCAAGGAGATGATCCTACAGATGGTACTTTAGCATCAGAATCAAATGGATCAGTTACAGTACATGCCGATAGCGTAGGATGGCAAAATGTAAGAATTCCGCTAAGGGAAAAGGTAACTGGAAATGGGTATGTATCAGGAGGATACAGCTATTCAGTTGTAGTAGCTTTTGAATCTTCCCCAAGTAACCATGTATATTTCAAATATAATAATGGAGATTCGACTACATACATTAGTAAGGGTGATATCTGGAGCGCAGAGACGGGGTATAATGGAATATTTCAAGTTGTGTCAGGTGATACTATCGAGGTAACTGATATTCCAAATGATTCTTACGAAATTGCATCAGTGAATTCAGAAAATAACAAGATGGCTTCAGCTAGTGAAGCAGTATATGCAATTGGTGAAACAGATACATTGACAGCTGTTCTTAATGAAGCTGCAGCTGAAAGAACTATAAATTGGACAGTAGAGCCTAGTTCCACAGATTTGGTAAGCATTGAATCAGTTTCATCAAATCCAATGGCAGTAAAGCTAAATGCATTAAAGCCAGGAATGGTAACACTGAAGGCTACATATAGGAATACAAATAAGACCAGCTCAGTTAATGTAACTGTACATATAGTGGATATAAAGCTCGGTGGGGATAGCAGTAAGGAAGGAGTAGTAAGTCATACTGAAAGCTACACAGGAACTGGAGTAGTTCCAGTAGTAGCAGTAAATACAACAGGAACTGGGGGAACTGTGTCTTCGTATTACTACGCAACAGACACAACAGTGAAATCTTCACCATATGGAACAGGTGTTACCAGCGTATCGTCACTTACATATCCATATACTATTAGTAGATGCGATGAATCTACCAATACAAACGTTGGTACGGCACACATAAATATCAAATACTACTATAACGCAAGTAAGACTTATTCTTATGATAGAGTATTTAAGATTAATCCATTAGATATTACGGATACAACTGCCTTTGCTGGAGCAGATTTTAGCATTGAAAATGGTGAAGTTAAAGATATTACAAAGATAAATACAAATAATGCTTTGCCTGCTACACCTGTGTTTAAAAATGGAGATATTACAGCTTCAATAGAGAAAACTGAATTTGCAACCGATGGAATAAAATACACATACAAGATTACAGGTCAGGGAAATTACACAGGTACAGTGAATGTTGAAAAAGTGATAAGGGGAAGTTCTATTGACCAGGTAGTCAGAGTCGAACTGAATCCAAATTCCCAGTTCTCAAAATACTATGAGTACACGGGAAAAGATTATGATTTAGATGCTCATTGTGATGCTAATGGCGATTGGAGCGATTTAATATTCTATGATATGCAAAATCAACCTCTTCCAGCAGGAACCATTAATAAAACCAATGCAACAGCTACAATTAATACAGTAGATACTACAGATAAAGATTCAAAAAATGCCGGATTAAAGGAGATTGTTGTTACTTTAAAGAGTGGATATACAGGTAGTATCAAAACACCAGGATTTAGAATTTATCCTAGATCATTAAGTGAGGCAAAAGTAAATTGGGTTAATAATACTGGTAAATTCAAATATACAGGAAACCCTATTGAGCCAAAGGAATGTAGCAAGGATTCAACTACAGATGGAGATTTCTATGTTACATTAAATACCACAGGTGATGCTGGGGATGATATTAGAATAGATAATACTAATAATCAGGAGTATACAATATCTTATCAACCAGCGCTGAATCATACTAATACAACTGATTCTCCATCCCTGGTGCTTAGAGCAGCAGGTAAGAATTTTGAGAGTGGTTCTTCATTATCAGCGGGATATACAATTGAGCCAGATTATGCACTAAACATGACCATCAGAATAATAGATGGTCAAATGTACAATGGCACAAATAAAGATAAGGATACAAATGGATATTATAAAACAGGTTACAATAGAACCTTTAATAAGACAGCGGATATTCCAACAATAAAGGTTCTTGTGGGAGGAAATACTTTATCTGAAAGTGATTACAAAATTGAAGTTGATGATGATACAAGCGAGCCAAATGATAGATCAGATATAACCTCTGCAGTAGGAACAAAGTATATCAAAGTAACAGCGAAAGCTGGTGGACAATATGCAGGCGGTGGCACAGTAACAGCTATATATAATGTTGTGCCAAGGACTATTAATGATGCAGCAATCAGGATAGATGATAGAACATCAACACGCGAAAAGATATTTGATAATAAAGATCAGCTGTTAGAAACGGCTTCTAACGGGAATGTTACAGACTATGATATTAAAGTAACATACGGTAGTGATTATCTTAGCTATGGAGACGATTATGAAATTGAGTATACAGGCGATAGGGTAAATGTTACTTCACAAGGCGTATCCTACAAGATTGTAGGTAAAGGTAATTACAGTGGATCTACATCTTCGAAGACCTATACCATCAAGCCTGCAACACTTGGCGCCACAGGAACAGCAACAGCTACTGTGGAGCCTAGTAGCTATGCATATAATGGGAAGCCTCAATATCCATCAGTAAATGTAAAAATCAGTAATAGTACATTTACAGAAAAATATATATATACAGAGGCTACGCTTGAGAGTGCAAACTTTAGCGTTAGTTATGATAACAATGTACAGCCATCAAAACCTAATAATCCGGCGACAGTAACAATTACTGGAAAGAATAATTTAACAGGAAGTGTTATAGTACCGTTTAATATTACAAGCAGTAGGGACGAATATCAGATTTCTATTAATGGAAAATCTGCAATTATTACAAAGGATGATTTTGTAAATACAGGAACAAGATATTATTATTGCGACCTTAATGCTACATATAACGGAACAAATAATTATGGTGCTCCTGTAGTAATCAATCCAGTAACAGGGGAAGTTCTTAACAAAAATGGTCGTAAGACAGATTATGGATATGGATATTACAATACAGATAAAGTAGGAGCTGAAGGTGAGTATTCTACATCTACATGGCCATATTTACGAATAACAGGTATAAATGCTTACAATGGAAATGATGCCATTGTTTACTTTAAGATTTTACGAGTAGATATCAGTAATTTTAATGACACTAATATTGTTTATACAAAGGATTTGGCTTTTAATCCTACAAATGTAGTCAGACCTACTTTTACAATTAAGTATGGAACCAGCACTTTGGTTGAAGGCCAGGATCAGGATTATGTAGTAACTTGCTGGGATGATAAAGCTCATAGTGTGCCTGCTACAACTAAAGCAGGTGTTAAATATGCTGTAATTGAGGGCAAAGGCAAATATACAGGTATAGTAGAAAGAGAATATACAGTTGGAACAAAGGTTAGTGAAGTATTGGTATCAATTCAAAGTGGTACATTTGATTCCACTGGAAATCCTGAAAATCTTACAGGCGATATTTGGCCTGTAAAGGTAAGCTTGGGCCAAAAAGGTAATTCTTTGGATAATCCACTGGAAATACCTTATAGAGGAAATCATGCACCTAAGGTTATCCTTTATTCAAAGGATGGCAATGAGAATTTAGAGGGTTCATTTACTATAAGTGATCGTTCACCTGAAAGCTCAATAGGTCTTGAAGGAGATTCATTGTATGATTCAAGAAGAGCTGGAAGTAAAGATGGCAATTATAATGTATTAAAGTATTCTGTAACTATGGATGGTAGTAAGGGCTATTATAGTGAAGACGGTAATAAGCCTATTGACATCTTTGTAAGAATTATGCCACAAAGTATCAAGCCTACAGAAGCTAGAATAAGTGAAACAGGTGATACTGCAACATCAATCGAATACAACGGAGGAGAATCAGAATATCATAAGGAATATAGATTTAGATATGGTAATGCAGACCAAAATTATCAGTTAGAAAAAGATAAGGATTTAGTAGGCTATCCAATAATGATTGGAAACGAAATCGGTTCTAATCTTAAGAAATATGTAGAAGGTGTTGGAAACTTTACAGATACTGTAGAATATACTATTTCGGTAAATAAGGGTTATGTTATTGTTAGTGGTAAGAAAGATACTAATACCCCTGACACCGATGCAAAATCAATTAATTCTAAAGAAACACAAACCCTTGATTTAGGAGCACTTTATACATACAAAGAAAATCAGGCACAGCTTCCTATACTTAAATTGACAGCAACAAATGGAACTAAGGAATTAATACTAGGCGAAGATTATGACATAGTAAGCTATCCAAGTATGGACGAGCAGATGGGTAAGGTGAAGCTAGATGAGAATCTTACTATTACCATAAAGACAAAGGGTGATAAGTATGTAGAACAGACAATAACTATCAACTATAAGATCGCCAGCAATAATATTAAAGAATTCTATGGAACGTTAAGTGATTTGGAATATACCGCAGAAAAAATAACCTTTGCAAGAATCAAAGCAGCTACGCTGACACTTGCTACAGCAAAAGGCGGCGATGAACTTGTATATGGAAGAGATTATGAACTGGTAGAATCATATGAAGAAACTCAAACTGAAGTCTTTAAAAATCAGTTTGGAGAGACAACATTTGACACAGCTATATGGTCAGATTCTAATCCTTCGTACCAGAATAACTACATCTTTGTAAAAGGTAAGGGTATTTACAGTGGATATTGCAAGATTCCGTTTAATATTGTGCTGAATTTAGGTCATGACTGGGCAAAGGTAACTATCGAAAACGAAAGATATGAATTAGATAGTCAGGGAAATCCATCTCCAGAAGTTAAGCCTATTATAAAATATAGAAAAATAGGTGGTACTGCTGGTACATGGACAGAGACTCTTGCTGCCCCTACAATTACTGAAAAGGCAGCAGACGGTGTAACTGATATAGTAAAGACGCTTACCAACTATACTATAACCCGTGATAGAGAGGGCAAACCAGGCCCTGATGGAAGCATAACTGTAGAAGGAAAGTATAACTGTGTAGGTAAAGCCACAAATGTAAAAGCGGACACAGGTAAGGTTGTATGCTTCTTAATTAGTCTTTCAAATTATGCAGACTTGAAGATAGCAGGAAATGGACAGTACATATATACCAATAATCCTGTAACCCCAACCATTAGAGGCCTAGGTGATATAGGTGCTAATCCTGCACCTATCACAATTGATGCAGACCAGACAATACATCGTCATGAAGAAGGAGATGATGTGGATTATGTTCTGTATTATGAAGGTATTGACGGTAAGTATACAGATGTGGCAAAAGCCGCTGGAAAGTGGAAAGCCCATATAGAGGCTACAGCGAACAGTAGATATTTCATGAGAAGTGGAACAGGAGATGAAGGAAAAACTCTTGAGTTCTATATTAAATATGATTTAACAAAAGCTATTGTTACATTTACAAATGCCTCTGTTGTTGACGGCGTACAGCAGGTGGGATATACAGGCAGTCCATATATTTTTGCAGACATCACAACTATTACTGATCAAGATGGTGAAACTCCAATATATCCAAAGGGGGCTACACCACTTGTGGAAATTGATCCTACAGCAAAGACAGATATGGGAAAATATACAGTAACGTTTTCAGCTAGTGCAGTAGGAGAGGATTACTGTACAGGAACAGGTGAGGCACAGTTCCGTATTTCAGGAATCAGCATAGCAGATGCAGCAATTACTTTGGATAATGACAGCTTCGAATATACCGGAAAGGCAATAACTCCAAAGGTAACAGTAAAGATTCAAAATGGTGCTATAACATTAACTGAAAATAAAGATTATAGTGTAACCTACAGGAACAATATAAAGGCTGGTACAGCAACAGTAATTGTAACAGGTATAAACAACTATTCTGGAACCAATGAGGATACTACATTTGTAATCAAAAAGAAGGCACTGAAGGATTGTCTAATATCCTTTGGAGATGCCTACTACATTGGTACAGGAAATGGTCTTGAAGTAGAGCCTACTGTAACTATTAAAAATGGTACTACGGAACTTAGAGAAGGTACAGATTATACTATAGTTGATTATACTAATAATAGCTCTATAGCAACTGCTGTAGCTATGGGTAATGATGACCCTAGAACCTGGAATAAAGACCTGATGCCAAAAGTTACTATAGAAGCTGTAAATAAAGGTAACTATACTGGCGAATATCAGGGAGAAACAGCAATATCTACAATATCGGTGCCATTTACTATTGAACGATTAAATGTAGAAACTAATAGTGAAGTAAAAATAGTAGATAAGCTGACTGACCACAATGATGTAGATGAAAATAAATTTGCAGCAGAGTTTACAGGTGCTAAGCAGGATGAGTATAGTGTGCTAAAGTTATCTGTTGTTCATAATGGCGTAGAAACTCCATTAGTAGGCAAAGCAGACGGAACAGGTGACTATACTGTTGAAATACTAGATTCCCCTGATGGTTCAAAAGAATTGAAAGCCATGGGTGATTATAAGCTGGTAGTAACAGGTCAGAATAACTGTGAGGGTGCAAGAATAATTGATTTTACAATTAAAGCACGTTCATTACCAAACAATTATCACTATTACTACACTAATACTAAGCCATCAACTGGCAAGCCTGGATTTGAAGGCACATGGAGACCATTAAAGGAATCTGATTTTACTACAGCAGCAGATTATAAGCCTGGCTTTATAACAACAGGTGGATTAGGTTCTGATACTTTGGAAATCCGCGTCTATGATTGTACAACTGTTAAGGAAGATGAAGATAATATTCCAGTAGTAACAATTATAGATAGGGGCCTTAAAGACCCTATTATTCCAACAAAGGATTATGAGCTACTAGAAGAAAGGGATTTCACATTATCTGTAAGAAATGCCCAGACAGCAGGAACTGCTGAATGGGTAAATAGGGCTACAGATGATAATCATGCATTAGTTGCAGCTACCTCTCCTGCAATAACCATTACAGGTCAGGGAGATTATACAGGTGAAATCACATTACCATACAACATCGGTAAGAATATTAATAATCAGGGACTGATAGTTCGATATAAAGTAACTGATAATTCAGGTGTTATTCATACATATGAGCGCTTAGAACAATATAGTAGCTATGATTCAACAGGTGCGGCCTGGTCGTATGACTACAATGGTCGTCCACAGGAGCCTACACCAGAGGTACTTTCTTCTGATAATAAGCGACTATCTAGCACAAAGGATTATAGTGTATCAATCACAGATGCCTTAGGAAATGAAGCTACATCAAGTAACGGTATCTCTACTAATGCTGGCTACAAATATGTAGTTATAACAGGTAAAGGCGACTACTGTGGAACCATGATTCAACGATATAGAATTCGCAGAAAAAAGATAGAAGCTGAACCTGTTATCGAGAATCTACAAACTATAGCAGCGCATGGAGATTACTTTACAACAGAAAAAGACCCTGTAGCTAAAAATAAAAAGGCTGATGGTTCATTTGAAGATAAGACAGTATTAAGCTTTAAGGTATCAGGATTGTCCAGATTAAATGAAGAAACTGCAAAGAAATACCTAAAGGCTCATAATTTAACAGATGATCAGGCTGTTAAATATGTTGATTACTACTATGGCATATATAGTGGAACACCAATACAGCCAACCATAGCAGTATATGATAATACTCTTGGAAGTGGTAATGGAATATCTCAGATTAGCAGCGGGGAAAATGGCGACTTAGAAATCACATATAACAATGATAATACCAAGACAATCTTTGGTGATAATGGTGACATTATAACCTGTGGTGAAGTTGTAATTACATTTAAAAATACAGGCGAAGGAGCTAATGATCCTACATCATCAGGTAATTATTACGTAGGTAGTGCATCTATTAAATATACTTTTAGATATATTATAGTGGCAAGAGATATCTCACAGGAGGATTTCGTTGCAGAATTTGCTGAAGGCTTGGATGAACCTCAGGATTACACGGGACGCGAGTTAACACCAGCAGTAAGAGTGACTAATGGTGGAGAGCCACTGGTACAGTATGATGAAAATACTGAGGAAGGTGACTTTAAGGTACAATATTTCGACAACGTTATACCAGGCCAGGCAAGGGTTGTTATAACTGGTGTAAACAACTACACAGGCACTAAGGAACTATACTTTGATATTATGGGTAATTTGAGTAATGAAGATCAGGTAGTGGCATACTATGAGGATTCTAATAAAAACCTGATTGCCGGAACGCCTAGACAGATATACACAGGTTCGGAAATAACATTTGGTAATCCAAGAATCTATCTGGTATTAGTAGCGACTGTAGATTACCCTAGAGATGTGGTACTTGAAGCAGGAACGGATTATAAATTCTCTGGTTCGGGAGAAACAGACAACTTTATATCTTATGGTAGTGTAATTTATTCAGGCGTTGAGTCTAGGTATTGGAAGGGTGATAGGACGGTACGATACGATATTGATTTTAACGAGAGTGAAATATACGTTAATAACAATGAAGGTGATTATAAGTATACTGGCTATCCAATAATTCCAAAGTTTACACTTAATGTATCCACAGCAAATATTACAGCCGTTGAATATTTTAAGGATAACATTAAGATTGACCCTAACAAGGCTGAGGATAAGCCTGCGTTTACTGATAAGGGAACAATCGAGGCTGTAATCACCTATGATGTTGGAAGACAGACAAACAACACAGCAAGAACCACCTACAATATCGTAGCCAGACCAATTGATGAATGTATTGTGGAATGGGATAGAGATTTCCACAGATATACAGGAGAGGCAGTGGAGCCAGGATTTGCTGTAAGCATTAAATCTAAAAATCTTCAGGATCCTGATAGTAGTGAGCAGATATATAAATTCAAGCTTTATGACGAAGAGACTAATACTGGAGACTACGAGGTTGATTACGGAAACAATGTATATAGTACAGCAGAAGATGATTGTGCAATCGTATTAAATGCAAACGCTGACAAGTTATCAGGTAATCTTACAGGCTCTAGAACCTGTCAATTTACAATTGGCCTGCAGAGTGTGGCAAACCTGCGTGTAATAGATAAGACAGGTGATTCATTAACTGTTAAGTGGGTTAAGGAATTGTTTTCAAAGGGCACTCAGCTTAAGGTAGAGGTTAAGCAGAGCGATGGTACATATAGAGCATATATGACCACAAGAATTGTTGGAAACACTAATGAGTACAAGCTAGAAGGTCTTAAGGGTAGCACTACATACAGGATTACTGCAAAGGCTTACGCTGAGCCAGAAGAGGGAGTAACAATCTATAGTGCACCAAAGGATGTGGAAGATACTACATCAGTGGAAACCTCATCTATTACTGCTACAAGAAGCGCAAGCGACCCTACAAAGGCAACAATTACACTGCCTACTGGCGGAAATGTATTGGTTTACTACATCTATCGTTCAACAGATACTACAAGCAAGGGAACACTTTGCGCGATAGTACCACGTGATACAGGAGCATATACTAATACAAACCTTAGCAGTGGAGTAACCTACTACTACTACGTAAAGGGCTATGCAATATCTGATGTAACAGGTAAGCTGGAGCCAGTTAACCAGTCAGAGTATGTTGAAGCCATTGTTAAATAATTAAAAGCCATATTATTTGGGAGGCTAAGAGCGAAAGCTCCTGGCCTCCCTTTTGCGGTTAAAATTAATTGTTCACAATATTTTCAAATAAAGAGAATTGCTAGAACAAATGCTTTTAGGTAGAATTCTATTTAGAAGGTACTGATGTATGGCAGAGAAAAAAAGGTTCATCATAGGAGGGTTTGAATTTGAAACCCACTATGAATATCGTGCAGCCCAAGAGGACGTAAAGAAAATAGAGTGCATCAATGAGGAGCTTGATATCCAAGATCCAGAGGTAGCTTTGCGTCTTTATAACGATATTCGCGATGGAATTATCACTTTTAACAGTCCAATTGGGGCACAGTATACAGAGCATATTGCTGATATTGTGGCAAACAAATCTGCCGGACTATTAGATGATAGAGAAATCATAGAGGAAGCTGCTACAAAGGCCAAGAGCTCCAGAAGACTTGGTGTGGTTTTTGTTGCCATGGCAGTTCTACTTATTGGTATATATGCCACAGTAGAAATCAAAGAGGTAATGGAAACCAGACGATTGGCGAAAATTCAACAAGAAGTCAAGTCCGCTCAGGACACTAATAATTCACAAAAAAACGTTAATATTAACAATGAAAATGACGATATAGATTCTGTAGAGAACTCAAATGGGGACGAAGTGTCTAATAAATCCGCAAATTCCAATGAGATAACAGAGGATATGATTGTGAGTCCTTGGGACAAGGATTATGCACCAGAGGACCGTGATATTCTTCCTGAATTGGTGGATTTATATCAGCAAAATCCTGATTTAGTGGGGATTTTGGAGGTAGTAGATACAGACATCAACTACCCTGTGATGCAGACAGTAAGCGAACCAGAGTATTATTTGAGACGGGATTTCTATGGAAAGAATAGTACAAAAGGTACTTTATTCGTTGATTATCGTTGTGACATAGTAAATCCTACTACAAACACCATCATTTACGGACACAATATGCGTTCTGGAGAAATGTTTGGTGGGTTAAAGCGTTTCTTGAAAGAGGATTACTATCAGTCGCATAAAACGATAATCTTTAAAACTCTATATGAAGAGCAGGAGTACGAAATTGTAGGCGTGGGCTTATCGGCGGTAGGCTATGATGACGATGAAAACTACAAATACTACAATTTCATCAACGCAGTAACAGGCAGCGAGCTTCAGGAGTTCCTAGACAATATCCAAAGTTTATCAGTTTATGACGAGACAATCGACATAAGTGCGACTGACAAGATACTGACTCTCAGTACTTGCAACACCTACACCGAGGATGGACGAATGTTTGTTGTGGCCAAGAGAGTCAGATAACAACACTAGCGTCTATAAACTTGGGTTAAGGGTGAAAGCTATGGTGAAAAAGGGATTTTTAAAAAAGACAGGATGTATTCTTATTAGCGCATCTATTATTCTCACAGGAGTCATGTTCTATGGCAGTTCTACCTCTGAGGCAGATTTAGAGGAAGAGCCTGTTTTGCAGGAAATTGCCGCTGAACCAGTTCCAGGGGCTGAGGTGATTGAGGAGAATTTAGAGCCTGAAAGAGAAATACTTGAGGAAGAGATACAAGAGGCTGTAGAGACACCTTCTGAGCCAGTAGTAGAGGAAGCTGTTCAGCAGCCAATAGTTAAAGCAGATGCTTCCGATAGTACAGAAGCAGAATATGAAGATGGAGGAGCTACCTTAAAGAAGGTTCCAGCAGGAGCAGGTGAGGATTTTACAGTGCCTGAAACTGTAACAAGAATTGCTCAGGATGCTTTCAGTGAAAGTAGTGTAAACGTTCTTCGTTTTGCAGGTTCAAGAGGTGGAGACCAGATTACATCATTTGGTACACAGGCAAATAAATGGCCAGCTAATAATACAGTGGTTTACTGCTTAGGATCCACAAGTCAGGAGCAATCAGTAGTTTCCCAGTTTTTCCTTGCAAGAGAGACAGAAACCAGACATATTACCATTTATTATTCAGAGTCAGATATAAATCCACCTACCCCAACTCCTACCGAGACTTATGCACTTCAATATAGATTAATAAAAGCAAGTGGTGAAACTAGTGGCACTATTGATGGAGGAACAACAACAGCAGTTCCAACAGCTCCAGTTTTAACAGTGCTGACAGACGAAAACGACATCACCTACAAATGGGATGAGAAGGCACCAGTTGTCACAGACAAGACCTACACATTTACCTTTGTTGAGCAGGCAAGCTCAAGTGATCCTTTGGTAACTATCACAGAGGAATTCTACGACAGCAAGGGCGTGACAAAGGTTTCGACTAATGTGGGTCAAGCTAATCATTACAAGGTAGGTATAATAATAATTCCTGTAACACATAATGGTTACAAGGTATTTGGTGATACTACAAAATATGAGGTTACAAGTGCAGCAACTCAGAATGTAACCTTCAAATATAAGGCAACAGGCTCTACTCCTGCACCAACACCTGGAGGAAATACTGAAGGCGGTAGCAGTAGTAGCAGTGCTTCAGCAACACCAGCAGTAACAGGTAATCAGCCAGTATTAAAGAGTGAGATTGATTCATCACTTATGGCTAAATACCAGGTTATTGAGGGAGCTAATCAGACAATAGTTAGAGAGAATGGACCAGTCAAGATTGTTTGCAACGGCGAAGTTAGCAAGCTTACAGGTATTTTCGTGGATCAGGTTAGAATAGATCCAAATAGATATACCATTGCTTCTGGTTCCACTATCCTTACTTTTACAGGAGGATTTGTTAAGCTGTTTTCCATTGGCGACCATATAGTCAGATTTGAGTATGTGGATGGATATGCAGAGACAATTCTTAGGGTAACAGAGGGCAAGACAACAACTACAGTTACCTATAAAGTAAGCAGTGATGGCTCTATTTCAGCTGGTCACGTAAAGGATACAACACCAAAAACAGCGGATGGCTTTGATAGCAGATATCTTCTTTGCCTTGCTATCTTTATGCTAGGTGCAGGTGCTATCCTTTTAGGTAATCAGAGAAAGCTTGAAGCAATAATATCAGGGAGGAACGATGACGAATAGTCAGGTGGAAAAATGATTATAGCAGAAACTATTATTTATGTAGCACTTATAATTGCATTATTTGCTGTATGTGATAATAGATATTCAAGGAGATACTACGTCCCTCTAAAGGTGGTGTGTAGCATCTCCTTTTTGGTGATTTTCTTTTTGAATTATTACTACAGTGAAAAGCTGGGACTTCTGATATGGGCCCTTTTAGCATGCTTTGTGGGAGATATTCTGATGGGCTTGTATAATACCTATCTTAGAAAGCAGTTTATGGTTCTTGGAATCATAGCGTTTATGTTGGGACATGTGGGTTTCCTTAATTATATGTGCAGAATTAGCGATAAAACCAGCGCCATGGTGTATATCTTCCCAATAGTACCATGTCTCATATTAGTAGGTATGAGGCATTGGTGTCATTTGCACATGGGCTCCCTATTTGTTCCATGCCTTATCTATTGCTATTTTGTATCTACAATGACCTTAAAGGCCGTAGAATGTGGCTTGAACGGGCTGCCATGGCTTGGAAGAGCAGGTGTGCTGTTTTTAATCAGTGATTTCACAATATTATTTTTATATTTCTATCATTTTAGTCATATAAAAAATAAGCGCGGGGTCCACTACCTGAACCTCGCGACTTATTATGTAGCAATATTATTATTTATCTATAGCCTTTAGATGAGTAAGTAATTAACAAGCTTTAATGATTCCTAAGCGAATAATCTATGAGCGTGGAATTATTAAGCTTGTTAATGTAACTTACGGACTAAATTATTTGATATAAGATACAAATACGTTTCCGAAGGTTGAGAAATATTCAGTGGCTTCGGTGATGCCCATTTTACCGACAGAGCTGGTAGTAGGATTGAAGTAGGAGATAGATGAAGCATCATATCCTACGATGAGCACTGCAGTGTCTTCACCAGTGTAAGCATATACCGGGATGCCCTGGTTTACGTAATATAGCACCTGTGTAAGGCTGGCACCAGTTAAATCTAAAATATCATAATCCTTAAGAGTCTTTCTTAGGATGGAGATAGGTGTTTCTCCAGATTCTAATAGTGTGTGAACCTGCACATTTTCCCCAGCATTTACAAGCATTGCCGATAGTGCCTTGGCAGAGCCTGAAGCCTCGGAATCGCTTGAGCCTACAGCAATATCTGAAATTGAATTCTGATAAGCCTTACGGCCTCGTTTCCATATATATTTAGGGGTATTATCTAATACTATTCCCATTTCTTCATCTGCAAGGGTAATTGCAGATAGTAAATCGTCTGTTGCGATGGCAACCTTATTTCCAACATATACATAGTACTGAGTTGAGCTGCTTGCTGAAGATACAGAGATGTTTCTGCCTGCATCAGCTAGCACAAGTCCTGTAATATCATAATCGATTCGGCCCAGCTTTTCGTCTTCAGCTAAAGGTGCCATTGTAAGGGTTACAATCTGCTGTTTAACATCATCTGTAGCAAGGGCTATATCAACAGCCTTGTTCTGTTCTCCGGCGCTATTTTTGATGGTATCAGGGTCTGCAGCAGTAATAATGCCATCCTGACCAATCTGGATTCTTTCCAGGTAAATAGTGTAGGAATCGATTGAAGTATCAGTAATATAGTAACCACGCTTCTGGTAGGTCATAAGCTCGCGACTGTTACCCTGAGAAACATCGGCAATGGTGAGCTTGTACATAGGGTAAATAGTAGAGCCTGCACCGTCAGTAGTAATATCGTTTTTATTTAGAGTACCGTATATTAAATCATCATCCAAAAATTCAAGTGGCTTTAGAAGCTGTCCGTTGCCTGCTGTAATATCGAAGGAAGAGCCAGTCTCCAAATCCATGATATGAATGGTATCGGACATGTTTTCCTCATCCATCCAGGCGAAATATCTGCGGGAGCCGGACACAGCATATTTAGCATCATCCAGGCCTGTCATAAGCTCCTTGGTGGTCAGCTCGTTTAGAGACATGTAAAGGAGTGTGCCGTTGACCATGATGTAGAAATCGTTATCCGCTGTTTCATACAAAAGCTCTGAGAAGTTGGCGTTCAAAATCTGGTAAGAGCTTGTAGAGGTGATGAAAACCTGCTCGGTAGAGGTATCCTCGATGGCATCATAGTGGAACAAATTGATACCGCATTCGCCTTCGTGACTGCCTGAATTCATGTATCCGTATACGACGTAATCCATGGTTCCGCTTTCATCTATATTTAATAGAAGAATCTGATGCTGGTCGTAAACGGAACGGATATCAGTGGCATCATCAATAAAGCTGAAAATCTGCTTAATCTTGCGGTCTGTCTGATTGTATTCGTAAAGTGAGCCGTTCTGAACGAAGGAAACAATAGTACCTGTTTCGTTTGAAAGATACTGTAAATCAGGATTGGTAATGCCGATTGATAGCACATTATCGGCAAAATCCACAGAATTGGCATCCAAAATCTGATTCATGGTTCTGTCGTAGGCCAGCAGATAAATTCTATCGGAGGTGTAGCGAATACGGAAGTCTTCTGAGCAAGAATAATATTCCTTCTTATCAAAATTGTCTCTTGATAACACATAGGAAAGAGTAAGGCTTACGTAATTGGTACTGATATCGGTGAGGGCGATGTTGCAATCACCTACCTGCTGTCCGTCAAAGGTACCGTAGGAAACCTGAGATAGATTTGAATTAATGGTTACATGGTTCAAATCATTGCTTTCAGTAGATTTTGGCTCGATATAGGTAGCAAGGTCTGTAGCGTCCTCTGAAAGGGCTGTATTATGGAAATACTGGGCGAAATCAAGTATCTCTTCCTCGTGGCATCCGTCTGGCTGCATTATACGGGTGTAATAGTAGATTTCCTTGTCTCCACTGGTGAGAGTAATGATAAGAAGATACTCTTCATTCTTTTCGATAAGATTTTCCGCCTGGAAGCTGGCTGTGATTATGCCATCTTCGGTGGTGTAATCTAAATCGTTGTTGGAGATGTTTCGCTGAGTATCAAGTGAGCGTATTTCATAGGAAACATTATCTATATCGTATTTTTTGGCGTCTATAGATAATGAAACTGTACGATTGGCATCCAGTGGGATTATGGCATCACGCATGTAAGCTGGGTCCATTTTTGAAACATAGCCGTGAAGCTGACTGGAAGCATCCTGCAGATAATTAACAGAAACAATAGGAAGGGAAGGCTTGGCTAGCTTGGTAACCTCCTTTGTTTCAGTAATGTTTGTGATTATTTCAAAGAAGATTACGGCACAGATAAAAATGGCAAATAAAATGCCAGATCTTTTGATAATTTTGGTAGGTATGCCTTTTTTATAGAACTGTAATTTCATATAATCTCGCTTTCTTGCTTATTAAAAAATAAAGTGTTATAATCCGTTAGACTTTCGATATTTATTAAATCGGAGTAAATTTTATTGTAACACTATTTTTTCATACTGTCTTAGGTTTTACGGAGGATTCATGAAAAAATTATTAACGAAAATCAAAACCGGCTTTAGCTGGTTGGGGAAAGTTATAAAAATACCTTTTGTAAAATTTGGTAATTCCAAGTTGGTGCAGGGCTATCTTAATAGCAAGTTACACAAGACATGGATGATGCTTTGGAGCGACTACGCCTTCCCAATGCACATACCACTTGCTTTACTCATAATATTTGTTATGGAATGGATGTCCAGACACTCATTTGCAGCAGCCTGCGGATTCGTGGTAGACCACACAGGTCCTTACCTATTTAATTCATATTGCGTGTTTGTTGCATTATCAATTGTCTTTCTTAGCAAAAGGCGAGGCTGGTGGCGAGTATTCGTCAGTATGTTCTTTATAATACTTGGTATTATAAATTGCATCATTCTGTTGAATCGTGTTTCACCATTCGGTTACACCGACCTCTACATGATTGGCGATTTGCTTACAATGCAGGATTCTAATTACTTCTCTGCACAGGAAGCCATGATAGCGGTCATTGCGCTTGTTATTTACATTATATTAATGTCTATTTACATGGCAAAGGGTCCTAAGAAGGCCAATCCAAAGCCATTTTGGCAGAGGCTTATATTAGTAGCAGCATTGTTCATATCTCTCTATCCATCAACAATATTGCTTAGACAGTCAGGTATCATGACATCCTACTTCGGCAATCTTGCTCAGGGATATTTGGATTACGGATATTTGTATGGCTTTTCAACATCAGTCCTTGATAGAGGAATGAACAGACCATTTGGATATTCAAAGAATAAGATTGACGATATCATAGAGAAGGATGCTTCCTATGTAAACACTATCGAGATTCCATCGGAGGATAAGTCACAGCCTAACATCGTAGTTATGTTGCTGGAATCCTTCTACGATGTATCTGAATCAGAGTTTTTGGAGACAAGCGAGGATCCAATCCCATTCATCCATTCGTTGGAGCAGAATTATTCAACAGGTCACTGTATCGTGCCTGTAGTTGGAGCTGGTACATGTAATTCTGAGTTTGAGGTGCTTACAGGTATGAGCTGTAGCTTCTTTGGACCAGGTGAGTATCCACAGAAGACCATCATCAAGGAAACAGATTGCGAAAGCTACGCCGATGTTCTTTCCGACAATGGCTATAGCACTCACGTAGTTCACAATAATGGTGGTAATTTCTATTCACGTGCCAACGCCTTTTCAATGATGGGCTTTGATACCTTTACATCTAAAGAGCTTTTGGATATTACAGATTACACACCACTTGGCAACTGGCCTACAGACGACATCCTAATCGATGCCACTGTAGATGCTATGGATTCAGATGATAATCCTGATTTTGTGTACACTATCACAGTTGAGGGCCACGGCGCTTATCCTACTTATCCTGTAGAAGAGGACCCAGTCATCAAGGTTAATGCAAAGGGTAAGACAGAAGAAGAGCAGAATGCTTGGAGCTATTACATTAATCGTATCTACAACGTAGACGATTTTGTTAAGAAATACATCGAAGCACTTGATGCAAGAGGCGAGGATACACTTGTAATCATGTTTGGTGATCACCTTCCTACAATGGGACTTACAGATAGCGAGGTAGCTACTGGTGATCTTTACAAGACAAAATACTTCACCTGGAACAACTTCGGTATGGAAAAGGTGGATGAGGATTTAGCTGCATATCAGCTTGTATCAGAGTTTTTAAATCGCCTGGATGTACATAATGGTAATATAAACGCTTACCACCAGACAGCTATGGCAGAGGGTAAGAAATATGGTTCTAGCGACTATATGAACAATCTTAAAATGCTTCAGTATGATATCCTATACGGAGATAGATATACTTATGAGGACGGTACTAAGTACGAGCCATCAGACCTTGTGATGGGCGTAAATGATGTTGTAATTGATAGCGCATACTTCTTTAATGGAAGGCTGCACATATACGGTGATGAATTCACCAAATGGTCTAAAGTATTTGTAAACGGCGAACAGGTGCCTACAAAATACGAAAGTGGCCAGGTACTTTCAATAAACATTTCTGATGTAGCTAATGGGGACACCATTGAGGTATGTCAGATGGGAAGCTCTAACACAGTATTTAGGGAGTCAAACGAATATAAGGTTTACGATCCTAATTACGTGGAAGAGGAACCTGAAATAGAAGAAAGTGAAGAAGATGCAGAAGAATAAAAAAAGGCTTCTCCCTATGGGAGAAGCTGTCACCGAAGGTGACTGATGAGGGAACACCTCATCCGACCCTTCGGGCCACCTTCCCCTCGAGGGGAAGGCTTTTTTAATATTCGCCGTTTTTGTAACGAGTAATAAGCTTTTCGATACGTCCGTATGGATTGAGAAGCTCTGAAATTGAGCACTCATGATTAAGAGTATCGATGATGTAAGCGATGTACTTAGACATATCGCACTTGATGAAGTAGTCCTTATTCTGAACTTCTTCTGGAAGGTATGTAAGGTTTGTTGTAACAACGCGGTAAATGATACCGTCTTCAACAGCCTTATCGAATTTAGCCATACCATTTGTGAAGAGTCCGAATGTAGCTACTACGAAGATACGATTAGCATTACGCTTCTTAAGCTCTGTAGCAACATCTATCATAGACTCGCCTGAAGAAATCATATCATCAACGATGATTACGTCCTTACCAGCAACATCATTTCCAAGGAATTCGTGAGCGACGATAGGATTACGTCCATCTACGATACGGCTGTAATCACGACGCTTGTAGAACATACCAACATTAACACCTAAAACAGATGCCATATATACGGCACGCTTTGTACCACCTTCATCAGGTGAAATAATCATAAGGTTATCATTATCAAGCTTTAAGTCCTTGCAGTTCTTAAAGATGCCCTTAAGGAACTGGTATGTAGGTGAAACTGTCTCAAAGCTGTGAAGAGGAATCGCATTCTGAACACGTGGGTCGTGAGCATCAAATGTGATGATGTTATCAACACCCATGTTAACGAGTTCCTGAAGTGCCATAGCACAATCAAGGGATTCACGAGCACTTCTACGATGCTGTCTTCCTTCATAAAGGAATGGAATAATAACAGTGATACGCTTTGCTTTTCCCATAGCTGCAGCGATGATACGCTTAAGGTCACAGAAAATATCATCTGGACTCATGTGGTTCTCATGGCCACAAACAGTGTAAGTGAGGCTGTAATTTGTTACATCAACAAGGATGTATAAATCAAGTCCACGAACAGACTGTTTAATAATACCCTTTGCTTCGCCTGAACCGAAACGTGGGCAATCAGCATCAACAATGTAGGAATCACTACGGTAACCTGCTAAAGTGATGATAGACTGGTCGCTTTTGCGCTCCTGTCTCCACTTAAGAAGGTAGTCATTAACTCGCTCCGAGATGGCTGTACAGCTCTTGTGTGGAATTAATCCAAGCTCAGCCATAGGTGGTGTGTTTTCCAACACGATTTCATTATTTGGCATGTTTTGCTCCTTGATACTATTAAATTATTATTTTGATATTACTTTTTTCATACGAATATCATTACCTATGAGCTTAATCACATCATAGTTTGAAAATACTCGTGAAGTAATACGTTCGCTGTAAGTGTCTCTCAATTCTTTTAGAGAGAGATTTGTGGAAATAATTGTTGATTTGTTACGAAGTAATCTTTCGTTCAAACATTGAAATAGGCGGGCTGTAGTGAATGAATTCTGGAACTCTGTGCCTAAATCATCGATTATTAATAAATCGCAATCAAAAATATGATTGTGAAGCTCTGCTACGTTAGCATTCTTCTTAAATGTTTGTTCTTCAAAAACTCTAAACAGTTCGCTTGATGTGAAATAAATAACCGAGATACCCTGGTCTAGTAGAGCTTTTGCGATGCAGTTAGACAAGAAGGTCTTACCACATCCTGTCTTACCAAGCAACAAGAGATTACCACCTTTTTGCTTAAAATTCTGCACAAAATTAGTGGCTCTTTCTAGTGCTATTTCAGCATTAGACCGAGCACTAAGCTCAGAATCTGGCTCATAATAGTCATCATCGTACATATTGAGGTCAAACGCCTCGAAGTTTTCTTTTGATAAAATGTTGCTGATATTAGACTGACCATAGACTATATTAATGGCAGCCTGCTTAAAGCAGTGGCAGCGCTTTCCATTAACATAGCCTGTGTCTTTACAATCTGGACAATCGTATGGAGGCTCAAGATAATCCTCTGGGAAACCAGCGGCCTTCATGAGCTCGATACGTTTATGTTTAAGAGCTTCAAGCTTTATCTTTGAATCGGCAGAAGCAGAAGCTACATCCTTGCCTTCAAAGATAGATGTGATAGAAGATATAGATACTTTAGAAACCTCTTCATCAAGTGAAGAGAGTGAAGGTACGGCAGAATACAATTCCTTAGTACGGAAAGATACAATTTGATTGTTTCTAGATTGCTTATGATTATATTCTCTCATAAGTGCATCATATTGCTCATTAGTGAGTGCCATATAGATACCTCCCTTTTAGTTTCCAAGTAATTTTTTCTCCAAAGCATTAAAGTCGTAATTCTGACGCTGTTCGAAGTTTAAAAACTTGTTGTTTGATTTAGCTCTGGCAGATGTATTGGCGTTTGAAGCAGCCTTTAATCTTGCCTCAGAGAGTCTTGCAACGGAAGCCTTTGTGAATTCCTGATCAAGAAGGGCAATATCATCAAGTGTTCTAACGGATGCCTTGTTCCAGCTTGATAAAATAGAATCTGCATATTTGAAGCTTGGCTTATTTGTAGCTGCAATAGTGCGTTCACAAGCCTCTAATATGATATCAAGGCTAAACATGTAGGTGTTTGCCCATTTGTCGATATAGTTGAGCTCAGACTCAACCAACTCTCTGTTTCCAATGCCAAGAGCCTTCTTGATAGAGTAAACAGTGTTTGTATGAGCGCTAGATGATTTTCTAGCATCCTCTACTGTGGTAATACCATCTTCAGTCCAATTTCTAGCAACGGTATCCATGTAATGGAAGCTTGTGTGTCCATTATCAAGGCATGTCTCGATGAGATACTGAATTAAATCAACAGACATGTGTAAACCGTCATACCAGAATAACAAGGTGTTTGTATCAGATGTTGAAAGTGGTCGTCCAAGGTAAGTCTGTGTGGCGAAGATTAAGTCTGATACTTCGTCCTCCTCCTTGAAGGCGTCCAATTCGTCTGGTGTGTAGCTTGGTTTAAATGGAACTGGTATTGGTATATTTGAAACTGCAGGCATAGTAGCAGTAATAGCAACGTATGGTGCTGCAGAATTGTTTACTGATGTGAATGATTTCTTGCCATTCACATCCACTAGACAGATTCCAGTAAGTTCATTGTCCTCAGAGTACTCAAGACGGAGCAATCCCACTTTCTCCCAATAAGTGAAAGCTCGCATGATATCCTTTTCTGTGTGGTCTAAGCAGTCCGCCAACTGTGAGATGGAAAAATCATAATCCTCTCGATTTAGACAACGCAGTAAGTAAAGGTAAATCTTTACGTACTCTCCATTGGCATCTTTCATGAAATCGTCAATAAAAGTATTAGAAATGCAAGTAAAACCAGAATTAGTACTGGTATGTAGCATGATGTCAGCCATAATTATTATCCTCTCCCTCAAAACTGAGTCAAATTATAGCAAAGTAGAATTGAAATGAAAAGAGGTCGAAGGGCCGGAAGCCTTGTAAATAAAGGGTTTGTGGCTAATGTGGATAATGTGGATAAATATTACGAGCCCTTGAAAAAATGGCAAAAAAAAATCCACACTTTTCCGTGAATAAAATCCGTGGAAAAATGTGGATAATGTGGAAAACTAGTTAGCTAATAGATGCTCTCCTACTAAATACACGTCTCCGGCACCCATAGTTATCAACAAGTCGTTGTTCAAAAGATTTTTTTGTAAAAATTTTTCGCAAGCCTCAAAAGAGCCTAAATAGTGAACTTCCGTTCCTATTTTTTCGATTCTATCGGCAATGTCTTTTGCACTTACACCATAAATGTCTGGCTCTCTTGCAGGATAGATATCTGCAAGTAATACTATATCAGCCACGCTAAGAGCCTGAGCGAACTCGTCAAGGAAGCTAAGTGTACGTGTGTAAGTATGAGACTGGAAGCAAACAATCAATCTGTTATGTGGATAGTTTGCTGCAGCTGCAAGGCTGGCAGAAATCTCTGTTGGGTGGTGTGCATAATCATCAATAACAGTGGCACCGTTGTAGGTACCCTTGTATTCGAAACGTCTGTGAGCGCCGCCAAATTTAGCGAGACCAGCAAGTATATTCTGGTAAGAAATACCCATCTCGATAGATAAAGCGATGGCTGCAAGAGCGTTTGAAATGTTGTGAACACCAGGTACGTTAAGGGTAACCTTATCGTAAGCCTTGCCGTGATATACAGGTACAAAGCTTGCACAGCCCTTTTCGTTGTATTCAATATCTGAAGGATAAATATCTGCATCCTTGTTAAGTGAGTAAGTGATAACCTGGCACTTAAGTCCTTCAGTAAAGTAAGCTACATCATCAATTTCGTTGTTAATAATCAAGATACCGTCATCAGCAGTGTTGCCTGCGAACTTCTTGAAGGAAGCGCGATAGTTCTCAAGATTCTTGAAGAAATCAAGGTGGTCTGCCTCTACGTTAAGAATGATGTTGTACTTAGGGAAGAAGGAGTGGTAGGAATTTGTGTACTCACATGCTTCTGTAATGAAAACATCACTGTCGCCAACATGAACATTGCTGTGGATGGCATCAAGAATACCGCCTACAGAGATAGTAGGATCATCAGCAGTTTCAAGTATAATCTGGCTAATCATTGATGTGGTAGTGGTCTTGCCATGTGTGCCTGCTACAGCGATTGAGCGGGCGTAGTTTTCCATAATCTCACCAAGGAGCTCTGCTCTTGTAAGCATTGGCTTGCCAGAAGCCTTGGCAGCTACGAACTCTGGGTTATCCTCATGAATTGCAGCAGTATAAACGATAAGGTCGATATCTTCAGTGATATTTGCTGCCGCCTGTGGATAATTTACGATGGCGCCGAGAGCTTCAAGATGTTTAGTAAGGTCTGAAGCGTCACGGTCAGAGCCGGAAATAGTAAATCCTGCACCAAGAAGGATTTCAGCAAGACCAGACATACTGATGCCGCCAATTCCTATGAAGTGCACATGTATTTTGTTGTTAAAATCGATTTTATACATAAGTGTTCCTTCTTTAATTATATATTTACAAAATTTTACCTACATAACTCTACCCCCAAAACGTGTCACATGCAAGTTGAAAAGACGAAATTGTAGAATTTGACAGTGAATTGTCAAACAATTAACAATGGTTTGGTAAAAATTATTAATAATATTGCAGTAAATAGTGGCATTTGCTATACTAATGTTACAAAGGGGAGTGCTATGGGTTATTTTATGGGCACATCCTTGACTGACACCACGAGAAAGGCAGATGATAGGATGATTAGAAAAGAAATGATCGCAATGCTTCTGGCTGGCGGGCAGGGAAGCAGACTAGGAGTATTAACCTCCGACGTAGCAAAGCCAGCAGTTTCTTTCGGGGGAAAGTATCGTATTATCGATTTTCCTCTTTCAAATTGTATCAATTCAGGCATTGATACAGTTGGCGTACTGACTCAGTATCAGCCATTAGTCCTTAATTCTCACATCGGAATTGGTATTCCTTGGGATTTGGACAGAAATAATGGCGGAGTAACCGTTCTTCCTCCATACGAGAAGAGCGATACAAGTGAGTGGTATTCTGGTACAGCCAATGCAATTTTCCAAAACCTTAAGTACATGGAGAACTATAATCCAGAGTATGTGCTTATCCTTTCAGGAGACCACATCTATAAAATGGATTATGAAGCCATGTTAGATTTTCATAAGGCTAAGGGTGCCGATGTTACAATCGCTGTTATTCCAGTTCCTATTGAGGAGGCATCACGTTTTGGAGTAGTTATTGCTGATGATGAAAAGCGCATCAGTGAATTTGAGGAGAAGCCAGCTAATCCACGAAGCAACCTTGCTTCAATGGGTATTTACATCTTTAGCTGGAAAGCATTAAAGGAGTCATTGCTAGCCCTTAGAGACCAAAGCAACTGTGATTTTGGTAAGCATGTACTTCCTTATCTCCACGAGAAGGGGGCACCAATGTATGCCTACGAATTCAATAGCTATTGGAAGGATGTAGGAACACTTGGATCATATTGGGAAGCCAATATGGAGTTGATTGATTTGATTCCAGAGTTTAACTTATACGAAGAATTTTGGAAAATATACACTAATCAAAATATCATCGAGCCACAGTTCATTGCTGGCACAGCGATAGTTGAAAAGGCTATTGTTGGTGCAGGAGCACAGATTTATGGCGAGGTTTATAATTCAGTTTTAGGCGCTGGCGTTGTGATTGATGAAGGCACGGTAGTACGTGATTCAATCATAATGGAAGGGGCTATCATCGGTAAGAATTGCGTAATAGATAAATCGATTATTGCAGAGAACACTGTTGTTGGTGAAGGAACAAAGATTGGTCAAGGCGAAGAAGCAGAGAGCAAGCTGAATGCAAGCATCTACTCATTTGGACTTGCAGTTATCGGAGAGAATTCCGTAATACCAGCAAACGTTACTATTGGCAAAAATACAGCTATCAAGGGCGAGACTAGCGAGGCAGATTATCCTGACGGACAGTTAGCTAGTGGCGGCTACATTATCAAGGCAGGTGATCGATTATGAAAGCATTAGGAATTATACTAGCAGGTGGTAACTCAAGCAGAATGCAGCAGCTTACAGAAAAGCGCGCTATTGCAGCGATGCCAGTGGGCGGAAGCTACAGATGTATCGATTTTGTTCTTTCAAACATGACAAATTCACACATCCAGACAGTAGCAGTACTTTCACAGTACAACGCACGCTCATTGAACGAGCATCTTAACTCATCAAAATGGTGGAACTTTGGTAGAAAGCAGGGAGGTCTCTTCCTTTTCACACCAACAGTTACTACTAATAATAGCTGGTGGTACAGAGGTACTGCCGATGCCATTTGGCAAAATATTGATTTCTTGAAGAAGAGACACGAACCTTATGTTATAATCGCAAGTGGTGATTGTGTTTACAAGCTGGATTTCAATAAAGTTTTAGATTATCACATCAAAAAGCAGGCTGATATCACAGTAGTATGTGCAAAGCTTCCTGAGGGAGACGACATCAACCGCTACGGTGTAGTAGAGATGGATAGAGACGGCAGAATCGTTGAATTTGAAGAGAAGCCAATGGTTGCAAATTCAGATATCGTTTCAGCAGGTGTCTATGTCATCCGCAGAAGAGCTCTTATCGATTTGTTGGAGGAATGCAATAGAGAGGGCAGATACAACTTTGTAACAGATATTCTCATTAGATATAAAAACATGAAGAAGATTTACGGCTACAAGATGGAAGGTTATTGGGCTAATCTTGCAGACGTAGATAGCTATTTCAAAGCTAACATGGATTTCCTTAGAAAGGATGTTAGAGATAGCTTCTTCCATACCGAGCCTGGCGTATTTTCCAAGACTCACGACCTGCCACCTGCTAAATTTAATACAGGTTCTAAGGTCACAAATTCACTTGTTGCTGGTGGTTGCATTATAAACAGCACAGTAGAGAATTCTGTACTATTTAAAAAGGCGTTTGTAGGAAACAATTCAGTTGTTAAAAACTGCGTCATTTTAAATGGAGCATACATTGGTGATAACGTACATGTAGAGAATTGTATTGTTGAAAGCCATGAGACATTGCTCAGCGGATCAACATATATTGGGGAGAATGGTATCCGCATCGTAACCGGTAACAAAAACAGATATGATATGCCAGTTGGGGAGGTATAACAAAATGCAAATTACAGACATTAGAATTCGCAAGATTGAGAAGGAAGGCAAGATGAAAGCGGTTGTTTCTGTAACAATCGACGAGGAGTTTGTAATTCACGACATCAAGATTATTGAAGGAGATAAGGGACTATTTATAGCAATGCCTTCAAGACGTGGTTCTGAAGGTGGTTACAAGGACATTGCTCATCCAATCCGTTCAACAACAAGAGAGCAGATGCAGACAATGATTCTTAACAAGTACAAGGAAGAGTTCCCAGAGTAAAGTTTTATGTATTTAATAGTTGGTCTAGGTAATCCAGAAAGAAAGTATGAAGGAACCCGACATAACGTTGGGTTTGAGGCGATAGACGCCCTTTCAAAGCATTTTGGAATTGATGTGAATCAAAAAGAACAAAAGGGCATTGTTGGAAAGGGCATAATAAATGGCCATAAAGTAATTTTGGCGAAGCCTATGACCTATATGAACCTTAGCGGTGAATGCGTACAGCCACTTGTTGATTACTATGATGTGGATCCAGAGACAGAGCTAGTCATCATTTCAGATGATGTATCTCTGTCAACAGGTAACATCAGAGTAAGAAAGAAGGGCTCTGCTGGTGGTCATAATGGTCTTAAAAATATTATTGCGAGACTAGATAGCAACGTATTCCCAAGAATCAGAGTGGGAGTAGGAGAGTGCGAAAACGGTGATATGGTAGCTCATGTTTTGGGTCGCTATAATGCCGAGGACCGTGAAAAGGTAGATGCATCATTTGACAAGGTAATCGGAGCGGTAGAGATGTTCCTTGAAGGAGACATGGATGCTGCAATGAATAAATACAATGTAAAAGAAAAAATTGATTAGAAAGTGGCCTGCATAGATTCTATGCAGGCTATTTTTTAATTTAGTTATTTACAATAACGTTTTGTTATTCTATACTAAAAAATGTAATGATATTGAACTATATTATATAAAATAATTAATAGAGAAAAAGGGAGAGCCATGTACGAACCAAATGTAATTTTTAAAGCTAATTTTTTAGGAACCGTGGATATTTCTTGTAAGGATGTACCTATCGTCTTAGAAAGAAATAACACAACAAAGGTTAATCAGCTATTCCAGATGTTACTTTATCATCAGAATGGAATAGCAAGAGATCAGGTTATCTATAATTTGTTCCACAACGAGGAAATAGCTGATGAGTCAAACAGCCTTAGAGCTATCGTGTTTAGACTTAGAAAGGCACTTCTTAGTATCGGAATCCCAGATGAGGATTACGTATATATTAAAAGAGGTACTTATCGAATTAATCCTAATGTAAAGGTTGAGTGTGATGCTGTACTTTTCGAAGAGACTGCCAAGAAGGCTCTTAGCGCAGAGGATGTTAGCGAGCAGCAGAAGCTTTTAGAGGAAGCTCTAGAGCTTTACAACGGTGATTTCCTACCTACACTTAGTGGGTACGAGTGGGTTGTTACCACACAGGTTAGATTAAAGAAGCTTTTCGACAGATGCTTAAAGCAGCTCCTTGAAATGTACAAGGTACAGAAGGATTATGCAGATATGTACAAGCTCAGCCATAAGGCTAACAAGATTTATCCTTATGATGGATGGCAGACATACGAAATGGAGGCTCTCATCGAAGAGGGTAACACAAAAGATGCTCTTAAGCTTTATGAAGATACAGAGACTCTTATGTTTGAGGAGCTTGGTGTATCTGTATCTGCAAGTATGGCAGAGCAGCTTGAGAAACTTGGCGAGCAGGTTAAGAATAATACAGATATGATTAGCGAGGTTAAGAAGAACCTTGATACTTCAAAGGAAGATATCGAGGGCGCCTTCTACTGCACATACCCTGTATTTGTTGAAAGCTACAGATATATAAAGAGAGTTATTCGCCGTTCAGGACAGGCTGCATGGCTTATGCTTTGCACAATCACTGATGGCAAGGGCTTTGCTCTTAACGAGTCAGACAGATTAGATACTCTTGCTGACGAACTATCTGAAGCAATCCGCACTTCTGCAAGAGGTGGCGATATGTATGCCAGATACAGCAATAATCAGTTTGTAGTACTCCTTCTTGATATCACTCAGGAGGATTGTGTATTGGTTCAGACACGAATCAACGAAAATCTTAGCAAGGAATCAAGAAAGAGATACATTAAGTATCATTTGGCGCCTGTTAATCTTGCAAGTGCAGGCACAGACAACGACACCGATGAGCTGCAGGATATTGTAAGAGGTGAGGAATAATGGCAATTTCAGATAGAATGAAAAGAATGCACAATTGTGTAGGTATTACTCTTAAGAATGAAGGCTTTAAGGGAGAGCTTTACAATTGCTACGAAAATGAGCCAGAAGAATTTAATGATGTAGATGATTTCTTTAATATAGTTAATTCTTTTTTGGACGCATTGGAATATCCTGCTCAGAAGATTAAGTATAGATCCTTCAAAAAGACCTTACCTACACTTAAGCTTGTAGATATTGATCCAAAGGAAAAGCTTTTTGACACAGAAAAGCTTTTGGATTTATGCAAGAGAAAGGCTTATATCATTATGGTTACAGGTAGAGATAACGCTACCTGGCAGGGAATGATTTACAGTAAATCAGAAGATAAGGAATATAGCTTTAACAGCGAAGTGGAGCTTGTTAGAATATTAAATAAATAAAACGGGCAGTGAGCGGAGGAAGCAAATGAGAAGATTACACTATTTGCTTTCACTGATTGTTCTGAGTCTTAGTGTGACTTCTTGTCAGGATAATGACGTGGCAGCAAAGATTAATGGCCAAACTGTCACGGAATCTGCATCCAATGAGGCGGTGGCTAAGGAATCAAGCGGCAAGCGAGGCAATGGTATCCAAGTATTGGTGCCAGAGGCCTCGGGAGTGGATGTGCACGGCAACAGTGATGCATCCATTGATTCCAGCAATGCCAAAGATGGATACGTGATGGTGAAATACACAGGAAGCGCAGCTAAGGTAAGAATGCTTATTGAAACGCCAGCAGGAAACACCTACAACTACCTGATGGATTTGGACGGGCAGTACGATGTTTACCCTCTATCAGAAGGTAGTGGAACCTACAAAATCGGCGTGTACGAGAACCTACATGATGACCAGTATGCAGCAGCATTTACTCAGTCAGTGAACGTAACCCTAAAAGATGAATATAGCATGTTCCTGTATCCAAATGCTTATGTTGATTTTAATATCAACTCAAAGGCGGTGCAGAAGGGACAGGAGCTGGCGGCGGGAGCCAACACTGATATTGAGGTGGTTCAGAACGTCTATCATTACATCACCAAGAATGTAACCTACGACTACGACAAGGCCGAAACAGTGCAGTCGGGCTACATTCCTACGGTTGATGAAACCTTGGCAACAGGCAAGGGAATATGTTTTGACTATGCATCCCTTATGGGAGCCATGCTTAGGTCACAGGGGATTCCTACCAGACTGGAAATCGGCTATGCGGGAACGGAATATCATGCATGGATTTCGGTATACACTAAAGAGACTGGCTGGATAGACAAGATTATCCAGTTTGATGGTAAGGAATGGACGCTGATGGATCCCACACTTGGATCTTATGCAAGTAACAGCACAGTTAAGAAATATAGGGAAGATGATACATACTATCAACTGAAATATAAATATTAAGGGTGTTATTATGGGTGAAAATATTAGAAAAAAGCTAACTTCAGAGGAGTTATACGCATTCTCGGACGAAATGGGAATGATGATTAGCAGTGGTGTTTCATCAATACAGGCAATCACTATGATGCTGGATGAGTCCCAGGGTGGAGAGGAGAAAGAGCTTCTCACACAGATGGAGCAGATTGTAGGAGAAACAGGTTCTCTTTCAAGGGCTATCGAGCAGGTGGAGGTTTTTCCAGATTATTTTGTAGAGATGGTAAAAATGGGAGAAACCACAGGTAAGATGGATACAGTGCTTACTAATCTGGCCGCTCATTATTCAAGAGAAATGGCTATCAGCAATGCAATACGCAGCGCTGTAACCTATCCTCTTATGATGGTGGTGATGATGCTTGTGATTATCATTGTGCTGGTTACAGAAATCATGCCAGTATTTAACAGAGTATTTAAGCAGCTTGGCGGTACCATGGATGGTCTGTCTGGAGGCTTTTTAGCTGTGGGATTGTTTATGAAGGCACATGGGGTGCTGCTTCTTATCATACTTCTCGCAGTGATTATATATGTAATCGCACTTAATAAGAGCGAATGGGGCAAGAGCAGAAGAATTACTCTTTTGTACAGAAGCCGTCGCTTCAAATCAATTCATTCAAAGATTTCTACCAGCAGATTTGCATCTGCCATGGCAATGACTTTATCAAGTGGTATGGATGTAATGCAGGCGCTTGATGTAAGTGGAAGAATCGTGGACGCCCCAGAATTTGAGACAAAGATTGAAAAGTGCAAGGATGCCTTTGCTGAATCAATGGATATAGGAAAGGCCTTTTCGCTATCAGGTATATTTGGTGGATTATATGGAAGAATGGCTATTCTTGGAGCTAAAACTGGAAATATGGAAACAGTTCTAGAGAAGGTAGCCAGCACCTATCAGGAGGAGGCTGATGATGAGATAAACGATTTCATCGCAGTGGTTGAGCCTACTCTTGTAATAATTCTTTCTGTAATCGTTGGTATCATTTTACTTTCAGTAATGTTGCCACTTCTTAACATTATGTCGGGGATGATTTAATATGGGAAGAACCAGATTTGGAAGCCTTGATGGCATTCATGAAATTAGAAAGAAATATGGTGTGGAAAGCACCATTATATCGGTTGTGATATTTATCATAATCTTCGTTATATTTTTGTTTGTGGTAAGTCAGACTACAAAGGGTTCCGCCAAGGAACAGCAGCAGAGTCTTTCAGATGCCATAGACAGGGCTATTGTGCAGTGCTACGTGACAGAGGGAAGATACCCACAGAGCTTTGATTATCTGAAGGAGCACTACGGCATTATATATGATGAAGAGCAGTTTAGAGTTGATTATGTAATCTATGGAAGTAATATGCGCCCAGAGGTCAGTATAATCAATTTGGATAGATAGTATATCGGAAAGGAGCAGCCTTGAAAAAGAACCAGCTAAGAAGACACAATATAGATATCGTGTTTTTGATGGTATTGTTTTTGATATTCACTTTTTCCGGAGTGAGTGTTCTTTTGATGGCTGTAAATTCCTATAAATCCGTAGTATACGCAAATGAAGAAAACGGAAATCTCAGGGTTGCAACCTCTTATATCAGGGAGCAGGCGAGGGCTCATGATGAGGCAGGTGCAATCACTATTGACACCATCGATGGCAAAGCATGTCTGAAGCTTGCAGAGGCAGATGGGGTAAGCCTTTATATATATGAATATGATGGCTATTTAATGGAGCTTACGGCCAAGGAAGGCTCGGAGGCTACAGCAGATTTTGGTAACAAAATTCTAAAGATAAACAATATGAAGCTAAGTTCTGATGATGATAAGATAGAAATCAACATTGAGGATACATCAGGGAATGCAATACCTGTCACTATCGGACTGAAGTCGGTGGAGGTGCCAGATGAAAAACAGGAATAATGGCTCTAGAATCTTCATGACTGAGCTGATGTTTTCGATTTTTTTCTTTATTATAGTTTCAGCTGTTTGCGTCCAGTGCTTTGCTGGAAGCTATGCTAAAAGTGGGCAAGCCAAGGAATTGACTGAGGCTGTTAATCTTGCCACTAATGCTGCAGAGGAATATCTTGCCACCTATAATTACAAGGGTGATACCTATTATTTTGATGAAAATTGGAATGAGGTGAGCGACGATAAGGCCTCCTATAAGGTTACAAGTATAGTGGTAGAGCCAGATAAAAGGGGCGATTGCCAGAGTATGCATGTGGTAGTATCAACTATTACTGACGAGGAAATATACGCACTTGAGGTGGAAAAGGCACTTAAATAGGTGAATCCATGGAGCAAAAGAAACGTGAAAGCAGGACAATAATAAATATTGGAACATCTCTGATGGTGGTTATTTTGATTAGTATGGCGTTTGCGGTTATAGCGGCGCTTGCCATATCCTCCAGTCATAATAACTACAATTTAAGCCAAAAGCTTAAGGAACACACTGATGAATATTACGCAGCTTCTAACGAAGCCTACGAGAAAATAGCGGCCTCTAATTGGGCTGATCAGGAATTTACAGTTGATATTAATGAAAATCAGGTGTTAAATGTCAAGGTGGATAAAGGTGAAATTGTTAGATTCACTGTGGATAACTCATCTAATTGGGAGGCAGAAAGTTCACAACCTGTCATAACAATAGATGATTAGAGGGGATTTGAGTATGAGTGTAAACATTGTAAGCTATTTGACAGATGCTGTTAAAAAATATAAGGCATCAGATATGTTCATAATCACAGGCCGTGAGGTTTCTTTTAGAGTAAACGATATGGTATTGACTCGCTCTGAATTGGAGGATGGATATGATGAAAAGTCAGAGCCAGACGATGGCGTAGTTAAGCCTGATAATGCCAAGGCCTTGGTAGAGCAAATATATGAGCTTGCAGGAAGAGACATTTCAAAGTATAAAGAATATGGCGATGATGATTTTTCATTCGCTATTAAGGATGTATCGAGATTCAGAGTGAATGCCTTTAAGCAGAGGGGTACCTATGCGGCAGTCATTCGCATAATCACATTTACATTGCCTGATTATCAGGAGCTTATGATTCCAGAGTCAGTTATCAAGCTGTCAAACGAATCAAAGGGATTAGTACTGGTTACTGGTCCTGCAGGAAGTGGTAAGTCTACCACTTTGTCTTGCATCGTTGATAAAATAAATAAAAATTATAATAAACACATTATTACATTAGAGGACCCAGTGGAGTACCTTCACAGACACGCCAAATCAATAGTGTCACAGCGAGAAATCCACTTAGATACAGAGAACTATGTGACAGCACTTCGTGCATCACTTAGACAGAGTCCTGATGTTATCTTGCTTGGAGAAATGCGTGATGCTGAAACCATTTCCGTTGCAATGACCGCGGCTGAGACAGGTCATTTGATACTGTCTACATTGCATACCATTGGCGCAGCAAACACCATCGACAGAATTATCGATGTTTTTCCATCAGAGCAACAACACCAGATAGCATTACAGCTTTCTATGGTTATAAAGGCGGTTGTATCTCAGCAGCTGGTGCCAACAGTAGATGGCACACTTGTGCCTGCATTTGAGGTTATGACAGTTACACCAGCCATCAGAAACATGATTAGAGAAAATAAGGTGCCACAAATCGAAGGTGTTATTTATTCTAGCGACACTGAAGATATGGTTTCTATGGACTCTAGCTTATTCAAGCTTGTTCAGGCAGGCAAAATTACAAAAGAAACAGCAATGGAGTATGCAGTTAATGCAGAAATGCTAGGAAGAAGATTAGGAGTTTGATTTAATGGAAAGTTTTAAACCTATGCTGTTTACTTGCATGAAAAATTATAGCAAGGAGCAGTTCTTTAAAGATTTAGTATCAGGAATCATCGTGGCAATCATTGCATTGCCACTTTCTATTGCCTTGGCGCTTGCGTCAGGAGTTGGCCCAGAGCCAGGTTTATATACAGCAATCGTGGCTGGCTTTTTGATTTCCTTCTTCGGAGGAAGTACAGTTCAGATAGCTGGTCCAACAGCTGCATTTGCTACAATCGTAGCAGGAATCATTGCCACAGATGGTATGGATGGTCTTATCATCGCAACTATCATGGCAGGTATCATTTTGATAATCTTAGGTATAGTAAAAGCCGGAGCACTTATCAAATTCATACCATACACAATCACAACAGGATTCACAGCCGGAATCGCAGTTACTATTCTTATTGGTCAGTTTAAGGATTTCTTTGGTGTAGATTTCCGTGGCGAAAAGCCAATCGAGACAATTGATAAGTTAAAAGTATTCTTTGCAAACATCGATTCACTCAACGTTCAGGCAATGATGGTAGGTATTATCTGCCTTGCAGTGCTTATTATCTGGCCTAAGTTTTTCTCAAAGATACCAGCATCTATCATCGCAGTATTTGTTAGTATCGCAATCGTTCAGGGCTTACACCTTAACGTAAATACAATCGGAACACTTTATCCAGATTTAAAGGCAGGACTTCCAAGCCTTTCAGTGCCACATTTCTCACTTGCAATAGTTAGAAATGAAATGCCTAATGCATTTACAATCGCAATCCTTGCAGCTATCGAATCACTTCTTTCTGCAGTAGTTGCCGATGGTATGGTAAACAGCAAGCACAGAAGTAATCAGGAGCTTATCGGTCAGGGTATCGGTAACATCGGCTCAGTTTTATTTGGTGGTATCCCAGCTACAGGCGCTATTGCACGTACAGCTGCCAACATCAAAAACGGTGGACGTACACCAATCGCAGGTATGGTTCATTCAATCACACTTTTAATCGTACTTGTAGTACTTATGCCTTATGCAAAGTTCATCCCAATGCCATGTATCGCAGCTATTCTTTTCCAGGTAGCTTACAACATGTGCCAGTGGAGACCATTCGTAAGACTTGTAAAATATGCTCCAAAGTCAGATATCATCGTACTTGTACTTACATTCATCCTTACAGTAGTATTCGACCTTGTTGTTGCTATTGAGTGGGGTATGATTGTTGCATGTATCCTTTTCATCAAGAGAATGAGCGAGGAGACACATGTAAGTGGTTGGACATATCAGTCAGACGACGAGGAATTCGTTGATGACCTTAGAGCAGTTGAAAAGGAAATCCGTGTATTCGAAATCACAGGACCTCTTTTCTTCGGTGTTTCAGATATGCTTGCAAATGATATCAATGTAAAGCGCTTCACAAAGGTACTTGTTATCAGAATGCGTTCAGTTCCAGCTATTGATGTTACAGCACTTAGAGCTTTAAGAGACCTTGTAGAGCGCGCTAAGGCTAAGGGCGTAACAGTAGTATTCTCACACGTAAACGAGCAGCCAAGACACATGATGGAGAAGGCTGATTTCATTAGCATCGTAGGAGAGGAGAACTTCGCACCAAATATTGATGCAGCACTTGATAGAGCAGAAAAAATTATAGGCAAATAATTATGAAAACATTTTTAGAACCATTTGAAAATTTAACAGCGGTGGAGTCTCTTCGTGAGGCTCTTTCTCGCCGCGGTAAAGTCTATGATATAACAGGGTGTGCCGATAAGGCGCACCTTATTTTTGGTATAGGCCATGACGTTGATTATAAGCTGATTATTACAGCAGATGAATTAAAGGCAAGGGAGATTGTGGAGGAATATCGTTTTTACGATGAAAATACGGTATTTTTCCCTGCAAAGGATTTCCTGTTTTACCAGTCGGATATCAGAGGTAACGCCCTTACACGCGAGCGTATGAGCGCCATAGAGGCAGTTATCAGCAATAATTCATGTACTGTAATAACCACCATAGATGCGTTAATGAATAAGCTGCCTGCACTTTCTTATTTCGAGGATGGTGTGGTTGCTATATCTGATACGGATACAATCGAGCTTGAGGCATTGCGCCGCAAGCTGGTTGCCATGGGCTATGAAAATGTGGGTACCTGCGAGCATCCAGGTGAGTTTGCAGTTAGAGGTGGAATCATCGATGTGTTCCCACTTACTTCGGATTTGCCAGTTCGTATTGAGCTGTGGGGTGACGAGGTTGATAGCATTCGTACCTACGATGCCAGCAATCAGAAGTCTATCGAAAATATAAATTCTGTTTTAATTTTTCCTGCGGTCGAGCTAATACTGGGGGCTGACGAGGTGGAGGCTGGTCTTCAGAAGATTGAAGCCGAACGAGATGAGCGCTATGAACAGTATCGTAAGGAAATGAAAACGGAAGAGGCATATCATCTGAAAACCTATGCCGACAGAGTTGTGGAGGAGACAAGAGAATGGGGATTATCCCAGGAGCTTGAAACAAATCTCACTTACTTCTGCGACAAGCTGGGTTCATTTATAGATTTCATGCCAAAGGGAACCTACGTGTTTATTGACGAGGTTCAGAAGGTAATAAACAAAGGCGAGGTTACAGAAACTGAATTTGCTGATGCCATGACACGCCGCGTTGAGGCTGGCTACATGCTAAAGGGCCAGATGGAAATGCTTTACAGCGTGTCGGAGATATTCGGAAGAATCGAAAAATACCCTACTACACTTATGTCTGTTTTGGATGCTAAAAATAAGTTGCTTAAATCAGCAGACCACTTCAGCATTGCAGTGCAGGGTGTTAATGCGTACAACGGTTCATTTGAGCTATTGACTAAGGAATTGCTCCAGTACAAGAAGCGTAAATACAAGGTGCTACTTGTGACCAGCTCATCCACAAAGGGGCAGCGTCTGGCACAGGATCTGTTAGATGAAGGATTAAACGCATATTTCACCACTGATTTAGATCATAAAATCAATCCTGGGGAAACAATGTTGTGTGTTGGAAATATTAAAAGAGGATTTGATTATCCTAATTCTGCCTTTGTAATGCTGTCTGACGGAGATATCTTTGGACATGTTCGTAAGAAAAAGCGCAGGGTAAAGAAATACGAGGGCGAATCTATTTCTTCATTCCAGGATCTTCACGTTGGAGATTATGTTGTTCATGAAAATTATGGATTGGGCGTGTACAAGGGAACCGAGCAAATGGAAGTGGACAAGGTAATCCGCGATTATATAAAGATTGAGTATGCTAAGGGCAGCAATCTGTATGTGCTTACTTCCCAGCTTGATATGATACAGAAATATTCTGGTCCTGATGGCAAGAAACCAAAGCTCAACAGTCTTGGTGCCGGCACTCAGGAATGGACCAGAACAAAGCAGAAGGTTCAATCGGCTGTTGGTGTAGTTGCCAAGGAGCTGGTGGATTTGTACGCACTTCGCCAAAATACAGATGGATTTGTGTATGGTCCTGATACCGTATGGCAGAAGGAATTTGAAGAAAGCTTTCCATACGAGGAAACAGAAGGTCAGCTTACAGCTATTGATGCCGTAAAGAAGGATATGGAATCAAAGAAAATCATGGATAGACTTATCTGTGGTGACGTAGGCTTTGGTAAAACAGAGGTTGCTATGCGAGCTGCATTTAAGGCTGTTCAGGAAGGCAAGCAGGTTGCATATCTGGTGCCTACAACTATCCTTGCGCAGCAGCATTATAATAACTTCGTTCAAAGAATGGGTGGCTATCCTGTAAACATGGGATTGCTATGTAGATTTAGAACCGCTGCGGAGCAGAAAAAGACTATTGAGGATTTGAAAAAGGGCATGGTAGATATCGTCATCGGTACACACCGCCTGCTTTCAAAGGACGTAGAATTTAAGGATTTAGGACTTCTTATCATAGATGAGGAGCAGCGATTTGGTGTTAATCATAAGGAGCGCATCAAGCAGATGAAAAAGACAGTAGATGTGCTGTCCCTTTCTGCTACACCAATTCCTCGTACACTTCACATGTCTTTGGTCGGAATCCGTGACATGAGTGTACTGGATGAGGCGCCAATGGAGCGTACGCCAATCCAGACCTTTGTATTTGAATACAACGAAGAAATGGTGCGTGAAGCCATTGTGCGTGAGATGGCAAGAGATGGACAGGTGTACTACGTATTCAACAGAGTGCGAGGCATTCAGGATATGGCTGCGGAAATAGAGCGCCTGGTTCCAGAGGCAACAGTGGGATATATCCATGGTCAGATGACCGAGGCAAAGGTTGAGGATGTCATGATGCAGTTTATCAATCACGAGATTGATGTGCTTGTAGCTACCACCATCATTGAAATAGGTCTGGATATTTCTAACGTAAATACGATAATCATTCATGATTCTGACAACATGGGATTATCTCAGTTATATCAGCTTCGTGGACGAGTAGGCCGAAGTAATCGTACCGCATATGCGTTTTTAATGTATAGAAGAGACAAGATGCTAAAGGAAGTTGCAGAGAAGCGTCTTGCCGCTATTAAGGAATTTACAGATTTAGGCTCTGGCTTTAAAATCGCCATGCGAGATTTGGAGATACGTGGAGCTGGAAATCTGTTAGGTGTGGAACAGCACGGCAACATGACTGCAGTAGGTTACGATTTATATTGCAAGATGCTTAACGAGGCCGTAAAGATAGAAAAGGGCGAGGTGAAGGAAGAAAACTTCAACACCTCAGTGGATATCAATATCGAAGCATATCTTCCAGATACCTACGTATCAAACGAAGAGCAGCGTATCGATATCTACAAGCGTATTGCTGCTATCGACAGCGAGGAAGCAAGAGATGATATGCTTGACGAGCTTGTGGACCGCTTCGGCGAACCAAAGCGATGCGTCCAGAATCTGCTTTGGGTGGCAATGCTTCGCGTGAAGGCTCACGATGCTTATGTATCAGCCATCGAGCAAAAGGGTGACATCATCCGCATCGTCATGTACGAAAAGGCCAAGATAGACGTGGTTCAGATTCCTGCTCTTTTAGAGCGCAACAATCCACACATCACCTTTGCGGCAGACCCTAAGAACCCGGCATTTATATTTAATACCAGAGCTAACACACGCATCAAACCATCCGAGGTTTTCGAGTACCTGCAGGACTTTTTGCTTGATTTGAAGACGCTGAAGGTGGAGGAATAAGGACGAAGCTACGTAAAACAGCCTTAATGCATGGCATGCCTTGTATAATTCACGAGGATTAATTATAATAAAAAGGCTTGAAAATATTTGGGTGGGGACACTCAGGAGGAATTTATAATGAATAAAAAAATGGTTAAGGCAGCAGGACTTACTGCATTATCAGCAGTAGTTATGATGACAGGCTGCAGTAAAATCAATCCTAACGAGACACTTGTAACAATTAAGACAGAGGATGGCACAAAGGATACTATTTCTCTTGGATATGGTAACTTTGCAGCAAGATATCAGCAGGCTATGTATGACCAGTATCTTCTTGCATATTACGGCGAGGATATGTGGAAGTCTGATATGTCAGGAAGTGGTTCGACACTTCAGGAAGACACAAAGGATGGCGTGCTTGAGGATATGGAATCTCAGTATCTTGCAAAGGTTCACGCTGATGATTATGGGGTAAAATTATCAAAGGAGCAGAAGAACGATATTGCAGAAGCAGCAAAGAAGTTCATTTCTGACAATGATAAAGAATCTCTTAAGGCAATGGGTGCTACAGAGGAATATGTTAAAGAATATCTTGAGTACAGAACTTACTATACACTTGTAAGCAAGGCTGCAAAGGAAGCTGCAGATCCTGATATAAAGGATGAGGATTGCTGGATGCGTTCATTTAGCTACGTGCTATTTGATACAACAGGCAAGACTGATGCAGATGGCAATAAGACAGACTTAACTGATGACGAAATTGCAGAAATGAAGACTCAGGCAAAGGAGCTTTCTACATCAGAGGATTTTGATGCTAAGGTTGAAGAGCTTGGTCTTACAACTCAGAACTTCTCTTACCTTAAGGGTGAGTCAGAGGATGAATCAATGGACATGTCCGTTATCAAGGAAGCTGAAAAGCTTAAAGAGGGCGAGCAGTCAGGCGTCATTACAGTTGAAGGAACTGGCATGTATGTAATTAAGCTTACAGCAGACCATGATGAGGATGCTTCACAGAGCAAGAGAGAGTCACTTCAGTCTGAAGCTTTTGATAAGCTCATGGATGAGTGGAAGGAAGCAATCACTTGGAAGGTAAATGATAAGGTTTGGGAAAAGGTTCAGTTCGATTCACTTTTCAAGGCTCCTGAAACAAAGGAAGAATCTACAGAAGAAACAGAAGATACTACAGCAGACGGGGAGACAGAGGAAACATCTGAAGAAACATCAGATGAGACTACTGAGGAAACAGAAGCGGAGTAATTTATGAGTTTTGTTTTAAACTATCTCAAAAAATATAAAATTAAGGCATTTTTAGCCCCACTCTTCAAAATGTTAGAGGCGGTATTTGAGCTTTTAGTACCACTTGTTATGGCATCAATCATTAACAAGGGTATCGCAACCTCGGACACCCACTACATCATTAAGATGAGTGGGGTTCTTTTATTACTGGCAGTTGTTGGCCTTATGTTTTCAATCACAGCCCAGTATTTCAGTGCTTATGTTGCAGTATTTACAGCAGCAGAAATAAGACAGGCATTGTTTGCAAAGATAATGTCCTTGTCCCAGGGCACAAAGGAAAAGATAGGTGAGGAAGTTCTTACCACTCGAATCACAAATGATATTAATCAGATTCAAAATGCTATCAACATGGTGCTGAGATTATTCTTGCGTTCACCATTTATAGTAGGTGGTGCCATTGTAATGGCATTTATAGTTGATATTAAATCAGCATTTATTTTTATATTAGTAGTAGCATTGCTTTCAATAATAGTGTATTTCATTATGCGCTATACACTTCCTAGATATAAAACAATCGCTGCCAGATTAGAAAAAGTGCTTCATGCTGTTTCCGAAAATTTGGAAGGCTCAAGAGTGCTCAGAGCCTTTTGCCAGGTGGAGCAGGAGAAGTCAGGCTTCGAAGCAAAGACTGGTGAGCTTGCTACTATGCAGATTAATACTGGTAAGATTTCAGCACTGCTCAATCCAGTTACCTATGTAGTAGTAAACCTTGGCATAGTTGTTTTAATCTATGTGGCAATGCACAGAGTTGATAATGGATTTATCCTGCAGGGTGATGTAGTAGCTTTGGTAAACTACATGAGTCAGATTTTGGTAGAGCTGATTAAGCTTGCCAACCTAATCGTACTTTTGATGAAGGCATTTCCATCAGCAGACAGAGTTCAGGAGCTTATGGAGATGAAGTCGGACGAAAGATATTTTGATAATAAATTAAATGACGGTTTAATTATAGGAGGCTCTAATAATCCTCAGGCAATCTCCATAAAAAATGTATCATTTAGCTACAATGGTACAGCAGATATGGACCTTGAGGATATTAGCTTAGAAATACCAGCAGGTTCTACCTTGGGCATCATAGGTGGTACAGGTTCGGGTAAGAGTACACTTCTTAAATTGCTAAATCATACTTATGATGTTACAAAGGGTGCTATCGAAATTGGGGGCACAAATGTAAATCAGTTTGATGATAGCTACTTGGCTAAATGCTTTGGTATAGTTCCACAGAAGGCCTATCTTTTTAGTGGCACTGTTAGAAGCAATATGGAAATGAATGGTTCTGAGCCAGATGATAGAGAAATTAAATCGGCACTTAATATAGCGCAGGCGCTTGATTTTGTTGAGGCAAAGGATGGCGGCATCGATACAGAGGTTAAAGGCAAAGGCGCCAACTTCTCCGGAGGACAAAGACAGCGTCTTACAATTGCAAGAGCTCTTGTGGGGCAGCCTAAATATATTATGCTGGACGATTCAGCCAGTGCCCTTGATCTTGCTACAGAAGCAAAACTTAAAAAGGCACTTATGAATCTGCCATGGCATCCAACACTTATAATAGTTTCTCAGAGGGCATCATCAGTGCTTGAGGCAGATCAGATATTAGTGTTAGATGATGGTAAGTGTGTTGGACTTGGAAATCATGACAAGCTTATAAAGGACTGCGAGACATATCAGGAGATATATTATTGTCAGTATCCTAGAGAGGAGGCTGTAAATGAATAATAAATCTCAAGCAAATATATTAAATCGTGTTTTAATAGAATTAAAAAGCTATGGTATACAGATAATCCTTTCTATTATCTGTGCACTGGCAACCGTATACCTGACACTTAGAATTCCTATTCTTACAGGTAAGGCAGTGGATTGCATTGTTGCACCGGGAGAGATTGATTACGATAATCTTATAGCTGTATTACAGCAGATGGCTGTGACAGTGGCTGCAACCTTCTTTACACAGTGGATTATGAACAGGGTGAATAATGCCATTACCTATAGCGTTACAAAGAGCCTTCGAGACAGAGCCTTTAAAAAGCTGCAGCACATGAAGCTGTCTCAGATAGATTCACATCCACATGGCGATTATGTAAGCCGTATCGTTTCAGATGCTGATACATTTGCAGATGGTCTTTTGATGGGCTTTACTCAGTTCTTCACAGGTGTGCTTACAATACTTGGTACTATCTATTTTATGTTGATGATTTCAGTGAAAATAGCTTTGATAGTAATAATAGCCACACCATTATCGCTATTACTTGCAAAATTTATTTCTGAAAAGACCTATAAGTTTTTTGGGGAACAGGCAAAGCTTAGAGGAACTGAAACTTCTTATATAGAAGAAATGATTACTGGCAAGAATATTGTCAGAAATATGGACTATGAGTCCAGAGCAATAGAAGAATTTGAGACTATGAACAATAGCCTGAGAGATGCATCTATGAAGGCAACCTTTTATTCTTCTACAGTTAATCCAAGCACAAGACTTATCAACAACATTATCTATGCAGCTGTAGGTGTGTTTGGAGCCATTATGGCAATCGCTGGTGGTATTACAGTCGGTGGACTTACAAGCTTCTTATCATATGCCAGCACTTATGCAAAGCCATTTAATGAAATATCAGGAGTTATCACAGAGTTTCAAAATGCCCTTGCCTGTGCAGCAAGATTGTTTGAAATGATTGATGCTGAGGTAGAGGTTGATGAAGGGGAACAGTCCTTAAATGAAATAGAAGGAAACATTGAATTCAAGGACGTATTCTTTTCTTATGATAAGAATAAGAAGCTTATCGAGAATCTCAATCTTTCAGTAAAGAGTGGACAGCGAATTGCCATTGTTGGTCCAACTGGTGCAGGAAAAAGTACAATCATTAATCTTCTTATGAGATTTTATGATATTGATAAGGGCCAAATCCTTATAGATGGTGTTGATATTAGGGATATTCCGATTAACGATTTGCGTCAAAGCTTTGGAATGGTACTGCAGGAGACCTGGCTTAAGAATGCCAGCGTAAAGGACAATCTAAAGATGGCAAATCCAAATGCCACTGATGAAGAAATAATGGAGGCTGCGAAGGCTACTTATGCTCACAGCTTCATAAAAAGGATGCCTTATGGGTATGATACAATCCTTTCTTCAGTGGGTGTATCATTATCCCAAGGACAGATGCAGCTGTTATGTATTACAAGAGTAATGCTTAACATCCCACCGATGTTAATATTAGATGAAGCTACTAGTTCAATAGATACAAGAACAGAACAGAAAATACAATCAGCATTTAATAAGATGATGAAGGGCAGAACTACTTTTATAGTAGCCCACAGACTATCAACTATTAGAGAAGCGGACGTAATTCTCTTTGTAAAAGATGGAAGTATAGTTGAGCAAGGAAGTCATAAGGAATTGTTGCAGAAAAACGGCTTTTATGCTAAATTATATCAGAGTCAGTCTAAAGAGGAATCAGCGTAGCCGATTCCTTTTTAATGACTCGTTTCTTAAGTTAGAGGTTATAGGAGATAAAATGGAACAGTATGTGATTAAGGGCGGCACAGCGCTTTCAGGAGAGGTAGAGATAAGCGGTGCCAAAAACGCAGCACTTGGTATTTTGGCTGGTGCCATTATGACAGACGAGACTGTTACAATAGAAAATCTGCCAAATGTTAAAGATATTAATGTTTTGATTGGCGCTATTGAAGACATTGGTGCAAAGATTAACCGTGTGGATGATCATACAGTTGAGATTAATGGTTCAACCATCAATAGACTTTCAGTAGATTACGAATACATCAAAAAGATTCGTGCTTCTTATTATTTAATGGGAGCACTATTGGGCAAATATAAAAGTGCAGAGGTTGCACTTCCAGGCGGTTGCCTTATAGGATCACGTCCAATCGATTTACACGTAAAGGGACTCAAGGCTCTTGGAGCAAATGTTGATGTATCTTACGGACTTTGGTCTGCTAGAGCAGACAAGCTTGCAGGTAGCCATATTTACCTTGATAAGGTATCAGTAGGTGCTACTATCAATATCATGCTTGCTGCTGTACTTGCAGAAGGTAAGACTACTATCGAAAATGCAGCAAAGGAGCCACACGTTGTTGATGTCGCATCCTTCCTTAACAGTATGGGTGCTAATATCCGTGGTGCTGGTACTGATGTTATCCGTATCGTAGGCGTACAGAAGCTTCACGGTACTACATACGCTGTTATTCCAGATCAGATTGAGGCTGGTACATATATGTGTGCTGCTGCGGCTACACACGGTGATGTTCTTATTAAGAATGTTATTCCTAAGCATTTGGAAGCTACTTCAGCAAAGCTTATTGAGGCAGGCTGCGTAATCGAAGAATATGATGATGCTGTTAGAGTTATTGCTAAGGGACGTAAGCTTACACATACACACGTAACTACACTTCCATATCCAGGTTTCCCAACAGATATGCAGCCAGAGATTACAGCTGTGCTTGCTATTGCAGAGGGAACCAGTACAGTTACAGAATCTATTTTTGAAAACCGTTTTAAATATGTAGATGAGCTCGCAAGAATGGGAGCCAACATCAAGGTTGAAGGTACTGTTGCTATCGTAACAGGTGTTGAGAAATATACAGGTGCACAGGTACAGGCTCCAGACCTTCGTGCTGGTGCAGCTCTTATTATCGCAGGACTTGCTGCAGATGGTATTACAGTAATCGATGATATCAAGTATATCCAGCGTGGATACGAGGATATCGTTGGCAAGTTCACAAAGCTAGGCGCAACCTTCGCCGAAGTCGACAGTGAACACGACTTACAGAAGTTCAAACTAAAGGTAGGTTAAAAATTTAAGTGAGCAACTATAGTTAACAATCTATAATTTTTCTGGAAGTCACATTAGTGACTGGAAGAAATATTATGATTGTGAACGTAATAGTTGCGGACTTGGAGCATATATGGAACATTATAAATTCTTTCAGAATAGAGAGTGTGAATATTTTCCTTGCCATGAGACAGATAAACCAGAAGAGTTTAACTGTCTCTTTTGTTATTGTCCACTTTATCATTTGGGCAAGGAATGTGGTGGCAATTTTTACTACACTGAAAAGGGGATTAAATCCTGTGTAAATTGCCTTAGACCGCACATGAAGGACAACTATGAAGAAATAGTGAAAAAATTAAGAAGTTAGATAAATTAACAGGAATATAACATTTTTAGTCTATGATGAACTCAAATTCACTAGAACGCAGATGAGGGGATTCTGCAATTAATTAGGAGGGCGCCATGGCTAAAAAAGAAAATGTAACAAATTCTGCTATGAAAGTTAAGCGCGGAATAGGGAAAACATTGTTGCTTTATCTATTACCAATTATTCTTATTGGTATTATATGCATTATTGTGTTTATTTCCTACAACGCACGTCAGGTTATCACCGAAGTTTCCCTTATGGATTTAAAGGCTGAAGGGCAAGCCAATGCTAGTGATTTAGGCGCAGTATTTGAAATGCTTACAGCCAAAGATGGACAGTATTGTGATACTTTAGAAAGTGTTGTTTTTGAAGATCATAATGCGATGCTTAAGTATGTTGAGCCTTCTGCTGATTATAATACAGTTGAAAATACAGGTATATACATTGGTTTTTCTGATGATACGTATTTCTTTGCTAATCATCAGAAGCAGCCAGCTGATTGGAGACCTACAGAGCGTGGATGGTATAGCGTGGGCAAAGATCAAGAAAACTTTATCTGTACAGATTCATACTTAGACGCTGCAAGAAATGAGCTTTGCGTTACATTTGTACGTTCTGTTGACTGTGCAAATGGCGAAAAGGGTGTTGCTGCTGTTGATGTATTTCTAACAGATCTTCAAGAGAAGGTTAATGCTCTTACACCTATGAAGACTGGTGGTTCAATGGTACTTGACGGAGATTTTATTATTTCTTATTTTGATACAGCACTCAATGGAACTTTAGTTTCTGAGTCTGGAAGCAAGTATTTACAGGATGTAAAAGCTCTTGTTGAAAACGGTAACACAGATGTAGTTATTATTAATCAGGATTCTACAAACACAGACTATTATGTATGTGTATCAGCTATTCCTGGAACGCCATGGTCGCTTATTTCATCAGTAGCAGTTGATGATGTAATGGCGGAAGCAAACCACTTTATGGTTGTATCTATTATTGCAATGCTTCTGTTAATAGCTGTAATTACAGCAGTTATCCTTATTACAATCAACAAGGTTATTACAAAACCAGTATCTGGCCTTTCAAGCAGCATTCTTAAGATTTCCGATGGTGATTTCACAACAAGAATGCCAGATGATAGAGGCGATGAGATTGGTCTTATCAGTAAGGAAATGCAGCGTTTCGTACAGATTATGAATGGAGCTATTGGTTCTATTCAGGGCCGTGCAGAACAGCTGCAGGAGGATTCTGAGACCTCTAAGAATGCATCTAGCAAGATGAGTACAGAGGCTGGCGACCAGTCAGTATCAATGGGTCAGATTCAAGAGACTATGGACGATATTTCAAACGCTGTCGGCGAGCTTGCTGAGAACGCAACAAATCTTGCTCATGCAGTTTCAGATTTGACTGATAATGGAAATAGCACAAACGAAACCATGATTGCCTTAGTAGACCAGGCCAAGATTGGTCAGGAGGATATGACTGAGGTTCAGCGCAGTATGGACAAGATTAATGAGTCTATGAGCGAGATGAACGATGTTGTAGTTACTGTAGGCGATTCTGCTAAGCAGATTACAGATATTGTTCAGATGATTGATTCTATTGCAGAGCAGACAAACCTGTTGTCTCTTAACGCTTCTATCGAGGCTGCCAGAGCAGGTGAGGCAGGCAAGGGCTTTGCAGTTGTTGCCGATGAAATCGGAAAGCTAGCTCAGAACTCTCAGGATGCGGCAAAGGAAATCGGCGATATTATCAAACAGATTACAGGACTTATCTCTGATTTGGCAGAAAAGTCACAGAATAACATGGATTCAATTAATGCCAGCGGTGAGGTAGTAGAAAAGGCTGGTACAAGCTTCAGCAAGATTTACGATGACCTTAACGAAGCTGCAAGCGTAATGAAGAACATGATTAGTATGATGGGCGAGGTTAATGATATTGCATCGTCCGTAGCAGCTATTTCAGAGGAGCAGTCAGCTAGTTCAGAAGAAATCACTGCAACAATCTATACACTTACAGAAAGTGCTAACCAGATTGCAACAGAAAGCCAGGGCGTAGAAGATGTAGCAAATTCTGTTTCAGATTCAGCTCTTGCTATCAATGATGAACTTTCTAAGTTCAAGATTGAGTCTGATAATCCACAAGTGTAGTAGCGCTACAATAATATATAGAAGGGGCTGCGGCTGATATTCAGTCGTGGCCTCTTCACATTTATATGGGAAATTAGTCTTATGAATCTTTTGTGAAGTTTCTGCAAATTCACATTATTTTCAAAAAAATGTGGTTATACTTAGTGTAATGACGAAAGTATCCAGCGGAAAATATGATGAGATATATGGAGGGCATCAATTATGAATGAAGAAGCTGAGAGAATTGATATCAAAACCAAGCAGATGCTTGAAAAGAACCGTTTGGCCAGATATTGCGGTACAATCACATGTATAGCGTTGATATTTTTTGCTGTCAGATCACTTATAATGGACGGCGTTAATCCGCTAGATTTAGTGCGTTTAGTTTTAGCAGTTCTTGATATTATATTATTCCAGGTATGTTATATGAGCTTTGGCGAGCAATATCGTTATAAGTTCTGCATCACATTATCTATGGTTGCGATGTTTTTGTTGAATATATATGTACCTAGTGATAACCATATGTACTTGTTTATGTATCCTATTATACTTATCGTTATGATTTATGGAGAGGCTGGCACGGTAAGGATAGGATGTATAATTGCCAATGTATGTCTTATAACCTCGGGCTTTTTAGAGATTCGCAAAGGACATATTTCTGGCCGTGATTTAATGACAGAATTAGGTTTTAGTATTATAGCCTGCACAATAGCAGTTGTAGTATGTAAACAGCAGAGAAGACAGACTACAGAAGCTCTTGATACAATCAAGGATCATGCAGAAGACCTTAAAGAGACATCTGAAACAATTGTTGATTTGGCAGAGCAGCTGAATAAGAAGTTTGAGGAGGCTAATGAAGTTTCTACAGCACTTAATAATTCAATGGAAACTGTACATCATTCTGTGGCAGAGATTGTAGAGGGAACAAGAAATACAGCCGAGGCAGTTGAAAATCAGACTAGTAAGACAGCTGTTATTCAGGAAAGCATTCAGACTGTTGGTTCAGAGGCTAATAATATTGATGATGTTTCAATGAGAGTTGAGGAATCGGTTAATGAAGGTGTGGACCTTATTAATCAGCTTAAGAGCCAGGCCGAGAAGGTTGCTAATATTAACATCGAAACAAGTGAAACAACACAGGCCCTTAATGAAAGTATCCAGGATATTCAGGGTATCACAGAAACTATCCTTGGAATTTCCAGCCAGACAAATCTTCTTGCACTTAACGCTTCAATCGAGGCAGCAAGAGCTGGTGAGGCTGGTAAGGGATTTGCCGTTGTTGCTGATGAAATCAGAGCACTTTCTGAGAGCACCAGAGAGGCTACAGAAGAGATAGCAAAGATTATCGAGAGACTTACATCAGATGCACGTTCAGCAGCATCTGCAATGTCAAAATCAGCAGAATATGCTAACAAGCAGAACGAGCTTATTTCTGAGACAGGAACAAAGCTTGATAACATTAAAGAAGGTACAGATGAGCTGAGAGAAGGCGTTGTTCAGGTTAAATCATCAGTTGATGAGGTAATCGCAGCAAATACTCAGATTATGGACAATATCACAAATCTATCAGCTACATCACAAGAGGTTGCAGCAGCTACAGATACAGTTGGTGCTGTAAGTGATGACGCAATGGATGCTCTTACAAACATGAATGAGACTCTGGATGTAATTAATAAAATTGCCAGAGAGATGGAAGAGATGGCGCTCAAGTAAAAAAACGTGTACAATAGAAAAAGGTAGCAGGGGGTGTAGCAAATGCTGCACCCCTTTTTATCGGATTTTATTGTTAAGGAGTTTTGTAATGGATATTTCAGAAAAGATTGAATTACATGACTGCCCTATCTGCGGTGGGGCAGGTATTTTAGAGGAAGAAGACATGGGCTTTTATGTTGCGTGTTTAGATTGTGGTAGCTATACAGGAACAGTTGGCTACAAAAACGAAGATGGAAAGCTCACAGCAGCAGAAAAGTCTGCTATGCTTTGGAATACAGGTAAAGTAATTAACAGCGCTCCAGGAGAGTAAGAAAGAAGGCTAATTATGAAGCAAACTCAAGATAAGGCTCGTAACCTTACAATGATGATGGATGAGTATGAGCTTACAATGGCTAATGCTTATTTTAACGATCCTACAATTGACAATAACACAAGGGTAAGCTTTGATGTTTTTTATAGAGTAAATCCTGATGGCGGTGGTTTTGCTATTTTTGCAGGCTTGCAGCAGGTAAAGGATTATCTTTTAAATATGCATTTTACAGACGAGGATATAGAGTACCTTAGAAGTGTGGGACATTTTACAGAGGAATTTCTTGAATATCTTAAGGATTTCAAATTCACAGGTGATGTGGACGCTTTTCCAGAGGGAACTATCATGTATCCTAATGAGCCAATCATCACAGTAACAGCCCCAATCATCGAGGCTCAGCTGGTGGAGACAGAGATTTTGGCTCAGGTAAATCATCAGTCACTTATTGCCACAAAGGCCAGTAGAATAGTCAGGGCTGCAGCAGGGCGAGCAGTATCAGATTTTGGTGCAAGACGTGCCCATAACAATGATGCAGCTATTTATGGCGCCAGAGCAGCTTATATCGGCGGAGCAAGCGGAACAGCAACTGTTTCAGCGGGCCAATATTTCGATATCCCTATCGGTGGCACAATGGCTCACAGTTACGTTATGTATTTTACATCTGAGGATAATGATTATCGTAAATCAGAGCTTCAGGCATTTAGAAGCTTTGCCAAGAGCTATCCTAACAACTGCATCCTTCTTGTAGATACCTACAATGTTTTAAAATCTGGTGTACCTAACGCTATAAAGGTATTCAAGGAGATGAAGGAGGCTGGTATTCAGTCTAAGAGCTACGGAATCCGTATTGATTCAGGAGATTTGGCTTATCTTACAAAGAAGGCTAGAAAGATGTTAGATGATGCAGGATTCAACGAAGCTAAAATCATCGTAAGTAACTCCCTTGATGAGTATACCATCACTTCTATTTTGCAGCAGGGTGGTCAGGTCAATTCCTTTGGAGTAGGCGAGAGACTTATCACTGCAAAATCCGAGCCAGTGTTTGGTGCAGTATATAAGCTTTGCGCTGTGCAGGATAGCAAGACAGGGGAGTTTATCCCAAAGATTAAGATTTCAGAGACTGTGGAGAAGATTACAAATCCAGGTCTTAAGGACGTATATCGTATAAAGGATGAGGCAGGTAGAGCTGTTGCAGATTTGCTAGCTATTAAAGGCGAAAAGGTTGATATGAGTGCTGAGGGCGGATACAAATTTGTAGATCCTGAACAGCCATGGAAGAGCACACATATCTTTGAAAACTGCACTGCTGAATTGTTACAGAAGCCGCTTATCGTAGGCGGAAAGGCCGCTTCTGAGGATGAGGATATGCAGACCATCCGTGCAAGAGTTCAAAATCAGTTGGAGACAAGTGTATGGCCAGAGGAGCAGCGTTTCGAAAATCCTCATAAGCACTACCTTGATATGACTCCTAACTATTACAACATGAAGATGGATCTTCTTCGCAAAGAGGACAAATAGAATTGATATCAAAGGAACTTATAGAAAACTATAATTTAAAGCTCGCAGATAAGGGGTTGGCTCTGATTCAAACAGATGATGGGCTCAGCCTTAGCTCTGGCGAGCTTTCTATAATGGCGGATTTTAGGGATATGCTGCCAAGGATTAAAAAGAGTAATCTGGAGCGAGAAATGCTGGTAAAGGCGGCAAGGATTAAGGGGCAGCCTATGCCTCAGACTCTAATCGATGCAACCGCTGGCTTTGGGGAGGATTCCCTGATTCTTGCAGCAGCAGGCTTTGAGGTGCGTCTATACGAAATGGACGAGATTATTGCTGTACTGCTTCAGGATTGCATGGAAAGAGCCCTTGAAATTCCCGAATTAAAGGACGCTGTAGGGAGGATGACATTAGTCTGTGGCGATAGTGTAAAGGCTATGAAGAAACTGGATTATAAGCCTGATATAGTGCTGTTAGACCCAATGTTTCCTGAGCGACAGAAGAGTGCTTTGATTAAGAAGAAGTTTCAGCTCCTTCAGAAGCTGGAAAGTCCATGCTCTATGGAGGAGGAGCTTTTAGAATCAGCCGAGGCGGCCGAGCCAAAAAGAATTGTAATAAAACGTCCACTAAAGGGACCATACCTTGCTGGCAGAAAGCCTAGCTACAGCTTGGAGGGCAAGGCAATCAGGTACGATTGCATGGTATACGCAAGGTAATGTGTGTGAATGGTAAATTCATCAAATGGCATGCTTTTTTCACGGAAAACCCTTATTTTTATACTATCATAAATGATATATAACACATGTAGTGTGTCTTTATCTGAAAGAGGGGAAAACATGAAGAAGACCAAGCGTACTACGGTTAAAAGCAGAATAACGAGACATGTAGTAGTTGCCATAATAATTACCATTAGTTTTATGACTATTGTAAATCTTATATATCTTTCCCGCCGTATTATTGAGCAGCAGGAAATGAAGCTAGAGCTTGCAACACAGGTCAGTGCAAATGAAGTGGATGCCTGGATTCGAGGTATGGCTACTGTTACAGAGGATATGGCTAGCACACTTACAGCTTTAGGTGATTTGGATCAGACCACTGTTAGGGCTGTAGTTGATAGGGTGGCACTTAATCATCCTGAATTATATTTTGTTTATTTCTCTGATAAATTGGGAAATATGACCATGGCGCGAGGCGTTAATTTTGCGCAGGGAGTTGATCCTAGGGAACGAGTATGGTATAAAAAAGCAGCAGCCGCTGGACATACAGTTGTAATCGACCCCTATTCTAGTGCAACCAGACCGGATGTTATGATGGTAACCGTTGCAACTCCTGTATATTGGGGCACAATGATGGTTGGCGTTGTGGCAGTGGATGCCGATATCGAATCTATTCAGAATTTCATGGGTACCATAAATTTTGAAGAAGGTTCCTATGGATTCCTTTTAGATAGTCAAGATAACATAATCGTTCATCCAAATACACAGTACAATCCAACAGCAGAGAAAATAACAGCTGCATTTGAAGTAATGCCTGAGCTTAAGGAAGTGGTAGATGCCAAGGACGATGGCTATGTAACAGCAAAAGATTATACTGGTACCAGTATGGTTTATTCGGCTGTAACGCTGGAGAATAGCCGATGGACAGTGGCAGTGGCATATCCAGAATCGAATTTCTTAAAACATGTGGATAGAGGTATTAGAATAAGCATATTCGTGGCTATTATTTGTATCATCCTTGCACTGGGCGATATAACATATACAGTCAGAAAAGTGTTAAAGCCTCTTGATAAGATGAATCCTGCAATGGATAGAATTATGGAAGGTGATTTTTCTACTAAGCTGAATTTTGCAACGGCTAATGATGAAATAGGGGATATGCAAAATAAGCTAGCAATATCTCTAGAGGAGCTTTCAAAGGTTATCCAAAAGCAAAAGTACGTATTGTCAGAGATGGAAAAGGGAAATCTTGTGGTGGAGGACATTGAGAACTTCCCTGGCGAATTAAATGAAATTGCAGAATCTGTTAATTCCATCAAGGCATCCTTTAATGATATTATCAGTGATATTCAGTTTTCAGCTATAAACCTACAGAGCTTTGCAATGGGTATCAACGAAACCAGTGATTTAGAGGAGATGCGCTCTGTTTTCGAGGAGCTTTCAGCAGAAGCAAATATATTGATGGAAAAGACCTCTCATTTTAAAACAATGTAAAATATGTTAAGCATAGAAAGTCTTCACAAGATGTGGAGACTTTTTTTGTTTGATTTTTACGAAAAGTGCGCAACCGATTGCAATCAAGAGAATATTGTGCTAACGTTAGAAATTAGAAAGAAAAGGGGATGATTATGGGTCATACATTAGATTCAATTGCAAAGGAACTGGGGTTAAGTAAAACAACAGTTAGCCGTGCGATTTCGGGAAAAGGCCGAATTTCCGAGGAGACTAGAAAAAAGGTAAATGAATATATAAAGGAAATCAACTATAGACCAAGTGCAGTAGCCAGATCTTTAGCGGCAAATCGTACTTTTAACGTGGGGCTTGTAGTACCGCAGGATTCTGCTTTAGGGGAAATGCCATATTTCCAGACACTTATGACAGGTGTATGTGATAGGGCTATGGAATACGAGTACGATGTGCTTATCATTTTGGCTGATAATGATGGTATTGCTGCCTTAAGACATGCTGTTTCTAATAAAAAAATCGATGCAGTTGTAGTTAGTAGATGCGAAAGAGATTCTAAGGTAATCAACTTCTTAAAGGAGTCAGATATACCTTATATTGTGGTGGGAAATCCTATGGATGAGGACGTTCCTTATGTTGATCACGATAACGAGGGCGCAGCCACAAAAATGATAGAAAACCTGATAGATACAGGCATTACAAGGATGGCATTAATTGGCGGTGGTGAGAATATTAATGTTACTCACAGTCGTTTGGCAGGCTATAGAAAAGGATTTTTAAACAAGGGTTTAAAGGCTGATGAATCCTTGATTTTCTTAAATATGCATAAGAGTGCAAGGATGGATTCTGTGCTGAAGGAATCTATTTCGGAAGGGGCAGAGTGTATTGTTTGCATGGATGATATGCTTTGTAATTCGGTGCTTAATTGCCTGCATAACGATGGAATTTCAGTGCCTGAGGATATTAAGCTTTGCTCTTTTTATGATTCAAACTTGCTATCTACATCAAAGCCATCAATCACTAGCTTATATTTTGATGCAAAGAAGCTTGGGGCACAATGTATCGAGATTTTAATGCGCAACTTGGATGGAGAAAGTGTCACAAATGAGATACTTACAGACTACAATATCCAGATGAGAGACAGTACTGTTTAGTAAAATTAACAAAATTATAAGATAATACTTGTACAATTTGCTATGTTGACGAAAAACGATTATAGAGATAGGATTATTTATGTAGAACAACCGGTTGCACAGAACGGCGCAACCTGGGAGTATAAATAAAAGATTTTTATGAAAAAATGGAGGAGTAAAAATGAAGAAAAAGATTGTTTCAGCACTTCTTGTTTCTACAATGGTTGCTTCAGCATTCGTTGGATGCGGTTCTGCAGCAGAAGAGACAACAGACAGTGCAGCTACAGAAAGCACAGAGGCAACAGAGGGGGCTTCATCAGATGACGCTATCGCAAACCTCATTGCATCAACAGAAGGTACAGTAAACATTGATTTATGGTGCTCAGAGACAGAAGAGTATCAGACAGTTATGAAGAAGCTTTGCGATGATTTCGCAGCACAGTATCCAGACGTTGATTTCAATATCACACTTGGTGCTGTTTCAGAAGCTGATATGAAGGATCGTGTTCTTGAGGATGTTGAGGCAGCAGCTGATGTATTTATATTCCCAGATGATCAGCTTGAGGCACTTGTTAAGGCAGGCGCTCTTAACGAAGTAGCAGCTCAGTACACATACGACATGAACGATACAGATACAGCAGCTACAGTTGAGGCTGGACAGTACAATGGTAAGCAGTATGGCTATCCATTCACAGCTTCAAACGGATATTTCTTATACTATGATAAGAATCAGCTTTCAGACGAAGATGTAGCTTCTTGGGAAGCACTTACAGCAAAGGCTGAGGAGCTTGGTAAGGAAGTTGGTTGTGAGACAGCAAACGGCTGGTACTTATACGGATTCTTCAAGGGTGCTGGTTGCAACCTTACAGAGAACGAAGATCAGTCAAACAACTGTGATTGGAACAATGAGACAGGTCTTGCAGCAGCAGAGGCAATTCAGAAGATTGCTTCTTCTAAGGCATACAAGAGCTACGGAAACGATGATCTTCTTGCAAACCTTAATGATGGCAAGGTTGTAGCTTATGTTTCTGGTACATGGAACGTAAACGCATTCTCAGAGGCTTATGGTGATGGCTATGCAGCTACAAAGCTTCCTACATTCGAAGTAAATGGCGAAGCTAAGCAGATGGCTTCTTACTCAGGATACAAGTTCGTAGGTGTTAACGCATATGCAGAGAACACAGGTTGGTCAATGCTTCTTGCTGAGTACCTTACAAATGCAACATCTCAGGAAGCTGTTTACGAAGCAACAGGTGAGGGCCCTTCAAACACAGAGGCACTTGCTAAGGCTTCTTCTCCAGCACTTGATGCTCTTGCAGCACAGTCTGAGTTCGCACAGCTTCAGAGAGTTGGTGGTAACTATTGGACACCAGCAGAGTCACTTGGAAAGAACATTCTTGAGGGCAAGGTAAGCCAGCAGGTACTTGATGATGCAGTAGCAGGTATTACACAGCCTGTTGAATAATAACAAGCCTTCCCCCGCTGGGGGAAGGTGGCAGCGGAGCTGACGGATGAGGGTGTGTGTAAAAAATATAAGATGCTTAGCGTCTTTACATACATTTACCCTCATCAGTCACTGCGTGACAGCTTCCCCCAGAGGGGGAAGCCTTTTTATAAGAGGACAAATATGAAGAAAATAGGCAACTACTTTAAAGACTTTGGTCTAGCAATAGCTCACGGCGATATTTGGGTGAAGCTTTCATTAATCATAATGGGCGCAGGTTACTTTGGAAGAAAGCAAATTATGCGCGGTATATTGATGACATTACTTCAGGTTGGAGTGTTGGCATCGATTTTCGGTGTATTCGCACCATATATGTCAAAACTCAATACTCTTGGAACAGTTCAGAGAGAAGAAATTTTTGATATTGTAACTATGAAAAAAACTGTAAATGATTACGATAACTCACTCTTGATTCTTCTTTATGGAATCATTGGAATCCTTGTAATCATTGCATTTATCGCATTATATATTGGAAACATTAAGGCAACTTATCGTATCCAGAAGATGCAGGAGAATGGTGAAAAGCTAAATACATTTATGGATGATATTACTTCATTCAAAAATGAAAGATTTCACATCACACTCCTTACACTTCCAAGTTTAGGTGTAATTCTTATTAACATCATACCTATTTTATTTATGGTATGTATCGCATTTACGAATTATGATGAGAATCATCAGCCACCTACATATCTGTTTACATGGGTTGGTATTAAAAACTTCGTAAATCTATTTACAACAAGCCAGACAATCACATTTGGTTATGCATTTGTAAGAGTATTAATTTGGACTTTAATTTGGGCAGTTTTAGCAACAGCTACAACATTCCTTGGAGGTATCCTTCTTGCTCAGTTTATCAACCATGAGGACACTAAATTCAAGGGAATGTGGAGAACACTTTTTGTAATCACAATCGGTATTCCACAGTTCGTTACACTTCTTCTTATCAGTAAGATGTTTGGTGATAATGGTATCGTAAATACGTTTTGTTCAAATGTAGGAATCCTTGATTTCTTCAAGAATATTGGATTGCTTAATGCGGGAGATTCATTTATCCCATTTTTATCACGTCCAGGCTGGGCACACATAACAATTATTCTTGTAAATATTTGGGTAGGTATTCCTTACCAGATGCTTGTTGCTACAGGTATTCTTATGAATATTCCATCAGACCAGATTGAATCTGCAAAGATTGATGGTGCAAACAAGTTCCAGATTTTCTGGAAGATAACAATGCCTTATGTAATGTTTATTACTGGCCCATCACTTATTCAGTCAGTTATCGGTAATATTAATAACTTTAATGTTATTTATTTACTTACATACAATTACCAGACAACAAATATGGCTATGGCTAATTCACATGCCAACGAGGTTGACTTGCTTATCACCTGGTTATTCAGACTTACAAATGAGTACAGTAACTTCAAGATGGCATCAGTAATTGGTATTGTAACATTCGTAGTTTGTGCAGCCCTTTCACTTCTTACTTTCTCAAGAATGATAGGTGGAGATAAAGAGGGGGTATACAGATAATGAAAAAAACATGGAAAATAGTCGGAAGACATATTGTTCTTGCAGTACTTGCATTTATTTGGTTGATACCAGTATTTTGGTTGGTAGTAACAACATTTGGTGTGGAAAAAGGTATTAATACAAATCACTTTTTCCCATCACATTGGACACTTGCAAATTATCATCAGCTTTTCTTTGAGCCAGATGCAGCAGCAAATTTCCCTGCATGGTTTAAGAATTCAATGATTATAGGTGTCTTTAGCTGTCTTGTTTCATCAATATTTGTAATCATGACAGCTTACGCATTTTCATTTATTGAATTTAAGGGTAGAAAGAAGCTTATGAGCTTTTCACTCATCCTTGGAATGTTCCCAGGCGTACTTTCAATGATTGCTATGTATTTCATTTTGAAGATGCTTGGACTTACTGATAGTGTAGTAGGACTTATTATCCTTTATTCAGGTGCATCAGGTCTTGGTTACCTGATTTTGAAGGGATTCTTTGATACAATTCCTACTTCACTTCACGAAGCAGCAAAGCTTGAGGGTGCATCAGAGGCAACAATATTTGCTAAGATTGTTGTGCCACTTTCAAAGCCAATGATTGTTTATACAGTCATCAACTCCTTCCTTAATCCTTGGATGGACTTCGTAATGGTAAGACTTATGATTAAGTCAAAGAATGCAGCTGACTGGACAATGGCTTTAGGACTTTTCAACTTACTTCAAAGAGCACTTGTTAACCAGTATTTCGCATACTTCTGTTGCGGTGGTTTGATGATTGCGGTACCTATTTCAATCCTATTCATCATCATGCAGAAGTTCTATGTTGAAGGTGTTACAGGTGGTGCTGTAAAGGGCTAAAATCGACCTATAATGTGGTTTGGTTGTGAATTTAACCTCACGGAAATAGGCTATTTACTAATATTTCATAGATTATGCTTACTATATACACAATTATGTTGTAATATATTTCCATATAACGGGAGAGCTATGAATCCTAAAAGGAGGATCCCTATGGGCAATGAATTTAAAGAATATATTACATTTGTGGTTAGCACCAGAGATGGCGACGAAGTAGAAATGGCAGTCGTAGATCAATTTGAATTCGAAAATAAAGCATACGTTGCAGCAGCATTAGTTGAAGGCGACACGGTTAGTGATGAAGGGTGTTTTATTTATCGAATAAAGGTTGGCGAGGATGACTTCAAGGTTGAGAAAATCACCAATCAGATTGACTATAATAGAGTCGCCGAGGCGTATATGGATATGATATGACATGATAATAAAAAGGACCAGTATTTCTACTGGTTCTTTTTGTTATCCACGACGCACCTCGCGCGCAGCGCATTTAAATAGGTGCGTCTTCCCGTTTTATGCTATAATAATCTCACCTAGGAGGAGGCTTACATGGATTTTGCAAATTTGGATTTTGATAGAAAAAATCGTACAGGATTTCCAGAGGTAATCTTCTGTGAGAGAAAGCCCGATGAGTTTTTGGAGGACATATATAAAAAGATGTATGAAAGAGATGGCCAGGTTTTTGGGACAAGAGCTACGGAGCATCAGTATGAGATAGTGAAGGTAGCTATCCCAGAGGCAACCTATGATAAGGTTAGCAGGATTCTGAAGGCTGTTTCGCCAGATGCCAAACTACCAGAGCTTGTAGGGGAAATCGCAGTAGTTACAGCAGGTACAGCTGATATCCCTGTTGCAGAAGAGGCGGCTCAGACAGCTGAATATTTCGGCAGCAAGGTTAACAGAGTATTTGATGTGGGCGTTAGCGGCATTCATCGTCTGCTTGAAAATGTGGATGTATTGAATCAGGCTAATTGCGTGGTGGCAGTTGCAGGAATGGAAGGTGCATTGGCATCAGTTGTTGGAGGCCTTGTAAAGGTTCCTGTTATCGCAGTTCCTACAAGTGTAGGCTATGGGGCAAACATGGGCGGAATCTCGGCACTTCTTACCATGATTAATTCATGTGCTAATGGAATTTCCGTGGTAAATATTGATAATGGCTACGGGGCAGGTTATATTGCAACGCAGATAAATAGATTGGCAGTAGGAAGTAGAAATGAAGAGTAAGAAAAAAAGAAGAATAATAGTAGGTGTGGTAATCCTTGCTGTAGTGATTGCCTGTGTGTGGAAATGTTTTAGTTATGTGAATAACTACTATCTGGCAACGGATGAAGCGTGGAAATATATCAGCGAACCAGCTGAGGGAGTAAAGGTTGAAGATATTGATAATACGATTTTGTTTGAGCCTGAAAATCCAGTTGCTGGATTTATCTTTTATCCAGGTGGATTGGTAGAGACAGAGGCTTATGCGCCACTTATGGAGCAGCTTGCAGAGCAGGGAGTCTTTGGCGTGGTGGTTAAAATGCCACATTATCTGGCAATGCTTGATGCTAATGGAGCTAGAGGAATTCAGGCAAAATATCCTGAGATTGATAAGTGGTACATTGGTGGACACAGCCTTGGCGGAGCAATGGCTTCTCTATACGCAGACAGACATCAAAGCGAATACGAAGGATTGATATTGCTTGCAGCATATTCTACAAAGGATTTGACTGATGAGCCTGCAGTAAATACTCTTTCCATCAGAGGTTCTGAGGACGGAGTCCTAAACATGGAAAAGTATAATGAGTGCAAAAAAAATCTTCCATCAGATTTCGAGGAAGTAGTGATAGATGGTGGTTGCCATGGGTATTTTGGAGATTATGGAATGCAGGATGGAGATGGAAAGCCTTCCATCAGCGTGCAGGAGCAGACTAGCGAAACTGTTAGTGAAATAATAGAATTCATTAATGAATAACAGGATTATTCGTCTTCCTGGCCTACTCCCTGAGTCATCATTCCCGACAATGATACGAAGCATTGCAGGAAGTACCAGCCCCAGGCTGGGAAGATAGAAAGTAGACCAATATGGAATGGGCCGTTAGTGAGGAACAGTTGCAAATAATGGACTGCAGCAAAACCGCCTACCCAGGCCATGACGATTATTATAATTGAATATTCGTGTTTTACAGCAATCAATGCTGCTAAAAGAGCTAGTGCAAGGGCAAATAACACAGAAAAGTATGGATATATCTGAGGGGATATGTCCATTTTTTTTGCGATAAATTCAACCACAATAGAGGCAAGATAAATATAAACAAAGTCAAATACAACCACGAATAAGCCTAGCTTTCTAAGAAGCCAGGATAGCATCATAAGTGCAGCACCAAAGAGTATCTGTAGAAAAAGCATTTGCTTATCATTTACATTCACATTAAAGAATTCTAAAAGCTTGTGAACATTGGAAAAGCCAACCCAAAAGCCCAATACACCAAGGGCAAACTTATATACTGTATATCCATTGAAGCAGATGTATACAGCCAGTAAGAAAATAATAATATAAACGATGTTATTGTTGATTTTTAGGTTTGCAACCTTGCTAATAATATCTTCCATGTGTGTAATATAGCATGGTTTTATGTATTAGCTGTGAAAAGGGAGTTGCAAAGAAAATTCGCAACATTCTGTGAACAAAAGTGTATTTTTAGACAGAAAGCGGTAAAATATAGTGGTATTAGTGTAGGTATAGGAATACTGGGAGGCTTAGGGATGAGAAAGTATAGGTTCAAACAGGTAGAAAATTATATCGCATTATTTAGAAAGCTAAATGAGGGGGTATTCGCGGCTTTATCAAAAGACGGGGCTGGTATGGACAAAGCTTTGGAGTATCTGGAAATCTGCCAGCAAAAAGCCATTGATTTAGGAGAATACATAGAGGCAGAAGAGGGCGAAGGCCATGTGACGGTAAAGCATTTGGAGGAGTTTTGCGAGGTGATCTTTCAGATTCATCAGGAGCTGCAAAGTGAGAGAGGACTTGCGGCGGAATCGGCAAGGGGCAGATTAGATCACAGCATAAATGAGATAGAAAAAAGCGCAAAGAACGACATTGTTGTAAAGCGTTTATTTGTGTTTTTACCATACAAGGCATCCATGTGGGACAGCATGGAGTCTATTTTTAAAGCAGCCAGATCAGATGAGAACTGTAGGGCCCTTGTAATTCCAATTCCTTATTTCGATAAAGATTCTCAGGGGGATTTTGTAAAAAAACATTATGAAGCGGACCTTTTCCCAGAGGATATCCCTATCACAAAATATGATGAATTCGATTTTGGATTAGAACATCCAGATGTTATTTTCTTTCATAATCCTTATGATCAATATAATTACGTTACAAGTGTACATCCATTTTTCTACTCAGATAAGCTAAAGGAGTATGGAGATTGCCTGGTTTATGTGCCTTATTTTGCAACAGCAGGAGGCATGGGGGAGGGACAGGCTTATCTTCCAAGCTATGACAATGCAGACTATCTGGTAGTTCAGTCAAAAAAGATTATTGATTACTATAAGAATGTGCCAAGGGAAAAGTTTCTTCCGCTGGGCTCACCTAAGTTTGATGCGGTGATAAAGAAGTGCGAAAATCCGCCAGAGGCTCCAGCTGAATGGAAGGATAAGATGGTTGGCAAGCGGGTGTTTTTCTACAACACCAGCCTTAGTGGCATGCTTGATAATCCAAAGAATTTCATGGAGAAGATGAGCTATGTATTTAATACATTCAGGGAAAGAAAGGACGTGTGCTTAATCTGGCGTCCACATCCTCTGTTTGAATCTACCCTTGAATCCATGGAACCGGGATTTCTGCCTATCTATCACGATATCAGGGATAGGTATATCAGAGAGGGCTGGGGAATCTATGACACTACACCAAATATCGAAAATACGATAGCCATATCAGATGTGTATATTGGCGATTCGGGCACCAGCGTAACATCACTGTTTGGTGTGGTTGGTAAGCCTATGTTTATTCTTAATAATAGCCTGAACGAGCTACCAGAGGAGGATGATTGGAAGGCGTCATTTTATCAAGGGCACATGGCTACATTTGATGGAGAGAGGCACAACAAATATTTTGTGAGTCCATATAACGAGCTGTATGTATCGCCAAATGATGATATGCATTTTGAGTTCTTCTGCAAGCTATTGGACTACAGCAGCGGCGGTTACTATCAGCGCGCTATTGAATATAAGGATAATATCTACGTGTTGCCATATGTGGCGCAGGATATATTAATCATTGATAAGAAAAAGAACATTAGAAAGATTGAGCTTGAAAAGCGAGTAGCCCGGGGTGTTGCCTTTTCAGGATTCTACTTGGAAAAGAATTACATCTATCTGTGCCCAGACAGATACGGCAGCATGATTAGGCTGAATATGGATAACAATGAAATTGCAGTGCTTAGTAATGTGGCTGATTTTAACATCCTTCAGACCATGGAAGGGGAGCGGATAATATCTGCCAGATGGTCAAATAGAGATTCAATCTATATCCTGTCAGTGGACGGTAGTCTGCTGCTTAAAATAGATAAGCAGACAATGGCTACGGAGGTGACAGATACAGGATTTACAGGGCTATACACGGCTGGAGGTATGGAAAGTGTAGACACAGATGAAGTGTGGCTATTTCCCTATGAGGGCACTGTATTTAGGCTGTTTAATTTTAAGAATGGCGGATTCAAGGATTATGATTTGGCAGTGCCTGGCATTAATGGATACGATAGGACTAAGAAATGTCAGGCTAATAAAAGATTGTTTGCTAGCATGGCATTTAATGGAGATGAAATTATATTTGCTCCATATTGGGGCAATGTGTTTGTTTGCCTAAACAGGGTCACTGGTGAAGTGAAGCCATGGGATAGCCCATTTACGGTTACATTTGAGGACAAGGACAGGTATGTGCCAAACTATGGGGCAGGCTATTTCATCCGTAGATGGGATGTGGATAAGAGCTGCTATAGTTATTTCGATGCAATTAACAGAAAGCAATATCATATCGATTTAAATACAAAGGAAATCTCTCTTGAAGACCAGTATTTCGATAAGGAAGAAATTTACAGTCATGCGAAGGGCTTTACCAATTCATCACATCTGCAAAGATATTGTTGTAACGAGGATTTGTTCAATACGTTAGTTGATTTGATTGATAACAACATCCACGGAAACCAGTTTGATAAGGAAGAGCAGCTAAGGCAATATGCCATGGTGAATGCTTCGCCAGCTGGTGACTGTGGTGAGAAGGTGTACGAGTATTTAAGGTAGGGAGTACAGAAAGTATCACGGGTGAGCTTATGAAAAAGGTTATTACGTACGGCTCCTTTGATTTGTTTCATGAGGGACATTACAAGCTGTTACAGCGTGCAAAGGCTCTGGGGGATTATCTAATTGTTGGAGTTACAACTGAACATTTTGACACCATGCGAGGAAAGCTGAATCTGGTGGACCCAATCATGACACGTATTGAAAATGTACGTGCCACAGGGTTTGCGGATGAAATCATCGTAGAGGACCACGATGGTCAAAAGATAGAGGATATCCAAAAGTATGGGGTGGATATCTTTACAGTGGGCTCAGATTGGACAGGCAAATTTGACTATCTAAATGCATATTGCAAGGTGGTCTACCTGGAGCGTACGCCAGATATCTCTTCTACCATAATACGGGAGGGAAGAGGTTCTTTAATCAGAATAGGAATAGTTGGAACAGGCCGTGTGGCACCACGTTTCTTCGAAGAATCCAGTTATGTATCTGGTGCCGAAGTTGTGGCAGCCTACAATCCGGATGTGGATTCTGCCATGGAATTTAATAGAATCTATCAGCTGCCTACCTATGTGGAGAATTTTGATGAGTTTTTAGGCAAGGTGGATGCAATATACGTGGCATCGCCAAACGAAACTCATGCGGACTATGTGCGAAAAGGCTTAGAATCTGGAAAGCACGTGCTGTGTGAAAAGCCGATGACCTTTACTTTTGCGGAGTCCCAGGAACTATATAACATGGCAAAATCAAAGGGCCTAAAGCTGATGGAAGGAATCAGGGCGGCATATCTACCGGCCTTTCAGCAGATAATCGCAACTGCAAAATCGGGGACAATCGGTAGAATTTGCAATGTGGAAGCCTGCTTTTCCCGACTTCCGGTGGTGGGCTCTAGAGAGCAATATGATTACAAATATAGTGGCGCATTTTTGGAGTATGGAAGCTATGGAATGCTGCCTATATTCAAGCTTCTGGGGGTGGATTATCAGTCGGTGGAAATTGAATCCATACTCGGGGAGAATGGAATCGATATCTATACTGAGGCTAGGTTCAAATACGATGGATGTTTGGCTACGGCCAAGGCTGGCGATGGTGTTAAATCCGAAGGCCAGCTTATAATCGCCGGAACTGAAGGATATATTTTGGTGCAGTCACCATGGTGGCTGGCCGACAGCTTTGAGGTGCGCTACGAGGATCCTTCGCGAATTGAGCGTCACAAGGCAGAATTCCAGGGAGGAGGCTTTAGATACGAGATTTCGGAATTCATTAACAAAATCAGGGATCCCGAAAGCGTGGACTACAAGCTGACAGCTGGGGAATCCCGAGCTATGGCTAAGGTCGTAGAAAAATTTATGGAGCAGAGAAAGCAGATACAAGGAGAGTAGTCGTGATTAAATTTGGAATTATTGGAACTGGAAGAATTGCTAGGAGATTTTTGAAAGAGATAGAGCATGTGGATGGAGCATCAATATCAGTTGTTTACAATCCACATGGGGGAAGTGCAATGGAATTCGTTTCAAGGCTGCAGGATGATATAGTTGGCTTGATGCCTTCCGCAGTGCTTGGACTTAGTAAATATTCCCTTCCGGAGCCTGTGGACAAGGTAGAGGATATGTGGGATAAGGTGGATGCCGTGTACATCTCAAGTCCTCATGGCACACATATTGAATACGCCAAAGAGGCTTTGGAACATGGTAAGCATGTATTGTGCGAAAAGCCGCTAGCATTAAGTGGCAAGGAGGCAGAAAAGGTATTCAAGTTGGCAAGGAAGAAGAAGCTGGTGGTAATGGAAGGATTGAAGACAGCCTACATGCCTGGGTTTAAGAATCTATGTGATACCGCTAGAAGTGGCATGATTGGGGACATCGTTCATGTGAGAGCCGCATTTACCAAGCTGGTACCAGAGGATAGCAGGGAGTTCACCGATAGTGATGTGGCTGGCAGCTTTAGGGAGCTGGGCAGCTATGGAATGCTTGCAGTGTTTAGCTTGCTTGGGCTTGATTATAAGAGTGTTTCCTTTGAAACCATGCGAAATAAAGATGGCGTGGATATCTTTACAGTGGCTGATTTCAAGTTTGCCGGTGCTTATGGCTCGGTTACTACTGGAATCGGTGTAAAGAGCGAGGGAAGCCTGGTGGTATCTGGCACGAAGGGCTATATTGTGGTGCCTGCACCATGGTGGCTGACCAAGCATTACGAGGTTCATTTCGAGGATCCGAATCGTATCATTTCCTACGACGAGGAAATGGAAGGGGATGGCTTGCGCTATGAGATTAGGGAGTTTGTTGACAGAGTGAATGGCGCACCAGCCAGTGTTGAGCTGGAGGGGCTGTCTATTGCTATGGCCGAGGTTATGGAGAAGGCGTAAAGCTGGTTGATTTTATTTATAGTAGGAGGTGTGGCTCTTTGCGTTGATTTTGCGGCGCAGGGAGCCTTTTTTGGGCGTTTTTTTTGTTGTTTTGATGGTGTGGATTGATTTGTCGGCGTTATATTTGATTTACAATATCACTTGCATGTGATAATATATAACTCAACTTCAATAATTCTCTTTAATTGCTGCTATGAACGAGCAAGTGCTACTTCATTCGCGGCTAAAAACTCCTTTTTTATTGAATTTTATACGCGTGAGACGATGGCTTTGAAAAGCGCGCGCAGATAAAATTGCAAAATAATGAGATTTTTATACGCGCGAAATCAGGGATTTTGGCTAATCTAGGTGATTTTACACATATAAAAATTGGTTAAATGTGGAAAATTATACGCGCGAAAGTTTTTAAACGCTGCTATACGCGTATAAAAATAGGTAATGCAGCGGAAATTATAGTAAGGAGATAAATGAAAGATATAAACAAACTTGGTGGAAGTAATATAATGAATGCCGGAGTGGATTTATCTGATGTAGGTTTTAGAGATAGCATAGTTAAGAGAAAAAATGGCATAGATAATTTGGTGGATAGGCTGAAGCTGGAACTAGATAACGCTCCCGATGGGAGCTTAAGAATTACAAATAGGAAAAGCTATGTTCAGTATTATTGGCGAAAGGATGCCAAGGATACAAATGGTGCTTATATACATAAAGAGGATATGGATATCGCAAAAGCCTTGGCGCAGAAGGAATATAACAAGAAGCTGTTGAAATGTGCTTTGAAGGAGCAATGTATTGTTAATGACTATAGCTCTATGCTTGAGGAAGAGCTATTGGTCAAAGCATATGATGATATGCATAGTCTAAAGAAAGAATTAGTGACACCATTTTATGATGATGATATTACATATAAAGAAAAGTGGAAGGCCGAGTCTTATGAACCAATGGGGTTTAGCGATAATACAGATTATTATTCTGGCGATGGCGTTAGGGTGCGTTCAAAATCGGAGCTGATTATCGCTAATCTTTTAGAGCAGTATGGTATCCCTTATAAATACGAGAAGCCTATTGTGCTGGACGGCCTTGGTCAGGTAAGGCCAGATTTCGTGTGCTTAAATATCAGAACCCGCCGGGAATACGTGTGGGAACATTTTGGAATGATGGACAACGCGGGTTATGCAAACAAGAATATCAGTAAAATGAATGTGTACCAGCAGAACGGCTATTACCTGGGCAAGAATATGATAGCAACCTTTGAGACCTCAGCTGTTCCCTTAAGTTCTAGGCAGCTTAAGGGGATTATAGAGGAGTATTTAGTATAGTTGGTGTTGGACGTTGCTTGTTCTGGTTACTGGCGGGCCTTTATGTGGAGCTCATGCGCGGATAAAAACCTTAGTTTTAGTGAATCTTATACGCGTGCCTTTTAATTGCTAAAACATTAATTACGGAAGAATAATAGTTTAGTGAAAATGAGATAATATAACATCTCATCTTTATGTAGAAAAATGAAATTAGAAAAAATTAAAATCCGAATTTACTAAAATAAAAGTGCCGAAAATACTAAAATGAAAGAGTCTAAAATATGGGAGCTATTAGAAAGGTTGGTTATGGAACCTTGTAGAAAAATATATCAGTACATAAATAATTTATAGTACAATAAAGATTAGAAAACAAAAAGAACTACCAAATTTCGATAGAGGATATATGCTAATAATTGTGAGCAATTATGTTATAATCGTATAAACGAAATAATGGAGAAATGAAGAATGGGATTGAATAAAAGAGACGATATCTTTATGCTTCAAGTGAGATTGTTTAGATTAGCACAATTAAAGTGGGATAAGTCTGCTGAGGAGTGTGAGCAGATTTTTAAAAAATATGGATTAAATGAGTATATTGAAACTTGTTATGAGGAATATCATGTTCAGTGGGATGAGGCGAATCTAGCAGATTTGGAACATTATCTTAAAGTGAAGGGATTATCAATATGATTCTTGAAGAAGGAGACAAGCTAATGAAGGTTAGCAAATACGAATATACAATGCAACTTTTGGCAGCTATGGCATCAATTAATATAGCTAGGGAACAAAAAATATCTAGAACAAAAGCATTTTTTCGCTTCATGAAGTCTCAAACAGCGGCTATGCTATTCGATGAAAGTACAGATATGTGGATGAATGGACCTGATTATATTGCTGATGAATATAGAAGAGAACGTTTGGCAAAAACAGTTGGAAAAGGGGATAATCAAAGTTTTTGAGGGTTTGCCAAAGTTTATGAGGGTTTGTCGTGAGGGGCAAGCCCTTTTTTAGTGGGAGTTTTTGAGGGTATGGTTTGAGGGGCTGGTTTGAGGGTACGGTTTGAGGGGCACTTTTGAGGGGCTGGACAAGCCAGCCCCAATGATTGTTTTAGAAAAAGTATGGATATGAAATATTGTTTTCTTTAAGAAGTTCTTGGAGCTCATCGATGTATTCATAAAGTCGCTGGATTTCAATCCAGTTCCCATGGCAGAGCTCATCCAATTCTTGTAATTCTTCCTTGGTAAATTCATAATCATCCCATTTAACACATTTATGGT
>NZ_FOQF01000047.1 GCF_900113655.1 Pseudobutyrivibrio sp. OR37 | reverse complement strand
AACAAAGAAAATATACATATAAAGCCAACTTTTCAGTTGCTGCTCACATGTGCAAAAAGTTTTACCGCGGTATTACATCTCCACCTGATTTAGAAACCATCATATCAAGAAATCTTGTACCCATTAGACCAGACCGACATCGTGAAAGATACCAGTCAGCAAGAATCTTTAGAGGTTTCTTATATAGAGTAGCATAAAAATGAAAAGTTAAAAATGTTATTTAGGCAGATATACAATCTGTCTTCTTTTAATGTCTAAAAAAGGAAAAAACGAGATTGAAGCATATCACTTCAATCTCGTTTTCTTCATCGTAGCCTCCACCGCAATGTTAACTTAATGACATTGTCCCGGGGGCTGGGTCTTTTTTGTGGTGCGATGGCAGTGTCTTGGTGTGTTTTCGTCTGTGACACTGCCCGCGGCCCATAGAAGCTCGCTATTTCATAGGTATCATAAACTTGGCTTTGAAATAGCTGCCTTCAATGGATGTGCCTAATATTCCATCATTAGAATTAAGTGCTTCCTTAACAATCTTGAGCCCCAATCCATGATTAATCTTATCAATCTTTGTGGTTTCTAGATTTGGGTTGGCCGCTAACACATTTTCAGATATTTTATTTGAAATTTCGCAACTCAAATAGCCTTTTATGCACTTGATTACAATGTGAATATCCGGGTGGTCCACATTTTCACAAGCCTCAAAGGCATTGTTAAATAAATTCAAAAAGATGGTACAAAATTCATCATCATTAATTGGTAGTTCAGAAGGCAAAAGTATTTCTGAATACACTTTTATTCCGTGCTTCTGAGCCTCAGATATTTTACGATTTAAAATGTAATCTATCATGGAATTACCAGTGGAAATAGCAGAGATACTTTGGATTTTCGCTCCAATTGTTTCATCCAAATAAGCCTGAAGCTTATCATATTTTTGCTCATTCAACAGCGTCTGAATATACAAATAATTATTCTTTAGTTCGTGACGTTCTTTCTTAATACGTTCTTCTAATTCCAAAGAATATCTGTATCTAAATACCTGAGCCTTGGTTTCGGTAAGGGCTTTATCCAATCGTCTTTGCTCATCATTGCTTATCATAAAGGTTGAAAACAAATCGTAGAAAATTGGCAAAATAGGAATGATAAGAAATGCTAAAATAGCCTCCTTGTATTTATCCCAAAATGAAATATTCATAACACCAAGAAGATAATAAGCACTAAGGCTGATAGGCAGATATAATATTGCATAATATCTAGGATGAATGTTGGTTTTATTAATTAGTAATGGCCAGTTGATAAAGATAGCAGCTAGCAGTATAAGCAGGCCCACAAGTATAAGGAATAATATAATATCGATAATCTGATATTCGACAGCAGGAATTACACTTTCATTCCTGTATATAGGAGAGCATACCATTTTAGCCAGCTGAATGAATGCCATAAAAAATGAAATGTATACTGTTTTGGAAAGAAAATCTCCCTCCAAACATAAGTGGGAAAATAGAAGAGCGAGTGGTAAAGAAATAATATAAAAATACCAGTAAGGTCTATCATAATCCCAAAATGGAAGAATATAAGGAATGTATTTCAGAGTCAAAAAAACGCCCATAGAAACTATAAAATAACTTGCAGTTGTCCAAGGTGTTTTCTTTTTTGGAAATAGTAAATGGAGCATATATATAAGCATAGTAAAATGAATAATGCCTTCAATTTCCCATTCTCTAAATATCTGATATAACATAACGTCTCCTTTTATGACATAGAGTAATTTATAAATAATTGTTTTAAAGTATCGCTACTGCCTCGGCTTATGGGCAGCTCTTCACCACTGGTTAGAATAATACTATTTTTGGTGATTCTGAATATATAATCCATGTTTACAAGAAAGCTTCTATGAATTCTTACAAAATGAAAGCTGCCAAGTTTTTCTTCTAAGTCCATTAGCTTCATTTTTACAGTAGAATCACCAATTGTAGTAACGATTTTGCATTCTTTTCTTTGTGCTTCGACATAGATTATGTTTCTTGCATCAAAGGATAAAACATCGCCACCATTGTTTTCTATAATGGTAAATGTCTGAGGTGAACGTCTTTTAAGTTCATTGATTATGAAATCCACCAAAGACGGGCAAAGCTCCTTCAATTCGGATTTACGAATAAATCGAAATGGCTGAACCTCAAAGGTTTGAAAGACTAACTCTTCTTTATTAGAAATAAAAATCACAAGAGCATCTTTGGATAATTGCCTTATCTTTCGGCAAACGGATATGCCATCGATGTTTGGCATTTCAATGTCCAAAAAAATAATGTCATAATTAAAATGACTTTCAAACATAGACAGAAAATCTTCACTATCTGTAAAAAAATCAAAGGCAACTGCTGTATTAGCTTTTGTAAATTCGTCAGCAAGCATAGCCTTTGTGGAATTTAGAATATCAAGTTCGTCATCAACAATTGCAGCCTGATACATAAGACCTCCAAAATCATTTAATAAAGCTAGGACTTCTTGCTGGCAGATACTGAAATTGTCAGCAAGAATCTACATATGATTATACTTAATAGATTAGTTTCTTGCTAGGAGCATTCCGTACCATATTTTTGCATTTCGTACCAAATCCCAGTTTCAATCAAATTAGATGATAATGTATATCTATCTTAATTATTAGGAGGATGTTTTATGAGCGTGAAAAAATTCACCAGACTATGGACAATCATTATTGCAGTAGTTACTGTACTTGCAATAGTTGTTAGCATCGTTCTTACAGGCCCATTATACACTGTTATGAACATGTATTTTGGAAAGGGCGAAGCGGTTATTAAACAAAACGAGCTTGCCAGCTCCCTAGACGGAGATTATTACAAGCTTGAACACGAGGATGAAGATAGTCTTCTTAGCGCCAGCGCAAAAAAAGCTGAGCAAGTAGAAGAGGAGGGAATTGTTCTTCTTAAAAATGATAATCAGGTTCTTCCACTTACATCTGAAGAGACAAATGTATCTTTATTCGGAAGAACATCAGTTGATCCAGTTTACACAGGTGCAGGAAGTGCGGCTACAGAAAGCTCTCCTGTAGATTACAAAACAGCATTTGAAGCAAATGGCTTTAAGGTAAACGAAAGCCTTTACGATTTTTATGCAAACCATGAAATCACAACAACTCCGGTCAAAACAAAGATGCAGACTGGAATGGGAGAGATGGATGTTGAATATACAGGTCGTGGTTTCATCTCCTCTATGGGAACAGCAATGTTTACAGGCGATATCATCGCTGAAGTTCCAGCAAAGGATTATCCAGAAGATTTAAAGGATAGCTTCACAACATACGGTGATGCAGCAATAGTATTCATCGGCCGTGTTGGTGGCGAAGGTTGCGACCTTCCAACAGATATGTCTGAGTATGATGTAACAAAAGAGGACAAGGACAAATCTTACCTTGAATTAGACAGCCGTGAAATGGACATGCTTTCTTATGTCAAGGCTCAAAAGGATGCTGGTGCAATCAAAAAGATTGTTGTTGTTCTTAACACAGCAAATGCTATGGAGCTTGGCTTCTTAAATGATGAGGCCTACGGAATTGATGCTGCTGTTTGGGTAGGCTGTATCGGTGACCAGGGTGCCAACGCCGTGGCTAAGGTTTTAAACGGAACTGTTAATCCATCAGGTAGAACAGTTGATACTTTTGTAAGTGATTTAACAAAGGATCCTACCTATGTTAATTTCGATGATACTTTCTACAACAATATTGATGGAAGTATCGGTGGATATGAATCTGGTAGATTCAACGAGTATGAAGAAGGTATTTACGTTGGTTACCGCTATTACGAAACTGCGGCAGCCGAGGCAATGGATGGAAACTATGATGGTTTTAATTATGACGAGGCTGTAGTTTATCCATTCGGTTATGGTTTATCATATACAACATTTGAAAAAGAATACGAAGGAACTCCTAGCTACAACGATGGCACATTTACATTCAATGTTAAGGTTACTAACACAGGTGATGTGGCAGGAAAAGATGTAGTTGAAATCTACGAGGAAAGCCCTTACACAAAGGGTGGTATCGAAAAGAGCAAGGTTGTTCTTGCAGGATTTGCAAAGACTAATGTGATTAATCCAGGCGAATCTGAAGACTTAACTATTGAAGTAAAGGCTGAAGATTTAGCTTCATACGATTACAAAAATAACAAGGCTTATGTGCTTGACGAAGGTGAATACAAATTCTACCTCAGCGACAACTCACACAGTTGGGCTTCAATAGATGCAGAAGATTCATCGAAGGTGTACACACATGATTTCGATGCATGGGTATTTGATAAAGACAACAAGCGCAGCACAGATTTAATCGCAGCAACAAATCAGTTTGATGATGTATCTGCAGAGTTTGTAGATACTCCAACAGAGGGTAAACCTCTTAACTTCTCAAGAGCTGATTTTGCAGGAACATTCCCTACAGCTCCAACAGAAGCTGATATGACAGCAGAAGATTACATTAAAACAGCCCACGAAACTGTTTATGATGAAACCACAAATAAAGAAACTGGTAACGTAGAAGGAAGTGTGGCTTACACTGACAAGATGCCTACAACAAAGGCAAACAACGGAATTCAGTTAGTATCATTAAGAGGTTTAGATTATAACGACCCAGCATGGGATTTATTGTTAGACGAGCTTGATATGGCATCTGTTGCTAACATGCTTGCAAACGCTGGATACAATACAGCTGAGCTTACAGATATTGGTAAACCAGCTACACTTGATTATGATGGCCCTATGGGATGGTCTACATGGGTATCAGCATCTGGCAAGGATGCAATCTGCTTAGGCTTCCCGGCAGAAGAAGTTCTTGCCGCTACATGGAACGAAGCATTAGCTGAAGAAATGGGACAGATTATTGGCGAGCAGGGTCTCTACAACGGATTTAACGGTTGGTATGCTCCAGCTATGAACACACACAGAAATGCTTTTGCTGGACGTAACTACGAATATTATTCAGAAGATGGTTTACTTGCTGGTAAGATGGCAGCTTCAGAAGTAAGCGGAGTAATGAAGTACGGTTCTTACTGCTACTTAAAGCATTTTGCACTTAACGATAAAGAAGATGGTAGAAATGGTATTGCAACATGGGCTAACGAGCAGGCAATACGTGAAATATATCTGAAGCCTTTCGAGGTTGCAGTTAAAGAAGCAAAGGCAGATGTTAACTATTACGACGAAGATGGACAGCTTCAGACATCTACAATCAAAGCAGCAACTGCAATCATGAGCTCATACAACAGAATTGGTTGTACATGGTCAGGCGCACGCTATGGACTTATGACAACAATATTACGCGATGAATGGGGATTTAATGGCGCTGTACTTACAGATTATTACGGCGGTAGCGCATACATGGATCCAGATTCAGGAATTCGCGCTGGAAATGATTTAATGCTTAATACTTTTGCTGATGGTAGTCTTTCAGACCAGAAGTCAGCAACAGGTGTGGCAGCTATGAGAAGAGCAGCACACAACACTCTTTACATGGTTGTAAATTCAAATGCAATGCAGGGCATTGTACCTGGTTCAACAGTAACCTACCAGCTTGCAACATGGCAGAAATGCTTAATTGCAGGTGATATAGTAGCAGCAGCTATCGTTATTCTTGGAATCGTATTAATTCTTAAGAAGAGAAAAACTGCATAACATTCTCTTAAGGCTCTTTGTGTAAACGAAGAGCCTTCTTCTTATTTACAAGCGAAACAGATAATGAATTAATAAAAACAAAAGCTTTTAAGAATATCAATGTATTGCTGGGTTAAAGCTGATTGCGGTATGCCTGAAGGCAAAATATATCCAATTTCCATATAATCATCTATATCAAGTGGTTTTGCAATGATATGAGGGCCATTAAGTTCCTCACTGATGACACCGCTACAAATGGTGTAACCGTTGAGTCCAACTAACAAATTAAAAAGTGTGGCGCGATCCCTGACAATGATTTCCTTGTCTGAGTCGATGGTACTGAGGATTTCCTCGGAAAAATAAAAGGAATTATGGCTTCCTTGTTCGTATGCAAGTCTTGGGTAAGCTGCAAGATCATTTAAAGTAATAGTTTCTTTAGCTGCAAGAGGACTATTTTTGCCAATGAAAACATGAGGCTTGGCTTTGAAAAGTGGGCTGAATAATAAGCCGTGGTCGCGAAGTGTTTTTCGAATGACGGTCTCATTAAATGTATTGAGATATAATATTCCAATCTCGCTTCTGCGATGAGCTACGTCGTCGATGATATCATAGGTCTGGGTTTCCCTCATATGAAACTCATATTTTTCGCCACCAAAGGTTTTTAGCAATTTGACAAAAGCCTCTACTACGAAAGAATAATGTTGGGCTGAGACACAAAAACGCTGTTTACCATGGTCGGCACCTGTATATCTCTCCTCGATAAGGTTGGCCTGTTCTAGAAGCTGTCTTGCATATCCTAAAAATTCATCTCCTTCTGGAGTAATTTCTATTCCCTTATTCGAACGATGAAAAATAGTAATGTTGTATTCTTTTTCTAAATCTTTTATGGCAGCGGTCAAACTGGGTTGGGCTATAAATAGTTGCTTTGCGGCCTCTGTGATGTTGCCAGTTTTAGCAACTGTTACAGCATACTTTAATTGTTTTAACGTCATTTCAACACCTCACTATAAATATTAATTTATATAATAGTCTATTCCATAGATAAAATCTATGATGATAAGATACTTTTTTGTATTTTGCCTATTGACTCAATAGGCATATAATTCAGCTAAATATTAATAGCAGAGAAGGAGAGAGATAATGAGTTTTGTAAATATTCCAGGGAAGTATGATTTTGTAGGCAGTTTTTTAAGACCACAGGCGTTAAAGGACGCTAAAGTTTTATATCAAAATGGTAAGATTTCAGCGGAAGAGTACAACAAGGTGGTGGAAGATGAAATTACAAAGGTTGTTGCCAAGCAGAAGGAGTTAGGATTTCACATTATTACAGATGGTGAGTTTAGACGAAGCTTTTGGCATTTAGATTTCATGTGGGGTCTCGAGGGGGTGGCTCATGAAAACAATGGCTCAGGAGTGAAGTTTGACGCGGAGTTAGCACTTTTGGATGATACATTTTTAGTAGGAAAAATAAGAGCTAAGGCACATCCATTTGTAGAGTATTTTAAGTTTTTAAAGCAGTTTGAGGATGAAAATACAATCGCTAAGTACACTATTCCAGCGCCTGCGCAGACATATCAGCAGATGATAGTACCGGGTAATTATGAGATAACACGAAAATTTTATCCATCGAATGAAGAACTAATTCATGATATAGGAGTTGCTTATCAAGATATTATTAAGCAATTCTATGAGGCTGGATGCAGAAACTTACAGTTAGATGATTGTACCTGGGGTGCGATAGTTGGTGATGCTGCAAAGCAGAGATACAAGTCTCTTGGAGTAGATTTGGAGGATGTAAAACAACAGCTTTTAGACGTAAACAATCTAGCTTTAGAGAACAAACCTGAAGACATGGTTATAACATCTCATATCTGCAGAGGAAATTATCATTCGACATTCTTTAATAGTGGTGCTTATGATTCTGTTGCAGATTATGTTTTTGCGCAGGAAAACGTAAATGCGTTATTCTTAGAATATGATGATGCTAGATCTGGCGGATTTGCGCCACTTGCCAAGGTGTCAGCAGATAAGAAAGTTGTGCTTGGATTAATAACAACAAAGACACCTAAGCTGGAGGATAAAGAAACAATTAAAAAACGTATTTACGAAGCAGCTAAATATATACCGCTCGAAAGATTGTGTTTAAGCCCTCAATGTGGTTTTGCTTCTTGTGAAATTGGAAATAAGCTCACAGAAGAAGAGCAGTGGGCAAAGCTTGCATTGGTAAAAGAAATTGCCGAGGAAGTGTTTTAAAGTCATTTACTTTATTAAAGCCTCGAAGTCAACAAAGGCTTCGAGGCTTATTAAAATCAGTATTTTAGGACTTATTATATGCTGCTAAAAGATAAAGCTCACAAGATTTAGCTATTTAATAATTTAGAAATTTCATCCACCATATCGTTAATAGTTTTGGCTTGATTAGCAACTTCTTCTGTATTTTTAGCATTGTTTTCAGCCATAGCTCTTATAGAAACGAATTGTTGATTTTCATCTCTAATACTTTCGGCAATATCCTGATTGATATCTACAGTTTGTTTTATGATATCAGATTGACGCTTGATGGCTTTGTTCATTTCTGAAACCGCAGCAACAGAATCATTAAGCATTACACTCATGTCTGCTACATCGCCAAAGACCTTCTTGAATTGTTCATTTTGTTCTTCAAGCTTTGAGGCGTTTTTCTCAACCTGGCTTGTAATTTCCTTTACATTCATTTGAACTCTATCAATTACTTCGCCAACATCATTTAATGAACTTGATGTACTTTCTGCAAGTTTACCAACTTCTGTTGCCACAACTGCAAAACCCTTTCCAGCTTCACCTGCACGTGCTGCCTCGATTGACGCATTCAAAGCAAGTAAACTGATTGAAGAAGATATTCCCTGAATAAGTTCCAATGTAGTTCCGATTTCTTCAACTGCATTTGACAGACGTTCTGCAATATCTGTTGTGGTGGCCATTGAATCTGAAACATCAGAGTTAATTCCTTGTAAATCATTAAGAGCTTTTTCATTTTCGTTTGATTTAACAAGTAAATTATCTGAGGTATTTTCTACCTTCTCAACATTTTCGATTACAATACTTTCTACATCACTTAGTTCTGAAAGATTTGCCATACTGTCATCAGCTTTGGTACCAAGCATATTACTATTCTCTACTAAATCATCACTTGTGGCTGATAATTCTTCAGCTGAAGCACTTTCATTTGAGGCGATATCAAGTAGTGTAGTACCTGCTGAAACCATCTTTTCAGAAATAGACTTTACAGCATTCATTACACCAACAACCTTCCTGTTGTTTTCTTCAAGTTCATCTTTTTTAGCATTTACAAGGAAATAAGAAACAAAGAAAACAAACAATGTTATGCCGGCCAAAGATATAGTTAATCCAACAATACACATTATTATATCAGTCACATATAATTCGTCTTTTGCAGGAAGAAGTTGTGAGCCTCGAACTATCCATCCACTAATAAGGGAAATAATACAAATTCCTCCGGTTGCCAATAACTGTTTTATATCAAGGAAAAATCCGATTAGTGTGAGAAAGAATGCTAAGAATCCCCAGAAATTTCTAGTTGGGCACATATAAACAATATAAGTCCATTGAATAATAAGTACGCCCGAACAAAAAATTTTACCTAGCTGTAATTTCCCGTCTATTAGATAGCCCTCTTCATCAAATGATGTTTTTAGTATAAGCATTCCACAAATTAAAAAACAAACATCCATAAGGGCGAAACAAATTACAGCAATCCATTGCATATCTTTGTAAAAGCCTAACAATTTCTCAGTAATGAACATACATGTTGCAAACATACATGCTCCTGTCAACGCTATAATACCCCATTTAAATACCGCTGAAAGATATACTTCGAATGCTGATTTCTTACTACTCATGTACTAAAACCTCCTTACATTATCATTAAAAGTAATTTTATCAGCAGATTATGATAAAAGTGTTAAACATTGTTGTAAAACTTGTAGGATAATTAAAAAATCCATAGCTGGGTGTTTGATGTCCTCCTATCTGTTCATTTCTTTCTCTAGTAGTAGCTCCTTCCAATAGATTAATGCCCTTTAACATGGCATTTACATATTTTTAACATATAAATTTTATACACTATGAGTGTGTAACCATAAGGGGGAAAAAGATAGCTAATTTGAACCCGAGGAGGTATTTGTATGCTAATGAATGATTATATTAAACGTTCAGATATGATTTCTTGTTTGCTGTGTAAGGATGCGCCATGTAGTAATGCTTGCGAAAAATGTAATCCCTCAGATGTCCTTAGAAGTATTTGGTTTGACAATCAGGATGTCGCTTCCTTAAAGCTTCCTATTGATAATCCATGCAGGGATTGTGATGGAGGGTGTGAAAAAGCTTGTGTTGCAAAGGACAAAGTTAGAATTAAAAATATCATGAACATCCTATATGATGAAGTTAGACCAGTCACAGAAATAGCTTTACCAACAGATGAAAATAGGTTGAAATGCGATATGTGTGGAGTTCCTTTGGAAAATCCGTTTATTCTGGCATCTTCTGTAATTGCTTCTACATATGACATGTGCGCCAGAGCATTTGAGGCAGGGTGGGCTGGTATTTCGTTTAAAACTATTTGTTCTTTAGATATACACGAAGCTTCACCAAGATTTTCAGCTATAAAAGGGGCAGATGGAAGCATAATCGGATTTAAGAATATAGAACAGCTATCGGATCACAGTGTGGCAGAAAATATGCACATTTTTAGGGAGCTAAAAAAGAATTATCCTACAAAATTCATTTTGGCATCGATAATGGGAAAGGATGAGGCTGAATGGGAATCCCTTGCTAAGGAATGTGAGGATAATGGTGCAGATGCTATAGAACTGAACTTTTCATGTCCTAATATGATGGAAGGAGGACTTGGTTCTGATATAGGACAGGTGCCCGAGCTGGTGGAAAAATTTACCAGAGCTGCCAAAAGAAGTACCACAATTCCGGTATTAGCAAAATTGACGCCAAACGTTGCGACAATGTCACCTGCGGCGGAAGCTGCATTTAGGGGTGGTGCTGATGGTATAGCAGCTATTAATACGATAAAGAGTGTTATAGGTGTCAGCCCTTATACGTTTGTTTCGGCACCAGCAGTCAAGGGGAAGTCTGCTCTTGGAGGCTACAGTGGAAATGCAGTAAAGCCTATTGCCCTTAGATTTATTGCCGAATTAGGGCAAAACAAAACAATCAATGGTTTACATATAAGTGGCATGGGTGGAATAGAAACCTGGAGAGATTCACTTGAATTTATTCTTCTTGGGGCGGGTTCAATCCAGGTCGCTACTGCTGTAATGCAATATGGATACAGAATCATTGACGATTTAAAGGCTGGATTGAATTATTATTTGACACAAATGGGAATTGCATCTGTTAAGGATATTGTTGGGGCAGGTCTTGAATCTATTAGTAGTACAACTGATGTGTTGGAGCGAGATACTATCTTGTTTCCAACATTTGATACCAATAAATGTAACGGCTGTGGTAGGTGTGTAATTTCATGTGATGATGGTGGACACCAGGCAATTAAGTTTGAAAATAGGATTCCTAAATTAGATGGTAGGAAATGCGTTGGATGTCATCTGTGTCGTTTAGTTTGTCCAGAAAATGCTATTTCGCAAAGCAAAAAGAGAATAGGCTTATGAGCAGTTTGAAGTAAAGGCACAAATCTAGGAAATTCCATAAGTACGTTTTTATCTATCTGCTTTTTCTGAAACCATATCAAGTAATGCATATGGTATCAATTCTTCGGGATTTTTGGATGGATTAATCCAGTCTGCAATTTTATCCTTTGGTAGCAAGTGGTATCGTTAATTTTCGTGGGTATAATTATGTAGACTACAAACATTATTCCAAACATAAGTTCCGAATAAATGTTTGTAATTTAATATTACACCCTAACATTGAATTGAGTCAAGGGCAGTTGTATATTGTATTTTCAAGGTTTATGAGGTGTCCATTTTATTGGAATGATATCGACAGGTTCATCGAAAGAGATGCTAGAAATACTAGCTGAAATTGTATGGTTCGTAGAATTTATTACTATGCGTTCGAAAATCAGTTTTTCTAATGAGGGTTTCATAAAAATAAATGTCGAGGATATTGCTTATGTTCAATACCTCAAAATACCTTCACGAGGTGGAGGCCTAATTTCAAACCCGGGCTTAAGCTAAGCTTGCCCGTTTATTTATATTTGCTGCATGGCTTCGGCTGTGCAGCTTTTCGATTAAAAAATGTGGGGAGGAAATTATTACATGAAAACACTTATAGTCTATTATTCACATGAAGGAAATACTGATTTTGTAGCAAAGAAAATTGCAGAAAAGACTGGTGCTGATTTGCTAAAGCTTGTACCAGTGAAGAAATATCCTGAGAAAGGCTTTGCAAAATTCTTTTGGGGTGGCAAGAGTGCAGTTATGGCAGAAACACCTGAGCTTGAACCATATGTTGTGAATTTAGATTCTTATGATCAGATAGTATTTGGATTTCCAGTATGGGCTAGTAATGTGACTCCACCACTTAGAACATTTATAAAAGATAATCCTGGTATTAAAGAAAAGAAGATTGCAGCCGTTGCATGTCAAAGTGGAGCTGGAGCTGAGAAAGCATTTGAGAAATTGAAAGATAGTATCGGCATAGATACATTAGCTGCTACTCTTATTCTTATTGATCCAAAGGATAAACCTAGTGATGATAATGATATAAAAATCGAGGAGTTTTGTAAGGGAATCTAAGATGGTAATGTAGAATATTAACTCATTGGATAATTGCAATATCTATTAGCTAAAGAATGTACTTGCCGCTTCCGCTGCAGCATCAATTCTAGCTTCTTTATCCGAAATATAATGCTTAGAGGTATCAATATTGCTATGATGAAGGGCATCTTTGATTGCATAGATATCCTTTGTTTCTGCATATACTTTTGTAGCAAAAGTAGCTCTCATCTTGTGAGGAGAGTATTTATCAGATAAACCTGCTGCCTTGCAATATTTCTTAAGCATTTTTTGTACCGCATTTACGGACATTCTTTTGCCCTGGGTTGAAATAAACAGAGCATTTTCATTAGGTGAAGAGAGCAGTAGTGGGCGAGAAAATTCGATGTAATCAGCTACAGCATTATATACGGGAGCAATTACACGTACCTTATCATAATCGCCACCTTTTCTAACAATACTGAAATAAACTTTGTGTTCATCAGTAGTATCAATATCTGAAAGATTAAGTCCCACAAGCTCTGAAACACGCATACCCGTGCCAAGCAATACCATGATAATGGCCATATCTCTATCAACCATGCGTTTATTGTAAGCCTTGGCATGTTCTGAAATCTTATCCTGTTTTTGTATACAATTTAATAAAGCTGAAACTTCTGAATCACTGAGCTTTACTACATCTCTTTCGTGAAGCTTTGGACCTTCCACGAGAAGTGTAGGATTGTTTTTGATTGCACCAATAGCCAGGTAATACTTATACATGGTCTTAAGCACAGAAAGCTTTCTGCGGCGTGCAGTTTCACTTAGCTTGATTCCATCCTCAGATTCAGCAATATATCTTTCAATCTGGGTCATTCTGATTTTATCTAAATCAGTAACCTGGATATCCTTGACATTTTCTTTTTTTAGAACTACAGCCATGAATCTTAGGAATACATTTATTTCATACATATACCCAAGGATTGTGTTTGTAGAACGATTTCTTGAATCCAAATGGGTATGAAAATCCTCTAAGAACTCTGGCATATCATTTAAGAGCTCATTTATCTTTGTGTTATTTTTAATGTCTTGTTCGTTTCGATACTCATTACTCATGAGTATATTATAAAACATGTGTTATTATTATGCAAAACATTTATTTAACAGAATGATAGATTTTTATTTTTACGGCCCTCATGATAATATTGACTGCGTTTTGGATTCTGTGCTAGATGATGCACTACTTTTTTCTGAATCTGGGGAAGGGAATTTTATAGATTTAATCAATACAGTTGGAAAAAATTAAGGCATCCTAATTTCAGGATGCCTTTTGATAAGCAAATTACATTATTGCATCAGTTGCTGTATATCCAGTTAATGAATTAGCCTTTACCTGAATACATGCATAGCTGATTCCGCAATCTTCAGCAGCAAAGAATTGTCTTCTTCCAGCTGGTGAAATCTTTATATAATCACCTTGCTTAAGCTCGATTGTCTCATCATCTACAACGGCCTTTCCCTTACCAGATAAAATAATATAAATCTCTTCATTCTCCTTATGAGAGTGTACAAATGGTACAGAAGCTCCTGCTGGTAGATTGTTAACACTAACCTCTGCTCCTGTAAGCTCTAACTTATCGTGAAGTTCTGTTCTTGCATCCTCTGTTACTGAAATCTTTTTAAAATTAGACATCTTTATACCTCCATATCGTTGTAACTATCTTTGATACAACGCATCGAGAGTATTGATTGACCATGATACTGTAAGTCTGCTATTTTCATTGATCTCTTTTAGCAGATCCAGATCTCTTAGTACAAGGTCTGACTTTGTACAGATAAGTATGTCCGCACCACTGTCCTTTAGTTCTTCCAGAAGTCTTCTTGTATTTTTATATGTTTTCTCAAGCGGATTATAACCATCCGTAACTGTTCCAATGATCACCTTCTGGCCGGCATACTTCTTTGGATTCTTTATTTCAGGCCAGTCTTTCACATCCATGAAAGTTCCCCATTCCTCCGTATGCCCTGTAAAGCGTTTCATAAAAGATGCGTAGCAGTATTTACAGGCATGGGGACACCCCACATAGGGATTCACCGAATATCCTCCAATAGGAGTATTCGATTTTGTCATTACACTTTTTGTTTCTATATGATTTACTTTGATTTCTGGTTGTTCCATATCCTCTGTTCCTCCAACACTTTGTTAAAAAAAAGAAAGAAGATCCGGTCGTTTGGTAAGAAAAAGAAACTGGTGCTGAGGATTCTCTGCTATCTTTTTAAAGACTTCCTCTCTCCATTCCTCATGCCAGCCCGAGAGATCGCTCATGCCGGTCAGCAGAAAATTCTGCGGCTTTTTCTTTTCCATCATACGAAGCTTTCCCTGAAAAAACTGTGGCTTTTCAAAATCATCTATGATGTGATAACGCCTCGTATTGTTTCTGGCATAGCAGTACGGACATCCAACAGTGCACCCTATAACAAGATTCATGTTCTGAATCTGATCTTTAATACAAATACTCATTTGTCACTCCATTCCTCAAGGTTTACCCTGATGCGGTTAAGATACTTTTCAAACTGAAGAATCTCTTTATCCGTAAAATCACGATAATAAATATTCCCCATCTCATTGGATACGGAGTCATAAGCTTCTTTAAGTTCTTTGGCTTTATCTGTGAGGAACAAAAGAGTTTTTCTCTTATCAGCTTCATCAGTTTTGCGGCTTATCAGTCCGTTTTTTTCCATCCGCTCAAGCATGGTTGTAAGTGAAGTAATTGCAAGTCCGCTTTTCTCGGAAATAATTTTAATAGGAACACCATCTTCCTGCCATAAGACATAAAGAATCCTTCCCTGAGCTCCGTTAAATGCATCAATGTTTTTTTCTGCCAGTATCCTTTCAAATATACGATCACCCAGCTGTTTTATTTTTGTAACAAGAAATCCACCATTTGTCTTCATAATTAAATACTCCTATATCGTAGTTTTATACTACGATATAGGAGTATTTTTGTCAAGCACTCATATCATAACTTCGAGATTTTATGTTCTATCATTCATTTCGAAAAACTTGAATTTGCCACGCTCTTTCTTTAGCAAAAGAGCCCTACAAGCTGCGAAATTTGTTAATTTATTTTCTTTAAATACTCTTTCATCTTGAATGCACAAAAATATGGAAAAGTATATATGTTATTTGCATTACCAACATTGAAGTCTCCCAGCTTTATCCCATATGAGATATCGCTATAGTTCTCATTTTTTATCAACGAAGATAATGATTTTGACTGGTCACTATTTGACTTAACTTCGACTGGAATCAAATTATTCTGAGTCCTTACAAAGAAATCTTCCTCTAATGTTGAGTTTTCTTTCTTATAATAAAAGAGTCCTAAACCTTGCTTAACAAAAGCCTCTGC
>NZ_FOQF01000062.1 GCF_900113655.1 Pseudobutyrivibrio sp. OR37 | reverse complement strand
ATTTGTCTCTGACTAAATCATAAATAAAAGACCAATCAATTGCTTTATCTATGATTCTTAAAAGATGATCTTGTGGAACTAAATCATCCGTACATACAAATTCAATCTGCTTTCTAGCCTTCTCGTTTTGTTCTGTAATCATTATTCAAACCCCTTTTATTGATAGTTCTATTATACCAAAAAAGAGTCTGAAAAGCTTGTAAAATCAAGGCTTTCTCAATTTTTATGAGTCTTAAAAAATGAAAGAACTGGAGTCCGCTGACTCCAGTTCCTCCTTATTAAAAGAAAAGGTCGCGGCGTAAGCCGCGACACTTTGTCTACACTCTGAAGCAGAAGAGACCTTTTAAGGTCTCTCCTGCTTTCTCCTAACACTAAATCCTAATATAGTTTTATTATCTGTTCATAAAGAACATGTCCCTTTTCTCCAATCCTTCTTCTAATACATCTTCGTAAACCTAACACCATCTCCATCAACAGTGCCCGCAAAAAAGATGCTAAAGTGCACACCTCTATTGCTGGCCACGCGAAGATTTGCTACGAAGTTGCCTTCCTTACTCATATTAATATACGCCTCTTCTGTACTCAGTGCCAATTTCTGCGCATCTATGTGTCGTACGGTGTTGCCGTCTAGTGTAGATGTTGGTTCTGGCGGAAACAGTTCTCCCCAGACTTCTTCGCCTGCAAACTGTGGCAGATAATCTTCTCTTAGATTTGCGTAAGAGTCAGAGCTATCGAAGGCTATGCCCATCAGCGCATCTTCAATAAGTTTATGTCGTTCTTTTGCCACATTTACTTCATGCCAAAACCAAAGTCCCCAAACAAGAGAAAACGCGATTATGCATGTAAATAGTATATTTATCACTTTCAGTATCTTATTCATTTTCGCCATTCACCATTTCCATAACTTTATTAACAAATTCATCCATTTCCTGTTTTTCTTTTTCTCTGGCAATTTCTTGCTGCTTACGTTCTTCCATCCTTTCGGCATAACGCTTCTCATCTAACATATCTAAAAGCTGCTGAGAATCGTACTGTTCATTGTATGCATCTATCTGCTTCAAACAAAACTTTACCGATAAAGGCATTGCGACACATAAAATGTATGTTAAAAATACTATCTTAATTTGGCTTTTCTCAAATTTCTTCATAACTAAGCGGCATTCCTTTTCATCAACTCACCTAAACATTCTGAATCAATCACCTTTGAAGCTAGTCCAAACTCAATAGCTTCCTCGGCATTAAAGTAGCTATCACACATTGTCACATTTGAAACATCTTCCACTGAATTACCAGTACGCTCGGCTATGATAGAAATCAACCTTTCATTAACCTGCTCAAGCTGCCTCAATTCCTGCTCAATTTCAAATGGCTTCATTCCACCCATTTCTCGGTGTCCCCAGCTACAATCGTGGATCATAACCTTACTGCTTGGGAGCATTAAGCGCTTATCTTCATCACATGCCAACATGATAATACTTCCCATGCTGGCTGCAATTCCTGTTACAACTGCTGTAACCGGACTTTTCATGAGGCGAATCGTGTCATACACGGCAAGGCCTGATCCAACTTGTCCGCCGGGAGAATTTATGAACAACGTAATTGGCAGTGTGTTGTCCTCTGCTTCCATATAAAGAAGCTGCTTGATCAAATCATTGCAGGATGCATCATTTACCTCTCCCACGAGAAAAATTTTTCTGTCCTTAAGAAATACATCATCAATTGGTACTGGCTGTAACCCTCTAACTGAATCTAAAATAATATTTGGCATTTTCGTTCTCCTTTCATATATCAATCGTTTCTAAATATCCGCAAGCATAAATAAATCATCACAAATCAATTCACCGTGCTCGGCTAAATGCTCAGGAGCGAAATTAACGAATTCCTGTACATGAATGCCGTTGTAATCGCATAGATGAATCAAAGTAGCCTTTACATTTTTAAACTGTTCTTTGTCACCAGGCAATGTAAAACCTATCGCGTAATGCTTATTTGCTGGATTCTTATAAACCGTCAGATTGTGATTTTCAAAGATATTTGAGATTGGCTTCATTTGCTTGGCGGTTGTTATCACAGCATCCAAACTATCGCAAATAATGTACGATGTGTTCATGGTTGTATCCCACATGATTGATATCAGCACATTATTATCATCCAGCTGATTTGATTGCAATTTTGTAACTTCAGCATCAGCTGGTATAAGATCTTGCATTTTCAACTGCCCCATGGACACATCAACCAAATCAATTAGTATTTCATCAACTGTTTCCTGGTCCACAACTTCTTCATCAAAAAGTTTTGTTTTGATTTCATATGACCTTCTGCCTGTTCTTTTGATAGCCATTTCCCTAGGTTTTATATTTTTCATCTTAAATACCTCGCTTTCTTATACTGTATGAAAACTAATATTTGTAACTCAAAGCATGTACACATTATACAGTGGAACAAAATAGGCTTCGTAAAATCTACGAAGCCTCAATTCTCTGAATAACTTATTCTGTTTTAACTATAAGCCCACCGCTTCTTTCGCCAAACGATCAGCTTCCTCATTTCCATCTATTCCGGTATGAGCTTTAACATGTTCAAACTCGATTTTAATTACATTTTTAGCAGCTGCAATATATCCACTATAAAACTTTGTAAGAGCCTTATTTGCTTTCCATTCTCCACTGACCCATTTTTCAATACCATCATAATCATAGTAGATTTTTAATTCTTTTACGTCAAGCTCAATTGCCTATTGTATTGCAGCCATGCTTCCAATAATGACATAGATGATATAATATAAATAGAAAGTAAGAGGTTATAAATATGAAACAAAATGATTTCTTCAAAAACCCAGATACAGGTGATATCGTGTTTTATCACGGCTCTAAAACAGGTATTGTTGGTCAGATAACTCCAGCTAAAAGTCATGGAACCACGGATTTCGGAAATGGTTTCTATCTAGGAACTCGCAAAATACAAACATTATCACGAGTATCACAAGAAAAAGCGCCTTTCGAATATGAATTTGCTATATCCTCTGAATATATAAACGACGAGAATACTTTGAAATTAAATGACGAAGGAGTGTGACGGATATGGAGAATTTTGATGCTTTATCACCTACAATGAAATATGATATTGCAAAAGTGCAAGGAGATATATTACAATTAGCAGCCGATAAAGGCTACGATATGGAAGAATTCATTGAAAATTATATGACTTCCGATTTTTGTAATAATGAAATTGATTTCCTCACTCTTTATAAAACCGCATTTGCATTTGATGGTTGTCCTCTCACGGGTCGAGGTCATCGCCACCACCGGCTTTTCGTGACACATCGGACATTCCACTATTTCTTTCTCCTATTAATAATCTATCAAGCCGTGTTTTTTGCCTACTTTATACATTTTACTTTTTGGACTAACTTGTAAGCCCACCGCATTGAGATATTTCAACGTTTGAATGCAGTCTTTCTCGGTTAATTTGTATTCTTCTTTTGTATAAGGAGCATCAACATCGTCCATTACGATTTTGATTTTTGTATTATCCATTTTCCTTACCTCTTTCAGTGCGGACGGTTTTTAAAGTCTTTTCCTTGACACTTATATTAGTTGAAGCTTGATTTTTTATTAACGAATTGAGTTTTTGTTCCGTCTTCTTTTAATGAATAATAAATATAATCAATACCATTTTCTTCACATACTAAAACTGGTATGCTTCTTGATTCAGCTTCAACTGTAGACATATATGAATCTATCCCATCAATATAAAAATGACTTTGCCCATCATAATATATGTCATGAAAGTTATAATCTTTAGCGATAGATGATGTAGAAACGTGTCCAGCTACAATGTTCATATAAAAATATCCAGTTTCAGCGGGATATTTTTCAATAAACATTTCATTTGATGTTCCAACTTCCCATAAATCGGCCGCTTCTTCATCGATACCTGCATGTACAAATATGGTTGATGCTGTTTTATAGTAATAAGGAAGATTGATATACCATTTAATCAATTCATGGTGATTTTGAAAAATGTATTTGCGCAAACTTTCAGCTATAAGAGCAGCATTTCCAAATACTGTTTCAGTATGATGAACCTTATGTAAATGATACTATTTAAATGTACATTTAGAGGAAAATAAAAATGTACAAATCCTCTAAATATGCTACCTTGTATCCATGGGAGGTATTTTTCTATGGATACAGTGGTCATCACTCAGCTCACTATTTTAAATTTGAGCAACTTGAAACCAAATTTTTCTGAGCTAGCAAGGATGTATGGTTGTGATCGTAGGACTATCAAAAAGTATTATGACGGATACGAAGGTAAGCCAAAGCATCACAACAAACCAAGTAAGCTCGATTGCTATGAAGAACTCATTGCTCAAAAGCTTT
>NZ_FOQF01000037.1 GCF_900113655.1 Pseudobutyrivibrio sp. OR37 | reverse complement strand
GTCTAAAAAAGGAAAAAACGAGATTGAAGCATATCACTTCAATCTCGTTTTCTTCATCGTAGCCTCCACCGCAATGTTAACTTAATGACATTGGGGCTTAGGCTCAGGTCTTTTTTTGTAAATTATTCAAACTCTTTCGTAAGAAATCGCATTTACTTTAAATGGTTTGTTTTGTAAATTCAAATTAAGTTGTGAAATAAATGTGTCCTGCTATTAAGCAGGGCGGAGAGGAGAAGTGATGTTATCAAAATGGGGGAAGAGATTTGTGGCAGGCTTCCTTTCCACAGCCATGGTTTTCACTGCGTCACCACTGACGGGGGTAGTGGCATACGCAGATGAGCCAGAGGTAAGTGAGGAAGCCTACGCACATGAATCATCAGAGGAGACTGATGATGAGGAAGAAATTAAGGAAGAGGTAAAGGAGGAAGTTGAAGAAGAGACAGAAGAGATTAATGAAGAAGCTTGTGAGGAAGAGGTAGAGGAAGAGGTAGAGGAAGCAGATGAAGAAGAGCTTCTAAAGAGCGAAGAAGCAGAGGCCGAAGAGGAAAAAACAGAGGTAAAAAGACTTTTACATTTTTCCATGGATAATACAGAAGCAGGGCTTACTAGTGGGGACTATACAGCTACTGTATCTGGAAACAATGTTGAGACTGATAAGGAATCTAGATTCATGAAGTCAATAGCCTTTGGCGGTGGCTCGTATCTTACTGTAAAGGATAAGAACGGAAAGAGTCCTTTAACAGGTTTAGATGAGATAACTATTAATTACTATAGTAAGGCTGGCACATCTGGAGCTGGCTGGGCTTTCTTTGCAGTGAGAAATAATGAAACTCCAGATTATCTACATAGCGAGCATTATCTTGGAATACTTGATAAGAGCGGCTCTCTTAGATTGGAGCGTTACAAGGTAGACAATTGTGACAGACCAGCAGTAAATGAAACAAATACAAAATCAGGCTGGAAGATGGTTACTGTTGTAGTTAAGAAGGATGAAACCATTCTTTATGTAGACGGTGTAAAGCAAAACACTGTAAAAAGCGATGCTCTTTTAACTGATATTTTGCAGGATAACAGTGCCTTTTATATTGGTAAGGCTAATTGGGGTGGCGGAGAATACTTCTACGGAAATATAGACGAATTCTCTATTTATAGCGGTGCTATGACTGATGAGCAGGTAAGCGAGAAGTTTAGAGCAGATGAGGCTTCCTTTATTGTTAAGGATGAAGATAAGGCAAAGCTTGCGGCAGAGGAAATCACACTGGCTAAAACAGAAAATATTAAAGGCAACATTACACTTCCTACCAAAAACAGCTATGGAGCCAAGGTGGAGTGGACCAGTAGCAGACCAGAAATCATCTCTGATAAGGCTGTAAAGGTGGAAGGCTATGATGATATGCCAGCAGGTGTAGTTAATCGCACAGATAAGACAGAGGAGGTTACACTCACAGCAAAGATTTCATTAGATGATAAGGAATATACAAAGGAGTTTAAGGTGACAGTTGCGCCTAAGGCCGAAGAAAAGAAGCTTACAAAGTATATGTTTGCCTTCTTCCCAAGCAATTCTGAGGAGCAGATGTATTTTGCAGCTGGCAAGGATAATCTTCATTTTGAGGATTTGAATGATGGTGAGCCAGTGCTTACATCAGAGATAGGTGACAAGGGAATTAGAGACCCATTCATCTTTAGAAGCGCAGAGGGTGATCATTTCTATATGATAGCAACAGACCTTAAGGTACAGACTACAGGCTGGGGCAATGCTCAGTACGCAGGAAGCCTAAGAATGCTGGTATGGGAATCAGATGATTTAGTAAACTGGTCTAAGCCTAGACTGGCTGATGTGGGAATGAATACAGAGGACTTTGAACAGTTTGGAAACGTAGGCTGCTTGTGGGCGCCAGAGGCAATCTATGATGAAAAGACTGGTGAGTATGTAGTATTCTGGGCATCAATGTCTAAGGACAAGAACTATCAGATTACATACTATTCAAAGACAAGAGATTTTGTAAATTTCACGACGGCTAAGAAATTTATAGATAGAGGCGACAAGCAGCATTGTATCGATACATCTATCGTAAAGGGAAATGATGGTAAATATTACAGAGTATCTGCTGATACAAATGCAAACGGCGGTTCGGTAAGTGAGCTTATATTAGAATCTAGCGACAGCATCTTAGGGGAATGGAGCAGATTATCTAATATATACGAAATCCAAGGTGGCATGAAAAATTATGATGCCTATAAGAAGGATACAAATGTTAAGTTTGTAGGTGGCACTGTAGAAGGCCCAGAGCTTTTTGCACTTAATGATGGCAAGACCTTCGGCCTTTATATGGATAACTATGGTGGAAGAGGCTATATCCCAACTACCACTACAGACATTTCTGATACAAGCGGAAAGTCATGGACACTATATACATCTGATGAATACGACTTTGGTTCATTGAAAAAGCGCCACGGAAGTATCATGGGAATTACCGAAGATGAGTACAAGGCCTTATTAGCTAAATGGGGTAATACCGTAAATACGAATGATGAAGAAGAAAAGGCTGAGCCAATCCTTACATACGATTTTGAAGATGTAACTGGTGATACCATAGCAGATGTATCAGGAAACCAAAACATAGGAAAGCTAAATGGAAACGCCACTGTTGCTGATGGCGAGGATGGAAAGGCACTTTATCTAGATGGAAATGGTAGCTTTGCAGCACTTCCAGAAGGACTGTTTGATGGCAGAGAAAAATGCACTATTTCATTTGATATGAAATCGGACACTGTAGATGGCAACTTCTTTAATTTTGCTATAGGAAAGGATAATAATAAATATTTCTTCTTACGCGCAAGAAATACTAACACCTATCTTGGAATAACAAGCGCATCATGGCAGGCAGAAAGCGGTGTGACTGCCCAGACAGCTGCTATTAGAAACAACTGGAACAACTACACTGTAGTATTCGATAAGGATAAGATGTACATCTACATCAACGGTCTTCTTTCAGGGGAGACTAAAATAGGCACAAAGCTTTCAGGCCTAGGCAAGAACCTTCAGGCATATCTTGGAAAGTCATTCTATTCAGGGGACGCATATGTAAAGGGATATTATGACAATGTAAAGGTATATAATCGCGCATTATCTGAAAAGGAGATTGCCGACAATTGCCATATCAAGCTTGAGCCACTTAAGGGTATTACATCTAAGGATGTAGTCTTTGTAGCAAGCAAGATTGATAAGGAAAGCAAAACAGTTACCTGCTATGTAAGCAAGAACAATACAAAGGGAGAGGTTAAGACAACTGGTCTTGACTTTGATTTGATTGATGGAGCAAGAATAGTAGAAACAGAGGCAGCCTATGACCTGTCAAAGGATGCAAAGCTTAAGGTGGAATATGATGGAGAGGTAATTGAATACACTCTTAAATTCATCCTTTCTAACAATCCATTACTAGGCGGACAGTTTGCAGATCCTGATATCGATTGCTTTAATGGTAAGTATTACATCTATCCTACAACAGATGGCTTCTCAGGCTGGAGCGGATATCAGTTCCATGTATTCTCATCAGACAATCTGGTAGACTGGCAGGATGAAGGTGTTATCCTAGACCTTAAGCAGGATGCAGATGAGAAGGCAGTTAACGAAAAGGGTGTTGAGATTGCAGCAGTACCTTGGTCAGATGGTAGCGCATGGGCACCTACAATAGAAGAAAAGAATGGCAAATACTATTTCTATTTCTGTGGAAATGACACAGAGACTAATGCAAAGGCTATCGGTGTAGCTTATGCAGATAGCCCAACAGGTCCATTTACTGTAGCAGATAAACCACTTATTTCTATTAAGACCTGTAAGGCTGCTGGCATTAGCATGGGACAGGCAATCGACCCATCAGTATTTACTGACAAGGATGGCACAAGCTATCTTTCATTTGGTAATGGCAATGCAGCTATTGTAAAGCTTAATGATGATATGATTAGCATTGACTCATCTACAATGGCAAATGTATCTGGATTAAATGGATTTAGAGAGTCATTGATTATCATTTATCGTGATGGAATGTATCACTACACATGGTCTTGTGATGATACAGGAAGTGAGAATTATTCAGTGGCTTACGGAACCAGCGACAAGCTTGGCGGTAAGGTAAACTACAGAGGAATGCTCCTTCAAAAGGATGTGGATAAGGATATCCTCGGCACAGGACATCATTCTATACTTAATGTACCAGGCACAGATGATTGGTATATTTGCTACCACAGATTTATGACTCCTCTTGGTCAGGTATCAGGTGGATTTGGATATCACAGAGAGGTTTGCTTAGACAAGCTTACATTTGATGCCGATGGCTTTATGGAGACTGTTCATCCTACAAATGAAGGAATATTAGATGCTGTTTACGTAAAGGGCTATGAGCCAAAGCCAGAACCAGAGCAGCCAGAACCAGAGCAGCCAGAACCAGAGCAGCCAGAACCAGAACAGCCAAAGCCTGGCAAGCCATCAGTTAATCCAGGAGCTGGTAGTGGTAGCACACAGCCTTCCGGTGGAAGCTCAAGCACACCAGCTAGCTCTAAAGCTGGTAACCAAGCGGTTGCAGCAGGAGAAACAACAACAATAGTAGATGCTGCTACACCTTTAGCAAATGCTATCAAGCAGTCAACTTCACAGCCAAAGGCTACAAAGAAGGTTGCTAGCAGCAATAAGGCTGAAAACACAGCAAATAAAACAGAGACAGAAGTAGCTACTACCGAAGAGACGGTAGCAGAAGAAATTACAGAAGATATCACAGAAGCAGAAGAGCTTACAGTGGAAGACAACATTGATGTAGCTTCAGATGAGGTACAGGTAGAGGAGGACCAGGTGCCTAAAGCTATAGATGAGAAGGCTACTTCATCACCTCTTGGAATTATTATTGGCATAATCGCAACAGGTGCCGTAGTTGCAGCAGGCTTTGTTACAGCAAGAAGAATAAAAAAGCCTTAAAGTAAATAAAAGCAAGCATAGAGAAATCGCGGTCTATTAATTTAGGCTGCGATTTTTTTTCATAAATCTAGTATAATGGTTATTGAGCAAAATTAAGGAGGCAATATGAAAAAGAAATTATTATCATTATTATTAGTATTATCTGTGGGAAGCTTATGTATGGCATGCGGCTTGGAGCAGGCTAGAGACAATGGACCAAAATCTCTTTTAGGTGGTTCTGAGGAGGTAGAGGAAGCAGCTACAGAGGAAGAAGAAAATTATGATGATGTAAAAATAGAGGTGGTTGAGAACTACGGCTATTCCGAGGAATACAAGGCAGCCTTTGAAACTGGAGAAAGCGCCGGTGCAAATTATATGAAGGAGGGCGATGCCGAGGCTTCAGAATTTGAAAGCTGGCAGGAGGCCTATAAGACCTTAATTGAGGAATGCGAAAATGACGAAATGGAGCACAAATATTCCCTTATTTACGTAGACGAGGACGATGTGCCAGAGCTTGTTTATACTACTATGAACAATCAGCTTGCAATTGCTACATTTACAAATCCTACTGTGAATATTTTTTCAAGTCAGATAGAGGGGATTAAATATATCAAAGGAAAGAATAACCTTATCGCCCACGAAAACATTGTGGCAGCTTCATCATTAAATGATTATGTGGTGGCTATAAAGGATGGCTTTTTTATTCAGCTTGCCTATGGTTCCTGCAGACCATTTGATGTATGGGCAGAGGATAGCTTTGATGAAAATGGAAAACCAATCATTTCTTACTGGGAAGTAAATGAAGAAGAGCTTTCAAGTCAGGAAGAATATGATGAAACAATCAACAAATATATCGATACAAAGCTTGCTGTGGATGGCTTTGAAAATGGTGGCGAGTCAGCAGATGATATCATTGCAAAGATAGATTCTATGGAGTAGACATGCTTAAAGATAAAGACATACGAGAGCCTTTGTTTGATTATCTTGAGGGGGAGTATGGCAAAACCAGGATAATCGAAGAAAAGATGATGGGAAGCTCAAGGGCTGATGTAATTATGGTGATTACAGGAGCCCTCGTGGGTATCGAAATTAAATCTGATGCTGATACCTACACACGTCTGGAAAGTCAGATAAAGGACTACGATAAATATTTCGATTACAATATAGTGGTGGTTGGAAGTAGCCATGCTAATCATGTGGGAGAGCATATCCCTGAGCATTGGGGAATAATTACTGTAGATGAAGTGGAAAATCAGTGCGATTTTTATTTCCTAAGAAGGCCTGAGCTTAACAAAAAGATGAGGCTAAACCGAAAGCTGGAGCTTTTATGGCGACCAGAGCTGGCAGCCCTTCAGGAAATGTATAAGATGCCAAAGTATAATGGAAAGAGTAAGGCATTTGTCAGAAAGACGCTGATTGAATGGACAAAGCTTCCACTTACAAAGGCTGAAATAACACGAATAAAAAGGGCAGCAAAGGCTGAAGGGAAGGAACCTTTCATACCGGAAACGAGAATTGATGCAACAGATTTGAATAAACAGATAAGTGAGCTATTATTCGAGAGGGATTATGAAAAATTACTTGAGGAAATTGCAACTTATAGAAAAGAACATACGCCAAGACGACGAGGCCCTAAGAAGTCCACCAGGGTGCGCCGTGTGAGGCGTTTGGCCAAAATTAACAAATAGAATATACAAGGAGTATCTGATTTTTTATAATTAGATACTTTTTTTATAATTAAATTGTGATATAATGTATAAAAATACATCGAAAAAGGATAAATATACATGAAAAAGAAATTATTATCACTTATGGTTCTTGCAGCAGCGGTGATGCTGGTGGGCTGCGGAAGCAAGACTGCTGAAACAAAACAGATTAAATCAGTTGATGATTTAGAGGGTGCAAAAATAGGTGTTCAGCTTGGTACAGTTGGCGACTTATATGCATCAGATATGGAAGGAGATAAGGCAGGCACTACTGTTGATAGATATAACAAGATTGCCGATGCAGTTCAGGCTCTTAAGCAGGGTAAGGTGGATTGTGTAATCGTTGACGAACAGCCAGCTATTGCAAGCACAGCAAATGAACCTACTCTTACTATATTAGACGAGCCTTTTACCTTGGAAGAATATGCAATCTGCATCGCCAAGGATAACACTGAGCTTTTGGATGAAGTGAATTCAGCTTTAGCAGAGCTTAAGGAAGAGGGCATTGTAGAACAAATCACTGCTAACTATATCGGCGATGATACAAAGGGAACCTGTCCTTATATCACTCCGGAAGGAACTACTTATGAAAATGGTACACTTGTAGTTGCTACAAATGCAGCCTTTCCTCCATATGAATACTATGAAAATGGAGATGTTGTTGGTATCGATATGGAGCTTATCCAGGCAATCGGTGACAAGCTTGGAATGAAGGTTAAAATCGAGGATATCGAATTTGACAGTATCATCAATGCTGTATCTTCTCACAAGGCAGATGTTGGTATTGCTGGCATGACCATGACAGAGGAAAGACTTAAGTCTATTAATTTCTCGGATTCTTATGTAACTACCAAGCAGGCAATCATTGTAAAAGATGATTCTCTTTCAGGAGATAGCCTTGGCTTTGTTGCAAATCTTAAGAGAAACTTTGTGGATGATAGCAGATACACATTCCTTTTAAAAGGCTTGTTAAATACACTTATCATCGCATTTTGCGCCGTACTTGCTGGTATGATTATCGGCTTTTTAGTTGCAATCGTACGTGTTACTTACGACAAGACTGGCGGCTTCAAGCTTTTAAATGCAATCTGCAAGCTTTATCTTACAATCATCCGTGGAACACCTATTATGATTCAGCTCTTAATCATCTACTATGTAGTATTTAAGGCTGTTAATGTTCCAAAGCTTTTGGTTGCAATTATTGCATTTGCCATAAATTCAGGTGCTTATGTTGCAGAAATTATGCGTGGTGGAATTATGTCGGTAGATGCTGGTCAGATGGAGGCAGGTCGAAGCCTTGGTCTTAACTACAAGCAAACTATGACAATCATCATTTTGCCACAGGCTATCAAAACAGTTTTACCATCACTTGCCAACGAGTTTATATCTCTTATAAAGGAAACTTCTATCTGTGGCTACATTGGTCTAATGGATTTGACCAGAGGTGGTGACATTATCCGAAGCATTACTTATGAAGCATTTTTACCACTTATTGCAGTTGCACTTATTTATCTTGTGATTGTACAGGTATTAAATTATGGAGTTTCAAAACTTGAAATGAAGCTTAGAAAGAACGAGAGATAGAGGAGATATTATGGCAGAGGTATTGATTAAAGTTGAAAATCTTTCAAAATCCTTTGGAGACAATGTGGTTTTGAAAAATGTAAATATGCAGATTGAAAAGGGTGAGGTTATTGCTATCATCGGACCATCTGGTTGCGGTAAATCTACCTTTATTAGAACCCTAAATCAGCTTGAGGAGCTTACAGCCGGAGCGATTTATCTGGACGGTGAGGATATTACAAAAAAGGGCGTAGATATTGATGATGTGCGCCGCAGAGTTGGAATGGTATTCCAGCATTTTAATCTGTTTCCACATCTTACAATTCAAAAGAATCTTACACTTGCTCCAGTAAAGCTTGGACTTATGAGCCAGATGGAAGCTGATGTAAAGGCAAAGGAGCTTTTAGCAAGAGTAGGCCTTTCTGATAAGGCAACAGCTTATCCAGATAGCCTTTCAGGTGGACAGAAGCAGCGTATTGCTATTGCCCGTACACTTGCAATGAATCCAGAGGTAATTCTTTTTGATGAGCCAACAAGTGCCCTTGATCCTGAAATGGTAAAGGAAGTTCTTGCACTTATGAAGGAGCTTGCTGATGATGGAATGACTATGGTAGTTGTAACCCACGAAATGGGCTTTGCAAAGGAAGTAGCAGATAGAGTGCTTTTCTTTGATGAGCAGGGAATCAAAGAAGAGGGCACTCCTAAGGAGATTTTTGAAAATCCTAAGAGCCAAAGACTTCAAGACTTCTTATCAAAGGTACTTTAGTTTTTTTCATAAAAGGCTATAATAGTATTGTTTATAAAAATACTTAGGAGCAATACTAAAATGGAATCAACACTTAGACGTACATGGGCTGAAATCAATTTAGATGCAATCGCCCACAATTATAAAGTAATCAGACAGAAAATCGGAAGCGATGTTAAGTTTCTTGGAGTAGTTAAGGCAGATGCCTATGGACATGGCAGTATCCAGGTTGGTCGTCTTTTACAGGAGCTTGGGGCAGATTATCTTGCTGTTAGTAGTGCAGATGAAGCCTTAGAGCTTCGTTCTAATGGAATCACAATGCCTATCCTCATTTTAGGTCACACACCAAAGGAGCAGGTGGCACGCTTGATAGAATTTGACATTACACAGGCTATCACCTGCAAGGCAAAGGCTGATGAATACAGTGCTGAAGCTGTTAAATGTGGCGGCACACTTAAGGTTCACATCAAGGTAGATACTGGTATGTCTCGTTTAGGCTATCTTTGCGACAATACATATTTTGACAATGGCGTAGATGGAATAGCAGAGGCTTGCAATATGCCAGGTCTTGATGCAGAGGGAATTTTCACTCACTTTGCTGTGGCAGATGAATTTGGCGAAAGCAATGATGAATATACAAAGCATCAGTTTGAATTATTCACTAGCGTAATTAAGGCTGTAGAAGATAAGATTGGACACAAGTTTAAGATTAGACATTGTGCAAATACAGGAGCTACTGCTCGTTTACCAGAGACTTATCTTGATATGGTTCGTCCAGGACTTCTATTATATGGCTATGGTGAGTTTGCCCGTGAGATGGATCTTCGCCCAGCAATGACACTAAAGACAACAGTCAGCACAATCAAGATTTATCCAGAGGGAACAGCTATCAGCTATGGCAGAACCTTCGTTACAGATAAGACTACAAGAATCGGTGTATTGCCTTATGGATATGCAGATGGCTTCCTTAGAAGTCTTTCTAACAACTGTTCATTAATCACAAAGGAAGGTCCAGCAAAGCTTCGTGGTAAAATCTGCATGGATATGTGTATGATCGATATTACAGATATGCCTGCTGTAGATGTTGGAAGTGAGGTTGAAATCTTTGGTGAGAAGAATTCAGTAGATGACCTTGCTGAAAAGGCCGGCACAATACCTTATGAGCTTACATGTGCAGTTAGTAAGAGAGTACCTAGAGTATATTACAGAAATGGTGAAGAAATAGAGCGTGAATTAATGCTTAGATTTTAAAAAAAGCAAAGGACCTCGTAAATTTTACGAGGTTCTTTTTTATTTGTGACATAATGTTCCCATCGATATGCACGAAAGGGGAAATTTCATGAATAGAAAAGAACGATATAGCCACAGATATTTAGGTAACGGTTTTAAGGTGAGCAATGATACCTGGCAGACCCATCTCAATAACAATGATTTGATAGTTGGAAGCTCTGGCTCTTCCAAAACTGGCTCAATTGTATATCCTCAGCTTAAATCACTACAGGATTCCAGTCTTATTGTAGTAGATACGAAGGGACGCTTGGAAAAGTTGTTTAGGGATGAGCTCACGGAAAAGGGTTATAAGGTAAAGGTACTTGATTTTGTAAATCCTGAAAACAGCTGTAAGTATAATCCATTGTCTTACATCAGAAAAAATAAAGATGGAAGCTACCGAGAACAGGACATAGCCAAGGTGGCCGCTGCACTTATTCCGGACTCTTCAAGTGTTGAAGCTTTTTGGCCTCGTAGTGCCAGAAGATATTTAGAATTTTTTATTGCATTTGTACTTATGAAGCTGCCTGAAACACAGCACAATATGTCTGAGGTTGCAAAGTTTTATGCCTTTTATGTAGGCGGTGGTGATAATAGTGAATACGTTAATAGCTTTATAAGGCATCACCAGAATTCTTTAGTGGCCAAGCGTCATGCACAAATATGCGGGGAGAAAACAGCAGACAAAACAAGGGCAAGTATACTGACATTTGTATCGATGGCACTTGCGCCCTTTGAATACGCTGAGTATGAAGAATTTTTTAAATATAGATATGAAAGAAGATATGAGTGCAAAATAAATTTTGGAAATGATAAGGATGACGACGAATGGGATTATGTAGATGAGGATCTGTGGGACAGAATCGACGAAGAGGATGATGGTATCCTTACATTATGTGATGAGGTGGTAGACATAGCCTCTCTTGGCAGAGAGAAAACAGTATTGTTTTTAAATATCTCTGATTGTGACCACAGTATGGATCATATTATAAATCTGTTTTATACACAAGCGCTTCAGACACTTATATCAGAGGCAGATGCAAATCCTGACGGACAGCTTAAAGTTCCTGTAAGAATAATCATGGATGATTTTGCCTCATCAGCAGTTATTCCTGATTTTGACAAGATTATTTCGGTAGTCAGAAGCCGAGATATTTGGCTTACCATGTGCATTCAGTCTTTTGCACAGCTAGAGTCGTTGTATTCACACACTCAGGCACAGACAATTATCAATAACTGTGACCACATTGTTTATCTTGGAAGCAATGATTTGGAGTCGGCTAAATTTATTGGAACCCGAGTTAACAAGACTCCGGAGACCATTCTTTGTATGGATAGAGAATCTGAATATCTTCTAGAGTCAGGTAAGCTGGGCAGACTTATTAAGAAGATTCCTTCTTATGGTTTTAGCCCAGAGGAGGAATCTGAGATTGAAATGGGCGCATAGAAAGGAAGTTTCAAATGGAACAAAGAATGACTGCGAAATACATATTTGATTCGTTACTAACCAATTACGATAACGAACTGGTTATTAAAAAGTATAGCTGGCTAAGAAATAAGGTAATAATGGGCGCCATAAAACAGGGGCGCCCTAATGTATGCACTGAGCTATACATAGACCTCGAAGAGGCGGTTAAAGCAGAGCAGATTGATGATGTGGGCTTCGAGTTGATTTACTATTATTTGAAATTCCTATCAGGAAGATTTCTTTTTGGAGTAATCCCGAATTGGGATTATGAATATGTAATTACCTTTTCATTTTTTTGCTATATAAATCCAAAACAGTTGGAAATGGCGATAAAAATTATTGAAGAAGTCCTTGATATTTTATTGCCAGATTATAGTAAGTATATCAAAGTAGGCACTGAAATTTGCGAGCCATTTAGCCATACATTTCGGAAGACCAATTTAAAGGTTAAAACAGCGAATGAAAGGTTAACTTCTGATGAGCAACTAAAAGTTATTAAAATAGTTGTGGGTGATTTATCGACGCTTTCAGTCGCACCAAATGATAAGGATGATTACTTCCGATACGTTTACATATTTCGCTCCTTTGGAATGAAAGTGTTGACTCTTTGCAGCAGGGATGAAGATTTATACAAGAATACCATGAATATGGCATCCAAAGACTATGAAGTATATAAAAACTGTACAGTGAGGGATTATGATGATTGCCTGTGGGCATTTATAGCGATCATTATCAGGCAAATGATTGCAGAAGAGTCTTGCAAGGACATCGAAGGACTTAGTAAAATTTACGAAAAAAACACAGTTTGCTGATAGAATTGGTTTTGGAGGTCGAAAATTATGGATAAAAAGAAAATATATGCACCAATGGTTGTAGAACACATTGCACGTAGTTCAATGACGCGTGATGAAATAGAACAGCGCCCTTTGGCGCACTTATATAGAATCAAGGGTAAGGCAAAGGGCTATGAGACTTTACCTGAAGAATGTGTGATTTTTTCAAATATGGAAAACAACGAAAACCTTGTGGCAGATATGGACCAGTTTTCGAAGGAATTTGAGGTATATCAAGAACCAGAGTATGAAATAGAGTTTATCAATAGCTTTATTGAAAGAAAGCTGGATGAAGTTGGGGGGCCTATATATTCACGAAAGCTTCAATTATATTTTGAAAAATACAATGATGAGTACAGATGTATGTCTATATATCATATGGATATGCATAACTTATCTTTTGAGCATCATGCGGATGAAACTATTAAAAAGAAATGTAAGGGCTCGTTTATTAATATGGTAATTGCGCTTTGTGAGGATGAGAACGGTTATAAATTTCCGTGGTATTTCGGAACCCCTCCAAGTGATAAATGCTATGCCAAGGGCGCAACCCCATACGAAGCCTTAAAGCGCCTACGTAGGAACTATGAGTTGATGGAAGGAAATGTACTGCGTAGACCGGAAGGACAGTGGGACAAGGTTAAATGGTTTGATGTACTTAATTGTTATACCGATACAAGTCTTATAGGTCTTATTGATATTTGATTATTCTGTGGCTACTTTATGAGGGAAAATGTAGATGTTAACGTATTCCGATATTGAAGAATTTGATATTCGCAAGAAAAAACTTGAGTACCGTTATATTGGATTACTTGATTTGGTGAGTGGTGCTGATGAAGTATATTGGGATGCATCTTGTGATACATCCTTAAAGAATCATATCTCAGAGGAGTTCCTTACGGCGATGGAGTTGTATCACGGTTACCGCTTTCAGTTGGAGAGTACAAAAAGCCTGTTGGATGAACTGGAGCCAGTTCAATTGTCTGATGAGGATAAAGAATTGTACGGCACTTTTTTCGATACAGTAACAAGTCTTGCAGTTTACAACGAACCAGGTGAGATTAGTTGGCTTGGAACGCCTGGCACATGGCGAGCAGTTATTGAAAGGATTAAATATCCATTAAGCTATAAGACATCTGCTGAACTTCACAAGGATTTGATTATTTGGAATGAAATTATTGAGGAAGGCAAAATGTTTCCTGGTGGGAAAAGTGTTCCTGAAGGAATATTTTATAGTTTGTCCTGTGCATATACAGAGGTTACTGGTGAAAAGCTGTCATCTTTATTGACCAAACCTCAGCGAAAAGCCGCAATGGCGCTGATGACTGAGAAGGAACTAAAATATCTTGAGGTTGCTCAAAAACATGATGAAAAATTAAGCTCGAAAATTAGGCAGGAGCAAAATAGGGAGGAGGAGCTTTTTTATCAACAAATTACTGATGATGAAATAGAGAAAAGATTTGCTGGTCACGAGGACGTAATTAAATCAATTAAAGATCTTAGGAATCAGCTCGAGAGACTGGGAAATCCAACATCAGAGCAAATGCACCTCGTGCAGCGAGTAATGAAGAAATCAGCTCATAAAATGTTTGATTCCTTAGGAATACCTAGAGGCGACGCAAGTGATTGGCGGGTTTGTTTTGATTCTGAAGGAGTAAAAACTGCATCCAAACTTCTTCTGGAAAAAGGTGTAGAAATGTATAACAGAAGACATTTTCAGGAAGACTGTGTGAATGCATTGTATTTGGCTTTGTCTAGTAATGGTATTGGATCATGGCTGGACAAAGAAAGATTTTATGCTGTACATGATAATATGCGGGAGGCTATATCAAACTCCAACAAAACGATAGAGGAGATCAAGTATGGGAATAAAAGATGAAGTTTTGCCCCAGATACGAGACGACTATCACCGACATAAAGAAAAATCTTTTTTGTATAAGTACATCCTGGAACATAATGAAAAATTAGAAAAGAAGCTACGGGATACCCCTGATAATAAGCGAGAAGCGACTATTCTTAAATCTATTCAAGATACGATGATTAACTACGGATACCCGCTATCCTACAAGGAATCAACTAAAGAAAAAACTAGTAATCCGCCATTGGAAATGGTGGATGCATGGTATGAGTACAAAGGAACAACAACAGGCTCAATAGAAGAATTTGATAGATTATATAAAAGCATATGTAAGTCTGAATCCAGTGATTCAATACTAATTCCAGTTAGGGTTGATTCTGAAACGGGGGTAGGTCTTTATATCATTGGAAAAGATTATTATCGAAGAGGCTATTTCACGTATCCGCAATCTATTCATTGTGGAATTGATTTTATTTCCAATTGGAAGAAAATAGATAGTAAAGGAATTTTTTTATCTATAGCATATGCATATGCTTATATTGCATGTACCAGCGTAAAAGAAGCATATAAGGATTTTTATAATGAGAAGCTAGATTGTCTGGAGGAGCTCGGTGAAATGAATGGTCATATACCGGCTGACTGCCCAGAGAAAATAAAGAAGTATTTTAAATAGCTAGATTCTGAGGAAAAATAGTAAAGAGTTTATTTGAGAGGATTATATAATGAGTAGATTAGATATAAAAGCATCATATTTAACACAACCTGTTAAACAATGGATAGGTGATTTACTATTTCCTAATGCATTCGAAGAGGAATGGGATGAATTGTTTGATAATGAAGGTCCGGTTAATTTGAGTGGTCTTATTAAGTTAACTGATGACATCTACATGTATTCTCACGAATTGAACTATAGTAATAAAAGATTAGACAGGGTATTTTCGCCTACAAATATTCTAAAATATCTAATTTTCCTTTTGGAAAATGACCCTAAAAACGATGACAATAAAATTGTACAAGCCGCCGTTGTCAGTAACAGGTTTAAGCCTTGTGAGACGAAAGATGTACTTAAAGGAACTATAATTTTGAGTTATCAACACGTCATTTTAGAAGAGATTAAAGCAATCTTAAACGAAAATGGAATTGATGCTCAGAGAATAAGAGAAATTATAAAAGATGATAGAGTAGTCAGTCAGCTTGAATCTATAGAGCTAATATATGATTTTGTGAAAAATATTGAAAGAGAGCTTCTGAATAGCTATAGAAAATATGATTTTTTTGATGAAATCAAACGTAATCAATTTGGAGCGATTATCAACAATTTAGTGATAACTGAATTCAATAAAAAGACTGGGATTATAGAGAAACAATACCCGAACCCAACTTATTTTTCTACCTGGAATCTCAAAGAGATAGTTAAGATTTTAATTCCAATTCTTAAAGATGTTATTGAGCAGAATACATATAAGCTTGCAGATACGGGCATAGTAGAATCTGCTCTTAGTATTACAGATATCTACACACAATTGCAGAAAAAAGTTCATGGGCAGGATGGAGCCTTAGAAAGCTTTGTTAAAGGACTATATAATTCTTCACTGAAGAATGATCCAGATATGCCTGAAGCTACCTATTTATTTGTTGGACCTCCGGGAGTAGGTAAGACATTCCTTGCTAAGCAGGTAGCTGACTTGCTCGGAAGACCTTGTAAGATATTTCAGATGAATGCTTATATTCATGAACAGGATACCCATGATTTGGTTGGACATGCGCCAACATGGAAATCTGCTCAGGATGGTGTGTTAACAGAATATGTTTCCAAGAATCCACGGGCTGTGCTTATTTTCGATGAAATAGAAAAGGCGCATTCAAATGTAATCAGGCTTTTCTTATCGGTACTAGAAGGGGCATTTTTGGAAAGTCTTTATACTCAGAAAAAGGTAGATTTTAGCAAAACTATCTGCATTTTCACGTCTAATGCAGGGCGCGACTTCTTTGCAGAACATTATGGTGAGGATTTTTCTAGCATTGCTCAGCCTCAGTTGCTTGATATTATTCGAAATGATTTAGCAGCAGAAAGTAAGGGGGAAAATGACCCGAGCAAGGTTGGATTATCTGCGTTTCCGTTAGAGGTGTTATCTCGCTTTGCTAAAGGAAATATTGTTGCTTTTAATCATATGAATACTGAAAAGTTAGTCCCTATGATTAACGAGGGGCTTGCTGAAGGTGCGAAAATAATTGAGAAAAAGCAAAAGGTTAAATTGGAGTATGACAATGAGCTTTTACCATATCTTTTCTTGTTTACAATGGGAAGTAAGTTAGATGCCAGAGGTGCAGTGGCGAAGAGTAAAGCATTTTTATTAGATAATACATACAAGATATTGGGACGTATTGCTCAAGATCCGGAAAAATATAAAAATGTTAAAAAGCTAGTATTCGCAGTAGATAAAAATGATGAGCTTGCTCACACTTTTGTGAAGGCAGATAAAAAGCATGTGATGCTTTCTTGTTCAAAAGATAATAGAAAGAAATATCTTGGAAGCAAGGAACAATATGGTGAAGGAGAAAACAGTGTATGGCATTATGTCTGGTCAAATGTTGCAAAGGATGACAAAGGAGATAAGTATGAGGCAGTGGCAAAATCTGTAACAGAAGAGTTTGACATAGAAGCAGCATTTATCGATTTTTCATTTGCCGCTAATGAACAAAGTTCCACAATTGGTGATGGGCTATCCTACATAGATTCCATGGGGAGTAGAGTATTTGATTGGTTAAAAAAGGAACATCCAGAGATTCCTATATATGCTATTTCTTTTGAAAATGACTTAGGTTTGGCAGATAAAAAATTACTTAGAGAAAAAGGGGTTAAAGACTTTTTAGTTTTTAGAAGCGAGGATTCAAATTCTATTTCTCAGATTGACAGCGTTTGTTATGGGATTTTCCTAGAGGAAAAATTAAATTCATTGTCTCGCAATGGACAGTTGCTTAATTTCGACGTAGCGTCAAAGTTGTCAGAGGATGGAGAAACTGTTCAGATTAATTTACATCAGTTCGAGACTATTAGAAATATGGATAAAGAGGCTGATAGTATGTTTATCTCTACCGAGGAACTAAGTGCTGTAAAGTTTGAGGATGTTATCGGTGCAGAGGACGCAAAGGAAGAACTGAAAAAGTTTATTTCATTTATCAAAAATCCAAAGAAATATAAAGACATGGGGCTAAGCGTTTCCAAGGGAATTCTGCTCTATGGACCTCCTGGAACAGGAAAGACTATGATGGCAAAAGCCCTGGCAAATGCAGCAAGATGTCCATTCATTTCTACTACTGGAGCTCAGATTGCAAGAGGTGAGCAGAGTATACGAAAAGCATTTTCTGTAGCTCGCAGATATGCGCCTAGCATTGTTTTTATAGATGAAATAGATGCATTTGCTCAGGATAGGCAAAGTGGAGAAGGTATAACACTTTATGTTAATGAGCTTCTTACTGCAATGGATGGATTCGAGGATAATTCATCTCGACCAGTATTTGTAATTGCTGCTACAAACTTTGGTAGTGCTCATTCAATAAGTGGCGAAAATATTGCTTTAGATCCGGCATTGCTTAGAAGATTTGGAAATCGTATATACGTAGATCTACCAGGTAAGAATGAAATAGCATTGTACTTGAATAAGAAGAAAGAAAAACTTGTCGATAAGCCTATCAATTTCAACAACTTGTCAGCTGAAGACATTGACTTCATTGCAGAGATGTTTGTGGGAAAGAGCCTGGCCATTATCGATAATATTATTAACTATGCAGGTGGAAAGGCATTTAAAAGTAATCCTGACCATCCATTGATGGATAGACAGCTTCTGATAGATGCTTTTGAGGAAATGAATTATGGAAAGGAGATTTCTGTTGAAAAATCACAGTTAAGAAAAACTGCTATCCATGAGGCTGGCCATGCAGTTGTTGGCTGGGTTGAAGGAGGAGCTTGTACACCTGTTTATGCAACAATTACTTCAAGAGCAAACTTCTTAGGCTATGTAAAACCTAACGTGAATGAGAATGCTGTTACTCGTACAAAAGACGAGCTTCTGGCAGAAATAAGAACAGATCTTGCGGGGCGTGCGGCTGAACTTATTTGTATCGATGGAAAGGAGCTATCAAGTGGCGCTTCAAATGATTTACGACAAGCATCCCAGCTGGCGCTTGATATTATTTCAAATTATGGTATGAGTGAGAATTCTTTGTTTACATTCCCACTGGTATTTGGTGAAGCAGGCGTGTCTCCAATGATGAAATCTGCAATCGAGGAAGCGGATATAATTCTTAAGGCAGAAATGGAAAAGACAATGAGGATTGTTGAGGAGAATAAAGAGCTTATTATTAAGTTCGCAGATGCTTTGATTGATAAAGGACACTTAGGTAAAGCTGAGATTGCAAGGCTTATGTCAGAATAGCGGAGGTACGAGGAATGAAAATGTATGAGCGCTTGGATGAGTATTTGGAGAGATATGTTGATAAATGTATAGAGGCGTTGGAAGGTATTTCTATTAATTATTCAGATTTTAAATCTCCAGAATTAATAGAAGCAAGAAACGTGGTTAATCAAAAGCCAGGTGGTGGAGTAAACCCTAATTATGATAATGAATTAACTCGCTTGATTTACATCTCTAAATATACATATTTCTACGGTGGATTATATGCCTTAATGTATAAAGAAATACTAGAGTCCGAGCAGTTTAAAGAATACTTATTAGATCCTGATAAAGAAATCAGGGTCTTGTCGGTAGGTTGTGCTAATCAAATTGATTTATGGGGGCTTTTGTTTACTTGCGAAAAGCTTGGGATAAAAAATAGGATTAAATATGTAGGGTGCGAAATTGAAGAAAACTGGAAAAAAATGACAATTTTTGGTCAAAATCCAAAAGATGAGGGGTATGAGTTTCATTATGGAAAAAAAGCAGGTGATATAGGAAGGTTTCTTGATAAGAATTCTGATGGATATGACATTGTATTTTTGCCAAGTGTTTTCAATGAATTGAATTATAAAACAAGAGCTAAGATAAAGAAGTTACTTGCACACCCAGCAATTATTTGTGGGATAACTTGTCATTCCGATGAAGAGGTTGAAGATTTGGGGTTAGATTCACTCATAGATAGTTCTGAAAAAAAATATAAGGGCGATAAAATAAGTGATGTTCTTGAAAAAACTTTTGGGGTAGATGGAGTATATAATTCCCCAGAGTGCATCCAAAGATATATAAAATTTACTACAAAAGAGGGAAATAAACCTCTGACATTTTGTCAATCAATGGAAAATAGAAAACGAAATCTTAGTTTTAAGATTTTAGGCCATGTTAATCCTATCGGTTTTACACTTTTTATTAATAAATATTTAGAAGATATGGAAATCCCTAAAGAGTATCACAAAGAAATCAAAAGCAAAATGCAGGATTGGTTGATTTCTGGAGGGTACATATCTAAAGACGACAAAAGAATAACTGATAAGGGAATTCAAAATGGTATGTATGAACGAAAGCATATAAGGGCAGGAAAAGAATCTTATTCAATAATTTATTATACAAAAGGCCAGGCGATTCTTAAAAGTATGCTGGTAGATGCAATAATTGAGACAATAAAAACGGGGAAATAAATATGGCAATTTGGATTTATAGAGCTGGTAGAAAAGGTGAACACGAAAAAAAGTTTTTGGATGATGGCAGGATTTATTTGACTTGGAGTGGGCTGGATGACAGGTTTGCTAAATCATCGCCCGATGATATAAAACGAATGATTATGCGAGCTTTTCCATGGCTACCAAAAGAAAAACTAGTGGAGTATTATGTCCTGATTTATCCGATTGTCAACGGTATAAAAAAAGAAGATTTAATCATTCTTCCAAGCAAATTTTCCAATACCTTTCATTTTGGAAGAGTCCTTGGAGACTATGAATATGATGAAAAGGCACCAGAGTATTACAAACATTTTAGGCAGGTAGATTGGTTTGCTATAGATATTTCAAAGGATTTATTTGATAATCAAATCCTTTATGATACCAATATTAAGACGTCTGTTGGGAAAATAAAAAATAAAGATGTTGTAGATTATATAGAGTATATGGTGAAACATGATTGGAACCAACAACATCTAATGCCTTTTGATGATGAGTTTGAATTAGATTGGGAGGCTGCTGCTAAATCAACGATTTCTAAATATATCTATAGAAAATTTAAAGGATATGATATGGAAGAGCTGATATGCGAGATACTAAAGGCCAAAGGGTTCACAGTTTACAATGGACCTAAGGGGCCAGATGGTGGGCAGGATTTGCTTGCATCAGCAGGTGATATGGGATTTGATTCACCAAAGATATGTGTTCAGGTTAAGACACAAAGTTCCCATGTAAAAAAAGAGGTTGTGGATGAACTGACTGAGACTATTAAAAAGTTTCATGCAGAATACGGATTGTTTGTTGCATGGAATGGATATGATAAGGCTGTAAAACCAGCGGAGTATTTTTATAACATTCGCCTTTGGACTAGCAATGAGGTCGTAGATGAGGTGCTAAAATACTACGATAAATTTAGTCCTGAGATACAGCAGCGTATACCTCTAAAGCACATTTGGATTTTGAATGATGTAGAGTAGAGGACTATTGATTGTTAAATAGGAGGAAATAAAATGGAAAATTTTGCATTTGTTGATGGCTCATTTAACGAAAGCACAAAGGTATATGGTTATGGTGGATTTTTAAATGTGGCTGGTGAAAAAATAGTTTTGCAAGGACATGGAAAAGTAGAAGAATTTGCTGGAAGCAGGAATGTTGCTGGTGAGGTCTTTGGAAGCATGGCTGCAATCCAAAAGGCAATTGAGCTTGGCGTAAAAGAATTGAAAATCTACTATGATTATGAAGGTATTGAAAAATGGGCCAGTGGAGAATGGAAAGCAAATAAGGCTCTTACAAAGTTTTATAGTGGATATATTGCAGCTGCTAAAAATGTAATTAAAATCGAGTTTGAACATGTTAAAGCTCATACCGGAATAGATGGAAATGAGGAAGCTGATCGTTTGGCGAAAGAAGCGGTGGGCTTATAGTTAAAACAGAATAAGCTATTCAGAGAATTGAGGCTTCGTAGATTTTACGAAGCCTATTTTGTTCCGCTGTATAATGTGTACATGCTTTGAGTTATAGAAATTTGTTTTGACAGAAAGGAACTATTAACAATGGAAAAAGATTTTAGAATGGAAATTGAAAAAAGAACAGGCATGACAGCTAAAGAATTAGTTGTTGCTGATGAAAGACCTGATTATTTCGATATCACTCAGTTTGATGAGATTAAGAATCTTAAGCTTGGCCCTTGCAAAGTGTCTGATATTCCCGAAGATATTCGCGAGGAAGTTGTTGAAAGTCTTGGCTGCGGTCAGAACTTAGCTAGTGGATTGAATTATCTATATGAGTATTTTGAATACTTAGCAGATAAAGGCATTAAGATTCCTGTCAATCTTAAAGAATTCGCCCATTTGCGCGACAATCGCACGATTAATGGAGAAAAAGTTTATCCGCTAAGCTTAGACTCTGTTAAGGCTTTAGGTCATATTGAAGATACAAACCCAGACCTTTATCATCATCTCTGTGATTTTGCTTATATTGAGGAAGTTCGATTCCAAGTTAGAGAAATGCCAGTCGATATTGATGATTTCTTTGATTAAATCAAGAGTTTATTAAGAAAGGAATGTATTACTATGAAAGTATTCATTTTGACAGAAGAAGGAAAGGGTTTCACGGAAGAGGGTCACAAAATCATAGTTGAAGGTATTAAATCAAATCATCCAGAGTTAGATACATCAGATATTACATTTATCAGTGGCGCCATTGTCAACAAGCCTGAATATTTGATTCACGCTATTGACAAAATCCCAGCTGATGAGCCATTTTTCGTTTACGAGTCAACAAGCTTCTCTTTAGACGGCTTTTACTTCCCAGCAGATGAAAGACAGGACGCTATCACAATATTGACTTATGATTTTTCTGATGAGCTTCGCAATGCTCTTGGAATCAAAGGTGACATCACAAGCTGGCACAGATTTCTACCTTCTTCTTATGACGGACACGGAATAGAATATTAGGAAGGATTTATAAGTAAGGATGAACACATATTATCTAATTGATTTTGAAAATGTTAATAGTGTTGGGCTTGAGACAAAGAAGAATTTAACAGAACAGGATATTGTAATCATTTTCTATACAAAGAATGCAAGTAAGATAGATATGTCAGTTCTTTCAAAAATAGCTAATGCCAAGCTGCAATTTATAGAGGTACCTGTAGGAAAGCAGTCACTTGATATGCATTTAAGTTCATTTATGGGAAATCTTCTGATTGATAGTGAACGAAGGCTTGTTGTGGTAAGTAAGGATCATGATTATGATTCTGTTATTAAATTCTGGAAAACTAGAATCGGTGCAGATATAGTGAGGATAGATAATATGGGGGCGGGTGACTCAAATAATATTTCAGCTAAGATTAATATGATTAAATCGTCAAATAATCTAGAGCAATGTGAGGCACTAAGTAAGATTGGTTATAAAGATGCAGAAATACAGTATGTACAAAAGTTGTTAGATAAGCATTTGATCGAGAAAAATGGAAAGCAACAGATATATCGAAGCATAGTTTCTAAGTATGGCCAAGAAAAAGGCCTTAAGCTATATAGAGATGTAAAGAAAATATACTGCTAGATTAATGAGGGGTGTGGAAAATGGAGGATAGTAAAAAAGATGAAATGTTAGAGAGGGATTATCTTTGGAAGAATTGCTGTTCTTGAGGGAAAATAAAATCTTATATTAGGGTGATGTTGAGAAGAGATAATTATAGAAAGGAACTATTAACAATGGAAAATTATATAATGCGCATTGAAGAAAGAACTGGCAAAACGGCGAAGGAACTTGTTGGTATGACTGATAGACCTGATTACTTTGATATCACATCATTTGATGAAATTAAGAACATCGCCAATGGTGGTTTATGTGTAACTAAAGTTTCTGATTTACCTAAAGAAATGCAAGGTGTAACAGATTCACACGCAGGTGTTTCATTTGGTTCATTTGTTGAATATTTTATTGAATACATTAAATATTTAGCAAAGGTCGGTAAGGATGTACCTTTTACGGCAGCAGATTTATCTAGTATGAATTATTCATATAAGGACGGAACCATACCATTCAGTGTAGACACTGTTAAGATGTTGTATAGTTTATATACTTACGATAAATCAGCTAACAAGGAATTATCAGACCACATTCACGACTTTGAGTACATTGAAGAAAATCGCGATTTATTAGCTAATGGCTGGTCAACACTTGATGAGCTAATGGATTAAGTAAGGTGTAAAGAGGTGTAAAAAGATATACTGTTAGATTTTGGTGGACTTCGTAAATTTTACGAGGTCCTTTTTTGTGCCCTGATATAATGTGTACATGCTTAAGGAACAAGTTCATAACATGCTCCCCGGTCGGTGGGTGGGGGATAGTTCACCGACAGTGACTGTAAGCGGCTTCTATGCTTTATAAATACTTACAGGGATGTTCCAGCCTAAAGGAAAAGGTAACCAAATGATAACTAATATTTCTATTAAGAAAGGAAAAATATTATGACAAATACATTTAAGAACAACACTTTAGAAAACAAGATTGAAGTTTTAAAGGAAATCAACGCTGAAACAGCTGGTTGGGGAATCAACGAGTTGTTAATGGAAAACGGTGACTACTATAGCTCATGGCATATGAATCATATGGATGAAACATATGCGAAGCTTGCTAAAGCTTATAGTTACGAAGAACTAGTTGATTATTTAAATAAAATGAAGTAAAACTAAGATGATTGGGATGAAGAATATACGGAGGTGACAGAATGAGTGACTGGGGAACAGTAGTTTTTCTATATGATTATGAGTGGGACTTCAAATGGGATTTTTGGAATGAAGAGGGTGAAGCTGAACGCGAAAAAACACAAGGAATAATAGTAAAGCACTATAAAGCTTCTGGAATAAGTGGAATAGTAAAACATGCTTATTATGGCATGAGATACTTTATGGAAAGATTTGATCATTCAAGCTTGGATTTATATGACCACTATAGAACAGGAAGAACTTCGAATCTAACAGAGATTAAAACGGCATTTGATGTTTTCATGGATCAAGGAATCATTGATTTGGGGGTAGATTCAGTAGAACATGTTATCAAAAATTGGGGAAGAAATAAAAAGAGATATGAAGAAAAACCTAGCGAATTGAAATATGATCTATTTGCCGGAGATGGAACCGATGGCTATTTCTATATTTATTTTAGCGGCAAGCCTGAAACTGGATACTCACTGAAATACACCTACGTACTAGGACATGACCTTCATGATATTCAACATGCCTTTAAAAATGCTTGTGGTCGTGAGAGTGATTATAAGAATAATATAGAAGAAATCGATAAGGCAATTAAGTTCTTTGAGGAAAATGGAACTTTAATAACCGCAGAGAAAGATGTGAAATATATTGAAAATAGGGGGACGACTATAGTACAGCAAGCAATGGAAAGAAATTAGTTGCTTGGGCTTCGTAAATATTACGAAGTCCTTTTTTATACCCTGATAAAATGTATATATCAAAGAATCAACGAGCTATGGTCATGTGATTAGACTATTAAAATCGGGACAATCATTACCAAAGAAAACTGCATCAGAAAGGGGATAAAATGATTTATATTACAGGTGACACACACCACGATTTTAAGAGATTTGATAAGGAGATTTTTCCTGAGCAAAAAGAAATGACAAAGGATGATTATGTAATTATCCTTGGGGATTTTGGTGGTGTCTGGGATTCGAATTATCATAAGAATAATTATAAAGAAATTTTAGATAAAGATTTTGATTGGGCTAAGGAACCAATTAGTGAAAAGATGCTTCTTGATGAATTGGAAAAGAAGAATTTTACTACGCTCTTTATCACAGGTAATCATGAGAATTATGATAGGCTGCGAACTTATCCAGATAAAGAGTGGCATGGTGGGGTTGTAAAAGAAATAAGACCCTCGGTTTTGCTTTTAAAGAGAGGTTATGTTTTTGATATAGATGGCTTTAAATGTTTTGCAATGGGTGGTGCCAGAAGCCATGATATTTGGGGTGGAGTATTTGATTTGGATGACCCAGATTATCATAAAAAGGTGGCTAGAGCAAAAAGAGCATATGAACCTTTCAGAATCAATCATCTTTCCTGGTGGCAGGAGGAAATTCCTTCGGAGGAAGAACAAAAGCGGGCACTTGATAATTTAGAGGCTAATAACTGGAAGGTTGATTATGTATTCACTCACGAAGCGCCAGCCTCAGATGTTAGATCAATTGATTGGATGTATAAGCCAGATGAATATAGCAAATTCCTAGAGGGGATAAAACAATCTCTTGATTACAAGCACTGGTTCTTTGGACATTATCACGAGGATAGAAATATAACAGACAAAGACCACGTGCTTTATGAGCAAATTATAAGTCTTTACGATGGGGAATCCACTATAAAATAGTGGTAGTGATTTTTTTGAACGCTTCCTTAAATTTACGAAGGTAGAAAAAAGAACCTTGTATACTGTTTATATCAATTAATGATTTATTAAAAAGATACTGCAGAAAGGAAAATTTATGAATGCAAAGCAAGTAATTGAATTTGTTAATGAGTATGTGAAAGAAAAGAGAAGTTTATTCATCAGACCATCTGAATCGTTCGAAGTAATTGAGGATGATATGCTATTGTTCAACAAAGTGTTTGATTTGGCACAGGAGATAGAATCATTTGACGAATGGCGAGATGGCACAGATAGAATGTTTTGGATTCATGAAGAGAATGAGTGGTTTTATTTATATCTAGCGGAACATAATAAGAGAAGAGGAATTATTTTAAGGAATAGAAATTTTAGTGAATTTCATACGTTAAGCCTAGAAAATCGTGGAAGTAAAAATGATAAGTATCATCAGCGGAGGTCTGACGAAGACGATTATTGGGATGAAGAAGATGATTGGGATCGTGAAAAGAAAGATTTCACAAGTGTATTATCGTGGATTATAGATGCTGAGAAAAAATGTATCGCGATGATTAAGGATGGTAGTTACAATGATTTTATAAGTGAAAAACTTCCATATATTTATAGAAGTGGCGCAATTAAATTAAAAGATTATTGGAGATATGTACCAGAGGATAAAGAGCGACTATTTGGAAATATAAAATCCGCACATTTGCAGGAATATATAGAGTGGTCTGGTGATGTTGAGGGTTATACCCATTTATCTCAAAAAGATTATTTTGAGGCATGTAATTGTATTTATGATGCGCTTAAACTGAAAGAGGCATATCCTATCTTAAAACACGGAACTCCACGAGATTATTATATGGCATATGGTAATTGGGGATACACAAGTGTTGATGATTTTAAGTCTTTGAATGAGAATGACAGTGAAGAATTTGAGGCATATATAGAAGGACGATTGGATAAATGTGTTGATCACCATGTTTGGGAATGCTGCTTGGTGCCATCAATAGAACTAAAGCCAATTAAGGTGAATGGAAAATATTATTTCAACATGTATACAGATCGTGGTGATGAGGAATATAAATTACAAGTTGAATTAACACTAGCCTTAAAGGATAAGGGATTTCCCATTTTGAAATCTTCAATGGTGGAGGAAAAACTTTCCGGTGAGGAATGGGTTTTGATAAATCCACATTGTGCTGATTACGGTAGAATTTATGCAGATATTCAGAATAAATATAAGGGAAAAACGAGTAAATATATTGATTTTGGGGACGAAGAAATAATAAGAGATATTGAGTGGTTTCCAACATATAAATGGAGTATAAAGAATGATTAATAGATACTGGTCACATTAATACATAAAATTTAGTTAATAGAAAGATAAAAATGAGGTTATTATGGCTATTTATGCAATGAGTGATATTCATGGGATGTATGAGCCTTTTATTAGAAGAATAAAACAATTGAACAATTTGGAATCTGTAAAAGCCGGCAAAGATAAATTGATACTCTTGGGAGATTATATTGATATTGGTAACAATAGTTTCAAGGTACTAAAAACTATATATGAACTTCAAAAAGAAGTCGGCGCTGATAACATGATTGTTCTGATGGGCAATCATGACAAACGTTTTATTGATTTTCTCACTAATAACTTTGATGACTGGATTAGTGAATCAGAAAACCTTTGCATGGTTAAATCTTTTATCAGCGCACAGCAGACACGTGAACTATGCTATAAGGTGTAAATTTCAATATTTAAATGTTCAAAAAGTGGAAAATAAAAATGTACATTTTCCACGCAATTACTCATCACTCTGAGTTTCCAAGAAGGTTCGCTTTTCTCTAAGTCGATATGACGGACCCTTGATGGATATTATCTGTGAATGATGAAGTAGCCTATCAAGTACAGCATTGGCCAGTGTTGCTGAGCCAAATATTTCACCCCATTTTGAAAATGGAGTATTGGTTGTTATTATTGTGCTATTTCGTTCGTAGCGTTTTGCTATGAGCTGAAAAAATAGATTTGCTGCATCCTGATCTATA